>NZ_VULS01000029.1:0-1436 GCF_009696625.1 Arthrobacter sp. BL-252-APC-1A | reverse complement strand
TGAACTGCTCCCCGAAAGTTGGACTGAGAAATCAGTTCACTCTCGGGGAGCAGTTCTATGCACAGCAGCAGTTCATTGTCGGAAGAGCAGCGTGAGGCAGCGGTAGCCTTATTTGAGCTGGGTTGGGGGTACAAGTCGGTAGCCACGAAGCTTGGCGTGAGCAAGAAGGCTGCAAACGGGTTATACGACCGCTGGAGAGTGCGCGGAGGGACAACACTATTGGCCAAGCCAACCAAGCGTAAGTTTTCGTTGGAGTTCAAGCTCATGGTTGTTCAGCGCTTTCTTGCAGGAGAAACGAAGGTCGCCTTGGCGCAGGAGTTCCAGCTGTCCTCACCCAATCTCATCAAGGCGTGGGTCAGTAAGTACCGCAGCGAAGGCGAAGAGGGCTTGCGTCCTAAACCGAAGGGCCGTCCGAAAGCGCTGACCGAAGCACCTGCGCGGCCGGTGTCGGAGCTTGAACGGTTGCGTAGGGAGAACGAGCGGCTGCGGGCAGAAGTAGCCTTCCTGGGAAAAGTTCAGGCCTTGAGGGGAAAGGAACGGCGCTAAAAGTCCGCGCTGTCATCGCCCTCAAGGCCGAGCACCGTCTGGACTTGCTCCTTGACGTGGCCGGCTTGGCTCGGTCAACGTTTTTCTACCACCAGGCCCGCTTACAGAACCCGGACCCACAAGCTGAGCTCAAAGCCGCAGTCCGGGAAATCTTCGAGAAGAACCATGCCCGGTACGGTCACCGCCGCATCCACACGGTACTGGTCAAGCAGGGCTGGACCGTGGCGAAGAAGACCGTCTTGAAGCTGATGCGCTCTCTTCGACTGGTCTGTAAAGTCCGGCGCAGGAAACGCTACGCCTCTTACCGCGGCGAGCAAGGTGTAGTGGCGCCGAACCTGTTGAACCGGGAATTCGAAGCTGCTGCACCAAACCAGAAATGGGTTACGGACGTGACTGAGTTCAGTGTCGGTGACCGCAAGCTCTATCTTTCACCGGTGATGGATCTCTACGACCGGCAGGTAGTGTCTTTTTCGGTCGGGGACTCCCCGAACCTGGAGCTCACGAATTCGTGCCTGCGCGATGCCCTGGCCAGCCTAAGGTCTGGTGAAGCGCCGATGGTGCATTCGGATCAGGGCTTCCAGTATCAGCACCGGTCCTGGCGTGCTCTGCTCAATGATGCCGGCGCAGTCCAGTCAATGTCCCGCAAAGGTAACTGCTACGACAACGCGGTGATGGAGAACTTCTTCGGTCATCTGAAGGAAGAGCTGTTCCACCGGGTCCGGTTCCTGAACACCGATGCCCTGGCAGCACAGCTCCGCGAGTACATCGGCTGGTACAACAATGAACGCATCTCGACAAAGCTCGAGGGCCTGAGCCCGGTGCAATACCGTGCTCAGGCCCTCGCGGCCTAGGATCTTATTTGGCCAGTCCAACTTTCGGGGAGCAGTTCA
>NZ_VULS01000028.1:0-1447 GCF_009696625.1 Arthrobacter sp. BL-252-APC-1A | reverse complement strand
GGCTCTTCACGGTTCGTGGTGAATGTTCTGCCGTGATGGGTGTTCATGCCACTGTTCTGGCGGCACTGCGCAACAGGATACGCGTTTTGTAGTTGCGTGCGTTGGTGAACCCCCGGCCCGTCCTTTTGATGTGTTTGATAGCCGTGTTGTTTGCCTCAACTTTCGCTGTTGTCGCACCAGTGACGATAAGGACTTCGATCTCTTTCCACCATCGGCAGACGGTGCGCCAGAGCCGGTTCGTTTCTGGCTGCGCGGATTGTTCGACCAGAGTCTGCAGTCGGTCTTTCGCGGCTGCCGCGTCGGCAAGGGATCCGGTGGCAAGCAAGGCCCGCAGCTGTTCTTTGACCAGCCAAGCCGCCTGCAGCTTCCCGGTGGCATCGTCCGTGGCGAAGACGGTGTTCAGCCTGTCCCTGGCCCGCTCTGAGAGCGTGTCCCCGGCGCGCAGGAGCAGCCGCCGGTTGGCCCAGACCGGGTCGATGGATCGTCCCCGCCGGCCGTGGACCTGCTGGGTGAGGCGTTGCCGGACTTCGGTGAGCATGTCGTTGCCAAGCTTGACCAGGTGGAACGCATCGACGGAGACCGCGGTGCGCGGCAGCCACATCCGCAGGGCCTTTCGGAACGCTGCTGACGGATCGATCGCGACCACCTGAACACCCAGGCGCCATTGGAGGGGCCGGGCGAAGAGCCAGTCACCGACTCCTTGGCTGTCACGGCCGTCCACGATGCCCAGGACCTTTCCGCTATCGAGATCGACAATGGTGGTCATCCAGGGTTCGTAGCGTTTCCAGGCTTTGGTGGCCGGGTCGCGGAAGAACCGCACTGACCGGTAGCGGTGTTCATCGATGCCGAGCATCCGCGGGGCCAGTGCATCAACGTCAGGCAGCGTCAGTGCCGCGGTGTCCAGCGCGCGCTGGACCAGCCACCACGAGACGCCGAACGAGGAGGCAGCTTCCGCCGCGGCTCGTCCGGATCCGATCACAGCCGATACCAGGGCCTCACGGAGCCGGCGGGTGGACCGGGCCCGGCGCGGGACTTGGGCGGTCTCCTCGGTGAAGGTTCGGCGGGGACACAAATACTCGCCACAAAAGAATCTCCGCTTGGCCCAGAGCACTTCAACCGGGCCCGCGACGGGGACGTCACGCAGGCGCTGGGATCGGCGGGAATGAACCCGGGTGCTGATCACCCCGCAGGACGGGCAACCGGCCTCGGTGGTGGTTTCGACACTGATCCGGCGCTGCCCGCAGGCGAGGATCTCGGTCCCGGTGACACGGTAGTCGGGCAGGTTGAAGATGGTGGTGGCAGCATCGGGGCGCGGGGAAGTAGGCTCGATCAAGGCTCGTAGCTCCTGACTGTTGATGAATGCGTAGAGAACATCCATCACAGCAGGGCTACGAGCCCTTTAGCTTTCAAGACACGGAACCTGTTTCACCACCAACCGCGAAGAGCC
>NZ_VULS01000027.1:0-2113 GCF_009696625.1 Arthrobacter sp. BL-252-APC-1A | reverse complement strand
GCTCCAATGGGTATCTCTGGCTGCCAGCTCACGAGCTCCAGTTCCTATCACGCCAGTTATAGGAACTGCTACGGTGAGGTAAACAAGGGGATCATCGGCATGGGCTTCCACCTTGACCGAGATACCTATTCTGGTGGACTCGGTCGAATCACTAACTACTACGGGGCCAACCACTGGATTGTAGGCGGGGCACTGGGGGGCCACCGGCTCGAACGGTTCACACAGCAGAAGGTGCGGTATTCTGCTGACCTCAATGTTGCATGGAAGGGATTCCCTGTCGGCTGGGTTGCTTGGATGGAAGTAACCGTTGGTAACGGTCACGATATTTGGACAAACAACAACTGATTCAAGACAAGGAAGTGAACGTATTGTGACAGCAGGAGCAATTTCAGGCGCCATTGTAGTAATTATTGTAATCTCACTAGTGGCGTGGGGTATTACCTACATGGCGCGGCGTTCCCGCTCGAGTAAGTCCCAACACAATTCTGACGAATAAATACATCACTTCATGGACTGCCACTGACGTGGTTACTCTTCTCAAGAACAGATCCCTGCGACATTTGCCGCAGGGATCTGTTCTTGATGGTTGGGGGATACGCGACGGCGCGTCGAGGCAGTGGAAATCCGCTTTGGACGGTAAATCGAAGTGTCTTGCCACTATGGATCACATGTGGTTAGTCCAGCGACTGTGTACATCTCCGGTTGAGATCAAACTGATGCGGACGCCGCATGGGATTACGACCTGCTTGTTTGTGTCGGGCTGGCGGAGGATAAACTCGGCCATTCCGGGGAAAGTGAAGGCCACCAGCCCATGTTCCGGGGTGTAGATGAGACCTTCGGCAACGAGGCCTGCGCGAGCTGAATCCCGGCTTTGGTGGGTCGGTTGAAGGCACCAGGCAGCAGTTTTGGTGCTGCAGTGGTGATGACACAGCCACGCAGCAGGAAAAAACCGATTGGATGCGCTCCGCGCCGAAGCGGCCCAGCTGACCGAAGCAGACACCACAGAGCGCAACCTCATCCAGCAGCAGGCCCAGGACATCCTCCTGGCCGTCACCACCAGAGCAGAGCAAGCCGGCAACCCGGCCGCAGCGAAACTCAACAACGTAGTTGAAACCCGTGAACTCATCGATGAGCTATGGCAGCAGGACCTGGACTCTTACCGCCACGCCTATGCCGAATCAGCACACCACGCACTCAACACCCGCGGCCTGGCAGTGTCTCTCGAAGTCACTGCTTCGGGCTCTGGTGAACCCAATCCAGCCTTGGAAGACCTGCACAGCTACGCGGAGAAGACCACCCCGCTGCCTATGACAGGCCAGGCCACGGACGGGAACCTGGGCAAACCTGCCAATGTTCTCCGGGCTGCCGGCCTCACCTATCCGGCTAGGGTGAGCATCCAGCCCTAGCAACCCTGTGTGAAAGGAATGTCATGGAGAGCTTTGAAGAGGTCATGTCGCGCATGGCCGCCGGGCGCCCCAACCAGACCGGCCCGGAAGAGCCAGCTCCCGGGATTGACGTCGTTGCCATGTGGCCGGAACTGTTCACTGACATGAGCGACATCGACCGGAACGCTATCCGCCAGTCTTTTGCCGCGAGCTGGCACGACGGATGGCAGCCAGACCGGGAAGATGTGGCCGACCTCGCCGCGCAGACCCGCGGAACAATCACCGCCGAGGAATACCGGCAACGCATCAGGAACCGCGCCCAGGAACGAGAAGCGACGCAGCGGCCGGCAGACGAGGCCTAGCCCATGGAGCGGACTGAGGCCTGGGATTCCTACTTCTACCCGGAGACCATCAACGAAGCCGGCTACGGGACCCTCAAGAACAAACTGGGGGAGCGAGACCCCCTTGCACTCCGCTCCATCGAATACGGCTACACTGCCATTCGCGAACGCGAACTGCTCTCCGGCCAGGCGGAGGTGGACCACACCTACGGCGCGGATCACCTCCGGGCTATCCAGGGCCACCTCTTCCAGGACATCTACGACTGGGCCGGCGAATTCCGCACCATCAACATCGGCAAGAACGCCGCCGGCTTCGCGAACATCGAGAACGGGGACCTGGACCAGATGCTCAAAGAAGTCCAGCGAGCCGTAGGACAGGTTTCCTGG
>NZ_VULS01000026.1:0-2930 GCF_009696625.1 Arthrobacter sp. BL-252-APC-1A | reverse complement strand
AACAACAGGCACATCCGGCCTACTCAGAAAAACCATTCCCAACCGGAAACTTTCTTTTCTTTTCGCACCGCTGTGGTGTTTTACCAGCATATTCCATCCAGGCCGTTTTAGCAATTCGGCGAATTCCGAAGAATTCCCACCAAACCGGCTATAAAAGCCCTTCCGAACCCAGCATCCAGTCCCAGGCTTTCCCGCCGGCACACAAGGCGCGCAGCAGATCCACCATCAAAAGGAAGTTGGGGTTTGGCCGCCATGCTTCGGGTGCTTCATGCTTTCCAGCAGAGCGTCCCGGCCGCGGCGACTCAGAAGACTTTACACAGGTTTGCGCCTGCGTGCAAATCGCTCTGACCGCAGCGGAACCGGCCCCCGAGGGGACCGGTTCCGGACACGCTATTCCGGGTTACGGCTCTTGGCTCTGCCGGCGCCGGAGGGAGGCCAGGACAAGCATTGAACCGGCAATTACTGCCCCTCCGCCCATGAGGACCATATTCATTGATTCGGCACCCGTCTTGGGCAGCCGTTCGCTGACTGGAACCGGTGCATACAGGTTGGTAACCCCTGCCGCCTGGGTTGCCCCGGGGAGGATCGCCACTTCACCGGTAAACGTGGATTCAACCGTGACATCTTCGTTCGCTCCTGAGGTCGGTTCGGAGATGTTGCACAGCGTCCCGGCCGGGATGCCTTCGTAGAGCTGGGTGTATTCACCCGCTGTAGTGCCGGCTGCCAGTACGAAGACCTCGTCCACCACTCCCTCGCCGCACTGGACATGGATCACGATGTCATCCTGCAGCCCTGCACCTGTACCGGTGATGGTTTTGGTCACCAGCAGGCTGCCCGGGTTGAAGTCAACCGTGTTCGTGACAGCAAGCAAGTTCTCACCGTCGGTGATTGTCACCGGTTCCGGGAGAACGGGAGTGACAGTCACCTCGGAAGTTGATCCCGATACCGGCTCGGTCACCGCACAGACCGTTCCCACCGGGAGGTCGGTAACCGTTTCCGTTACCGGGGTATCGGTGCCGGCAGGGATTTCGAATGTGAAGACGCCGGACGCACCGCAGTCCACCAGCAGTGAGATAGCACCCTGGGCACCAGCTCCCTCACCGGCGAAGGCCTTGCTGACCGTCAGGTCCCCGGCGACAAAGAACTCCGCCGTTGCCTGGGCATTTGACTCGATCTGCGCGTCTGCCGCCAGGATCAGTTTCTGGGCATCCGTGACCTGGGGGTTGTTGCCTGCATAGAGGTAAACGTTGCCCGTCTGGACAGGAACTACTGCGGTGGCTGTCAGCACCACGGGCTCCGTGGTCTGATTGTCATTCCCTACCCACAGCTGCGTTCCGGAAGCTACGGTCGTGCCTGCCAGGGGGACCGTGCCCGCAGGATCCGTGTAGAGGGTGTAACCCTCCGGCACCTCAACGGTGACTGTAGCGGCATCGGAGGTAATGGTGAATGGACCGGTGACGCCGTCGGTCGGACCTGAAGCTACGGGCGGGTCAATCGCTACGTTGGGTGCCGGCGGCTCAGTCAGCGGTCCTGCAGCGAGTACATCCGCGACAATGGCAGCCGTGTAAGGACGAATAGGGTCAGTGTCCTGAAGGACGTAGCCATCGCTAAAGAACCACACAGCTGCCTGCACTGCTGCAGCCCGGACATTGTCCGACGGCGCGTCCGGGAGCCCCGGCTGGTCCGGGTAGTAGCTGTTTAGTACCCGGTTGACGTAGCCGATGTTGGGCACATTCGACTCATCCCAGGTGCCGCTCTCGTATCCCAAACCGGTGTACGTGGAGGTCCGGATATCGATGCAGTACATCTGCTGTGTGTTGCCGACTGCGTCAACAGTGGTGATGATGCCGGCGAACCCTTCGTTGGCGGGCTCGTAGCCCGCCGGCACGTCTTCGGGATACCCGGTTGTCGGGTCGAAGGCCCCAGTAGGAAGTCCGCCGGTCACGGCTTGCCCCGCGCCGGTGCCGGTCATGGTGATTTCCGTGATGTCCGACGGGACTTCCGCCCCCGGAGATTCCCCGGAGAACACGGCCTGCGCCGGCACGGCAAAGGGCAAAAGCATAAAGAGGAAGACCAGGAGACCGACGACGCCGGCGCCCCTGCCCTTCCGGCGCCCCAGGTAACGGTCGCTGCCCGCACCGCGGGCGGATCGGTAACGCAGACTCATGAGGTTCCTACTTTCGAGTGATGACGTGATGAACGCCGCAGGCCAGGCATTCCAGCCGCGAGGAGACTCCGTGCCCTGTGAGGCTAGCGCCGCGCGTTGAATATGAGAAGGGAGGAAGGCGAATCATCTCTCGATACTGATGTGAAGGCGTGACACACGGTGTGAGTCCGAGTAGGGAGGAACCGGAATCGACGGTTTTTCGATAGTGAGGTTCTGCGTCGTCATGTGTCTCGCACCCGCGCCGGGGCAGAGTGCGGCGTAGTCCGTGCCATAGTCTCCCGCCCCGGGTAATGCCCGCCGTCGCCTGCTCCCGTTTGCCGCCCCTGGTTGGCACTCACCTTCGGTTTAGGACAGTCCTCTATATTGGTTGACTCCTCGACGGCGTTGTCCTCCGTCTCGGGACGGCACTCCACATCGGGATACTCTTTGGGCGCGTTTCCCTGCTGTTGGGGACATTCCTGCCAGTTGGGGTCTTTCCTGCGCGGCGCCGGGTCAGGAAAGTCCCCGAGTGGCAGGGGTGTCCCAGATCGGAGGCTAATAGCCGCGGTGAGACGGTCCAGGCCCGGGCTCTCTTCTCCGGAGCGGGAGTTCTCCGGGAACGGTGGACTTCCCCGGCCCGGGCCGGCATGCTTTGGCGGCTCTTCACGGTTCGTGGTGAATGTTCTGCCGTGATGGGTGTTCATGCCACTGTTCTGGCGGCACTGCGCAACAGGATACGCGTTTTGTAGTTGCGTGCGTTGGTGAACCCCCGGCCCGTCCTTTT
>NZ_VULS01000025.1:0-4111 GCF_009696625.1 Arthrobacter sp. BL-252-APC-1A | reverse complement strand
TAAACGGGCAGTACTGTGGGACACGAGAACCTCCGGGTTGGAGTGGGTCTTTGACAAGCCACATCCCACCCGGAGGTTCTCTTTCGTTCAACCAGCCACGCCGCTACCAACGTCCTGGCCGGGTACACCTAGCCGGCACCCGACCGCAGGGCTCCTGATTCAGTCGACCGGCCAGCAGATCTGGGTGCGTGCATGCTCGGGGCTCTGCTCGGTCTCGGGATCGGCGAGGTAGTTCTCCCACATGACCTCGCTCGGCTTGAGCTTGTTTTCGGAGAAGAAGTTCTCAATATCCGCGTATGTGTTTGCCAGCGTGTCGAAGGACCCAGTGTGCGTCGCTTCGACGATCCTGCCGGCGGGAAGACTTCCCGGAACTACGTTGCCGTCAGGCGCGATGACGCCAGGGACCGGGAATCCAGCTTCGACGTCGACCAAGGCGCCGGGCTGGCCGTAGTATTTGCCGAACGGCGGGCCCACCGGCTGCACACCCTGCTCCTGCAGTGCGGCCATGACGTCCGAGAACGCCTGTGAGAAGAAGTCGGCGAGTTCGGCCATCGGCACCTGCGCGCGGACTGCCGCCGTCGCTTGCTCGGAGTGCTCCGCGATCTGGATGTCCGTCATACTTTCCACGCTAACCGCCGAGCGGCCCGCCGGATAGGACCGGACGTCCCTGACCGGCGTCGGCGGATGCTCTTACGCTTCCCTAGGACGCTGGAGCGCCGCGTCTGCGTTCCTGGTGCGCACGCGCCTTGGACCTGTTCCCGCAGGTGGCGCCATAGAGCACCATTTGGCGGTCCCGGGACGGCTGCGGTCCAACAGGAACATAGCGGCGAACAGAGCGTCCTGGCCTCCTGCGGGAGCTGGACACCAAGGAACTCGTTTACCGCGAAGCCAGGAGCCTGCTCTTCTCTATCCACCGTTTGCCGCACTGGTTTTCACCGGCTTGCCCGTCGGGGCGAATTGGGGGGACCTAAGTCCATAACTTGTTCCGCGAACGAACGCTGGAAGCGTTCCAGCGGCTTCCACCGATTTCGGTGTGCTCCGCTCCTGACACAACAACTGCGCCGTTCCGTTTCGGCGTTGGCGGCGGCGACGTTCCCTGAGAGGACAGCTTCCGGGCGCTGACGGCCATCGGCTACACCGGCCCCATCTCGGTGGAGTGGGAGGACGCCGGAACGGACCGCCTGCAAGGGGGCACCCGAGGCCCTGGCGTTCATGAAACGCTTCGGCTTCGCGCCATCGGACACCTCTTTCGATGCCGCCTTCAGCCAGGAAGCCTGAGCGCTGGAATGCTGTTGGCCGGGCCTATTCAATCAAACGGCGGGATCGTCTGAAAAGACATCTCGCTAGTGAGTGCTGCCTCCGTCATGAAAGTCATACGATCGCTCTGGTCTGGGAAATTTCTAGATCACTTTTACCTAGACCTTTCAGCAGGTTAGAAGCTAGCCTGCTGAATATGTTGTCGACCAGCACTTATTCCTCATAGGTGCGCTAGGTGCTGCTTCGACGGCTTCAGATCGTGTGCCCAGCTCGGCAATCGCCGATCCAGAGGCATCGTCGATTGAATGACTAAGGAGCGCAATGAAGCGATTTATCAGTCAGGCAGCCCTCGGAGCATGTGGGGTAGCGCTTGTCGTGCCGTTAGCAATGACTCCCGCTCAAGCTGAAGCCAGTTCCGATCAGATTGGAATGGCGGAATCTTACGATGTGCTCGTCGTAGGAAAAACGACGGGCTTTCGTCACAGCAGTATTGATGAAGCCACTACCGCCATCATGGCACTTGGTAACGTCAATGGGTTCAGTGTTGACGTGTGGGATCCTCCAACGTCACCGGGTAATCAGGGACAGCCCGACCGGACCCTACCCAGCACACCCTTCACGACCGCCTCTGATCTTGCCAAATACGAAACCATTGTCTTTGTCTCCACGGTTGACGGAACCAATTCCCTCGACCCTGCAACGCCAACGCTTCTAAATGAAACTGAGTTGGCCGCCTTCCAGGGATATATCCGTTCCGGTGGTGGTTTTGCGGGTGTTCACGCGGCGACAGATTCTATGCACACTGTCCCGTGGTATAGCCAGTTGACCGGCGGCGGTGCTCGATTCATCAGCCATCCAGAACAGCAGACTGCTTCTCAGCTGGTTGAGGACCGGGCCCATCCTTCAACAGAGCATCTCCCAGAAACATGGACGCGTTTTGATGAGTGGTACAACTTCAATCAGAGTCCGCGCGACGCTGTTCGTGTTCTCATAAATCTCGACGAGACAACCTACAACGCTCGTCGTGGTGCGATGGGTTCCGATCATCCGATAGCTTGGTGCCATAACTTCGAGTCATCTCGTTCGTGGTACACCGGCGGAGGACACACCGAAGCATCGTACACAGACCCTGCCTTCCTACAGCACCTTCTAGGGGGTATCGCCTGGTCCGCTGGCGCAGTCAGTGGAGGCGGCGACTGCGTCACATGGCACGAAGTCGAATCATTGATTGGTGACCTGGTTGCCGAAGGAGCGGTCTCTGCGAAAGCGGCGGCACAGGTGACCAAACAATTGGATAAGGCAAAGGACCTAGCGGAGGCTGGTCGGCACGATGATTCGGCAAATAAGCTCAATGCAGCCGCGGCTCAGGTTAAGGCTCACGTCGACCGTGGATCTCAGGCGCAGGTTCTGCTGACTGAGAAAGTTCGTGACTTACAGATTTGGCAAGAAGAGCTCAACTAGCTGCAAGAGCCTGCCGTACTACGTATTGCCACCGCGGGACGTAGTACGGCAGGGCCTTACGGAAACTACTGCACACATTCGCGATGTATAAGCCGTATATCGCGAGAAAACCGCCAAGCTCCAAAACACTTTCCTCCACAAAGGTGGCTTCATCTTTTGAACCGTGAGACTCGCACGTTTTCTCCTACATGGGTGATTGCTCTAATAACCATTGCAGTCATCTTTGTAGGAGCCGTCGCCGCATCCATGAGTATGCGAGCAACGACTGCTGAGATCGCGCCAACCCCCGGGTCAGTCGAAGCTATCGCCAAAGAGCTTTCTAAAGGGCAGGCTCTTGAAAAGGCTGAGATCACCAAAGACCTTGGAATGGCAGCAGAAACGGCACACGGACACATGGCACGCACTTTGGAGGGGCTAGCAACTGCAGTACCCCTGGAGCAAGCAGATAGCCCCCCGCCTGCTGATACAAGTGATGTCGACGCATG
Organism: Arthrobacter sp. BL-252-APC-1A; assembly: GCF_009696625.1. Classification (NCBI taxonomy): domain Bacteria; kingdom Bacillati; phylum Actinomycetota; class Actinomycetes; order Micrococcales; family Micrococcaceae; genus Arthrobacter; species Arthrobacter sp. BL-252-APC-1A. The sequence continues at coordinate 908 of NZ_VULS01000025.1, read as the reverse complement.
GATGCGCGACCTCAGTGCTGCGGCGACGGCTTTCGAGACTGTTGAAGAGGGCACGAGCGATCAGTCAGTTGCGCAGGAAGCCTTCGTCGGTGCGGCCCAGTTACTTCTAACGGCGGTCGAGGACTACAACCGACTCCCATCAAGCCCTGCCGAGGATCGGAACCTTTTGCTTGGCAGTGTTGCTGAGCGACGCGACGCTGCAGTTCGTCTTTGGCAGGCCGGAGCGGCCCAATTGGATACTCTGACCATAGATTCCGGGGGCGACCATATGCACGTTTTTCTAGCTCCAGACGGCGATCCCGATGCGGTACCGATGGAATTTCACGACGCAGAATAAGGAAGATATTGTCTCCGTTGTGCGCCTGCAACCTTATCCAGGAGGAGTCGTTTCCGGAGGTCGTCAACGAATGGCACTAAACCAGAAACGGAGAGATCCAACCGGACTCGCTTTCCCCCGGCAGCACGAAGACAGTTTGGTGGATCTGCCAACTTAACCACGAACGGACGGCAAGAATCACGGACCGGATGCACGGGGCGAATGGGTGTCCAGTCTGTTCTGACGCCTCTTTTCAACGGCATCCCAAGAAAAATGGGCCGCTGACTCCGCAGGATGTCTGGAGTACGAGTACCACTGCCAAAATTCTAAGAACTTCAGCGAAACCCACCTCCACGGCATTATGTCTAAAATTCACGCCGATAACAGCGCCTATAACAACTAGGCGTGGGTGTCCTCGTGGCCCCGTGGGCTACTGCCTAGCCTCGTCTCCGCCCGTCTTACCGGGGGACTGCTGAAGGTTTCGTTGACAGCTGGGGTTGATAATTTTTTACGCGGCTGAGGCCGCGTTTTTTATTGTCTCAAATTCGATGGGTGTCAGCCGTCCGAGGGCACGTTGGCGGCGTTTTCGGTG
>NZ_VULS01000024.1:0-4375 GCF_009696625.1 Arthrobacter sp. BL-252-APC-1A | reverse complement strand
CATCGACCCCCTCGAACGCCTCACCGACTGGGTCCGGTCCGACGAAATGCACCAAACCTTCAACTTCGCCTACCTCCACCACCCCTGGAACCCTGAGGAACTACGCCGCATCATCACCACCAGCCTCGAGGCCTTCGATAAAGTCGGTGCCCCCACCACCTGGGTCCTCTCCAACCACGACGTCGTCCGCCACGTCTCCCGCTTCGGGCTGCAGAGCCATGACCTGCGCAGCGGCGACGGGATCGGCCCTGATGATGCGCAGCCGGACCACGTCCTGGGCCTTGCGAGGGCACGTGCGGCCACGCTGTTGATGCTGGCTCTTCCCGGCGGCGTGTACCTCTACCAGGGCGAAGAACTGGGTTTGCCGGACCACACGATGATTCCGCATGAGTACCGCCAGGACCCGACCTTCCATCGGACGGACGGCGTCCGGGTGGGCCGGGACGGCTCGCGGGTGCCCCTGCCCTGGGTCGCCGACGCACCTTCCTACGGCTTCAGCAGCACCGGCAAGAGCTGGCTCCCCCAGCCCGGCCTGTGGGGAACACACGCCCGCGACATTCAGAAGCGGAACCCGGATTCGACGCTCAGCATGTACCGCAAAGCGTTGAAGCTGCGGCGCGAACTGAACCTTGGCCACGGTTCCCTGGCCTGGTGGCCCGAACATGATTCTGAAGGTGCAGTCGGTTTCGTCAACGGCAATGTGCTCGCTGTGATGAACATGGGCACCGAGCCCGTGGAACTTCCGGAATTCGAGATCCTGTGCCAGAGCTCCCCCGGTGCCATGTCGCACACCCGGCTGCGTCCTAACCGGACCGTCTGGATGCGTATCCCCTAACCCGCGCTAAGGGCCTCAGATCCCGGGAACGGCCTTACCCGGATTCAGGATGCCTGCTGGATCAAAGACTGCCTTGATCTGCCGCTGGAGCTGAAGGACTTCTTCCTGCTGTTCCAGCGGCAGCCAGCGCAGCTTGAACTGGCCAATCCCGTGTTCGCCCGTAATGGTTCCACCCATCCGCAGGGCGACGGTGATGGATTCGTCCAGGGCTGCGTTGAGTCTGTGAACACCTGCCTCGCCTTCCGTCGCCTCGATCCAAAAGGTGGGGTGGAGGTTGCCGTCACCGGCGTGCGCGACCACCTTGAGCTGAACCCGGTGGTCCTGGGCCATCCGCTCGAGTTCGGCGACGTAATACACCAGCTGCGACCGGGGTACGGCAACGTCTTCGCCCACCCGGATTTCATGCTCGACGTCGTCACCCCGGCTGTGCCGGCGCAGGTCCAGGAGCCGCTCTGCTTCTTCTGATCCCTCACTGCTTACGGTGCCGCCTAGTTCACGCAGCGCAGACCGCACTGCTGCTGCTTCGGCTTCGGCGCCGAATCCGTCGGTTTGGATGAGCAGCAGCGCGCCGCCCCGGGTCCCGAGGTCCGATCCGTGCGCCCCGTCCAGCGCGGCCATTGTGGCGCCGTCGAGCAGTTCCATGATCGACGGCTGCACACGTGCTGCCCCAACCGCCAGCACTCCCGCAGCGGCAGTCCGGAAGTCCGGGAAGAACGCGGCTACGGTCCTCACATCGCTGGGCAGGTAGCGCAGGCGTACGGTTATTCCGACAACAACGCCCAGTGTTCCCTCCGAGCCGGTGAAAAGGCCGGTCAGATCGTACCCGGCCACGCCCTTGAAGCTCTGGTGTCCCGTATGGATCAGTGTGCCGTCCGCCAGCACAACGTCCAGCGCCAGGACCGAGTCCCGGGTTACGCCGTACTTTGCGCAGCGGAGACCGCCGGCATTCGTCGCTACGTTGCCGCCGATGGTGGAGACCTTGTAGCTGGCGGGATCCGGTGCGTACATCAGGCCATGTGGCTTTACTGCCTCGTTGAGATCAGCGTTCACGACGCCGGGCTCGACGACGGCCAGTTCGTCACCCGGGCGGATGTCCAGGATGCGGTTCATCTTCTCAAGACTGAGGATTATGCAGTTCCGGGTGGCGTGCGCTCCCCCGGACACTCCTGTTCCGGCCCCGCGGGGAACAACGGCAGTGCCGGTACGTGAGGCCCAGCGCAGAACTTCCTGCACATCAGCGGCTGACTCGGCCCAGACCACGGCCAGAGGATCGATCAGTTCCTGGACTGGCCCCTGGTCCCGGGCGTAGCGCTTCAGGGTCTCCGGGTCCGTGTCGATTCGAACGCCGGGGATGGACACTTCAAGGTCGTGCAGGGCAGGCAGGCTCATAGGAAGAAGGCTACCGGGCGCCCATGAACCGTGCGTAACGTTGCAGAACGTTGCGCCACAGTGCCTCGGAGGCTTCGCGCTGATCTGCTCCGTCAGGGATTGAATCGAAGCCCGTATGCAAAATCCTCAGGGCCGTGCCCGTGCCCTCTGCTGTGAAGGAGACGCTGACAGTGGTGGAACCAGTACCCGGAGGATTCCATTCCAATTCCAGCAGCTGGCCTGGCCGGATTTCCTGAACAGCTGCACGCGTGGCGGATTCCTCTTCCTCACTGGTCTCAACCAATGCGCCGCCCTCGAACTCCACGTGGGTTCCTTCTCCGAAGGCGGTGAACTCCGTTGGCCACCACAGGTGGGGGTACTCATGGAATCCCCGGAAGGCCTCTTCTGTTTCACGGGGAACGACGCAGGTCTCCTCTACGTCGGAGACCGGTTCGCGTGGGCTCTCGGGCTCAGGTTCCGGGGCATGGCTGAAAAGCGATGGAGTCATCTCCCCAGCCTACGCAGTCCGGGCATCCCTGGTGCAGTCACTCGTTCCCGGAGCCCAGACGTGGCCTGTCCTCCGTTTTGGGCGTTTGCCTCCGTCTTGGGCGAGTCCTCGTGGGCGTTGTCCTCCGTTTTGGGACTTTCCTCCGTCTTCGGCGAGTCCTCGAGGCCGTTTCCCTGCGGTTGGGGACGATCCTCCGTATTGGGACGCCCTTCTGGGCCGTTTCCCTGCGGTTGGGGACATTCCTGCACTTTGGGACACTATTTGGGTGTGTTTCCCTGCCGGTTGGGGACATTCCTGCCAGTTTGGGTCTTTCCTCCGCGGCGCCGCGTCAGGAAAGTCCCAGGATGGCAGGCATGTCCCAAAGTGGAGTGGGAATTGCGAAGGATGGGGATGGCGCAGTCCGTTTCTCAGCCCTCGGCAGCCAGATGCACTCTGCTGGACGGGGCTGTCGGTCGGAAGGCTGTCCGTGCACGGTTTCCCGCCGGTCATTGAGGCGGTGGCTTTGCGCGGTGCCTTCCTCGAACCGAGTGTCTCGGCTGGTGGAGTTCCTCTGCGGGGAATCAACGGCTGTAGGCGTGCTTCTATTGCGTGCGATCCCCGTCTCCGGTTGCGGGTGGGCATGGTGTGATCCCGACCCACGGCAGCATGGCATATCGGACGGGACACTCATCGCCGGCTGCCTTCAGGGCTTCCCCAGTGCACGGTTTCCGCCCGTCTTTCCCACGTGCGGTGACTGCTGTGTCTGGTGTGGTCCCACGAGTAGTCAGGTGTCACTGAATGTGGGAACGGGCGGCGGGAATCTGTGTGTGCGAAGCGGCCCGGGATCCTGGATACCTGGGCCTGCCGGGGGGCTGGTAAGGCTGCGCACGTGACCGCGGTTCCCACCCCGTGTGCGGGGACCGCGGGGCTGGCGAGGCTGCGCGCCTGATCGTTGTTCCCACGCCGTGGTGCGTTGCTGCCCGGTGTGGTCAGACTGGTCTTCAGCTGTCACAGAAGGTGGGAATGCCGGGGCACCGGTGCCCGGGGTCGCGGATGAGGTGTTGTCCCTCAGGAGGCGCCGGTTTGGGTGCGGTTAGCTCCTCCTGACCGTGGTTCCCACACCGTGGTGCGGTTGTTAACCCGTGTGGTCCCACGAGTGAACAGGTGTCACTGAAGGTGGGAACGGCGGCCTGCCCCGGCCCGGACTCTCATGCTTCTCCGGAGAGGCAGGTCTCCGGGAACGGCGGACCGCCCCGGTCCGGGCCGGCATGCTTTGGCCGGCGGCGCGCACCGGGCAGCAGCGGGTCCGGGCAGCTGGCTTGCACTACGGACTGTCGTGCCTGGCCGCTGCGCGAATCGGCCGGCGCCGGGTAAGGGACCAGGGGTTAAACAGGGCAGGGCCCGCACACGTGGTGCGGGCCTTGCCAGGACTCCCCCGGTGTTCCAAGGGGGAACCTGTGTTTGGTTCCAGGGGGTGCGGTCCTGATTTTGCTTGTTAAAGTGTTTCAGGCCCTCGCAGCGTTGCGGGGCCTGAAACATTAATGGTTGTCCGGCGGTGACCTACTCTCCCACACCCTCCCGGGTGCAGTACCATCGGCGCTGCGGGTCTTAGCTTCCGGGTTCGGAATGGGACCGGGCGTTTCCCCCGCGCAATGACCGCCGTAACCCTTCCAACCCGAACCCCC
>NZ_VULS01000023.1:0-5531 GCF_009696625.1 Arthrobacter sp. BL-252-APC-1A | reverse complement strand
GGGGTGGGTAAAATTGTGGGGTACGTGGTACCGGACGCCACCGGTCCCCTGGTATGAGGGTGGTGGCGTGTATTCAATTGTGGTGTTCCCTGACTCAACAACGACGCGGGTTGTTGGTTGGGAACCACATAGTGGACGCAAGCAGCATGATCTTCATACCCCTTCTTTGGCGGAACCGTTTGAAGTCGTGTTCTGCCCAGGATATGTGTGGTGTAAGTTATCGGCCTATTAGTACCGGTCAGCTTCACGGGTCTTTAGTCCCCGCTTCCACATCCGGCCTATCAACCCAGTGGTCTGGCTGGGGGCCTCTCACACACAAGGTGCATGGAAATCTCATCTTGAAGCAGGCTTCCCGCTTAGATGCTTTCAGCGGTTATCCCATCCGAACGTAGCTAATCAGCGATGCACTTGGCAGTACAACTGACACACCAGAGGTTCGTCCGTCCCGGTCCTCTCGTACTAAGGACAGCCCTTCTCAAATTTCCTGCGCGCGCAGCGGATAGGGACCGAACTGTCTCACGACGTTCTAAACCCAGCTCGCGTACCGCTTTAATGGGCGAACAGCCCAACCCTTGGGACCTACTCCAGCCCCAGGATGCGACGAGCCGACATCGAGGTGCCAAACCATGCCGTCGATATGGACTCTTGGGCAAGATCAGCCTGTTATCCCCGAGGTACCTTTTATCCGTTGAGCGACGGCCATTCCACAATGTACCGCCGGATCACTAGTCCCGACTTTCGTCCCTGCTTGAGATGTCTCTCTCACAGTCAAGCTCCCTTGTGCACTTACACTCGACACCTGATTGCCAACCAGGCTGAGGGAACCTTTGGGCGCCTCCGTTACTCTTTAGGAGGCAACCGCCCCAGTTAAACTACCCATCAGGCACTGTCCCTGACCCGGATTACGGGCCGAAGTTAGATATCCAGTATGACCAGAGTGGTATTTCAACGATGACTCCACCCGAACTGGCGTCCGGGTCTCACAGTCTCCCACCTATCCTACACAAGCCACACCGAACACCAATACCAAACTATAGTAAAGGTCTCGGGGTCTTTCCGTCCTGCTGCGCGTAACGAGCATCTTTACTCGTACTGCAATTTCGCCGAGTTTATGGTTGAGACAGCGGGGAAGTCGTTACTCCATTCGTGCAGGTCGGAACTTACCCGACAAGGAATTTCGCTACCTTAGGATGGTTATAGTTACCACCGCCGTTTACTGGGGCTTAAATTCCCAGCTTCGCCCGTAAGGGCTAACCGGTCCTCTTAACCTTCCAGCACCGGGCAGGAGTCAGTCCGTATACATCGTCTTGCGACTTCGCACGGACCTGTGTTTTTAGTAAACAGTCGCTTCCCCCTGGTCTCTGCGGCCCACACCCGCTCCGGAAAGCAAGTTTCCATCACGGGGCAGGCCCCCCTTCTCCCGAAGTTACGGGGGCATTTTGCCGAGTTCCTTAACCATAATTCTCTCGATCGCCTTGGTATTCTCTACCTGATCACCTGTGTCGGTTTGGGGTACGGGCGGCTGGAACCTCGCGCCGATGCTTTTCTAGGCAGCATAGGATCACCGGATTCCCCCGTTCGGGGGTCCCATCAGATCTCAGGTTCGTCATCAAAGACACAGTGACGGATTTGCCTATCACTGACCCTACATCCTTAGACCAGGACAACCATCGCCTGGCCCGGCTACCTTCCTGCGTCACACCTGTTAATACGCTTACCTCCCGGGATACGGTCCCGCGCTCCACCAAAACCCGGAACACCACAAGGGTGCACGGGCAGGTTTCGGGCGGTTAGTTTCCCCCGTTCAGTATGGGCGGTTCTTCGCCGGTACGGGAATATCAACCCGTTGTCCATCGACTACGCCTGTCGGCCTCGCCTTAGGTCCCGACTTACCCAGGGCAGATTAGCTTGACCCTGGAACCCTTGATCATTCGGCGGACGGGTTTCTCACCCGTCTTTCGCTACTCATGCCTGCATTCTCACTCGTGTAGGCTCCACCACTGGTTTACACCGCAGCTTCACTGCCCACACGACGCTCCCCTACCCATCCAGACGGCTGAACCACGAAGGCTTACCAAAAATCTGAATGCCACAACTTCGGCGGTGTACTTGAGCCCCGCTACATTGTCGGCGCGGAATCACTTGACCAGTGAGCTATTACGCACTCTTTCAAGGATGGCTGCTTCTAAGCCAACCTCCTGGTTGTCTGGGCAACTCCACATCCTTTCCCACTTAGCACACGCTTAGGGGCCTTAGTTGGTGGTCTGGGCTGTTTCCCTCTCGACTATGAAGCTTATCCCCCACAGTCTCACTGCTGCGCTCTCACTTACCGGCATTCGGAGTTTGGCTGACGTCAGTAACCTTGTAGGGCCCATCGGCCATCCAGTAGCTCTACCTCCGGCAAGAAACACGCAACGCTGCACCTAAATGCATTTCGGGGAGAACCAGCTATCACGGAGTTTGATTGGCCTTTCACCCCTACCCACAGCTCATCCCCTCCATTTTCAACTGAAGTGGGTTCGGTCCTCCACGACGTCTTACCGTCGCTTCAACCTGGCCATGGGTAGATCACTCCGCTTCGGGTCTAGATCACGCCACTCACTCGCCCTGTTCAGACTCGCTTTCGCTACGGCTTCCCCACACGGGTTAACCTCGCGACGTAACACTAACTCGCAGGCTCATTCTTCAAAAGGCACGCTGTCACAGCAATCAGAGCTGCTCCAACGGTTTGTAGGCACACGGTTTCAGGTACTATTTCACTCCCCTCCCGGGGTACTTTTCACCTTTCCCTCACGGTACTTGTCCGCTATCGGTCATCAGGGAGTATTTAGGCTTACCAGGTGGTCCTGGCAGATTCGCACGGGATTTCTCGGGCCCCGTGCTACTTGGGATCCTCTCCAAGCGGCAGCATACATTCCGGTTACGGGGCTAACACCCTCTACGGCCTGGCTTTCAAACCAGTTCACCTATGCACCTGCACTCACTTCACCAGTCCGGCAGAACTGATACGGAAAGTCCCGCAACCCCAGTGATGCAACGCCCGCCGGCTATCACACACCACTGGTTTAGCCTCTTCCGCGTTCGCTCGCCACTACTAACGGAATCACTGTTGTTTTCTCTTCCTGCGGGTACTGAGATGTTTCACTTCCCCGCGTTCCCTCCACGCACCCTATGTGTTCAGATGCGGGTCACCCGGTCACTCGCGCGCCGGGCGGGGTTTCCCCATTCGGACATCCTGGGATCAACGCTCGGTTATCAACTCCCCCAGGCTTATCGCAGATTCCTACGTCCTTCTTCGGCTCCTGATGCCAAGGCATCCACCGTGTGCCCTTAAAAACTTGACCACAAAGATCAACAATTAATATCGCTATCGAGAAAACCATGGAAAACCAGTACAAGACCGGTCACCAGGTTTATCTGAAATTGCACTTAATAATTTTTAAGATGCTCGCGTCCACTATGTAGTTCTCAAACAACAACCCCGTCACACCCATCCACCAGACCAGGCACCCCGCAAGGGGAACCACCAGCCGGCCTCCGGCATGCGCAGGAAAAACCAGAAACAACAGATCCTGTTGCCTCAGGACCCAACAGTGTGCCAAACGATAACCCCCGGACCATGACCCCGAACCCGCTTTCCAACCCCCAGGGGGGCGTACTCACCGATCCGGAAGAAACCCGGAAGAACCTGTTCATTGATATTCCACCCATGAGCACCCGCCGAAGAACAAACGCCTTCGAAACGGGCATAACTCCTGGAAACCGTGCATCCAACACTGTGGAAGAACACAACCAGTTTCAGGTGCTCCTTAGAAAGGAGGTGATCCAGCCGCACCTTCCGGTACGGCTACCTTGTTACGACTTAGTCCCAATCGCCGGTCCCACCTTCGACGGCTCCCTCCCACAAGGGGTTAGGCCACCGGCTTCGGGTGTTACCAACTTTCGTGACTTGACGGGCGGTGTGTACAAGGCCCGGGAACGTATTCACCGCAGCGTTGCTGATCTGCGATTACTAGCGACTCCAACTTCATGAGGTCGAGTTGCAGACCTCAATCCGAACTGAGACCGGCTTTTTGGGATTAGCTCCACCTCACAGTATCGCAACCCTTTGTACCGGCCATTGTAGCATGCGTGAAGCCCAAGACATAAGGGGCATGATGATTTGACGTCGTCCCCACCTTCCTCCGAGTTGACCCCGGCAGTCTCCTATGAGTCCCCGGCATAACCCGCTGGCAACATAGAACGAGGGTTGCGCTCGTTGCGGGACTTAACCCAACATCTCACGACACGAGCTGACGACAACCATGCACCACCTGTAAACCGGCCACAAGTGGGGGACCTGTTTCCAGGCCTTTCCGGTTCATGTCAAGCCTTGGTAAGGTTCTTCGCGTTGCATCGAATTAATCCGCATGCTCCGCCGCTTGTGCGGGCCCCCGTCAATTCCTTTGAGTTTTAGCCTTGCGGCCGTACTCCCCAGGCGGGGCACTTAATGCGTTAGCTACGGCGCGGAAAACGTGGAATGTCCCCCACACCTAGTGCCCAACGTTTACGGCATGGACTACCAGGGTATCTAATCCTGTTCGCTCCCCATGCTTTCGCTCCTCAGCGTCAGTTAATGCCCAGAGACCTGCCTTCGCCATCGGTGTTCCTCCTGATATCTGCGCATTTCACCGCTACACCAGGAATTCCAGTCTCCCCTACATCACTCTAGTCTGCCCGTACCCACTGCAGACCCGGGGTTGAGCCCCGGGCTTTCACAGCAGACGCGACAAACCGCCTACGAGCTCTTTACGCCCAATAATTCCGGATAACGCTTGCGCCCTACGTATTACCGCGGCTGCTGGCACGTAGTTAGCCGGCGCTTCTTCTGCAGGTACCGTCACTTTCGCTTCTTCCCTGCTGAAAGAGGTTTACAACCCGAAGGCCGTCATCCCTCACGCGGCGTCGCTGCATCAGGCTTTCGCCCATTGTGCAATATTCCCCACTGCTGCCTCCCGTAGGAGTCTGGGCCGTGTCTCAGTCCCAGTGTGGCCGGTCACCCTCTCAGGCCGGCTACCCGTCGTCGCCTTGGTGGGCCATTACCCCAACCAACAAGCTGATAGGCCGCGAGTCCATCCAAAACCGCAATAAAGCTTTCCACCCCCATGGCATGCGCCAGGAGGTCGTATCCGGTATTAGACCCGGTTTCCCAGGCTTATCCCGAAGTCAAGGGCAGGTTACTCACGTGTTACTCACCCGTTCGCCACTAATCATTCTGTGCAAGCACAGAAGTCATCGTTCGACTTGCATGTGTTAAGCACGCCGCCAGCGTTCATCCTGAGCCAGGATCAAACTCTCCGTAAATGTGTTACAGACACACAACCGGAGCCAAGGAAAATTGGCTGCACAGTCATGCACTAAATTCGAAACCAGCTAAAAAAACCATCCACACCCACGGGGTGGGCAGGACAGCCAATTCAACCAATCAATAAATAATCGGTATCAATAAACTTGGCACACTATTGAGTTCTCAAACAACAGGCACATCCGGC
>NZ_VULS01000022.1:0-7186 GCF_009696625.1 Arthrobacter sp. BL-252-APC-1A | reverse complement strand
CAGCAACCAGGAACGCACAGCAGCACTTGCACCATGGCTCGAGCACTACAACAATGAACGACGCCATAGCGCACTCGGAGGCAAACCACCCATCAGCCGACTGCTACCAACCTGACGGCCGGGTACAGCTAGTCCCGGGAGAAGTCAACCTCGCCGGATGGGCAAAGCCCGGCGCCGGACCGGTCAACGGCGAATACGGACCCCGAGAGACCATCAAAACCCCCGCAGGACCTACACCGGCTTTCCACTTCGGCATCGACTTGGAAGCCGGCGGCTGCGAAGGACCCATCTGGGCTGCGCAGGCAGGCACCGTCAGCCAGGTCTTCCAAGACATCAGCGGCGGCTGGATCGTCGAGGTCGACCACGGCGGGGGCGTCGTCACCTGGTACGTCCACATGTACTCCAACGGCATCCTCGTCGAGGTCGGAGACAAAGTCGAAGCCGGACAAATGATCGCCCGGGTGGGCAGCTCCGGAATGAGCACTGCCTGCCATCTGCACTTTGAGGTCCATGTCAGCGGTGACCCCGTTGACCCAGCCTCGTTCCTGGCCGAAGTCGGTATCACCTACTAATCGAAGGAGTTCCCATGAGCACCGCACCAGCAGAGTGGCCCAAAGTGGAAGCCATCATTAAGGAAGACGGAACCGGCGAAGTCAGAATCGGCGGCAGCATCCATCCCATCCAAACCGGTGATCTTGCAGCCGCCCGCGCAGCTGCCGTGGAAATCGTAGCCGGCGCGGCAGCGAAGCTAGGCCGCAATCTGCGTGCAGCCATGAGCGACCCTGAGGGCGAATGGCCGCTCATCATCCACGCCGACGGAACTGTAGAAGAAGCCGACCCGGGCACGGCCCAGGAACCAGGCAAGGAAAAGCCCGCCCGGCGACGGAAAGCCACCCCGACGGTCCCCGCCGAAGTCATCACCTCTTCTCAGATACCGGCCCGGAAAGACACCGAACCCACACCGGAAAGAAAGCGGCCACAATCCATGGAAAAGCCCGCTATAGTCCCCACGAAGACAGAAACGGCTCCCCCTACCGAAACGCCCTCAGGAACCCCGCAGCAGACCCGGCAGAGCCTGAAAGACACCTCGTTCCTGGTCAGCGCTCCTGTCCTAGAGCCGGCCACCCAAGGATGGAGAGGAACCCTCAGCCGGCTCGGCTTCCGCATGGAACCTTCAGCGGAGGAACTCGCTGAACGTGAAGACATCCGCACCGTCAGCCAGCACTGGCCCGGCCCCCGCACCGTCGCAGTCGTCAACCGCAAGGGCGGAGCCAACAAGACACCCACCGTCGTCATGCTCTCCGCGATCCTGGCCCGCTACAGCGGAGCCGCCACCGTGGCCTGGGACAACAACGAATCCCAGGGCACCCTAGGCTGGCGCACCGAGCAGGGAGGACACAGCAACAGCGTTCTGGACCTCATTGATTCCTCTCAAACACTCCTCTCCCCTAGTACCAACGCAGCCGAAATCGCACGCTTCGTCCACCACCAGACTTCAGACAAGTTCGACGTCCTCCGCTCCGACGAGAACGAAGAAGGAGACCACGAGGTAACAGCCGAGGAAGTGGACATCGCCCACCAGGTGCTCACCCGCTACTACCGGCTCATCGTCATGGACTCAGGCAATACGGCCAGGGCAGCGAACTGGCGGCGCATGATCCACCACACCGACCAGCTCGTGGTGCCTGTGACCGCCATCGAGGACCGCGCAGAAGCAGCACGCCTGACCCTCCAAACCCTCGAATCCCGCGGCGGCCACGACGCCGAGCTCGCAGCGAACGCCGTCGTCATCGTTTCTGAATCAACTGATTCCAAACGCAGCATGAGCGGAGAAGCCCTGAAGCGTGCCAAGGCAGAGGCCCAGCGAATCGCGGACGGGTTCGCGCCCCACGTCCGCTCGGTTGTCCGGATCCCCTACGACCCTGCCCTGGTCAACGGACCCATCCGCTACGACTCCCTGCAGCCGGCCACGCAGCGGGCATGGCTCGGGGCTGCGGCTGCTGTGGCCAGAGGGTTTTGAGCAACACACCCACGAGCTGCCGCATTTAAATTAAATGCACATGACAGGATGTTGGTTATGCAGCAGACCCAGCGACAAATCGGAAGGCCGCGACTCGACGTCGGTCCGCGCCACACCGTTGCTGTGAAACTTGAGCAGCCGGAGTGGGAGAAACTGCAAGAAATCGCGCAGATTCTCGGTATCAAGCCCGGCCCTCACGCCACCCAAACCCTTATTGACTACCTAAGATCGGTGGACCTTACCGCTCTGAGGAACCAGGAGGTCTTATTCAGTAAGGCCAGTTAAACGAACAAGGCCCGCCACGAGGGCGGGCCTTCATATGAAGTTCGAAAGCTCTCCACCCCGTTTGCTTGGCGGCTCCGGGTGAAGGGCTCTTACAGCTACACCCTCTAGGAGGGTCCTTCTGTTATGCCCGTAAGTCTACACAAGGCTTCTTCTGCATGTGAAGTCGACGCGCTGGGCGCGTCTTCACACCGCACAGGACGCCGCAGATCCGCCCGTGCTGAGCTCGTCTGTGTGCCGGACGGCCACAAGCGCACCGGTGCCCCCCTGGACGGCGGGATCCTGGGACCAGTCCCCCGCCGGACCACCCGCCGCGTGAACCGCAGCGCCGAGACCTCCAGGGAAGTCGTTCGTGCCGCCGTGCCCAAGGGCAGCCTCCGCGCAGCGCACGGAAACCAGGTCACTGCGCACCTCAGGAACCTCCTTGCCCTCCGGCGCATGCGCGCCGACGGCAAGCAAAACCGCCTGCGGACCATGGCCTACCTCATCGCCAGAACCGACTACGAGACCATGACCTGCCGCCCGGGCTGGGATTCCATTGCCGAGGCCGTCGGCTGCCACCGGCGAACCATTGCCAGGTACCTCGCAGAATTTGAAGCATGGGGCCTGCTTGGCCGAGTAGCCGGCGGCCGCCAGGCCCGGTACGCCGCACCAGGACCAGACGGAGAGAAGATCAACGAAGCGGCCGTGTACGTGCTGTGCGTGCCTTCCCCGCTCGCGCTGCTCCGCGGGGAACAGAAACCAGCTGTGGATATAAATGCCACCCCTCCCGCCCTAGGCGGTTCTCACCTTAAAGAAAAAGAATTAACCCACACACGCGCGCGCGAAAACGAAGTTCCTTCGGACGTGGCTACGCCACGCCTGCTCAACCCAGGTGCCGCAAGCGGCGCACCCACTCCCCCAGTGCCATGGCGTCCGGAAATACGATGGCCGGCCCACCGGACGACAAGCCGCAAAATACAGCGGCAGGCGGCCGCATCCGAGATCTGGTACCGCACCTTTGCGCTCCGGTGCCTCTCAATCAAAGATCTCTCCAGCATCTGCCGGGACTTTTTCCTCGCCGGTTGGACCGTCGCGGACATTCTCCACGCCCTGGACTGGCAACCGGACGGCACCGCATGGCCGCACAGCGGCGCTCCTGAGACCCGAGAACCCGGACGCATCCGCGGTTGGGTCAAAAACCGACTTGCTGCCTGGCGAACCGTTGAGGGCGAGCCCCTGCGTTCAAAAGACCAGCAAGCAGCCGCTCAATCAGCTGCGCTTAAGCGCGAGCAAGCCTTGGAACGGCGCCGGCTGGAGAAAGAACGTCTGGACCGGGCTTCAACCGTAGCCGCGAGCAATACCCGGCCCAGCTGGAGGGTGCTGGCCGCCCAGCACGGATACACGCCTGCAACCTCTGCACCCCGGAAACGACACTGACAGCCGATATCACAATGCTATCGGTAGCATCGTGATATCATTGAGCTATCAAATCATTCTGATATCGCTGTGATATCAGATGCGTAGCGCGTGAACTGGAGAGACACATGCCGATACTTTTAGTGGGCAGCCAAAAAGGCGGCACCGGAAAGACGACAACGACGGTCAATATCGCTGCAGAACTCGCCAGAGTTGGTGAGGACGTCATCATTGTGGACTGCGACAAGAGCGTCCAGTCAGCTTTCACCTGGGCCGGCGACAGAGTCCAAGACGATTCTCTCCCCCGGGTTCATTCCGTTCAGGCCACCGGCAACGTCCGGGAAGTCCTGAAGGACCTCAAAACGCGGTACAGCTACGTTGTAGTCGATGTTCCCGGCCACGACAGCCAGGAAATGCGCACAGCCATGACTGTCGCCGACCTGATGATCATTCCGGTTCGTCCCTCCCAATTTGACCTGGACACCATCCCCGGAATGGTCGAGCTCATCGAGACCGCCCAGGATATGAACCCCAAGCTCAAGGCCATGGCCCTGCTGACGCAGGTACCCACGTACTCATCGGCAACGGAACAAGACGAGGCCAAGGAATACCTGCGGGACTATCCGCAGATCCCGCTTATCGACGCTGCACTCAAGATCCGCAAGGTTTACCGCGACAGCATCCCAGCCGGCAGGGGAGTGGTTGAAGCTTCCAACAGTCCAGCCAAGGCCGAGGTCCAGGTGCTGGTGAAGGAGATCCAGTCATGGCTATAAAGAAACGTCAGCCGCCGGCAGTCAGCCCTGCCCCCGCCATGTCTGACGACCAGGATGAACTGGCCAGGAAAGCCGAGGAATTTGGCAGGGGAGGATATGCGCCAGTCGAGCCAGCCGCAGAGGACGAGCTGGATCCTGACGCGCCTCTAACCAAGATGATGCCGTTCCGGATGAATGAGTATCAAAAACTGCTCCTGAAGGAATCAGCGGCTGAGGACCGGCGCAGCCAGCAGAAGCTACTCGAATCTCTCATCTGGCCTGAACTGGAGCGGCGAAGGGCCGAACGTACCAGATAGCCTAATGATATCTCGCCGATATCGTCTTGATATCACTATGGATTAACAGTGATATCAAGACGATATCGGCTCTGCCTAGCAGGTACCGTCGGCGGGCCTAAGCCACGCTCTCCAGAATGTTTTCCAGGATCCATTCATCGCTTCTTGGGTCCCGCCGCAGCGTAAAGGTGCGCAGGGCACTCGATGCAGTGAGCCACACCTGCACCTGCCAGTACTCCACACTCACGAGGTCCCCGCTACCGCGGACCGCTGAGCCTTCCTGATCCCACCAGCTGCACCGGGTGAACCAGTGCACAGGGTCGGCCGCCACGGCCCATACTCGCCCCTCGTGACGCACCGCCAACGGGATTCCTGCAGTAGTGAAACGGACCGCAACGGATCCCATCGCTTCGGCTGCTGCGACTGTCATTGAAGACTTCCTCCCTGGCCGGCCATCACACCAACGCCGCTCCATCTATCTCCAGATATTAGAACACATGTTCTAATAAAGTGCCCCCGGGATACGCGTAGATGACAGCCGGCACCTCCGTCTCAGGCTCAACAAAGCGGTCCTGCGCTGCGCTTCGGGCTGTGGCCGGCGGCTCCTTCGTCGCCGCCGGCTGATCTGTCTACGACGTCTTTTTTTGCTGCTGCCCTGCGGATTCTGCGCCCCCGCTCCGCAGCGTCAACCGGCTGGCGCCGGCTGCGGTCCCAACAATCCTCTCCGGCGCTCCTTCGTCGCTTATTTCCTCCCAGGATTCTTAGCCCCTGGCGCCTACGGCGTTGAGCACTGCTCCGGCGGGGACAAGCGAGCAAGCTCGCCAGCAGGCAAAAAACAACGGGGGAGAGGCCAACAACCCAACCCAGCGAAACCGGTCCCGAAACTACTCGCACGTTCCAGCCATAAACGGGTATAAAAACACCTAGAATTAGCGCCAAAACCTCTTTTATTCAGATGAATAAATGGGAAAATAGAGACATCACCAACAGCACGGACTCTGACTAAACCGACTACGAAACCTAAGGAATGAGCGCCATGACTATCACCGTCTACACCAAGCCCGGCTGCTCACCCTGCAAGCTCACCATCGGAAAGTTCAAAACCGCAGGACTTGATCCCCAGGTAGTCGATATCAGCGTCACCCCCGCAGCACTGGAATACATCACCGAGGAACTCGGGTACGCCCAGGCACCCGTCGTCGTCTACGAACGGGACGGATCCGAAGATCACTGGTCAGGACTGAACCCGGACAAGATCAACCAGGTCATCGCCCTGGAAACTCCCAGCACCTAACCCATAAAAAGCAGCACTCCCATCTATCACCGACGAAGGAAGCTGATCACCATGGCAGGCGAACCCACCACCACCATTGCCGGAAACCTCACCTCGGATCCCGAACTGCGCTTCACTCCCAGCGGCGTCCCGGTGGCGAACTTCACCATCGCTTCAACACCGCGGATCCTGGACCGCCAAAGCAACGAGTGGAAAGACGGAGAAACACTCTTCATCCGGTGCACCGTATGGCGCGAAACAGCCGAATACATCGCTGAATCCCTCACTAAGGGAAGCCGGGTCATAGCCGAAGGAACACTGAAATCCCGGCGGTTCGAAACCAAGGACGGCGAGAACCGAACCACCATCGAACTCGACGTCGAAGAAATCGGAGCGTCCCTCAAATACGGCCCCGTGCAGCCGGCCAAACGCCCCTCACAGCCCGAACAACAGAGCGGAAACCCCTACCTCGCACCCGTGGAGTAGAGAGAAAAATGCCAGGCAAGAAACTTGAGCTCGGTGGAGAGCATGACGTGTTCGTGCTCTCCACCGCACTCGAACGCATCAGGGAAGAATTCCTGTACCGCAGCGAGGACCCCACAGAACGAACGGGAGCCCCTTTCCTGGAGTGGGCTGCTGCCGCGGAGAACCTCAGGATCCAGGTGCTGGAATGAAGACCTTGAACCAGGGAACCCGATGAGCCAAAGAAAACCTGCGTCATTCACCCCGTATTTCACCGAACAAGACGCGGATCAGGTCAGAGCCGCCTTCCTGGCAGCCGGCGGAGCGGAAGGCTACCGGTCAGTCTCAGAACTCATTGAGGGCGCAGTGCTGCGCGAAGTCCGCCGGTTGCAGCGCAAACACAACAACGGCGGGAAATGGGTCCCGGTGAAAGCCGGGGCATTGCGCCCCGGGCGCCGGACCCTCCATGAAGAGGGCCGCGCATGAACCGAGACCTCTTCCGCTTTGCCGGCCGCTGTCGTTCTGTTAGAAAACCGCCTCAGGCGAACAGGAATAACGGGGCAAGCAGAACAGCTAGCTCCAATGGGTATCTCTGGCTGCCAGCTCACGAGCTCCAGTTCCTATCACGCCAGTTATAGGAACTGCTACGGTGAGGTAAACAAGGGGATCATCGGCATGGGCTTCCACCTTGACCGAGATACCT
>NZ_VULS01000021.1:0-8807 GCF_009696625.1 Arthrobacter sp. BL-252-APC-1A | reverse complement strand
GAACGATCTGGACCGCATCGCCGCAAAGCTCAACCGCAGACCCAGACCAACCCTGGACATGGATACCCCAGCCAACCGGCTGAACATGCTGCTGCAACCGGCAGCCTAACCCCCCAGCGTTGCACCCACCACTTGACTTAGCCGCCGTGAAAAGAGCCGCAACTGGCCTCTCGGCGGGCGCTACGGGCGGGCGGGGCGGCGTCGTAGGCTGCTGCCGTCCACAGGTGGAACAGGGCGTAGGCCCGCCATGGCTGCCAGGGATCGGCGAGGGCTGCGGCTTCCCGTGCTGTCCCGACGCCGAGGGCCCGCCTCAGCACCAGGTCACCGGGAACAAAGGCGTTCCGGTCTCCGACCGCCCGGACCGCCAAATAGTCCACCGTCCACGGCCCAATGCCGGGCAGCGCCAGCAGCGCATCCCGGGTCCCTGCATCGAATCCGGGCCCGGGCCGGATCTCCAGGCCCTCAGCTACCGCGGCGGCCAGGGCTGTGATGGTGCGTGCCCGTGAGCCGGTAATCCGCACAGCTGCCTGCAGGTCCCCTGCCCCCACCTCGGCAAGGGTTTGCGCGGGCGGGAAGAGGAAAAATCCGTCGGTGCCGGGAATGCCAAAGGCAGCGACCAGCCGGGCCCCGAAGGTCCGGGCGGCGGCGAGTGAAACCTGCTGTCCCAGAACAGTGAGGACCGCCGTCTCGAAGCCGTTCACGGAGCCGGGGATCCGGAGTCCCGGGCGGGCACGCACCAGTGGTTCCAGCAGCGGAAAGCCGGAGAGGAAACGGTCGACGGCGGCGGCCGGCGCATCGAGGTCCAGCCAGCTCCGCACCCGGGCCAGCACCTCGGCGTCGTCCGCTCCGGTCCCGCCGGTTAGTTCAACGACCACACTGTCCGGAGGGCCAAACCCGATTTTCGCCAGCACGGGACCGCCGGGAGCGGGCAGCAACCGGGACAGCCGGGCGCCGGAGGAGTCCAGCTGCAGCGTTTCCAGGCCCGGAACCGCGTGCGCGGCCAGGCTTCGCGCCAGCGGGAGCCACGGGAACGGAGCAGCCACGGAAACGCGGTGGGTCCTGTCCACGGACAGCCCGGTCACTCGAGCCCGGTCATGCGCAGCGTGATGTTTATCCGCCCGGAGTCCAGCCCTGACGCAGGGTCCGCCGTGCCCGCAAGGGTCCGGGGAACGCCGTGGTAAGCGAAGCGGGACGGTCCCCCAAAGACAAACAAATCCCCTGTCGCCAGCTCCAGGTCGGTGTAGGGCTTGTTGCGCGTTTGTGTATTCCCGAATCGGAATATACAGGTGTCCCCGATGCTGAAGGACACCACCGGCGCACTGGAGCGTTCATCCTTGTCCTGGTGCATGCCCATGTGGGCTCCGTGGGCATAGAAGTTAATCAGTGCCGTGTCCGGTGTGTATTCGCCGGGTTGGATGATCTCCGGTGCGTAGCCGGCTTCCCCCTGGGTGAAGTACGCGGCACGGATGGCATCCCGTCCCAGTTCCACCATCCACTCCGGAACCTCGGCCACCCGTCCGCCGCCGGCGTCATCGGCGGTGCGGGTGTACTTGTACGGCTGCCAGTGCCAGCCCAGGCACACTGTCTGCACGGACATCCTGTGTCCCCCGGGCAGCACGGCAGAGCGCATGGGGACCGGACCGACGGCCCACCGCCTGCAGGCCTCGACGATTTCCTGCTGGCGGCCGGTATCCAGCCAGCCGGGTACGTGCACGGCCCCGACTGAAGGCGTTGACCTCTCCCGCTGAAACAGCTGTCCGGTCATGCCGCGGCCTCCATCTCCAGGAGCGTTGCCTTGGCGCCGCTGCCGCCAAGGTAGTTGCCGATCTTCCCGTCCGAACGCACCACGCGGTGGCAGGGCACAACCACCGGCAGGGGGTTTCGCGCACAGGCCGTGCCCGCGGCCCGGACCGCCCCGGGGCTGCCCGACAGTGCAGCGAGTCCCGCATAGCTGACCGTGGATCCGTAGCCAACATCCCTCAGGTGCTCGACGACGGTTCGCCGGAAACCGGTTGCCAGCCGAAGGTCCAGCGGCAGGTCGAACCGCTTCCGGGTTCCGGCGAAGTACTCCCGGAGCTGGCGGACCGGATCGGCCAGGCGTTCCGGCGCTTCAAGGATGCGCGGACTGATGCGGTTGGCCAGCTGGGCCAGCACGGCGTCGTGCCCTTCCACTCCGAACGCCACGCGGACCAGCCCCTCGGGGGTTGCAGCCAGCAGCAGCTCCCCCACCGGCGATCCGGTCACGGTGTAGGCAACATCCAGCAGGTTCTCTTTGGCGGCGGCAGCGGCCAGCCGGGAGTGCAGGTCCGCCAGCGCTGCGTCTTCACCGCCACCCAGCGCCGTTTCAAGGGTTTCAGTGGTCATCGCAGGTCCTCCGCGTCCAGGGTTCGAAGTTTCTTCATGCCATCAGCCGCCGCCCGGCGGACAGCAGTCTCAGTGCTCTCCAGCAGCACCGCCACCTGCGCAAAGGGCATTCCGGCGAGGTGGTGATACGCCAGGGCTTCGCGCTGGCGCTGCGGCAGCATCCGCAGTGCCGCCCACAGGCCGTCATGCTCTCCGGGTGGAGCTTCTGTCCGTGAGGGTTCGGGCAGGTCCGGCACCGGCACCGGCAGCCGGACTGCTGAGCGGTGGACGTCGATTGCCTTGCGCTTTGCGATCGTGACCAGCCAGGCCTGCACGTTCGCGTCCGAATCCAGGGACGGGTAGGCCCGCAGTGCCGCCAGGAACGTGTCCGACCACGCGTCGTCGGCGTCGTCAGGGCCCAGCACGGCGCGGCAGACACGCAGCACAACTGCGCCGTGTTCCCTGACGATCGCTTCGAACGGTTTCACTTCCACATACTGTAGACGCGCGGCCGGGGCGTTTTGTGAGCCGGGCGCTGAGCTTCAGCAGCAGGTTTAGGCTCAGCTCCATCCAAAAGACGGCCCCGGCGCGGCTCCCGGCTGCGGCCCGTCACCGTTCGCGCTGAAGCCGGCCGACGGATCGGCTCCGCCCAGCAATGAGCGGGTCATCGCTTCCCGCTGTCCGGAAAGGTCCTGTGCGGCCGCCAGCAGATGCGCATCCGCCGGTTCCTCACCGGCCTCGGCTGCAGCCAGGATCGCCCGGCGCACCAGCTCCCGGGCGAACGACGCCGTTGCCCCCTTCGCGTCCTCGGCCACCGATGCGAGCGCCTCGGCAGAGAAGACCCCCCGCGGGGAGTAAAGCTGCATCAGCTTCACGCGGTCGGCGGAGTCCGGCAGCGGGATTTCGACGGCGAGGTCCACCCTGCCTGGCCGCTGGGCCAGGGCGCGCTCAAGGACGTCCACGCGGTTGGTGGTCATGATGAAGGCTATGTCGGCGTCGGCGTCCAGTCCGTCCAGGGCATCGAGGACGGAGAACAGCAGCGGCTGGGGTCCGTGACCCATACTTCGGTCTTCGGCCACCAGGTCGATGTCCTCCAGCACCACCAGGGACGGGGCCATTGCCCGGGCCAGGCTCGCTGCCTGCGCAATGGCACCGAGGGCCGCACCGGTCAGCAGTACCGCCGTCGTTCCCGGGCTTTCGCTGAGCAGGTGCCGGACTGTGTGCGTTTTCCCCGTCCCGGGCGGTCCATAGAGCAGGACTCCGCGTTTGAGGTGCTGGCCGGCTGCCTGCAGCCGGCTGCGGTGTCCGGCGATGCCGAGGACGTGGCTGCGGACGCGGTCCAGCACGCCGTCGGGCAGGATCACCTCGTCCCGCGGAAGGGACGGGCGCTGAAGGAAGGTGACGCCCGCACCGCCACGGCCGTAGGGGTCAAAACCGAGCGAAATGACCTGTCCGCGCAGGATGCTGTTAGCGCGGAGGTCCTCCTGGACCGCCGCGAGGACAGCCGCAGCAGCAGGCCGTTCGGCTGCCATTACCGCCAGCTGCACGTCAGGGCTGCCGGTCTGCTGGTCTCCGTTCCGCTGCATCACCGCCACGGGGACGCCGCGGTGGCGGAAGAGCAGGATTCCCCAGGCCACGGCCTCACGGCTAGCTTCCGGGCCGACGGCAATATTGATGAAGTCCGGCTGGCCCACCGGGATAAAGCCGTAGCCTTCCTCCTGAACGACATCGGCGAGTCCCAGGTGCTGGCGCTGCTGACCTCCGCCCAGACCAATTAGAGTGCTGTCCGGGTCCGCGGCCGCGAGCTTCTCAAGCGCAATGTCCACGTCGGCGAAACGGTGGAACGGGATGACCTCAGCCACGATCGGTACGTCGTGGGCGGGCATCCCCAGATGGCGGCTGATGACTTCCCGCAGCGGTTCCCGGTCCGAGGACCGGGAACCCTGCTGCTGGGCCAGCTCGACGGCGGTGCTGAAGCTGGCCAGGAACTCCGCAAGATTCTTCTCCATGCGCGCCGAGACTATCAGCGAACCGGCCGGGTTCCGGGATATTTAGCCGGCTGTCCCCAGCGCCGCCTGCCGCAGGTCTGCCTTGCGGATCTTCCCGCTGGCAGTTGTGGGCAGGGCATCCCGGAATTCAACTGATTTCGGGACCTTGTAGCGGGCAAGCTTTCCCTCAAGGTGCGCCAGCACCGCCGCCTCATCGAGCTCGGCATCTTCTGCGCGAACCACTACGGCATGCGGAACCTCGCCCCAGCGTTCGTCCGGAACTCCGATTACGGCAACGGCAGAGACTTCCCGCAGCTCCATGATCAGCTGTTCCACCTGGGCCGGGTAGATGTTTTCCCCGCCGGAAATGATCATGTCCTTGATCCGGTCGGAGATGTAGAGGAATCCGTCCTGGTCGAAGTAGCCCATGTCCCCGGAGTTGAACCAGTCGCCGTCGGAAAACGCCGTCAGGGTGGCGTCCGGACGGTTCCAGTATTCGCGGATGACGTTCCCTCCGCGGATCTGGATCTCTCCCACTTCCCCCGGTGCTGCCGGCGTTCCCCCGCTGCCGGCTATCCGGACATTGGTGAAGAAGTGCGGCAGTCCGGCGGAGCCCGCCTTGGCCCTTGAATACCTCGCCGGCAGGGCAGTTGCCCCTGGGGACGTCTCTGTCATTCCATAGCCGCCGGAGAAGGACAGCCCGCGCTCTTCGTACGCATCGAGCACACGTGCTGGAACAGGTGACCCGCCGCAGGTGAGCATCCGGAGGCTGGAAAGGTCCGTCGATTCCCAGGCCGGGTGTTCTGCCAGCATCTGGTACGTGGTGGGCACCCCGGAGAGTGAGGTGATCCGGTGTTCCTCAATGGCGGCGAGGGTAGCTCCGGGCTCGAACCTGCTGTGGAGGACCAGCTTTCCTCCCTTGAGCAGGACCGGCAGCGCACCCATCCCCAGTGAGGCGACGTGGAACATCGGAGCGATCATCAGGGCCGCCGTCTCGGAGCTCACGTCATAGTCGACCAGTACGTTGATGCTGTTCCACGTCATGTTCCCGTGGGTCAGCAGTGCACCCTTGGGATTCCCGGTGGTGCCGGACGTGTAGAGGATGATTGCCGGATCCTCGAGCGAAACCGGTTCGTCCCTTGATTCGCCGGCGGCGCCCTGCAACACCTCCTCGTACGGCTCAGCCGCCGGACCTCCGGCTGGAGCAGCCGTCTCTGCCTGGTGCACCCCGGCCTTCTGCCCTGACTCCGCGGCGACCATCAGCCGGTGCTGCACCGGACTTTCGGTACAGCCGAGGACGGCAAGTCCGTCCAGCTCCTCGGCGTGGATCAGTACGGTACTGCCCGAGTCCTGCAGGGCGAACCTGACTTCCGGCGGGGCGAGCCGGGTGTTGAGAGGTACGAACACAGCACCCAGGGACCCCGCAGCAAACAGCGACTCAAGGAACGCCGGGTGGTTGTTTGCCCAGGTAGGCGACCCGGCTCCCGGCTGAAACGCCGCGGGCTGCCAGTGCGCCGGCCAGCCGGTCTATCCGCTCGGCCAGCTGGTCGTACGTCAGCTCAATTCCGGCCCCGGCCACAGCCGCAACACCGGCCGACTTCACCCGGCGGCGGTGGATCCAGGATCCCAGTCCCTCGTTTCGCATCTGCTCGCTCCCTTTCCGGGCGTCCGGTTAGGCGTAGAAACGGGCCAGGAATTCGGCGACGACGGCGGGACGCTCTTCGCCCTCGATCTCGATCGTGTTCGACGTCTTGATCTGCACGCCGCCCTTGACCTCGGTGACCTCTGCGATCACCGAGTGCAGCCGGACCTTGGAGCCCACCTTCACCGGGTTGGTGAACCGGACCCGGTCCAGGCCGTAATTGACCTTGGTCTTCACACCGTCCACGTCAAAGAGTGCACTCCACAGCGGGATGATCAGGGACAGGGTCAGGAACCCGTGGGCGATCGGCGCACCGAAGGGGCCGTCCTTGGCCTTCTCCGGATCGGTATGGATCCACTGGTGGTCATCCGTGGCGTCGGCAAAGGTGTTGATCTGGTCCTGGGTGATCTCGACGTAATCGGTGTAGCCCAGGTCCTTGCCGGCCAGCGAGGGCAGTTCTTCGAGGGTGACAACGGTAGCGCTCATGTTCTTTTTCCTTAGGTTTGCAGGGAATGAATGGGTTAGCGGAAAGCGCCGGTGCCGGCGATCGAGCGCCCGACAATCAGGGCGTTGATGTCGTGGGTGCCTTCGTAGGAATAGACGGCCTCGGCGTCGGCATGGAAACGGGCGACGCCGGTGTCCAGCGTGATCCCGTTGCCTCCGACGACTTCGCGTGCCAGGGCCACGGTCTCCCGGAGGGAAGTACAGGTGAACATCTTGGCCAGCGCGGAATCCTCGTCGCGGAAGATGCCCTCTTCCTGGCGCTGGGTCAGCCGGACAACCATCCCGAGGGACGCCGTCAGGTTGGCCAGCATGGTGGCGAGCTTCTGCTGCGTGAGCTGGAAGGACGCCAGCGGCCGGCCAAACTGTTCCCGTTCCAGGGTGTAGCGGACGGCAGCCTCATAGGCCCCCGCCTGCATGCCGGCGGCTATCCAGGCAACGTCGGAGCGCAGCCGCCGCATCAGTGCCGCAACGTCCTTGAACGAGTTGATGTTCGCGAGCCGTGCCGAGACCGGGACACGGACCGAGCGCAGTTCAATGTCGGCGTTCTGCATCATCCGCAGGGAGGTCTTGCGCAGGATCTTCGTCAGGGTCACGCCCTCCGCCTCACGCGGCACGAGGAACGCCTTTACCTGGCCGTCCGCTTCGTCCCGGGCGAAGACGGCGAGCACGTCCGCCGTGGCGGCGCCGCCGATCCAGCGCTTGGCGCCGTCGATGATCCAGCTGTCCCCATCGCGTCTGGCAGAGGTCGCCAGGCCGCCGGCAATATCCGATCCGTGCTCCGGTTCAGTCAGCGCGAAAACGCCCGTGAACTCGAAGGAACGGATCAGCGGATCCAGTTCGGCTGCCTGCTCGGCGCTGCCGCCATGCAGCACGGTCGACCGGAACAGCCCGGACTGCGCGTTGTAGAACGTCGCCACAGAGGCATCCGTTCGGGCCAGCTCAAAGTTCCGAAATCCGCCGTACAGGCCGGACGTGCGCCCCTGGCTGTCCGCGACGCCGTCGGGCGCCATCAGGTTCAGATCCACCAGGGGCTGCCGGATTTGGTACGGGAACTCACCGGCTTCCCAGTAATCCGCCAGCAGGGGTGCCACCTCTGCGTCCAGCACGGCCCGCAGCTTGCCAAGGACCTCCTGCTCGGCAGCGCTGAGCAGATCGGAGTAGCCGTAGCGGTCGGCGGAGTACAGGGTTTCTGCGGCGCTCATGAGCCCAGGCCCAGCAGGCGGACGGCGTTTTCCTTCATGATCTTGGGACGCACCTCGTCCTTCAGTGGCAGGTCCGCGAACGCACTCATCCACTTCTGCGGAGTGATCAAGGGGTAGTCGGTGCCGAAGAGCACCTTGTCCTGCAGGACGGAGTTGGAGAGCTTAACCAGTGACTCCGGGAAGTACTTGGGTGACCAGCCGGACAGGTCAATAAGAACATTCGATTTATGGGTGGCGATCGAGTTGGCTTCGTCCTGCCACGGCACGGACGGGTGCGCCATGATGATCTGGAATGCGGGGAAATCCGCGGCCACCTCATCCAGCAGCAGCGGGTTGGAGTACCCCAGCTTGATTCCGGATCCGCCGGGAGTGCCGGCACCCATACCGTTCTGGCCGGTATGGAAGACCGCCGGCAGGCCAAGCTGCTCCAACGCCTCCCACAGCGGGTAATAGCGCTCGTCCGAGGGATTGAAGCCCTGCAGGCTGGGGTGGAACTTAAACCCACGGACCCCGTAGTCCTCGGCCAGCTCCTTCGCCCGGTCGATGGCATCAGCGCCGGTGAGGGGATCGACAGATCCAAACGGGATCAGCACGTCGTTGTTCCGGGCCGCGCCCTCCGCGATGTCCTCGATGCTGTTCGGTTCGTGCTTCAACCGGGTCCGGGCGTCCACCGTGAAAACCACGGCGGCCATGTTCAGCTCACGGTAGGTCGCCGCGATCGCGTCCAGCGACGGCGTCCGCTCCTCCGCCTTGAAGTACTTGCTCGAGGCGTCCATCAGTTCCTGGGGCAGCGAAACGTGGCCATGACCGTCAATTTCGATATGCACATGCATGTCGATCGCGGTCAGCGAGGCAACGTCCAGGCCCAGCTCGTAGCGGGTGGGTGCCATGACTATTTGGCTCCGGCGGTCTGGGGCTGGAGTTCTTCGGGCAGGGGCGGGAACTTCTCTCCCACGCTCTGCTGCTTCCCGGCGAACGGGAAAGCTGCGGCGAGCTCCTCATAGGACCAGCCGCCGTCCCGGTACTCCGACTCCACAGCCTCGGGATGGGACCACAGCTGCAGCCGGTCACCACCCACACCAATGGCCTGCCCGGTAATCCCGGCAGCCTCCTCCGAGGCCAGGAACG
>NZ_VULS01000020.1:0-8951 GCF_009696625.1 Arthrobacter sp. BL-252-APC-1A | reverse complement strand
TAAACGGGCAGTACTGTGGGACACGAGAACCTCCGGGTTGGAGTGGGTCTTTGACAAGCCACATCCCACCCGGAGGTTCTCTTTCGTTCAACCAGCCACGCCGCTACCAACGTCCTGGCCGGGTACACCTAGGCGGTGCCGGACGGGCGGAAATCCTGCACCGGGCCGGGGACGTCCTGGAATCGCGGCGTGCAGAGCTGCTGGAAGTCATGGCAGCTGAAGCGGCCAAGACCCTGGACCAGGGCGACCCAGAGGTGTCCGAGGCCATCGACTTCGCCCGCTACTACGCTGAGCGTGCCCGTGAACTGGACGCGGTCGACGGCGCCCGGTTCCACCCGGCCCGCCTCACGCTCGTAACTCCGCCATGGAACTTCCCTGTGGCAATACCGGCCGGTTCCACGCTGGCAGCCCTGGCGGCGGGGTCGGCCGTGATCCTCAAGCCCGCCGGGCCGGCAGCACGCTGCGGGGCGCTACTGGCGGAAGCACTGTGGGAAGCCGGTGTGCCAAGGGACGTCCTGCGGTTTGTGCAGCTGGGCGAGTCCGAGCTGGGCCGTGAACTCATATCCCATCCGGCGGTTGACCGGGTCATCCTGACGGGCGCCTATGAAACCGCGGAACTGTTCCGCTCCTTCCGGCCGGACCTGGAGCTGCTGGCTGAGACTTCGGGCAAGAACGCGATTGTGGTGACCCCCAGCGCGGACTTTGACCTGGCCGCCCGCGACGTGGCGGCGTCGGCATTCGGGCACGCCGGGCAGAAGTGTTCTGCCGCCTCGCTGGTGATACTGGTGGGTTCAGTGGCTGAATCGCGCCGCTTTCACCACCAGCTGCTGGACGCCGTGCAGTCCCTGGTGGTGGGACAGCCGGAGGACCCCCGGACCCAAATGGGGCCCGTTATTGAACCTGCATCCGGCAAACTGCTGTGCGGACTCACCGAGCTGGGCCCGGGGGAGACCTGGGTGCTCCAGCCCCAAAAGCTCGACGCGGACGGCCGCGTCTGGACCCCGGGCATCCGATCCGGTGTGCAGCCGGGCTCGGAGTTCCACCTCACCGAGTACTTCGGCCCGGTACTGGGCGTGATGCGGGCTGAAACGCTCCAGGACGCAGTCCGGCTGCAGAACCAGGTGGATTATGGGCTCACCGCCGGACTGCATTCGCTGGACCCGGAGGAGATCAGCTACTGGACCGGGGCCGTGGAAGCGGGCAATCTCTACGTGAACCGGGGTATCACCGGTGCTATTGTCCGCAGGCAGCCCTTCGGCGGATGGAAGAAATCATCGGTGGGAGCCGGAACCAAGGCCGGTGGTCCCAACTACCTGCTGGGACTGGGCAGCTGGAGCACCGAAGCCTCGAAAGCCGACGCAGCTCCGGGCGAAAAGGTTGGCGCCCTGCTGGAGCAGGCCGGCAGCGCATCAGTGCTTTCCAGTACCGACCTGGGATTCCTGCACCGTGCTGCGGCTTCCGACGCCGCTGCCTGGGCGGACGAATACGGACAGGCCAAAGATGTCTCCGGGCTCACGGCGGAACGGAACCTTTTCCGCTACCTGCCGGTTCCCGTCCACGTCCGGCTGGCCGAGGCCGAACCGCTGCCGTCGGTGCTGCGCGTCCTCTCGGCGGCGCTGCTGGCGGAATCAGGGGTAACGGTCTCGGTGCCGGATGCGCTGGCTCCCGGCATTACCGCTGTCCTTGCGGCTTTTTCCTGTTCCGTCACGGTGGAAAACGACGCCGAATGGCTTTCGCGGGTGGCGGGCATGGAAACTCCGCCGTCCAGGATCCGCCTGCTGGGCGGAGACCGCCGCGCCTTGGCGGCAGCACTGGGAGGACGTCCGGACTGTGCGGTGTACTCGCAGCCGGTCACCGAATCGGGCCGAGTGGAACTGCTGCCGTTCCTGCACGAACAGGCGATCAGCATTACGGCCCACCGCTTCGGAACCCCCAGCGCGATTGCCGACACTGAACCCGGAAGGCCCTGAGCGTGGACAATCCCCTGCCGCTGGCAGGCCGCACCGCCGTCGTCACCGGAGTGAGCCGCCGCCAGGGCATCGGCTATGCCGTGGCTTCACGGCTCGCCCGGATGGGAGCGAGCCTTTTCACCGCCCACTACCGCCCGCATGACCTGGACCAGCCGTGGGGCGGGGACTCCCTTGACGCGGTCGCGGACGGGCTGCGCGGGCAACTCGCCCCGGATGCCGTGTTGGCACACCAAAGCACCAACCTGGCCGAACCGGATGCGGCTTCGGAGCTGATCCGCGCGGCGGCAGCAGAACTGGGTCATCTGGACATCCTTGTCTGCAACCACGCGCGCAGCGGCGGGGACGGCCCGCTGGCGGAGATGACTCCGGAGATGCTCGACGCCCACTGGCAGGTCAATGCCCGCTCCACGCTGCTCGCAACCCGGGAGTTCGCGGCGCAGCACGACGGCAGGCCCGGCGGCCGGGTCATCTGGATGACTTCGGGCCAGATCAACGGGGGAGTCATGGACGCGGAGATCGCCTATGCCACGTCCAAGGCAGCGCTGGCGGGGAGCACGGCATCTGTGGCCGCCGGGCTGGTCCGGCAGGGGATCATTCTGAACACGGTGAATCCGGGGCCCGTCAATACCGGGTACCTGGATGTGGAAACCGCGGACCGGCCTCCGGAAGTGCTGGCGGAGGTGCTTTCGCGTTTCCCCGGCGGACGGTTCGGCGAACCGGACGACCCGTCCCGGCTCATAGCCTGGCTGGTCAGCGACGAAGGCCGCTGGATGGTGGGACAGGTCCTCAGCACCGACGGGGGCTTCCGCTAACCGGGTTGGTTTTGTGTTTGCTCTGGTCCTCCGCGCACCTGGCTGCTACGGTGCTCGTCATGGACATGCTCATTTTCGAGTAGCGAACTGCGCGCCGGCGAAGAAACACCTTGTTGGATCCCGCCGTCCCGCACCGCTCTAAGCAGACCCCACATTAAACAGCTTGTTGAGGCTACGGCCTCCGAGTCCTTCCGTCTGCACCTCGAAAAATGCCGGTGGTTCACGCCGCGGCACGCCCGGAAGGGCAGAGACTGGCCCGGCAAGCCAGACATGAACTGGAGCACACCATGGCCAAGCCGTCCAAGAAACCCCAAACGCCCAACCAGGTAATTCCCGACCCGGACCTGCAGGTGAACATTGCCCCCGCAGCTGCCCGCCGGCTCAGTGAGGAAGGGATGCGGCGCCTTGCTGCAGCCCAGCAGCAGGAAGCCGGCCTTCCCGGCTGGCAAAGCCTGGGCAAGGGGGGAAAACCGAATCACGCCAATGGCAGACAGGGACCGCGCGAGCGTAAAGTCCGCTGGTAACCCGTCCGCCCACTGCAAGGCACCGGCCACGGACCAACCGCGGCCGGTGCCGCCGGCATGTTTGGCGTGCGGTTCAGGGGTCGCAGGAGTTGGGCTGGAAGGCGAATTCTTGGGATGCTTGCTCTCATGAGTTCTTCCCCCGCACCAGCAGCAGTCACTACCTCACCACACGCCACAGAGGAGCTGGAGGCCTGGACATCAGGGGGACTGGGAACAATTCGGCTGAACCGTCCGCGGGCCCTGAACGCCATGGACCGTTCCATGGTCGAGGCAATGGACCGTGTACTGCAGGACTGGGAAGCGGACGACAGCGTGCAGGCAGTGGTGCTCTACGGAGGGGGCGACCGCGGACTGTGTGCCGGAGGGGACATCCGGGCAATCGCCACCGGAACTGATGCCGAAGCCATGCGGTTCTGGAGCGCGGAGTACACCCTGAATGCCCGGGTTGCCGCCTTCCCCAAACCCTATGTTGCCGTCATGGACGGAGTGGTCATGGGCGGCGGCATCGGGGTTTCCGCGCACGCCGGCATCCGTGTGGTCACCGAACGCACCATGGCCGCCATGCCCGAGGTTCGGATCGGGTTCAGTCCGGACTGCGCCGGCGCACTCCTGCTGGCCCAGGCTCCAGGGGAACTTGGAACACACCTGGCCCTGACAGCAGGCACGATGTCCGGTGCTGATGCAGTGCTCTGCGGGTTCGCTGATTACTACGTGCCGTCGGACCTTCTCCCGGAGATGCTCGCTGCCCTTGAAAACGCCGGTGCCGATGCCGCGGACACAGTGGCAAAATTCGCCGTCGAACCTCCTGCCGCCCCGCTTGCAGCGGAGCAGGACTGGATTGACGAGTGCTATGCAGGCGCCGACGTCGCAGGCATTCTGGAGCGCCTGGACCAGCGCCCGGAGGCGGCTGCAGGAGAAGCGGCGCAGGCCATCCGGCAGATGGCACCGTTCTCCGTTGCTGTGGCATTGGAAGGAATCCGTGCCGCCTCCCGCGAACCAGACCTGGCGAAAGTGCTGCAGCGGGACCTTGTGATGGCCGAGCGGATGATAGGACGCCCGGACTTCCGCGAAGGCGTACGTGCCCGTCTGGTGGACCGGGACCGGCCTGTGTGGAATCCTTCGGAGCTTGCCGCCGTCGATCCCCGTGATGTTGCCTGGACGCTGGCCCTCTAAGACCCCCGGTGCCAGAATGGTGGCCACACAGGCCCCGGGCAAAGGACAGCACTATGCTGCTCAACGGCAGGAACGCCATCATCTACGGCGGCGGCGGATCGATTGGCGGCGCAGCCGCGCGTGCCTTCGCGCGTGAGGGGGCACGGGTCTTCCTTGCCGGGCGGCATCCGGAGCCGCTCCAGGAGGTTGCCGCGGAGATCCGCGAAGCCGGAGGGCTGGCGGAGACAGCGATCCTCGACGCCCTCAACCAGCAGGCAGTCAATGCGCACGCGGACGACGTCGCCTCCGAGGCGGGCAGCCTGGACATCTCCCTGAATGTCATTCAGCACGGTGACGTCCAGGGAACACCGATGGCCGCCATGTCTGTGGAGGATTACCTGCGGCCGGTCTCCACCGCGGTGCAGGCAACCTTCATTACGGCGCAGGCTGCTGCCCGCCACATGATGGAGCAGAAATCCGGGGTGATCATGGCCTTCGGCGGCTCCGGAACAGAGGACCGGGGGCAGTATCTGGGCGGGCTGATCACCGCCCTCGAGGCGATCGAGTCGATGCGGCGCCAGCTGGCCATTGAGCTGGGGCCCTACGGGATCCGGGTGGTGACACTGCGTTCCGGAGGGGTTCCTGAGTCGCTCCCCCGGGACATGGAAGGCCGTGACGACGTTGCCGGTGCCATCACGTCAGCTACGCTGCTGGGCCGGGCCGCCACCCTTGAGGACGTGGGAAATGCCGCTGTGTTTGCCGCCTCTGACATGGCTGCAAGCATTACTGCCACCACGATCAATATCAGCGCCGGTGCGCTGATCGACTAGGGCGGACCCGCCGCCTGCCGGGAGGGTCAGCGCTGGGTGCGCCAGATAGTGAAGTCCTCGGTGCTCACAGCCGTATGCATGCCGCTTTCCTCATCGTTGAGCCAAAGCGTGGCGAGCCCGGGGGCAGTGTCTCGGACCTCACCGCGGTAATAGACGTGGTCGCCGCTGCGGGCTTCAACGTAATCTCCGCGGTGGATTGAACTGATGTGGCGGACACGGCGGGCAGGGGCATTCGTGCGGCATGGTGACGTGCTGGCTGAGGGCAAACTAAACTCCTGGGGTGATCGGAAGGGGACCTAGTTATGTCAACCAGACAAGTGGGCCGAAATATTCCCGGATCGCGCAGGGACCCCTGCCGCAGGCTGTGCCCGGCGCGTAAAGTCTGGGCATGGACATCGTGGATTTCCTGCTGACGCGCTTTCACGAAGACGCCGCGGAGTCCCGCAAACTGCTCGGCGGCTCAGAGATATCCCTCTCGGACCGCTGGTATGAGGAGCGGCTCCTGCGGGAATGCGAGGCCAAGCTGATGCTGATCGACATCATCGGCGGCGCCCGCCGCAATGCCCTGTCCCGGATGCTGCAGGACACTGAGGCCGATACCCGGACCTACGCCGACGAGCTGGAATGGACCACCCTGGCGCTCGCTGCCCTTGCCGCACCGTACGCCGAGCACGTGGACTACCAGGACGTCTGGCGGCTGGTGGAAAAACGCCCCTGAAGTCCACCGCCCCGCCGGACTTCCCCGGCTTGCGTGCTGCGGCCCTGTCGCTGCGGTGCCTTTATGCCTAGATTGGCAGGCATGACTATGGAGACTTCATGACAGGGAACGACGACGCCGTGCTGCCGGACAGGGCACTCCTGGAGCAACTGGCGGAGGCAAAGCAGGTCGCTACAACCTTCACCGGCTGGGACGGCGGAGTGCAGCACGTTGCGGATGAGTCGCTGCAGACTATCCTGGCCGCCCGAGGTGCGCCCGCCGCAACAAGGGCACAGGCCCAGGCATCCCTGGAGGAAGCACTCCTTGCACCCTGGCGGAGCGCCCTTCCTCCCGCCGTGGTGGTGCGGCAGCAGCACCCGGCACCGGTACAGGTCCACCTTCCAGCAGGTGCACAGCCGCGGGCGTGGATCGTGCTTGAAGACGGTGGATCGATGCCGCTGTCCATTGCCACGGAGACAAGGGAAACAGCCGTCGTTGACGGGGCTGAACTCGAAGCGAGGCAGCTGCCGCTGCCGGCGGATCTCCCGCTGGGCTGGCATACACTGCATCTGGCCACCGGAGAGCTGAGCGCCGAATCCGTTCTGGCTGTCACGCCGGACACGCTGAAGACGCCGCCCACCGGGGACCGGGCCTGGGGCATGATGGCCCAGCTGTATTCAGTGCGCTCCGAACGGTCCTGGGGCATCGGAGACCTGGTTGACCTGGCGGATCTCACCGCCGTGTCCGGTGAAGCAGGTGCCGCCTTTATGCTGATCAATCCGCTGCATGCCGCCCAGCCGGTGCCCCCGGTGGAAGATTCACCGTACCTGCCGGCAACGCGGCGGTTCTTCAACCCGCTCTACATCAGGGTGGAGGCAATCAACGAGTACGGTTACCTCCGCGCCGAGGATCGTACCGCCGTCGAGGCTCTTGCAACTGTGCAGCAGGGCGTCAACCGTGACGCCCGCCTGCTGGAACGGAACACGTCCTACGCTGCCAAACTGCAGGCCCTGCGCATGGTCTACCAGGTGCCGCGCAGCCCCTCACGCACACAGCAGTTTGATCAGTTCGTGACGGAGGCCGGACCCGGTCTGGAGAGCTTTGCGCTGTGGTGCGCGCTCGCCGCCGAGTATCCGGCCGATGCGCCGGAGTGGAGCGCTGGCCTGCACAGTCCGCAGGTCCGCGCCAAGGAGGAAGAACTGGCCGCCGAGATCGGCTTTTACAAATGGCTCCAGTGGATCTGCGACGAACAGCTGGAATCCGCGCAGCGGGCAGCTACCCGCGCGGGAATGGGAATCGGCATCATCCATGACCTCGCCGTCGGTGTTCACCCCGGTGGCGCTGATGCCTGGACACTGCGCGACGTGCTGGTTCCGGAGGTGTCCGTGGGAGCGCCGCCGGACATGTTCAACCAGCTTGGCCAGGACTGGAGCCAGCCGCCCTGGGATCCGGACCGTCTGGCGCAAACCGGTTACGGCGCCTACCGGGACATGCTGCGCACTATCCTGCGCCACGCCGGCGGAGTTCGGGTGGACCATATCCTTGGCCTGTTCCGGCTCTGGTGGATTCCTCGGGGGCAGGCGCCCGGCCAGGGGGCCTACGTTTACTACGACCACGAGGCGCTCGTGGGGATCCTTGCGTTGGAAGCCCACCGGGCCGGCGCCGTCGTCATCGGTGAAGACCTGGGCGTTTTTGAGCCCTGGTTCCAGAGCTACCTGGCGGAACGGGGAGTGCTGGGAACCTCAATCCTCTGGTTTGAGCAGACGGAAGACGGGCCCCGCCCGCCGGCCGATTACCGGGTCGGAGCCCTGGCAACCATCGGCACGCACGATTTGCCCCCGGCGGCCGCCTATTCGGCCGGGGAGCACGTCACGCTGCGGGATTCCCTGGGCCTATTGAGCCGGCCGGTGGAGGAGGAACGGGAGCTGGACCGTGCCGCCACCGCACGCGTGCTTGAGCTGGCGGGCAGTGAGGGGCTGCTGGAAGCGGACGCTTCAGAGCAGGAGACTGTGGAAGCGCTGCACCGGCTAATCGCCCGGACGCCGTCGGTACTGGTGGGTGTTGGGCTGGCGGACGCCGTGGGGGAGCGGCGCACGCAAAACCAGCCGGGCACTTCCCGTGAGTACCCGAACTGGTGCATTCCGCTGGGGGGTCCCGACGGAAAGCCGGTGCTGGTGGAGGACCTTGCCGCCAATCCCCGGTTCGTTTCCCTTGCCCGGGCGATGAACAGCGCGCTGGCCGCCGGCTAGCCCTGCTGGTCGGCGAACGCCACCCGCCGAAGCAAGTCGCGCAACTGGTCCCGCTCTGCCGGGGACAGCGCACTCAATGCGTGGTCCCCGGCAGCCTGGACGATTGCCGCTGCTTCCGCGTACAGCCGCTTTCCTGCAGCTGTTGGCGTAATAATGTTGGACCGCCGGTCCCGTGGATCCGCCTTGCGCTTCACGGCGCCCCGCTTTTCGAGCTGGTCTACAAGAGCCACGATTTGGCTCGGATCCAGGAACAGGAACTCAGCAAGCTCACGCTGTGACGGGTTCAGTCCGCTGCAGACCAGGGACAGGACCGAATAGGAACGGACCTTCAAATCCAGGGCAGCGAGCTCTTCATTGGCGCGGCGGGAACCGACCGAACGTGCCCGGGCAGCCAGGAACTCCGTCTCATTTGCCAGCTCCGAAGAGTAGAGCCGTTCGATTCCTGTCTCGGCTGCCGGGGGTGTGGAAACGCGCGCGGTCCGGTGGGCGGTCTCAGTCATGGATCAAGAGTACGCCTGTTTTCAACTGTTGACTTTATCAATTATGTCAGTTGTCATGGTGTGAGACAGGACACATATTTGAGGAGTTGACATGTCCCTTTCGGGCAAAGTCGCGATTGTTACCGGTAGTGGGCGGGGTCTTGGGTTGGCGTATGCCCGGGAGCTGGCCCGGCAGGGTGCTGCTGTGGTGGTGAACGATGTTGAGGCGTCGGTTGCG
>NZ_VULS01000002.1:0-530818 GCF_009696625.1 Arthrobacter sp. BL-252-APC-1A | reverse complement strand
CCCAACCCAGCTCAAATAAGGCTACCGCTGCCTCACGCTGCTCTTCCGACAATGAACTGCTGCTGTGCATAGAACTGCTCCCCGAGAGTGAACTGATTTCTCAGTCCAACTTTCGGGGAGCAGTTCAGCGGAGCGTGGCCGGCCCTTTACCAGCGTTAGTTGTTCCTCCGTCTGGGAAGACTCAGCTTCAGGCTGCGGGGGAATTAGTGCGAACGCAGCTTCGCGACGACGTCGTCTACTGGTCCGTCCATCACGATCTTTCCGTGTTCCAGGAGCACACCGCGCTCACAGATGCGGGATACCAGGTCCAGGTCGTGGCTGACCACTACCAGCGTCTTGCCTTCGCCGCCCAGTTCCTTGATCTTGTCGATGCACTTCTTCTGGAACGGCTCATCCCCGACGGCGAGGATCTCATCGACGAGGAACACCTCGGGATCTGTGTGCACCGCGACGGAAAAAGCCAGCCGCAGGTACATGCCCGAAGAATAGAACTTCACCTCGGTGTCGATGAACTGGCCAATTTCGGAGAACTCAACGATTGAATCGAACTTCTCGTTGATCTCGTCCTCAGTCATGCCGAGGATGGCACCGTTCAGGTACACGTTGTCGCGGCCGCTGAGGTCGTGGTGGAATCCCGCCCCGACCTCGATCAGTCCGGCAACGCGCCCGCGCGTGCCGACGGTACCGGCGTCGGGCCGCATAACACCGGAGATGTGCTTCAGCAGCGTGGATTTTCCGGACCCGTTCAAGCCCAGCAGAGCAACGGTCTCGCCCTGTTCAACAGTCAGGGAGACATCCTTGAGCGCATCGAACTTCTCGCTCAGGTCCCCCTTGCGTCCTTTGATCAGCCAGACAAAGGCTTCCTTCATCGAGCGCGTATGGCGCAGGACGAATCTCTTGCTGATATTGCGTACTTCAATGGCAGTAGCCACGGGTCAGAGCTCCTGAGCGAAACGGCCTTCAAGGCGGCGGAAAACGAGCTGTCCGATCAGCAGGACCAACCCGGAGATAGCCAAACCAATGGGGATCCACATGGAAAGCAGGTGTGGAGGAACCGCTTCTGCAGCGTCCGTCGTGGGCAGCCAGAAAGCAAAGTGGAACGTCTCGACGCCGACGGTGATCGGATTCAGCTGGTAGACGTTGAAGAAGGTTTCCCCCAGCTGATTTCGCACCATGATCCAGGAGTAGAGCACTGGGGAGGCCCACGTGGCGATCATCAGCAGCATGTCCACCAGGTTTTCAGCGTCACGGAAGTACACGTTGACGGCTCCGAAAAGCAGTCCCAGACCAGTGGCAAGCAGAGCCACAATCAGGAATCCGGCTACCGCAGCCGCCAGCTGAAGCACCCCGGGTCGCCAGCCGTTGAACAGGCAGGCGACCACCAGTATGAGGATCTGCGGTACGAAGTGAACGCCCGAAACCCAAACAGAAGCCACGGGGAAGAGCTGCCGGGGAAGGTAGATCTTCTTGATCAGCCCGCCGTTGCCCACGATCGACCGAGACGCATTTCCCAGAGCCTCAGTGAAGAAGTTGATCAGCACAATTCCGGAGAACAGGTAGATCGCGTAGTTCGGCAGACCGCCGGGATTGCGATCGCTCTGCTCCATGTTCAGGAAAACGCCGAGTGCGACGTAAAAGACAACGAACTGCACGCCGGGCTTCACATAGGACCAGAGCAACCCGAGGACAGATCCCCGGTAGCGGACCTTTAGTTCCTTGGCTACCAGCAGTTTAAGCAGGAACCGGGATCGGAAAAGATCTGCGAACCCGCTTCCTCTTCCCGGGGTCTGAAGAGCTTCGGCGGACAAACCTACTTGCCCTCTTCCGAGTGCTTCTCAAACGTCGCCTTCCAGGCGTCGAAGGAAGTGATGTGCGGCAGCGCGCTGCGGTAGCGGTCACTGAGCGTCTGCCAGTTCTTCAGGATCTCGGCGTTCAGGCGCAGGCTCTCGGCGAGCAGTGCGCGCATTTGCTTCGGATCGCGGCGGTACCAGGACGCACCGGTTCCCTCTGCATTGGAGACAACGGCGCTGTCGTA
Source organism: Arthrobacter sp. BL-252-APC-1A (assembly GCF_009696625.1). Classification (NCBI taxonomy): domain Bacteria; kingdom Bacillati; phylum Actinomycetota; class Actinomycetes; order Micrococcales; family Micrococcaceae; genus Arthrobacter; species Arthrobacter sp. BL-252-APC-1A. The sequence goes on along the minus strand of NZ_VULS01000002.1, from coordinate 528,783 downwards.
CTGGGACATCCGCCACCATTTGTTGTCCTGGTGCGCAATGTACGCCTGCGGGTGCTCCATGCTCGTGGCAGGGACCTTCCTGGTCAGCTGCTTTACAACAGTCTTCGCTGCCCACGGAATAAGCGTGGCGTAGGACGGGGCGCTGAAACCCTGTCCACGCCGCGGCGGCTTGTGCATTACCGGCGCAGGGAAGGCCTCGGGCTCAGACTGGATCTGGGCATCGGAGAATTCCTTAACCATGCCGCGGATTTCCGGAAGCTTGACCGGCAGGAGGTCATGCAGCTGGTCCGGGCCCTTGAGAAGGTCGCGAAGGGCCATGGCACGCCCAACCGCTGTGTAGTACTGCATGGAAATCAGGTGCTTGAGGTCCATATAACCGGTTTCCCGGACAACACGGCCGCCGTGCTCATACGGGCTGTGCAGCAGTGCCGCGATCATGCGGTTACGGGTGTGGAAGTAGGCCTGCCAGCCGACGAGGTCGTCCTTATCGATCCAGGAAACGTGCCATACGGCCGAGCCGGGCATCGAAACAGTGGGGTAACCCGCTGCCTTGGCCCGCAGGCCGTATTCGGCGTCGTCCCACTTGATGAACACGGGAAGTGAGAGTCCGATGTCGCGGATTACCTGGGTCGGAATCAGGCACATCCACCAGCCGTTGTAATCCACGTCCACCCGGCGGTGCAGCCAGGACGTCTGGCGCAGGTTGGAGCGCACAAAGTCGTGGCCCAGGGTCTGCTCAGCGTGCGGCTGGTCCGGCTGGAACCGGTAGGGGTTCACGATCTCGCCAAAGGTGTGCAGCACCGTGCGGTTATACAGGTCGAACATATGCCCGCCGACGATGGTCGGCGTCTTGCAACGGTCAGCGAACGTCACCAGGCGGGAAATGCTCTCCGGTTCCATGACGACGTCGTCATCCAGGAGGAGCACGTAGTCGCTGCCGCTCTCGACAGCCTCGTACATGCCGCGGGCGAAGCCGCCCGAGCCGCCGAGGTTGGCCTGGTTGATGATGCGGAGCTTGCCGTCCATCATGGCTTCGACTTCGGCGAAACCTTCGGCATCCGCTACCTTCTTTGTGCCCTGGTCCACGATGAGGACCTCTTTGAGGCACTTGAGGGCATCCGGATGCTCGCCCAGGATCCGCAGGTTGTTCAGGCAGAAGTCCGTCTTGTTCAGGGTCGTGATTTCGAGCGTCACTGTGCCCTGGTTCACCGCGGGGCCCGGGGCCTGCCACTCAGCTTCTTCCAGCACCAGCGGTTCGGAACCGGCGACCAGGTCAAACCAGTACCAGCCACCGTCGCCGAATGGCTTCAAACTCAGCTCGAAGGTGCTGGTGGCGGGAGCACTTACCCGTTGGGTTTCCACGTGCTGCAGTGCCCCGCGGGCATTGGACTTGTAAACGCTGACGGCGCCGGTGCCCGTGGTGCGGACTGTCAGCCGCACGGTCTCCAGGTTGGTCCAGCGGCGCCAGTAGCTGGCAGGAAAGGCGTTGAAGTACGTGCCGAAGGACACCCGTTCGCCTGCCCGGACTGAGGTGGAGTGCCGGGAGAGGAAGTCCTCGGCGTGGGCTTCCTTGCCAGGGGCAGACATGGTTGGCCCGGAATTGCTGCTCTTGGCGTCTCCACTCATAGTCGAGAGCTGCACACCGGTTGCGCTCCCCGTATCCAGATACAGCGGAACCGTATCGAGCTGGTCCAGGGAGGGAAGGATTACCCGCTGAATGGTGGACCATTCCTGCTGGTCCGCTTTTTCTTCGCTCTCAACGATGGCGTTGCTCACGCGTCGACTCCTCCGCTTTCCAGCTTGGCTCCCCCGGTGAAGTGGGGCTTTATTTTATTGTCGTACATGGACAGGGCGGAGCCGATGGCCATGTGCATGTCCAGATACTTGTATGTTCCGAGACGGCCGCCGAACAGCACGTCCTTTTCGCCCTTCGCCAGGTCCCGGTAGGCAAGCAGCTTGGCCCGGTCCTCGGCAGTGTTGACGGGGTAGTACGGCTCGTCTCCCTTTTCAGCGAAGCGGGAGAACTCACGCATGATGACCGTGGCGTCCTTCGTGTAGTCCCGCTCGGGGTGGAAGTGGCGGAACTCATGGATTCGGGTGTACGGGACATCCTCATCCGGGTAGTTCATGACCGAAGTGCCCTGGAAGTCTTCGATCGGCAGGACCTCTTCCTCGAGGTCGATCGTGCGCCAGGACAGGTCGCCTTCTGCGTAGTCGAAGTACCGGTCAACAGGTCCGGTGTAGACAACCGGAACCTGGCCGAGGGTGGTGGCTCGGGAGAATTCGTGGCCGTCATCGAAGAAGTCGGTCTTGAGATGTACCTGGATGTTCGGGTGATCGGCCATCCGCTCGATCCATGCCGTGTAGCCGTCGACCGGCAGACCTTCGTACTTGTCATTGAAATACCGGTTGTCATAGGTGTAGCGCACAGGGAGCCGGGAGATGATCTCCGCCGGCAGGTTCTTGGGGTCCGTCTGCCACTGCTTGCCGGTGTAGTACTTGATGAACGCCTCGTAGAGGGGGCGGCCAATCAGCTGGATACCCTTGTCATTCAGGTTCTGGGGGTCGGTTCCGGCAAGTTCGCCGGCCTGTTCCTGAATGAGCGCCTTCGCCTCGGCCGGGCCCATGGAGGAACGGAAGAACTGATTGATCGTGCCCAGGTTGATCGGCATTGGGTATACCTCGCCCTTGTGGCTGGTGTAGACCTTGTGCACGTAGTTCGTGAACTGCGTGAACTCGTTCACGTAGTTCCAGACACGCTCGTTGGAGGTGTGGAACAGGTGCGCGCCGTAGCGGTGCACCTCGATTCCCGTCTGGGCTTCGTTCTCGCTGTAGGCATTGCCGCCAATGTGGTGGCGGCGGTCAAGGACGGCGACCTTCAGTCCCAGTTCCTTGGCGGCACGTTCGGCAACGGTGAGGCCGAAGAAGCCCGACCCGACGACGACGAGGTCAACGTTCACTTGTCACTCCTGTAAGTTTCAGGGCAGCCCTGCGGCACACACCCAACGGTTTAGGTTATCGGACAAAACCCGCGAAGGCATTTTCGGGCCCTGGCGGATAGCGTTTCGAGGGAGGGGCTACCCACTCTGCAGGAGTTCCAGCAGCCGGGCTTCCAGCCCAGGCGACATCGTCCTGCTGTAGGTGGCCGAGAGGTGGTTTTCGTCCAGGTAAACCCGGACGTTTCCTATGACGGCCCGGCATATTCCGTCCGGACAGACCAGGTCATCCACGTCCAAGAGTTTCATCCCCGGCACGATGGTGCCCATAACGTCGAGGGGAGAATCCGGAGCCCGCACACTCTCGTAGAGCGGGTTGCATTCGGCCGAGTCAATCCCGAAGTCTTCGGGGCACAAAGCCATGTCAATTCCGTGCCTGGGATTGTCCCTGATGCCAACCACGTCGATGCCGTTCTCCATCACGGTCCTGGCCATCGTGGCGAAACCGCCGGGCAGGAGTTCGTGCGGATAATCCGCGATCGAGTAGGTTGCTGTCGTCACCACGGCGTCCGGCTGAAGGTCAAGAATGTACTCGAGCGCCTGGGCGTTGCGCTCGTTGCATTCAGTGGAGATCCCGTCCGAGTACTCCACGAATTGGCATCCGCCGCGCACCAAACCAATCAGGGTCCAGTTTCTGGCTTCCGCAATCGGCGCCAGGGCCGGAAGCCACTGCTGGACGTGGCTGTTGCCGACGGCAACGAGGACCTTGTCCGGGTTGGGGGATGAGACGTACTCGGTGCAGCCGATGCCCTGCAGTTCTGCGGCTTCGGTGGCGTACTCCCCCGTGCAGGGCGAACCGAGGTTGGCGTAGTCGGATCCCGCCCGTTCGAAGAGAGGCGCCAGGTCCACGTCCTCTTCTCCGTGGTAGATGAACTCAGGGTCAAGGACAGCGGCACCTGGATTGTTGACGTCTATGTTGGCCAGCAGGCGGTCATTTTGTACTTTCAGCATCTGCTGCCATCCGGCGAGGGGTACGGCGACGAGTGCAAGGCAGACAGCAATGATGAGTGCCGCGCGCCGCTTCTTGGCCTCTGCCCACTGCATGGATCGCAGCGGACGCTCCACGAACCTGGTGGTGAGATAGGCCAGGACCAGGGAGAGAACGATGATGGCGGTTCCGCCGACGGGCCCGACTTCCTCACGGTCTCGCCAGATGAGGAAAATGATGAGGACGGGCCAGTGCCAGAGGTACAGGGCGTAGGACATGTCTCCCAGCCGGATCAGCGGCTTCCAGCTGAGCAGCCGGTCTGCACCGATTGGGCTCCCCGTTTGGCCTGCGACGATGACGAGCGCCGCGGCCACGAGCGGCCACAATGCAACGTATCCCGGGAACTCGCCCTGGACGTCAAGGACAAACCCGCCAGAGAGCATCGCCGCCAGGCCAAGCCAGCCTGCTGCAACCCTGACCGGCCGGGGCAGCTTCAGGTACGGCAGAGCCAGGACCAGGAGCGTCCCAAACGCAAACTCCCAGAGACGCGTCCTGGTGTCGAAGTACGCGTGGACCTGGTTCGTATAGGTCTCATAGACAGAGAAGGCGAGGGAGAGGACGAACACCGTCCCAAAGACCAGCAGCACCACCCGGCGGAAGCGGATCTTGGTTGCCCGGGCGATTAAGGCGGCCAGTGCGAAAAGCAACGGCCAGAGGATGAAGACCTGTCCCTGCACGGACAGCGACCAGAAATGCTGCAGCGGACTGGCGATGCTCTGGTCCGCTTCGTAGTAGTCCACGGAATTGGCTGCCAGGACCCAGTTCTGGAAGTAGAGGAGGGAGGACCATGCCTGGGTGAGGATTTCGGTCCACCGTGAGCGCGGAACCAGAACCGCGGTGACGGCCAGCACGCTGAGCAGGACAACTACAACGGCAGGCAGCAGCCGCTTGAGAAGATGCAGCCAGTACCGTGCCAGATCCAGCGGCCGGCCAGATTCGACCTTGCGAATAAAGGAAAACGTCAGCAGGAACGCGGAGATAAGGAGGAAAATGTCCACCCCACCGGACACCCGGCCAAACCAGATGTGATAGGTCACCACCATAAGCACGGCGAGTGCACGCAGCCCTTGGACTTCGGGCCGGTAGACCTTTTTGGCGGCTTCGCCCGCGCCCTCGGTCTTCCGGGCGGCTAGGATTTCCTGGGACACGCAGGCCTTTCAAGTATCTTCTGTGGTCTCCCCCGGACGGCAGTCTACCCTTTCCCGATGAGCTGCCCTTCGCGGCGGCCCGGGGTGTTGTCCACAGTTTGAGCCGTGTGTACCGGCCTCTTTACCGGACCAGCAGGGGCGTTTGGATTTGGGTGCCGGCCGGATACTCGTCCACGAGGGTGACCCATATCTCTCCGGCACCCCGGGCTTCCTCAGAACTGGCTAGAAAGCCTTCGCGTCCCCGCTCGTCCGCGACGTCCATGCGATGACCGGCTTGGAGAACAGCAGCAGGATGACTGCCGCTGCGGGCAGGAGCAGCACCAACCCAACAAGCACCACACCGCCTTGCAGTGTCGGCACGGCAATAACGATCATGAACAGCTGCCAGACCAGTGCTGCAGCACGCGTCCAGCGCATGCCCCTGAAGAAGAAGTGGCCAACCACCAGCAGCCATACGGCCACAAGGACGATCAGGAACAAGCTGAAGACAGCTCCTCCAAAAGAGGTCGCCGTGGAGTTGATCAGGTTGTAGATGTACCAGCCCGCAACGCCCAAAAGGGCAAGTGCCTCAAAGACCAGAATGGCCGAAATCAGGGCAACTGCGCCCGGGCGCGACTGTTGGGCCGGGGAATTTTGGGGTCTTGACACACTGGCACCATACCGGACATAGTCGAGGGGCAGCGACCGGTTAGGGATCCTAGAGGACCGAGGCCACGGGCCTTTGTGACGCATCACTCATCATTTCCGGCAGATTAACAGCTTGTTAACCCTTGTTTGCGTTTCCATCGCGTGACACCCTTGTAGAGGGGAATCAGGGGCCGAAACCGGCCCCTTTAGTTTGCGGTTGCTCGTGAATGTTTTCACAAACAAGCGGAGTCAACTTTTCAGAGGAGATAGTGATTAGCATGGATTGGCGGAGCCGCGCAGCATGTCTGGACAAGGATCCGGAGCTGTTCTTCCCCGTGGGGAACACCGGCCCGGCTCTTCTTCAGATTGAAGAGGCCAAGAGCGTTTGCCGCCGGTGCCCGGTGATCGATACCTGCCTGCAGTGGGCAATCGAAACCGGACAGGACGCCGGTGTTTGGGGCGGCATGAGCGAAGACGAGCGCCGTGCGCTGAAGCGCCGTGCAGCCAGGGCACGCCGGGCTTCCTAGGGAACCCGGAAGAGGACCAGCCGGACCTCCCTAAGACTTACCGGGCACCCCCGCCCGAACCAAAGAAGGGCCGCTGCCTTAGGCAGCGGCCCTTCTTTTGTGGGCATGGACCGTGGCCTAGCGCCGGCGGGCGCCGTCCAGCCCGATCTGGATCGTCACCTCAGTACCCCCGCCGGGCCTCTTTGACCACTCGATGGTCCCGGCGAGCTCACTCTGGACCAGCGTCCGGACGATCTGCAGGCCCAGCCCTTCCCTCCGAGGTTCGTCAGGCAGCCCAACGCCGTCATCAGCAACGGTAACCGTCAGGTTCTCTTCGCCGTCTTTGCCCTGGTGGCGTTCAGCGTTCAGCCATACGGTGCCGTTTTCCTTACCGGCGAGCCCATGCTCGACGGCGTTGGTCACCAGTTCGTTGATCACCAGGGCAAGCGGCGTGGCCAGGTCGCTTGGCAGCTCACCGAAGGTGCCCTGCCGTTCGGTGCGGACTGCCTGCGACGGCGAGGCAACTTCGGCCGAAAGGCGGAACTGGCGGTCGATCAGCTCGTCAAAGTCAACATTCTGGGTCAGGCCCTGGGACAGCGTCTCATGGACCAGCGCGATCGTTGAGACCCGTCGCATGGCCTGGGCCAGGCCCTGCTTGCCTTCTTCGCTCTCCATCCGCCGGGACTGCATGCGCAGCAGCGCTGCCACCGTCTGAAGGTTGTTCTTCACCCGGTGATGGATCTCGCGGATGGTCGCGTCCTTGGACACAAGTTCCATTTCCCGCCGACGCAGCTCCGAAACGTCGCGGCACAGCACCAGCGCGCCGAACCGTTCCTTCTCATCGCGCAGCGGGATGGCCCGCAGGGACAGGCTCACTCCCCTCGACTCGATCTCGGTGCGCCACGGCATCCGCCCGGTGACCACCAGCGGCAGCGTTTCGTCCACCATCCTGCGGTCCTTGAGCAGCGCCGTCGTGATTTCAGCAAGCGGCCTGCCTTCCAGCGTTTCCATGTCGCCAAGGCGGCGGAACGCGGAGACCCCGTTGGGGCTGGCATACTGCACCACTCCCTGGGCATCGAGCCGGATCAGTCCGTCGCCCACGCGTGGGGCGCCGCGGCGGGACCCTGTGGGTGTGGCGAAGTCCGGCCACAGTCCCAGCGTGCCCATCCGCAGCAGGTCATAGGCGCACTGCCGGTAGGTGAGCTCAAGCCGTGAGGGCATCCGGGAACTCGAAAGGTCCATGTGGGAGGTAACGACGGCGAGCGTGCGCCCGTTGCGGACGAACGGAATCGCTTCCACCCGCATCGCCGTCTCCGTGGTCCAGTTCGTCTCGCTGGAGCGCTCAATGGTCTGGGACTTCCAGGCCTTGTCCACCAGAGGTTGCAGGTCGGCACGGATACGCTCGCCCACGAAGTCGCTGTGGAACACAGTATGCGACGTCGATGGGCGGGCATGTGCCAGCGCCACGTAGGTGCCTTCGGGCAGCGGAAACCACAGGGCGAGGTCAGCGAACGCGAGGTCCGCAACCAGCTGCCAGTCCCCCACCAGCAGGTGCAGCCACTCAGCATCGCCCGGACCGAAATCCGCGTGGTCCTTGATCGGGTCGGTAAATATCGCCATATCGGAGGTCCGTCAGCGCCTTACGATCGAGCGCAGCAGGCGCAGGGCAACCGAAAGGGAAGCCATGTCATCCTGCTCCAGCTGGTTTACCTCGGCGAACATCTTGGTGGCTCGCTCAAGGTTGTCTGCGTTTTCCTGCTCCCAGGCTTCCACCCGGGCTACGGGTTCCTCACCCTCCATGGATGGGGTGGCCTGCAGGGCCGCCACAGTCATGTCCGCGACCGTGGAGTACAGGTCATCGCGCAGGGCGGCGCGGGCCAGTGCCTGCCACCGGTCGCCGCGGGGCAGCTTGGTGATGCGCTCCAGCAGGTCGTCGATCCCGTAGCGGTCGTAAACCGCGTAGTAGACGGCGGCAATGTTCTCTGCGGGTTCCTGGACCTGCCGGGTCGCCAGGGCGACGTCCAGCAGGCCGTAGCTTTCGAACTGCTCCGCCCAGTAGGTGCCAAGTTCCTTGGGCACGTCCCAGCCGGATGCCTTCTCCAGGGCGGCTTCAACCCGGTCCCGGTCAGCTCCGCACATAAAGCGCATGAGGTCTTTCCGGAGCGGTTCGACGATCGGCTTGAAAGCCTGGATGTCCTCGTCGATGGAGCTGCCTCGTCCCACATGGTTCACGAACCAGCGCACGGCACGGTCCAGCAGCCGGCGCATGTCCAGGTGGATGGAGGTCCAGGTCTCGGTCGGGAAGCTGGCGGGCAGCTCTCCCAGTGCCGCAACGACGTCGTCAATCGCGTAGATTTCGCGCAGCGCGCTGAAGGCACGGGCAACCGTGGCCTCGGTAGCTGAGGTCTCTTCCATGACCCGGAAGGCGAAGGTGATTCCGCCGATGTTGATCATGTCGTTGGCGACCATGGTGGAGATGATTTCGCGCCGCAGCGGATGGGTATCCAGCTGGTCATCGAAGCGTTCCACCAGCTGTTTGGGGAAGTACCGGCGCAGCGTCCTGCGGAAGTACGGGTCGTCTGCCAGGTCGGAGGCTGTAAGCGCCCGGGTCAGCTCGATCTTGGCGTAGGCAGCCAGCACCGAGAGCTCCGGAGCACTCAGGCCGTGGCCTTCGGCAACACGGGCACGCAGTTCGTCCTTGGTCGGCAGGGCTTCCAGGGCACGGTCCAGCCCGGCGTGTTCCTCGAGCCAGTCCATCAGCCGTTCAAAGCTGGGGCTCCACTCGATTACCCGCTGGCGGTCATTCAGCAGCAGCATGTTCTGGTCGATGTTGTCCTGCAGCACCAGGCGTCCGACCTCATCGGTCATCGAATGCAGGAAGGCGGAGCGCTCGGACGCGTCCAGCCTGCCCGCAGCAACCATACGGTCCACGAAGATCTTGATGTTCACTTCGTGGTCGGAGCAGTCCACGCCCGCTGAGTTGTCGATCGCGTCAGTGTTCAGGATGACTCCGGACAGGGCAGCTTCGATGCGGCCGCGCTGGGTCATGCCCAGGTTGCCGCCCTCGCCGATGACCTTGGCCCGGACGTCGCGTCCGTCAATTCGGATCGCGTCGTTGGCCTTGTCCCCCACCTCGGCGTTCGTTTCGGTGGACGCCTTGATGTACGTACCGATGCCGCCGTTGTACAGCAGGTCGACGGGTGCCTTGAGGATCGTCCTGAGGAGTTCCGGCGGGCTCAGGCGCGTCACCGACGCGTCCAGGCCGAGGACCTCACGTACCTGGGCACTGATCGGGATGCTCTTGGACTGGCGGGGGAACACCCCGCCTCCTTCGCTGATCAGGTTTTCGTCGTAATCAGCCCAGGACGAGCGCGGCAATTCGAAGAGCCTGCGCCGTTCAGCATGCGAGCGCGCAGCGTCCGGATTGGGATCCAGGAACACATGGCGGTGGTCGAAGGCCGCTACCAGGCGGATGTGCTTGGACAGCAGCATGCCGTTGCCAAACACGTCGCCGCTCATGTCGCCCACGCCCACAACGGTGAAGTCCTCGTTCTGGGTGTCGACTCCGAGTTCGCTGAAGTGGCGCTTCACGGATTCCCAGGCACCGCGGGCGGTAATGCCCATGGCCTTGTGGTCATACCCCACGGATCCGCCTGATGCGAAGGCATCGCCGAGCCAGAAACCGTATTCCGCGGAGAGTGCGTTGGCGATGTCGGAGAATGACGCAGTGCCCTTGTCAGCGGCAACAACGAGGTAGCTGTCGTCACCGTCGTGCCGCACCACGTTCTCCGGCGGACGGACCTGCTCGCCGTCTTCGGTGACAACTAGGTTGTCGGTAATGTCCAGGAGCCCCCGGATGAACGTGCGGTAGCTTTCCTTACCTTCTTCCATCCAGGCACCGCGGTCCTGGGCAGGATCAGGAAGCTGCTTCGCGTAGAACCCTCCCTTGGCCCCGGTTGGAACAATGACCGCGTTCTTCACGGTCTGTGCCTTGACCAGTCCGAGGATTTCAGTGCGGAAGTCCTCCCGGCGGTCAGACCAGCGCAGACCGCCGCGGGCCACTTCGCCGAAGCGGAGGTGCACACCTTCCACCCGCGGGGAGTAAACCCAGATCTCATACTTCGGCCGCGGGAACGGCGCCCCGTCGATTGCCGCCGTGTTGAGCTTGTGGCTCACGTACGGCTTGTCCTGGTAGAAGTTGGTGCGCAGTGTGGCTTCGATGAGGTTGGCGAAGGTCCGCAGGACGCGGTCCGCGTCCAGGGTGGGAACCTGTTCCAGCCCTGCGTCGAGATCGCTGCGGGCGGCTTCCATTTCCGCGGCACGCTTCTCATCCTCGAGCGACGGGTCGAACCGGGCCCGGAACATGCGGCCCAGTGCGCCGGTCACCCTCGGGTTGCCCATCAGTGTGTCCGCAATGAAACCGTAAGAGTTCGTGTTGCCCATCTGGCGCATGTACTTGGCGTAGCTGCGGAACATCACAACTTCCCGCCAGCCGAGGCCCTGCCCAAGGATCAGCCGTTCCAGGGCATCGGATTCGCTGGCTCCGGAAATTCCGGCCCGGAAAGCTGCTGCCAGGAGGCTTCCGGTTTCCAGCGGATCCACACCTGGGCGGTAACGCAGCCCGAGATCGTAGAGGAAGAGTTCAACCCCGTCCTGCCGCTTGATCTCAAACGGACGCTCGTCAAGGACTTCCAGGCCGAGGTTGTGCAGGAAGGGCAGGATCTGAGTCAGTGAGCGCGGTTCGAGCAGGTACAGCTTGACCCGTGCGTCAGCGCTGTCCGCCCCGCCTGCGGGCAGGTAGACAAAGAGCTCCGGCGCCGTCTCCGTATTCTGCAGACGGTCCTCGAACCGGGCGATGTCCTCCAGCGCGTCTTCAACTTCGTAGCCGACGCGGTAATCCATGGGGAAGGCGTCCCCCCACAGGGCAGAGAGCTGTTCGGCCTGCTCGCGTTCGAACTTCCCCCGCAGCACCTCGTCGATACCTTCGGACCAGGACCGGGTGGCGTTGACCAGCCTGCGCTCCAGCGCCGCTGCGTCTACGTCGCCGATCTCCGCACCCTTGGGCAGGCGGATTCGGAAGAACAGGCGTGCGAGCGCCGATTCAGTCAGCCGCGCCTCGTAGTCGATTGACTCTGCGCTGAAAGTAGCCCGCAGCTCGTCCTGGATGCGCAGACGCACCGAGGTGGTGTAGCGGTCACGGGGCAGGAACACGAGGGCAGACATGAACCGGCCGTAAACATCCGGACGGAGGAACAGCCGTGTCCGGCGGCGCTCCTGCAGACGCAGGATCCCCTGGGCCGTCTCCAGCAGGCTGTCCGCGTCCATCTGGAAGAGTTCGTCCCGGGGGAACGTCTCCATGATGGAGAGCAGGTCCTTGCCGGAGTGTGAATCGGCGGGGAAGCCGGCGCGGCGCATGACGTCCTGCACCTTGTCCCGCAGGATAGGTATCTCCCGGACTGAACCCGTGTAGGCCCCGGTGGCGAACAGACCAATGAAACGGCGTTCGCCGTTGACGTTTCCGTCCGCATCGAAGCGCTTCACGCCGATGTAATCGAAGTAGGCAGCACGGTGGACCGTTGACCGGGAGTTCGCCTTGGTGATTACCAGGGCACGCTTCTCGCGGGCCTTGGCCCTGCCAGCGGTTGTCAGGTGCTGGACCTTGCCTGCCTCCGAACGACGGCGGAGCAGGCCCAGTCCGGTGCCGGAGGACGCTCGGAGCACGTCCTCTCCGTCCTCGTTGAGCAGGTCGTACTCCCGGTAGCCGAGGAACGTGAAGTTTCCGTCATCCAGCCAGGTCAGCAGTTCCCGGGCCTGCTGGAGATCCGGGATCCCGGGTCCGGCGGTGGCCAGTTCAGCAGCGATCTCGTGGACCTTCGCCCGCATGCCGGACCAGTCCTTGACGGCCAGCCGCACGTCGTCCAGGACCCGGACCAGGCCGTCAACCATGTCCTTGCGCCGGCTCTCATCGGTAAGCCTGGGAACCTCGACGGCGATCCAGGATTCAATGCGCGTGGTCGCTCCGCTTCCGCCCAGCAGGCCTGATATATCCGGAAGCGCGGCCGTGTCGCCGCTGGAGATGCCGGCAGCGTTGGGCACGCGTTTCACCTGCTGGAGGGTGTCGCTGTCCTTGTGGCGGGTCGCGAGGAAGGTGGGGTGGACCATCAGACGGATGCCGCTGTTCTGCCGCACGATTTCTGCAGTGACGGAGTCCACGAGGAAAGGCATGTCATCGGTGACGATGAGGATGACGCTGGCATCGCCCTGGTCGAAGACATCAACGGCAGCAGTTCCCTCGGCACGGGTCCAGGCAAGTGACCGGTGCGCCTCTGCCCGCTCCCGCAGTGCCTGCGGAGGGTAGAGAGCGGCATCTTCCGCCGCCAGGTGCTCGTAGTAATTCCCGATGAAATCCTCGAGGGAAGTATCCGAACTGGAAAGATCCGTGGAGTTGGACCCAGACGACATTTAATACGCCTCCGAAATTCGCCGCTTAGTACAGACCGCTCCGTTGCGGCCCGTTTGATACGAGCCTATCCCTTTGGGAAAGAAAAGGTCACTTTGCGGGAATCCGGCGCCGTCTGCGCCGTTTGGCGCGGCCACTTGCAGGAACGTTTGCCAGTGCCGCAATCGCTGTTCGCAGGGCGGATGACGGTGCTGCTTCAAGGAGTACTGCCCCGGAACGCAGCGCGGCGTCGGCTGCATCCCAGTCTGCCGGCAGGAACGCGTCGATTTGGCCGGGCCCAAACCGCGCCCAGGCCTCGCTGAGCTGGCGTTCGGGAGACCTGCCGGTAACCGAAGCACGCACCTTGTTCATCACAACCAGCGGGGAAGCCGACGGGACAGCGTTTTCCAACTCTGCGAGCGCCCTGACCAGCCGCGGCACGCCCAGCGGATCTGCCGCCCCGACCGCGTAAACCGTATCCGCGTGCTCCAGGGCCACCAGCGTTGCTGCATTGCGGCGAGGGGCCATAGTGTCAAAGCTCAGCTCCTCGTCTGCTTCGAGGCTGAACCCGCAGTCCACCACCGTGATCTCCGCGAGGCTCCTGGCCTCTTCAAGTACGCGGGCCAGCGCCGTACCCCGGATTTCTATCCAGCGGTCCGCGCGGGTAACTCCGGTCAGGACCCGCAGACGGGCCGCCCTGACGTCCACCTGGACCGCACTCGCCTCCAGTCCCGCCGGTTCCAGCAGGCCCTGGTCAGCCAGCCGGCAGGCCTGCGCGAGGCCAGCCGATTCTTCTGTCAGTCCCAGCATTGCCGCGACGCTGGGCCCGTAGGTGTCTGCGTCTACAAGGAGCACCTGACTGCCCGCAGCAGCGGCTTCCGCGGCCAGGTTGACGGCCAGGGTTGTTCGCCCGGGGCTGCCTGCCGGACCCCAGACCGCCACGATCTTTCCCTGCCGGTGATTCTGCGAGTCAGAGCTTCCTACGGATGTGCCGCCGGCAAGTTCCCAGGAACGCAGGGAGTCGGCCGGGTCTGCCAGCGCGGATGCCGCACCTTCTTCCCTGCCGCGGGCCTCCATGGACTGGACGGCCGAGGCCACGAGCTCAGCCAGCGCCGGTGAATCGAGGTTCCGGGACGCGCAGCGGACGCCGAGCTGCTCGAACCGGCTGCGCGCTGCCTGGTCATCGGCGAGGACCACAAGCGCCACGCCCGCTGCTGCCACCCGGTCTGCGAGGCTGGCAGTCAGCTCGCCGGCGTCGTCGTCAACAATCGCAGCGCGCGCCATACCGCTTTGGCAGGCCGCTATGAGCTCCGAAAGTTCGGTGCAGCGGCGAATCACGGTAACGGGGCCCTGAAGCCGCTCGAGTCCCTGCACCAGGTCCGCCGTCCCGCTGCCTGAGGTCACCACCGGGATGGCGCTCATCCCGCGGAAGGATTCGGAACGACGGCGATCTTCGCCTGATTGGACAGAGCACCCAGCAGCGCAGGCAGATCCTGGTCCTCCACAAGGACCAGGAGCCGGGTTGAATCGGCTCCCCCGATTACCGAATCCGACACAGAGAGCTCGGAGATTTCTGCCGCTTCAAGCAGCCTCCGGGGTTCGCTGTAGCCGTTCTGCCCGTTCGGGAGGGAGGCCCAGACATCCACCCTGTCTCCGGCGCGGATTCCGCTGGGCAGGGGCGCCTGAACATCCAGGCCGAGGGGCTTGCGGTCCAGTTTGTCTGCCTCCGTGAGGTCCGCTTTGACCAGCAGCTCTCCGCTCCGCAGCAGGTTTCCCGCCACCGCGTCCTGCGGGAATGGGTCCCCGGCGGAAACATACGTTCCTTCAAGCCCGCCGAGGGACACCTGGACCACGTCAAAGTCTGCTGCCTTCAGGGCGGTTCCTACCGGAAGGTCCCGTGAGGCAGCCAGCACCTGCGTTGTCCTGTCCTGGCTCGCCAGCAGGGCACTGACTCCCGCCACAGAGGCCAGGACAAGCAGGATTCCGAGCAGCAGGCGCGGATCCTTCCACGACGGTTTTTTCAGGCGCGGCGCAGCTGCGGCGGGCGCCGCCGTCTTGAGACTCATACTTCCCCCTTGGTTTTCAGCCTCCCTGCGGAGTGTTGGAGGTCATTGTGGCCCGAAACAGGCAGTATGGAAACGGGTGGAACGCGGAAAATGTGGATAACAGCTGCGCGGTGCACTCTGGTGGCAGACTTGCCACGGCGGGGAAAATGCCGGAAAGGGTTGATGGTGGGCGCGATGGTGGAGAAACGGTTCCTCACACTTGCTGACGTGGGCGAGGTCCTGAACATCTCTTCGTCCCAGACGTATGCGCTGGTGCGGTCCGGTGAGCTGCCTGCAATCCAGGTCGGAGGCCGGGGCCAGTGGCGGGTCGAAACCGCCAAGCTCGAGGAGTACATCGCCGGTGCCTACCGCCGTGCCGAAGCTGCGCGTGCTGCGCTGCCCCAGGACGAGGGCGCAGAAGCCTAGCTCCTCCCGAAGATCCCAGCCTCGCCCGAGGCCTGTTACCGGATAGTACTGACCGCGGCCACCTGCCCCAGGGGGATCACCCGGTAAGAGGAGATGTTCTCCCGCCGCCGGGCCGCGCCCGGCTCCACTGCTGCGAACTCCAGGAAGTCCCGCCCGACGCGGTCAATACTGCCGTGCAGCGGCTGCTGTCCTGACCGGAGCTGCAGGCCAACCGGATAGCGGTCCCGCGCGAGACCACGCAATGCGGAGACCAAACGCAGCTGCACACTCGGTGCGGCCTGGACTGAATATCGGTTCATTCCCTCGATCATGGACACCGCGTCAAGCGCCACTACATGCGAACCCGCTGCTGATTCCAGCAGGAACCAGTCAGCACCCAGCTGCCCCAGAACCCCGTTCAACGGTCCGCCGGCCAGCCCCAGGTAGACGCTCAGGCTCCTGCCCCGCTGCGCACGGAGCCTCGCAGCCAGGTCCAGCCCTGCAACTTCTCCCCGCTGCCGGTCGGCTATTTCCGCCTCAAGGTCAGCCTGGCCGGCTGCAGCAAGCTGCGCCTCCAAATCCGTGAACAAAGCCTCCCACCTCATCGGGCAAGGCTAACGTGCCTTTTTCGGCCGCACCACTCTGGACAGGACGCTCATCAGTCTGTAGTAAAGGGGATCAACCTTCATCAAGTTCTATCAAATAGCACGAAATTGAACCAAACCACATCAAAAACCACATCAAGAACCACGAGCACGGTAAACGCATCAAACACATAGAGACCGAGTCGAGCAACAAACACGGAGGTGCCCATGGCTCAGGACAGACCAGCACCAGGCAGGGTCCTTGAGGACCTGGTTCTCGCCGTCACTGCAGCGGGGCTAGGCGCACTCCTGCTTTGGGCAGGGACCCAGCTTGGCGCGGATCCCCGTGGGCTGTGGCCCTGGGCCCCGGGATCTGCACTTTCCCTGCCGGACCTTCAGACCTGCGCCGGACTCGGCGCCAGTTTCCTCGGCCTCCTGGTTCTGCTCTGGTGGGCCGCGGGCCTTGCGGCAGGCTTCATCGCAGCGATCCTCTGGCGCAGCGGCAACCCCGGGGCAGCCCGAGCCGTCGGCCGCCTGAGCCCGGCCTTCCTGCGGAGGCTGGCAGCGGCAGCGCTCGGACTGCAGCTGGTGGCTGTTCCCCTTCCAGCCCTGGCCGGTGGCACTGAGAACACGACGTCGATCGGTGCTGTTGCTTCTTCCCCGGTGGATCCAGTCTGGCGCCCGTCAGCTGCCGGTGCAGACGCCGCCGCCCGTTCCTCTCCGGCAGCAGACCCTACGTGGCAGCCTTCCGGCCAGCTGAACGGCTCGCTGCTCATCCCACGCGCCCCGCGGCCTGCCCAGACCGCCGAAACCGTCACCGTTGCGGCCGGGGACACGCTGTGGGCGCTGGCCGCAGCACAGCTCGGTCCTTCTGCGGCCGAGGCGGAGATTTCCCGGCACTGGCCCCGCTGGTACCACCTCAACCGTTCTGTCATCGGCCCGGATCCGAACGTGATAATCCCCGGACAGGTTCTGGCTGTCCCTCCCCCGCCCGCTGACTACTAACTGGTCCATCGGAAAGGACACCCCCATGAGCATCCTGATCGTTCTCCCCGCGCCGGGAGAGGCTTCCCCGGAACTGTCCAGGGCCAGCGGAGAACCCCTTCCAGTATTCAGCACCGTGCCTGGCCAGGCCCCACCGGTCCTCCCGCAGCGGCATCCGGCCGTCATAAGGGAACTGCGCCCCGCCCCGGCTAAGACGGAAGCGAACTGGTCCAGCTCCCCGGAAGACGACGCCCGGATTGAGGCAATCTCCCGCTCAGTCACAATGGGGGCGCTTGAGGTCCTCGCCGGAACACGTCCGCTTCAGCAGCTGGCCCGCTGGATGGATTTTGAGGAGTTTGAACGGCTGCAGCTGCGTACCAACCTGGTCCGCGGGCGGGAAGGGGCCCGGCTGCACCGGAACGTGCGAATCCTCAGGGTCCGCGTGTGCCCGGTGGCACCCGGGGTCTACGAAACCGCCGTTGCCGCGGCAGAAACGGACAGAGTCCGCGCCGTAGCTCTCCGTCTGGAGCTGCGGCGCGGACTCTGGAAAGTTGCGGCCCTGGAAATCGGGTGACGCTACTTGCGCCGTTTCTTCTTGGCGCGGTTGTCCTTGCGGGAAGGAGACGGGGACTGTGCACTGCCCGGCTTCGCCGCGGCTGTGCGTTCCACCCGGGTCTCCACCTGGCCCTGGCTGTTCGGTGCAGAGAACTGCAGGCTGGCCGGACGCTCGGGAGCGTCCAGACCCGGAGCCTTGATCACGGGGGCGCCAACGACGCCGCGTGCGTCCTTGATTCCCTGCAGCGCCTCGGGGGCTGCGGGCTGGGTGACCTGGACTTCAACGTTGAACAGGTAACGGATGCTCTCCTCGCGGATCGCCTCCATCATCGTCTGGAACATCACGAAACCTTCGCGCTGGTACTCAACCAGCGGATCGCGCTGTGCCATCGCCCGCAGGCCGATGCCTTCCTTGAGGTAGTCCATCTCGTAGAGGTGTTCCTGCCATTTCCGGCCGATCACAGAGAGGACAACACGCCGCTCGAGTTCGCGCATTGCGGCCGAGCCGATGGCGTCTTCGCGTGCCTGGTAGGCAAGCCGGGCGTCAGAGAGGATTTCATCCAGCAGGAAGTCCCGGGTCAGGCTGGAACGGCCGCCTGCCTCGTCGATGACCTCATCGATGGTGAGTCCGATGGGGTAGACAATCTTCAGGTTCTTCCACAGCGTCTCGAGGTCCCAGTCATCGCCGTGTCCTTCGGCCGTTGCATCGTTGACGACGGCGGTGATCACGTCTTCGAGGAAGAACCCGATCTTTTCCTGCAGGTCGTCGCCTTCGAGGATGCGGCGCCGGTCCCCGTAGATGGCTTCGCGCTGGCGGTTGAGAACGTCGTCGTACTTCAGGACGTTCTTGCGCTGCTCGGCGTTCCGGGCCTCAACCTGGCCCTGGGCGTTCTGGATGGCCTTGGAAACGAGCTTCGATTCCAGCGCGACGTCGTCCGGCATGGAGGAGCTGTTCATGATCCGCTCTGCTGCGCCGGAGTTGAACAGGCGCATCAGGTCATCGGTCAGCGACAGGTAGAACCGGGATTCACCCGGGTCGCCCTGACGTCCGGAGCGGCCGCGCAGCTGGTTGTCGATTCGCCGCGACTCGTGGCGCTCGGTGCCCAGCACGTAGAGTCCGCCCAGCGCACGAACTTCGTCGTGCTCGGCAGCAACCGCTTCCTGTGCCTTCTCAAGGGCGGCAGGCCAGGCTGCTTCGTAGGCCTCCGGGTCCTCGGCGGGATCCAGTCCGCGGCTGTTCAGCTCCGCAACGGCATTGAACTCTGCGTTACCGCCAAGCATGATGTCGGTACCGCGGCCGGCCATGTTGGTTGCCACTGTAACCGCACCCTTGCGGCCGGCCTGTGCGACGATGGCCGCTTCACGCGCATGGTTCTTGGCGTTCAGGACCTCGTGCCGGATGCCGGCCTTGGCGAGCTGCTTGGAAAGGTATTCACTCTTCTCCACGCTGGTGGTGCCCACGAGGACGGGCTGGCCGGAGGCGTGCCGTTCGGCGATGTCCTTGACGACGGCGTCGAACTTGGCGACTTCGTTCTTGTAGATCAGGTCCGACTGGTCAAGGCGCGCCATCGGCTTGTTGGTCGGAATGGGTACAACGCCGAGCTTGTAGGTGCTCATGAACTCGGCGGCTTCAGTTTCGGCCGTGCCGGTCATGCCCGCGAGCTTTTCGTAGAGGCGGAAGTAGTTCTGCAGCGTGACGGTCGCCAGTGTCTGGTTCTCGGCCTTGATCTGCACCCCTTCCTTCGCCTCGATGGCCTGGTGCATGCCCTCGTTGTAGCGGCGCCCGGCGAGGATGCGTCCGGTGTGCTCGTCGACGATCAGGACCTCGCCCTTGAGGATGACGTAGTCCTTGTCCCGCTTGAAGAGCTCCTTCGCCTTGATGGCGTTGTTCAGGAAACCGATCAGGGGTGTGTTCGCAGCTTCGTAGAGGTTGGAAATGCCGAGGTAGTCCTCGACCTTTTCGATGCCGGACTCCAGCACACCCACGGTGCGCTTCTTTTCATCGACCTCATAGTCGACGTCCAGCGTCAGCCGCTGCACTACCTTGGCGAACTCCGTGTACCAGCGGTTGACATCGCCGCTGGCGGCGCCGGAGATGATGAGCGGGGTCCGCGCCTCATCGATGAGGATGGAGTCCACTTCATCGACGATTGCGAAGTGGTGTCCGCGCTGGACCAGCTCGTTGGAGCTCCAGGCCATGTTGTCGCGCAGGTAGTCGAACCCGAATTCGTTGTTGGTTCCGTAGGTAATGTCCGCTGCGTATTGCTCACGGCGGGTGGCCGGATCCTGGTTGGCAAGGATGCAGCCGGTGGACATGCCCAGGAAGCGGAAGACACGGCCCATCAGGTCTGACTGGTATTCAGCGAGGTAGTCGTTGACCGTGACCACGTGGACACCGCGGCCGGTCAGTGCGTTGAGGAAGGCCGGGGCCGTAGCCACCAGGGTCTTTCCTTCACCGGTCTTCATTTCGGCGATGTTGCCCAGGTGCAGGGCGGCGCCGCCCATCATCTGCACGTCGAAGTGCCGCATGCCGAGTGTCCGGCCGGCTGCTTCACGGACCAGGGCAAAGGCCTCGGGGAGCAGGTCGTCCAGGCTCTCACCGTCCGCGTGGCGTTCCTTGAGGCTATCCGTCTCGGCGCGCAGTTCGGCATCGGTCATGCCCTTGAACTCGTCCTCGAGCACGTTGATCGCATCGGCGTAGTTACGCAGTGTTTTCAGCGTCTTCTTGTCACCCGTGCGAAGAACTCGTTCGAGAAGTGATGCCACTGATTTGCTCCCAATCTAGTGTTGCCGAAATCTGGCGTCCCCAGTCTACGTGAGAGACGTCCGGCAGGTCGCCTTGGTTCCCGCATGGGGGTCATCCACGGTCAACTGCCAGTTTCAGGGCGGGCGCAAGGTTGCCCACAGGTCTTACCATAACCTCTGCGAGCCCCAGCCACTGTGCCATTAGCCGCAATTCCGCGGCAAGCTCAACGGCGGTGTCGTCCGGGGAACCGGGCTCGCTGTGGGCTGCCTGGACCAGCAGGGCCCGGCCGGCGCGGTCGGCTTTCAGGTCGACCCGTGCCACGATCGCCTCGCGCAGGAGGAACGGCAGTACGTAATACCCGTATTGGCGTTTGCGGGCGGGTGTGTAGATTTCGATCCGGTAATGGACACCGAAGACTGCCTGCAGCCGGCGCCGGTCAAAGACCAGCGAATCGAAGGGGCTCAGCAGGCCGCGCCCGTGGCACCGCCTCGGTGTCCCTGCCTCCGGGTGAAGGAAGACCGGACCTTTCCATCCCTCGACTGTGATTTCCTCCAAACGCCCCTGCAGTGCAAGGCGCCGGGCTGCGGCGAGCGTGTCCCGCAGCGGGAGGCGGAAATAGTCGGCGAGCATTGGTGCCGTCCCCAGGCCTATTGCCCGTGCCGCCGTTTCCGTTAGCCGCAGCAGGGCCTCGTTGCGGTCCGCCGGCTCCAGTGCCGCTTCGCCGTCAGGATGCACTGCGGCTGCGGGAGCATAGAGCCGTTCAAAGGCTGTTCCCCGTCCGGCCGATGAGATCAGTCCCTGTTCAAAAAGGTCCGACAGGACGCGTTTTGAATCAGTCCAGTTCCAGCCCCATGACTTGGTGCCGGGCTGTGTGCCATGACCAAGGAAGGTCTCCACCTCCCGTGCAGACAGCGGATGCTTCTGCTGCAGGAGGCCCAGCACAGCTTCAGTGAGCTGGCTGCGCGGTTCCTCCGGCATCGAGGTGGCACGCACCCAGGTCCGGCGCTGCCACTGGCGCAGGTCTGCAAACAGATCCGGGCGGATGAAGCTGGCTTCATGGGCCCAGTATTCAACCATCCGGCGGGGATGCCGGGTGGACATCCGGTCCAGGGCAGCCCGGTCGTAGGCGCCCAGCCGGGTAAAGAGGGGTAGGTAGTGGCTGCGGGCCAGCACATTCACCGAGTCAATCTGCAGCAGCGCCAGCGCATCAAAAACGCGGCCCGCCTGCCCGGAAGTCGGGCGGACAGGCCGCGGTTTGGCTAGCTGCTGGGCACCGAGGATGGTGCGGCGTGCCCGGTCAAGGGAGAAGGCTGCTGGCATGCACCCATCCTAGGACCGGCGAGCACTGGCCCCTAGGCGCCGGCGTTCACGTCCTTGGCCGGCGTGGCGTCCCGGTAGCCGCGGATCTCCTCGGCCCCTTCGGCGCACTTGGAATCCAGCGTAATAACGCCGTAGGTCCACCCCTTCCGGCGGTAGACCACGGACGGTGCTCCGGTGGCAGCGTCGACAAAGAGGTAGAAGTCGTGGCCAACCAGTTCCATGTTGTCGACGGCGTCGTCAAGGCTCATGGGGGCACCCGGGAAGACCTTGCGACGGATGAGGACCGGGCAGTCGCCGGTCTGCATGTCCTGGTCGGTTTCGCTGCTCTCGGCCGGGGCCGGCTCGGCGGCCGCGAACTGGGACGAGAGCGGTTCGGAACTGCTGACTGGCTCCAGCCCCGCGGTGGCAACCCGGACAGGAACCGGGGTGTGGCGGCCGCGGTGCACCTTGCGCCGGTCGCTGGCGCGGCGCAGGCGTTCCATCAGCTTGCCGTAAGCCAGATCGAAGGCTGCAAATTTGTCAGCGGAAGAGGCCTCTGCACGGACCACTGGTCCACGGCCGAGTACGGTCAATTCCACGGTGAGGGAGCTATCCGCCTCACGGACGTTTTCGTGCTTGGTAACCCGGGCATCCACCCGCTGTACCTTGTCTCCGAGGTTTTCGACCTTGCCGATTTTTTCGGCGGCGTACTGACGGAACCGATCGGATACTGCAACATTGCGTCCGCTGATCATGAATTCCATGGTGCCCTCCAATATTCTTCGGTGACACAACAACGGCCGCTGCCAGTTTCCTACGCGGCCGTTGCCGCAGGACCGCTCCGTTTCTTGAAGCAATCCATACCCAACACGTTAGATCACCGGGAAGGTTAATTCACCTTCTGACCTTGGCCGCTGTGTCCGCCTGTGCTTCGGCGGGCTGAGTTTTCGGCGGCCGGACTCTTATATGCCCCGGCCTGCCCGATTGGCTCAGGACGGAGCACGCACCGCCGCGATTACCACCGCTCCGGCTACGTGTGCCCCGGCGCCACGGAGTGCCCGGACAGCTTCGGCCAGCGTCGCCCCGGTAGTCAGAACGTCGTCGGCAACAAGCACTGTGGCCCCCTGGAGCGTACCCGGGCGGGCAGTCATGGTTCCGTGGACGTTCCGGCGCCGTGCACGGGCCCTCAGCGTCTTCTGCCCGCCTCTGCTCCGGCCGAGCACTCCGGCTGCTGCAGCCGCCGGCCGGAACCGCAGGGAGCGGTGAATGCCTGTTCCTGCGGGAAGCAGGCCCCGCCGCTCTATCTTCGCCAGGATCAGCTCCAGTGGGTCATACCCGCGCCTGGTCCTGCCCCGGAAAGATCCCGGGACGGGCACCACTGCCAGGTGCCCGCTGTGGGCTGCTGATGACCGCGCGCTGTAAAGGGCACGGGCCATCGCTTCGGCAAGGATGCCTGTGAGGTCTGTGTGCCCGTGGTTCTTGTACGCCAGCATTACCCTTGCCAGTTCTGCCCCGTAACGTCCGGCGGCGGTCACCGGCAAAGGAAGATGATCCGCTTCTTCATGGCGGGGAAGCATGGCAGCCCGTTCTGATGCGTCGAAAGGGCGCAGGGTGGCCTGGCGGAAGGCTGCCAGGCAGGGCAGGCAAAGCGACGCGTCCGGGGTTCCGCAGGCAACGCATTCCACCGGCAGCAGCACCGAGCGCAGTTCATTCAAAGCTGCGGCGGCTGCTGCCGGCCCAGGCAGGGCGAGCAGTTCCTCGAGTCTCCTAAGTGCTGCCATGCGCCCATGATCGCGCCTGCCCGCTGCTGGCTGCGGGACAGGGGACCGGATTCCGGAAACACGGGACGGGTACCGGGAAACGGACGGACCTGTGCAGGGCCGGTGGCGTTAGCCGGGGAAGGACGGGTCCCGGATTCCGTCGATCTCGCGGATCCAGCCGTTGCCGAGCTTCTTGTAAACGGCTTCTCCGGTCTGCAGGAAAATATCCTCGGGCCCGTCGCCTCCGCTGATGCCGAAGCTGCCCTCCCAGTCTGCCAGTTCACGGTTGTCTTCCGCCGGATCAAGGACCACCGGGGTAAGTGCGTCATCCTGTCCCCGCTGCAGTGCCGCGACCCGGTTTTCACCGGCCCAGACCGCTGTGGAGACCGGCTCGGTCGTCCACAGTTCCAGGGGGGTGGTCAGTGTCTGCGGGGTGCCGTCCGAGGAACGCACGACGCCGGCGACCAGGACCCGGGATGCGCCGTCCTGCTCCACCACAAGCAGGGCGCGCGCCCCGTCCCGGGAGATACGCAGTTCCCGGACACGCATGTCTGCGAGCCAGGAAGGAGTCAGTCCGGCTTGTGTGGATGCCGCAAGGTTCGGCCCCACAGCGATGAGCCTGCTCCCCTGACCAGCTTCCGCGGCAGACCAGATCCAGCCCTCAGGATCGATGCTCGGCCCGCTGAGCCCGCTGCCAGTTGCAACCTGGGCTACGTCCTTGTCCGGGCCGGTTACCAGGAGGGTGCTGCGGTCACCCGACAGGAAAGCGATGGTTGACAGGTCCACGGACACGGCCGGATCCCGCGGGCCGTATTCGGAGACATCCGGCAGGTTCTCAATGCCCTTCGCCTGCCGGTCACGGAAGAAGACCAGTTCCTTCCCCAGAACACCCACCTGGGTGTCCCCTGCCGATGGATCAGCCTGAACCGGCAGCAGCTCGCTGCTTTCGGGCCCCAGATCAACGGCCCGCTGGTTGACGGTCATCTCCACAGAGTTGACGTTGTTGAGCTGGCGCAGGTTCTGCTGCAGCTGAAGTTCCATCTGCTGCCGGTTGAGGTCCGTGGA
Organism: Arthrobacter sp. BL-252-APC-1A; assembly: GCF_009696625.1. NCBI lineage: Bacteria > Bacillati > Actinomycetota > Actinomycetes > Micrococcales > Micrococcaceae > Arthrobacter > Arthrobacter sp. BL-252-APC-1A. Next base: position 504,636 of record NZ_VULS01000002.1, on the reverse strand, counting down.
ATCCTCCAGGACCTCAGCGGAGAAGTCCACGGTAGCCACCCCGGAAACCACCGGGACCGCGTCGCGGGCAAGTTTTGTCTCCACGGGGAAGGCGCTGGTGACCGCGCCTTCGAGATAAGGGGCCGGGCCGGCAAGCATCGCATTTACCACTGAGGCCGCCATGCCCGAACGCTGGACGAACCAGCGGGTGTCCGGCACCCAGTAGCGGTACGTGCTGGAGTAGAAATACAGGTTGTGTGCCCGGAAAACGGTTGGGAACGTTACGTCGGAGATCATCACGCCGTTCGGAATGCCGTTGATCCGCCATTCGCCGTCCTGCTCCACAAGCCGAACCTGGATCGTCTCGGTTGTCCCCGGTGCGGACACCGTGCGGATTCCCTTGGCGTTGACCGAACCGACCACTTCCAGCTGGATCTGGAAGGCATTTGGTTCCGGCAGCGGCACTATGTTGGGGTCCGCACCGTAGATAACCACACGCTCGTTGGGCACCCAGGATGCAGTCAGTTCCGGAGTCAGGTACTCGCGGGCAACGCTGTAGTCCTCGGCGGCGCCCACTCCTGCCCTGATGAATCCTTCGATGATCTCCTGCGGGCCGGCTCCCTCAGCCGGCCCGGGCGGGCTGTAGTTGAGCTGGTTTGTCAGGCTGTTGCCGCCGGCGTTGGCCGTGGCTGTGCCAACCGGCCCCACCGTCGGGATCGAGGAGCAGCCGGAGACGAAGAGCAGTCCGGCGATCAGCACTGCAGCAGTACGGCGGGCAATGTGGGCTCTAGGCATTGGATTCCTCCCCCTCGGCAGGGGCCGCAGTAAGTGCCCGCGGGGGTGCCGGCAGCGCGGTGTCCTGCGGCGAGAGCGGCACCGGAGAGGCTGCAAAACCTTCTCCGTGGCGCCGCGGAAGGGTCAGCCGGAAGCACGCGCCGTCGCCCGGGCTGCCCCAGGCCTCCAGCCAGCCCCGGTGAAGCCGGGCATCTTCGGCGGCGATCGCCAGGCCAAGTCCGCTGCCGCCGGTTGTCCGCGCCCGTGCCGGATCTGCGCGCCAGAACCGGTCAAAGACACGCGCTGCGTCGTCCTCGGTCATTCCAATGCCGTAGTCCCGGACCGCCACGCCAACGGCGTCGGCATTCGTGGCGACGGCGATCTCGACCGGTTTGCCTTCTCCATGTTCGAGCGCGTTGACCACAAGGTTCCGCACGATCCGTTCAACCCGGCGGGGATCGGCGTCGACCACTACACGTTCTTCCCGGCACACAATGCGGACCTGGGAACCGTTGTTCAGTGCCAGCGGCTCGGTGGCTTCCACGACGTCGCGGACAATGCCGAGGATGTCCGCGGCTTCGAGGTCCGGTTCAGCAGCACCGGCGTCGAACCGGCTGATTTCCAGCAGATCCGCCAGCAGCGCCTGGAACCGTTCAACCTGGTGATAAAGCAGCTCGGTGGACCGTTTGGACACCGGATCGAATCCGTCCCGGGCATCGTAGAGCACCTCTGCTGCCATGCGCACTGTGGTCAGCGGGGTGCGGAGTTCGTGCGAGACATCGGAGACGAAGCCCTGCTGCATGCGCGAAAGCTGGGCCAGCTGCGTGATCTGGTCCTGCAGCGTTGCGGCCATATGGTTGAACGACGCTGCCAGACGGGCGACCTCGTCCTCTCCCTTGACCTCCATGCGTTCCTGCAGCTCACCGGCGGCCAGCTTTTCCGAAACCGATGCCGCTGCGCTGACGGCGCCGACGCCTGCTTTGGTCACTACCCACGCGATGGTGCCGATGATGACCAGCAGCAGTCCGCCGGCAATCCAGAGGATGCGGTGGATGTCGTCCAGGGTCTGCTGCATGGTGGACAGGTCATAAATGAGGTAAAGCGCGTATTCGGACCGGTCAGGAGGCAGCGTCACCTTGGTGCCGAAAGCCAGCCCGGGTTCGCCGTGGGCCAGCGCCAGCGCGGACCAGTGGACGACGTCCTCACCCTCGGGATCAAGCGCCGCGACGGCCTCGCTCAGCGGATCGGGGATACCGCTGGCGGTGATTCCGTCGCCGAGCGGTGAAACGTAGAGGTTTTCCTGGTCCGGCAGCGGCGTGAGCAGGTATCTGCGGGGTGTTTCAGCTCCCCTGCCCTCAAGCAGGGACAGGGTGTTGGAGACGAGCCGTTCGGTGCTTTCCCTGTCGACCGCGGCAGTGGTGCGGAAGTTCTCCTTCACGCTGCTCAGGCCCGAACTGGCTTCGGCCTGGAACTGCGTCAGGCGTTCCTCATACAGCGCGCCGGCGATCTGGTTGGAAAGGAAGGCCCCGATCCCGCCTGCGGCCACGGTCACCAGCAGCAGCGTTGCAAGAACGGTCTTGAACTGGAGGGACGTGCGCCAGCGGGCGGCAACCTTGGCGGTGGTGGCCCGGTGCGCGGATTCAGCTCCCCGGCGCACCGCTGCAAGGGCGCGTTGCAGCCGCGCGCGGACCTGGGTTCTGAAACTGTCCGGCACACTGCCCTCCTCCGCACCGGCGGAGGGGAAGGTACTAGTTTTGGCCGGCTTTGTAACCGACACCGCGGACCGTCAGGACAATTTCGGGTGCTTCCGGATCCCGCTCAATCTTGGACCTCAGGCGCTGGACGTGCACGTTGACCAGCCGCGTGTCTGCGGCGTGACGGTAACCCCACACCTGCTCCAGGAGCATCTCACGGGTAAAGACCTGCCAGGGCTTGCGGGCAAGTGCCACCAGGAGATCAAATTCCAGGGGTGTCAGTGCAATGCGCTCGGCGCCGCGTGAAACGGAGTGGCCGGCGACGTCGATGCTGATCTCGCCAATGGACAGTGTCTCGGGTGCCTTGGAATCAACCGGGCGCAGCCGCGCCCGCACCCGTGCCACCAGTTCGGCCGGCTTGAACGGCTTGGGCACGTAGTCGTCGGCACCGGATTCGAGGCCGCGAACGACGTCGGCGGTGTCGGATTTGGCGGTCAGCATCACGATCGGAAGGTCTGACTCGGCACGGATCTGCCGGCACACTTCAATGCCGTCCATTCCGGGAAGCATCAGGTCCAGGAGGACGAGGTCCGGCTTGGAGCTGCGGAAAACCTCGAGCGCCTGGGCGCCGTCGGCACAGAAAACGGGGTCGAACCCGTCGTTGCGAAGCACAATACCGATCATTTCGGCCAGCGCTTCGTCGTCGTCTACGACCAGTATCCGTGCCTTCATGCTTTTCAGTTCCCCGTTACTTTCCCGCCCTGCCAGGGCATTCGACGTCCTGGGCTGTCCGGCAGCCACACGCCATGATGTGTGCTCTCACCGGACATGCGGCACCCAGCCTGAAGCCAGGCATGCCGGAATAGCCCATGTTATCCCTATCATCCCTAACGGCATATTTCCGTCCGGCCCGCCGGGTCCCTCTCACGGCGTCCAGAAACTATAGTCGGACTAGGAGAAACAGGACGATCACCCAAAAAGGCGGGGCGCAAGGATGAGTCAGGACAATCACAACGAACCCGAACCCGGCGGCGCACCCCGCCCCGGAGCCGGGCATGAGCCCTCCCCTCCGCCTCAGGCGCCCTGGGGACAGCAGCCGCAGTGGGGCCAGGTGCCCCAGTGGGGACAGCCGCCGTGGGGTCCGCCGGCAGGCAACCCGTCCCAGCCGGGCGGCGTCCCGCCGTACGGGCCGCAGGGCTGGAACGCCGGCCCCTACGGCGCCCCCGGGGCAGGCCCCCAGGGTCCCTATCCGCCCGGCGCGTACAGCGCTCCCCCGAAGCCGGGGGTCATTCCGCTGCGTCCCCTCGGTCTCGGGGAAATCATGGACGGTGCCTTCCAGGCCTGCCGCCGGAACCCGGCAGCGACCTTCGGCACCGCAATCATCATCCAGGCCGTCATCTCTGTCCTGACGGTGATCTTCGGACAGTCACTCCTGGCACCGCTTTCGGACATTGGCCTCGAGTCGGAGCTCACCGACGAGCAGGCACTCTCACTGGGCGCTACTGCCCTGACCGGCGGTACGGCGCTGACCGTGGTCTCCGCGATCGGCATCCTGCTCATGCAGGGGCTGCTGGTTATTCCGGTTGCCCGGGCAATCCTGAACCTCAAGACCGGCTTCGGCCAGACGTGGCGGCTGGCCAAAGGATCAATGCTGAGGCTTGCCGGACTGGGCCTGCTGATGTTCGCTGCCGTGGCGGCAGGCATCGTCGCCTTTATCTTCGCCCTGATCTTCGTCATTGAATTCCTTGGCCCGTTCGGGGTGTTCCTGACCGTTATCGGTGTGCTCGCGCTGATTGCCGTGTTTGCCTGGCTCTCGGTGAAACTGGCACTGGCCCCGGCGGCCCTGGTCGCCGAACCCCGCGGAGTCTTCGCTGCGGTCTCCCGGTCCTGGACCCTCACCCGGCGCAACTGGTGGCGCACTTTCGGCATCCTTCTGCTGACCAGCGTGATTGTTTCCATCATCGTTTCAGTGATCAGCACTCCCATAACCATGCTGATCACGCTCTTCGCGTCCTTCGGCACGGGAGAGGCTGCAGCGGACGACATTTCCTCCGTCATCCCGGTGCTCATCCTTACTACGGCAGTCTCCGCCTTCTTCGGCGCAATCGGATACGCCTTCCAGGCGGCGGTTACGTCGCTGCTGTACATCGACCTGCGCATGCGCCGCGAGGGATTCGACGTTGCGCTGATGAAGGACCAGGAAGTCGCAGCGGCTTCCGGCCCTGAGTTCGTTCCTGGCCGGAACCAGCCCCCGGCACCGGCCGGCCAGTGGCCGGGCAGCCCATACCCCGGTTCTGCCTAGGGCTGCATGGAGACAAGCATTCGTACCGCACCCGTCCTGCAGGTGCCGGTGGAACCTGACGCTGACCAGGCCCGCGACTGGCTGCAGTCCGAACTCTCGAAGCCCGAATACCAGGAGGCCCAGCCGGGCCTGCTGGAGCGGGCGCTGACGGCTGTGCTGGAGTGGCTCGCTGATGTGGTGTCAGGAATCCAGGGGGTGGGTGCTTCCACCGGTGTCCTCCTGCTGGGCCTTGGTGCCCTGCTGCTGCTGGCCCTTGCCGTCCTGATCATCCGGCCGCGCCTGAACGCAAGGCGCAGGCCGGACGGGGTTTTCGACGACGCCGAAACCGGTCAGGACGCGGTCAGCCACCGGGCCCTTGCCGAGGAAGCGCTGCGCGCCGGCGACTGGGACAGGTCACTGGCCGAACGGCTCCGGGCGATCCTGCGCTCTGCCGAGGAACGGGTCATCCTGGATCCCCGGCCCGGACGGACCGCCCATGAAGCGGGGGCTTCGCTCTCAGCAGTCTTCCCGGCTGCGGCGGAGGAAATTCTTTGGCTCAGCCGCCGCTTCGATGAAGTCCGCTACGGCGGCGGCCAGGCCGCGGAGCAGGATGCCCGCCGCGCGGGAGAACTTGATGCACGCCTGCTGGGCTCCTCGCCTGCCGCCCCGCAGCGCACCGCGCAGCCGTCCCTGGCGGTCCCGAAATGAGCGGCGCAGCGGTGGAAACCGCAGCGGGGCACGCCGTCGGGGGCAATGTTTCCGGTACGTCCGCAGGTCCGTCCCGGCTGCGCAGACGGTTCCGCGCCTGGCGGCTGTGGATCATCCTGGCGCTCGTACTGGCCGGAGGCGTCGTGCTTAGCCTGCTGACCTCCACCAGTGCCGACCGCACCCCGCTCTCCGCCGGCAACCCCTCCCCCAATGGTGCGCAGGCGCTGGTGAGGGTTCTGGGCGAACGGGGAGTCGACGTCGTTCAGGCACCGGACTTCAACAGCGCACTGCGGGCCCTGGACGCGCAGGATGCGACCCTGCTCTTCTTCGATCCGAACGAATACCTCGGCGCCGGCCAGCTGGCTGAACTGCGTGCCGCTGCCGGGAAGGCCGTCCTTGTGGAACCGACGTTTGCGCAGCTGCGCGGGCTGGCACCAGGGATCTCCCAGGCCGGGCTGGTCCCCGAAGAGACTGTCAAAACCGGTGAGGTGACCGGTCCGCGCTGCGCGGACCCTGCGGCAGAGGCTGCCGGAACGGTCAGCGCCGGCGGACTGGCTTACCGCGGCCCGGTCACGTGCTTTCCCGTGACCGGCGGTGCCGGGGAGCCGGCCGGCCTCTTCGCTGCCGAAGAAGACGGCTCGGCTGCCGTCCTGGGCTACTCCGGACTGCTTGCCAACGGCACCATCACCGAGAACGGCAACGCGGCCCTGGCTCTGCGTTCCCTCGGCAGTGCCGGCACCCTGGTCTGGTATCTGCCCGTCCCGTCCGACATCCCCGCCGGCGATGCCCCTGCCAACCCGTTCAGCCTGCTTCCGGACTGGGTGGATCCCCTGCTGGCGTGGGTTGTGGTCGTGGCAGCAATCGCGGCATTCTGGCGGGGCCGCAGGCTGGGCCCGCTGGCAATGGAACCCATGCCGGTGGTGGTCCGTGCTTCGGAGACAGCAGACGGCCGGGCGCGTCTCTACCAGGACAGCAGGGCACTGGACCGCGCCGCGGCGAATCTGCGTGCCGGCACCATGGTCCGCCTGGCGGCCAGGCTCCGGCTGGGGCCCGGCAGCACCAGTGCCGCCGTTGTGGAGGCGGCAGCACGCAGTACCGGACGCCCGGTGTCCGAGATCGACGCCCTGCTCAACCGGCACGCACCTGCAAACGACAGCGACCTCGTGACGTGGTCACAGGAACTGCTCTACCTAGAGGAAGAGATAACGGAATCATGACCCAGCACTACCCTTCGGTCTCCGGCTCCGCCGAGGCGCCCGGCGTTTCGTCCGATGCCGGCGAAAACGCGCGCCGGGCCCTGCAAGGCGTCCGGCAGGAAGTCGCAAAGGCGGTGGTGGGACAGGATGCCGCAGTTACCGGGCTGATCATTGCCCTGCTCGCCCGCGGCCACGTTCTGCTGGAAGGTGTCCCCGGCGTAGCGAAGACGCTGCTGGTCCGGACCCTGGCCGCAGCGCTGTCCCTGGACACCAAACGCGTGCAGTTCACCCCGGACCTCATGCCGGGTGACGTGACCGGCTCCCTGATCTACGACGGGCGGACCTCCGAGTTCAGTTTCCGTGAGGGGCCGGTCTTCACCAACATCCTGCTTGCCGATGAAATCAACCGCACTCCTCCCAAGACGCAGGCATCACTGCTGGAGGCCATGGAGGAACGCCAGGTCACAGTGGACGGGGTCTCCCGCCAGCTGCCGGACCCGTTCCTGGTGGCAGCGACCCAGAACCCGGTTGAGTATGAAGGCACTTATCCCCTCCCCGAAGCGCAGCTGGACCGTTTCCTGCTGAAGATGACGCTGGAGCTCCCCGGCCGCGACGACGAAATCGAAGTGATCCGACGGCACGGCAGCGGCTTCGACCCGCGGAACCTGGCTGCAGCGGGCGTCCGTCCGGTGGCGGGGGAAACCGACCTGCTGGCCGCCCGCGAAGCGGTGGCGCGGGTGGAAACCGCCCCGGAAGTGCTGGGCTACATCGTGGACCTTGTCCGCGCCACCCGTTCAGCGCCGTCTTTCCAGCTGGGCGTCTCCCCCCGCGGTGCCACGGCGCTGCTGAACACGGCACGGGCCTGGGCCTGGCTTTCCGGCCGCTCCTTCATCACGCCCGACGACGTGAAAGCCCTGACGCTGCCGGCGCTGCGGCACCGGGTTGCGCTGCGGCCCGAAGCCCAGATGGACGGCGTCAGCGTGGATGACGTGCTGGGCAGCATCCTCGCCACTGTCCCGGTACCCCGGTAGCCGATGGCCATCTCGTCCCGACTGGTCCTTCTGGCAGCCGCCGGCGCCGTGGCAGTCGTGCTCTTCCCTGGACCGGTCAGCATACTGGGCTGGCTCGGTGTGCTTGCTGCGGCCGCAGCACTGGACCTGGCCCTGGCGGCGTCCCCGCTGAAGGTCCGGCTGGAACGCGTCCTGCCGGAAAGTGCCCGGCTGGATGAAGACGTCCCTGCTGCACTGGTGGTCCGCAATGGCTCCGGCCGCACTCTTCACGCCGTCATCCGGGATGCCTGGCAGCCGTCGGCCGGCCAGCTCCAGCCCCAGCGCCGCCTCACGGTCCCGGCCGGGGAAGCACGAAGGGCACCGGGAACCCTGCGCCCTGAACGGCGCGGCGACCTTCGGACCGCTTCGGTTACTGTTCGTTCCTTTGGCCCGCTGGGGCTGGCGGCCCGGCAGCGGACCGTTCCCTACCCGGGCACGCTGCGGGTCCTGCCCCCGTTCCGGTCCAAGCGCCACCTGCCGGCGAAACTGCGCAGGCTGCGGGAAATCGACGGCAACGCCTCCGTGCAGCTGCGCGGAGCGGGCACAGAGTTCGATTCCCTGCGTGATTACGTGCGCGGCGACGATGTCCGCTCTATCGACTGGAGGGCAACGGCGCGGCGGCGGGACACGGTGGTACGAACCTGGCGCCCGGAACGGGACCGCCGGGTCATCATCGCGCTGGACACTTCCCGCACCGCAGCCGCGCGGATTCTCGACGAACCCCGCCTGGATACGGGGATTGAAGCTGCCCTGCTTCTGGGGATGCTCGCACAGGGCGGCGGGGACCGGGTGGACTTCGTCGCCTTTGACCGCCGCGTGCGGGCACGGGTGGATTCTGCCGCGAAGGCGAACCTGCTGAGCCGGCTGGCCGGGACGATGGCGCCACTGGACGCCGAACTCATTGAGGCCGACTTCTCGCTGCTGCCGGGAATCATTTCCTCCGTGTCATCGCGGCGTTCGCTGGTTGTGCTGGTTACCTCCCTGGATGCCGGAGCGGTGGAAGAGGGGCTGCTTCCGGTGCTTCCGGCCCTGCTGGCCAAGCACGTGGTGGTGGTGGCTTCCGTGCGGGACCCGGCACTGGATGACCTCCGTTCCCGGCGTGGAAGCGCCGCGGACGTGTTCCGGGCGGCAGCAGCCGAACGTGCCCTGCTGGACCGGGCAGCCGTAACAGCGCAGCTGAAGTCAATGGGAGCTGAAGTGGTGGATGAACCGCCTTATGAGCTCCCTCCGAAGCTGGCCGATATGTACATCCGGCTGAAGGCCTCCGGCAGGCTCTAGCTGCGTCCGCAGACCGTTCAGCCGGTCCGGCGGCGTAGTGTGGAGGAATGACTGACGGGTCCGTATACCAGCGGGCGCTGGGCGCCGACTTCGACCGGCTTCAGCCCGAACTGCAGGATTACTTCTCGCTGGCTCCCGGCGAGCAGCGGTACGGAGTGGGAACCGGCGTGTTCGACGTCGCCGGCAGCCCCCGCCCGGTACTGCGGCCCCTGATGTCTGCCCTGCCGGTGACCAATGCTTTCTTCCCCGATTACGGCCGCGCCGTTCCGTTTACGATCCGCAACTATGCACATCTGGACCCGTTTGGGCGGTCCTCGCTAACGGCGGTGCGTACTTTCAGTTTTGACCGCGCCGAGCGGATCTTCGAGGACACCACGTCCCTGACCTCCCCCGCGGGGCTGACGGACTATGTGGGCAGGCGCCGGAACCTGGCCACGGACCTTCAGCTTTCCGTCTCTGCGGACGGCAGGCTGCACATGCATTCCCCGCACACCCGGCTGTTCCTGGGCCGGCTGCGGGTGCCGGTCCCTGTCCTCGCAGGCGCCGACGCCCACGCCGAGCAGTGGTGGGACGCAGAATCCGGGATGTTCCGGATCCGGACCCTGGTGCGCCAGCGGCAGCTCGGCACCGTGTTCGTCTATGACGGCAGCTTCCGCTACGAATACCGGGACTTCGACGGTGTGCTTCCACCGGATGTGGAACCCGAGAAGTGGGAACGGCGGCTCTAGGCCTGCTCTCCGGAAGGACGGGCCTTAGCCTTCAGCGGCCAGCTGGTCCAGGGCCGATGCGGTCTGGGCCAGCCGCTCCAGGACACGCCTGGCGCTGGACGGCGCAAGATCCGCCAGGTCACCGTCGGGCATGATCCGAAGTGCCGGGAGGTCCCGCAGCGGCAGTCCCACCCGGGACCACGGTCCGGTGACGTCCTCAACGAGCCCCGTTACCTGGTGGGGTGCCGCACCGGCGGCAGGAAGCGGCAGGATGCCCAGCCAGATCTGCTTCCCGGCCTCGATCGCTTCTGCGAGTCCCTCCCAGTCACGGCTGGAAAGACCTCGGGCTGGCAGCGCAACGCCGTCGGCCCCTGCTCCCAGTGCAAGGTCCAGCCCCGATCCGGGCCGGCCATGGTCCGCGGAGGGCAGATTCAGGACGACCTCGCCTGCACCGGCTGCCAGCAGGGTCTCCCGCAGTGCAGTCCAGGCCTGTGAGGCTTCCTGTGCCGGAACCGACCGCAGCGTCCGGTAGCCGCTCGCTGTTGGAATGCGTCCGCTCAGGACCCGGTCCAGCAGGGGCTCATCCAGCTGAACCGTAATCGCTGCTCCCCGCGCTATGGATTTGACCCGCTCAACGTAACCGACAGCACCTGCGGCGAGGGATTCGGCGATCTCCCGGCGGGCACCGGCGTCCGAAAGCGCCCGCTCACCGTTGTGCAGGTAAAGGGAAGCGGCCAGGGAGAGCGGTCCCCGGAGGCTGACCTTCAGGGCGGGGCCAGGTGCTTCCTCCTCGCCGATGACGTCGGCAAGGGTGTTAATGTCTCGTGAGAGCAGCGAAACTGCGCGGCGGTGGTCGACGCCGGGACGGTCCACCAGGCGCCAGCCATGCGGCTGCAGGTCCACCGGGAGCTCCACGAGCAGTGCGGCGGTACGTCCGGTGGCGTCGGCACCCGGGCCCCGCTGGGGCAGTTCCACCAGGAAGGGCAGGTGCGGCTCACCCAGTTCGCCCCGGATGGTCTTCGCCGCTTCCAGCGGATCTGTTCCGGGCCAGGTGCCCGCTGCCGTAGCTGTGACCCCGGACGGCGGGGCCGGCTGGGAAGTTTCAGGCTCCTGCGTCATTGCTTCCGCCGTTGCGGGTCTCGGAGATGGCCTGGTGGTGCCGGATGACCTCGCTGATGATGAAGTTCAGGAACTTCTCGGCGAAGGCCGGGTCCAGGTGGGCGTCTTCCGCCAGCCGCCGGAGCCTGGCGATCTGTGCAACTTCACGGCCTGGGTCAGCCGGGGGCAGGTGGTGCTCGGCCTTCAGGTGCCCCACCCGCTGGGTTGCCTTGAACCGTTCGGCCAGCAGATACACCAGCGTCGCATCGATGTTGTCGATGCTGCTGCGCATGGCAAGCAGCTCGTCCATGACCTCGTCGGCCACCTTGCCGGAAAGGGAGCTGGCTTTGGGGTCGAAGTCGTCGTCAGCTGGTGCAGTACTCATGACTCCAGTTTAGGGTCCCGGACGGCCGGCACCGGCGCAGGTTACGGCGGCCGGGGCTAGGAGACTGCTGCGGGGTCCCACTGCAGGGAACGTGCCGAGTCGATCGTGGCCTGGCCCAGCACCCGGGTGCCCTGGTAGATCACCACGGTCTGCCCGGGGGCCACTCCGCGCATGGGATCCTTCAGCCGGACCACGAGCTCGCTGCGGGAGTCCTCCCCTGTTTCCATCCAGGCGGTGGCGGGAACAGGGTCGCCGTGCGCGCGGACCTGCGCGGTGCACTCGAAGGTTTCCCCGGTGGCTATCTCACGGATGGGCAGCCCGGCCCAGGAGACCTTGATGCCGCGCATCTGGTCGATTTCAAGCAGCTTTTCCGGTCCGACAATGACCTTGTTTTCCTTCGGCCGGATCTCCAGTACAAAGCGCGGCTTGCCGTCGGCAGCCGGGCGGCCCAGCTTCAGGCCCTTGCGCTGGCCGACGGTGAACGCGTTGGCACCGGGATGCGTGCCGAGGGTTTCGCCGGTGGGATCCACGATCTCGCCCTCGGTCATTTCGATGCGCTCTTCGAGCCAGCCGCGGGTGTCGCCGTCGGGAATGAAGCAGATGTCGTGGCTGTCGGGCTTGTTGGCCACAGACAGGCCCCGGCGCTCAGCCTCAGCCCGCACCTCCGCCTTGGACGGGGTGTCAGCGAGAGGGAACATGGCGTGCCTGAGCTGCTCGTGGGTCAGCACACCGAGCACATAGGACTGGTCCTTTGCCCAGTCAGCGGCGCGGTGCAGTTCCGGGTTGCCGTCGGCGTCGGTGATCACCTTGGCGTAATGGCCGGTGCAGACGGCGTCGAATCCCAGGGCAAGTGCCTTCTCCAGCAGGGCAGCGAACTTGATGCGTTCGTTGCAGCGCATGCACGGATTGGGGGTGCGGCCGGCCGCGTACTCGGCGACGAAGTCATCCACCACGTCTTCCTTGAAGCGTTCGGAGAAGTCCCAGACGTAGTAGGGGATCCCCAGGATGTCGCAGGCCCGCCAGGCGTCACGCGAGTCTTCAATGGTGCAGCAGCCGCGGCTGCCGGTGCGCAGCGTACCGGGCATCCGGGAGAGCGCCAGGTGGACCCCAACGACGTCGTGCCCTGCCTCTACTGCCCTTGCTGCGGCTACGGCGGAGTCGACTCCGCCGCTCATTGCTGCCAAAACCTTCATGAGAAAAAACCTGTCCCTGCTGTTCGAATGCTGCTTTCGCTGCCCGCCATGCCGGCCTTCTTGGCCCGCTCATAGGCCTCGGGCAGGGCATCTATCAATGCATCAACGTCGTCAGCCGTGGATGTATGCCCCAGGCTGAAGCGCTGGGCCCCGCGGGCCTCGGTTTCACTTAGTCCCATGGCAAGCAGCACATGGGAGGGCCGGGGCACGCCGGCGGTGCACGCCGAGCCGGTGGACGACTCTACCCCTGCAAGATCCAGGAGGAAAAGCAGGGAGTCTCCCTCGCACCCGGGGAAGGTGAAGTGGGCGTTGCCGGGCAGCCTGCGGGTGCCCGCCTCGTCGTCGCGCGGTCCCCGGAGTACTGCGTCGGGAACCGTGCGTTCGACGGCGGTAATCAGGTAGTCGCGCAGAGTGCGCAGCCGTGCGGCTTCTTCCTGCAGGTTTTCGGTGGTTTCCCGGGCCGCCGCAGCAAACGCGGCAATTCCGGGCTTGTCCAGGGTTCCTGAACGGATGTCCCGCTCCTGGCCGCCGCCGTGCAGCACCGGCGTGAGCTTCACTGCCCGTCCCACTACCAGCGCACCGACTCCCACAGGGCCGCCAATCTTGTGTCCGCTGACCGCCATGGTGTCCAGGCCGGATTCGCGGAAGCTCACGGGAACGGTGCCAAAGGCCTGCACCGCGTCCGAGTGCACGGGTACGCCGTGGGCGTGCGCGAGTTCAACCAGGGCCGGAATGTCCTGGATGGCACCAACCTCGTTGTTCGCCCACATCACCGTAAGCAGTGCCGTCTCCCCACCGTGTTCCTCCAGCTCGCGGCGCACCGCGTCGAGGCTGACCACGCCGTCCGAGTCCACGGGCAGCCAGGAAACGACGGCGCCTTCATGTTTTTCGAGCCATTCCACCGTGTCAAGCACAGCGTGATGTTCCACCGGGGAACACAGGATGCGGGTCCGCCGCGGATCTGCGTCGCGGCGGGACCAGTACAGTCCCTTGACTGCCAGGTTGTCCCCCTCTGTGCCACCGGAGGTGAAGATGACTTCGGAAGGATGGCAGTCCAGCGCGGCGGCAAGGGTTTCCCGGGAGTCTTCAACAACCGTCCGGGCACGCCGGCCGGAGCCGTGCAGCGAGGAAGGATTGCCGCTGCGGCTCAGTTCGGAGGTGAGTGCGGCGAGGGCCGAAGCCGAAATCGGCGTGGTCGCCGCGTGGTCGAGGTACACGGGCACCAGACAATTCTAACGGCTTGTGCTCCTTCGGCGCTCCGCGCCCCGGAGTCCTTCACCAAACCGGCCTGCAGCCGATGCGTCTGCATCCCTTTTTCGAACGCTAGAATTGGCTCTCCGCCAGGCTGCGAACTAATCCGCGGCCTGCAGCGTTATACCGGTGCCTGCACCGTGATGTGCAGGTATGGCACCACGGACCCGCGCCGGGATGCCGCCGCCGACGACTCGCTATCGAGAGGACCAGCAGTGACTCCCCCAAACCAATCGCTGTATGAGGTTTTGGGACTCACGCCGTCCGCGACGAGCGAGCAGATCAAGTCGGCCTACCGTCGTGCAGCCCGCCGGTCCCACCCGGACCAGGGCGGCAGCAGCGAGCTCTTCCACCTCGTATCGGAGGCATACCAGGTACTCTCCGATCCGCTCCAGCGAAGCGCCTACGACCGGCGTCTGGGTCATGCCGGCACCGGCGCCGCACCAAATGGCTCCTCCCCTGCCCGTCCTGCGGGAACCGGCGCCGGCACCGCCCCGGGCCGTCCCGGACGACCGGCACCAAACCCCGACTTTGGTAAGTCTCCGGTCTTTGAACCCGACTTTTCCCCTCAGCGGCCGCCGGCAATTCCCCTGGCGATGATCAGCCGCCAGGTTAACGGCGAGCCGGAACGACCCGGCCTGTTCAAACGGATGGGTTCATCTGCCGGTTCCCGGTACGACGCTGAAAACCTGACTATCGGGCTGCTGGCCAACTCCCTTCTCCCGGATTACCCGGCAGGCAGGCTGGTCAACAGTCTGCGAATTCCGGACAGCGGCCGCCGGGGAGGGGTGCTGGAGATCGGCCATGTCCTGCTCGGCGGGTACCGGATGGCGGTCATCGATTCGATGATGGCCTCTCCCGGGGCCTGGTACTGGGACGGCAAAACCCTGCGCCACCGCGGGCATGCAGTCGGATCGCTTCGGCTGGACGACGCCGTCCGGACACTGCAGGAGAGGTTCCCGGACGTCCGGGTCTCCGGCTGGCTGGTACTCCACAACGCCAACCAGAACCCTTTTGAACCCGTCATCGACTCACCGCCCAATCTTCCTGAGTCAGCTCCGGTGGACGTCGTGAACCCGGGAACCCTTGCCCGGGACCTTCGCCGGTTCTTCAGTACCGGACCTCAACCGAACACAGTGCTCCTTCCCGTGCTGGGCGCCCTCCTTGATGCGGCGAAACAGTAGCGGCGCGGGCATAGGATAAAGACGTGTTCCGCATCCTCTTCTATACCCCTGAAATCCCCGGCAACACGGGAAACGCAATCCGGCTTGCCGCCATTACCGGCGCAGAGCTCCATCTGGTGGAGCCCCTGGGTTTTGATTTTGAAGACTCAAAGCTGCGCCGCGCCGGACTGGACTACCACGACCTGGCAGTGCTTCGTGTGCACCCGAATCTGGAAGCTGCCTGGAAAGCGCTGCAGCCCGAACGGGTTTACGCCTTCACCTCGGACGGGGATACCTCATATACCGACGTCGCCTATCAGCCCGGAGACGTGCTGCTCTTTGGTCCCGAATCGGTAGGCCTGCCCGCTGAAGTAAAAAACGATCCGCACGTCACGGCCCGCGTCCGGCTGCCCATGCTGCCCTCCCTCCGGTCATTGAACCTCGCTAACTCCGCCTCCATTGCTGTCTACGAAGCCTGGCGCCAGCACGGCTTCGCAGGTGCCCAGCTCTAAGCCAAAGGACACACCATGCCCGAGCAGCATCCCCTTGCCGAGACCTTCAACGCCGGTGCACTCGACTTTGAACGCCTCGCCCCGTCCCTGTGGAACCCAATGGGCAATGCCCTGGTGGCCGCGGCCGATGTGAGCATGGGTGAGAGCGTCCTGGACGCCTGCAGCGGCGGCGGAGCCATCACGGTGCCGGCGGCGCAGAGCGCCGGCCCGGAAGCCGTCGTGGACGCGGTGGACCTCTCAGCGGAGCTGCTGGAAGTGGCGGCTGCGAAGGCCCAGACGCTGTCCCTGGAAAACGCTTCGTTCCACGTATCCGATGTACTCTCCTGGCAGCCGGACACGGAGTACGACGTCGTTCTGTGCGGTTACGCCGTGTTCTTCCTCCCGGACATGGACGCGGGGCTTCGCCATCTGGTGTCCCTGCTGCGAAGCGGCGGCCGCCTGGCGCTTAGCACCTGGGCTGAGGGCGCGCTCACGGAATTCACTTCCGCTCTCTTCCGCCACTGCGCCGCCGAAGGCGTGGAGCTGCCGGAAGCCAGCGGCGGCTCACGGGACAACATGCTGAGCATCAACACCCCGGAAAAGGCCACGGACCGGCTGCAGTCCGCCGGGCTGACCGGAGTGAAGGCCGTTCACACCCCGGTTCCGGTGGCACTGAGCCAGGACCTGGCCTGGGCTTTGGTGATGGGCAGCCCGCTCCGTCAGCTGCTGCCCGCCGACCCCGGTGCCGCCGAGCGCGTCCGCACGGCGTTCCTCGCAGAACTGGGCGAGGAGTACACGCTCAATGCCGACACCCTGATCGTAACGGCCGTCAAACCCTAGAAACCTGCGATCGTGGCGGGGGTGTTGACTCCCACCGCGTGGAAGACCTCCGCGCTGGCGCCTTCGGGCAGGCCATGGCGCACGGCGTTTTCCTGCAGGAATGAGCGCACCCCGGACTCCATGCCTGCGAGGTCGGGATGCTGGCTGGCATGGACCCGGATGGCTGAGAGCTTTCGGTCCACTTCTGCGGTGATGTCAACGGCGTGGTTTTCGCGCTCGCGCGGCGCTCCGTAAAAGAACAGCCACGGCACCTTGTATGCTTCGAGCCCGCCGGCGGCGAGCTCGGGGTAGGCGAAGGGATTTTCGGCCGCAGGGTATACCGCCCTGGTCACGATCTCGCCGCAGGCCAGATGATCTGGATGGCTGGCCTGGAGACGGGACCAGTTCCGTTCCGGGTGCATCGAAAGCACGACGTCGGGACGCACCCGGCGGATCAGCTCCACGGTCCTGCCCACAACCTCGTGATTGACGGCCAGGAAGCCGTCCCGCTCCCCCAGGAAGTGGATTTCCCCGGCCCCGACGATGTCCGCTGCGGCGCGCTGCTCAGCATTGCGCCGCGCCGTCATGCCTTCCCGGTCACCTGGTTCGAATCCTCCGGCGTCCCCGGAGGTCATGATGCAGTACGTCACTTCGGCGCCCGCGGCGCACCATTTGGCGAGCGTCCCGGCGGCACCGAAGTCGATGTCATCCGGGTGCGCGGCGAACGCGAGGACGCGCCCAGGGACTCCGGTTGGGAATGCGCTCACGCCCGGCGCTTCCGGATCTCCTCCGCGGCCTGCGGCAGCACCTTGAAGACGTCGCCCACAACACCGAAGTCCGCGATTTCAAAGACGGGGGCGTCGGCGTCCTTGTTAACCGCGACGATCACCTTGGCGGTCTGCATACCGGCCTTCTGCTGGATCGCACCGGAGATGCCGGCAGAGATGTACAGCTGGGGCGAGACAGTCTTGCCGGTCTGGCCCACCTGGGCCGAATGCTCAATCCAGCCTGCATCCGTCGCCGCACGGGAGGCGCCCACTGCACCGCCGAGCAGGTCCGCAAGTTCCTCCACCGGACCAAAGTCCCCGTCCAGGCCGCGGCCGCCGGCCACGATCACGCGGGCCTCGGACAACTCCGGCCGTCCGCTGACGCGCTTCTCGGACCGTTCCATCACAACCGCCGCCGGTCCTGTCTCGGGGACAGTCACGAGGCCGCGTTCGGGTGATCCGGCTGCGCCCCGCTCCGCGGGTTCCACTGAGTTGGCCTTCACCGTGATGATGGGAACGCCGGTTTCGACACGGCAGGTGGAAGTGTAGGAACCGGCCAGAACGGATTTTGTGACGGCCAGGTCCGGCGCCACGGCGACGGCGTCCGTAATCACTCCGGAGCCGAGCTTCACTCCGGCGCGTGCCGCAACCTCACGGTCCTCAAAGGAATTGCCCAGCAGGACGGCATCCGGTGCTGCTGCGCGGACGGCCTCAGCGAGGAACGCAGCCTTGGCGGCTACCAGGACTTCAGGCAGCGGCTGGCTGGGTTCGAAGATCCGCTGCACTCCGTAGCCGGCAAGCTCCGCGGCGGCATCTTCGGAAAGAGGCTGCGGGGACGCGACTGCGGGGGTGCCGATGGTGGCAGCAAGGGCCAGCAGCTCACGGCTGGCCCGCGGAAGGGGAAGGGACGGAACATCAATGAAGACCAGTACGGAGCCCATTG
Source organism: Arthrobacter sp. BL-252-APC-1A (assembly GCF_009696625.1). NCBI lineage: Bacteria > Bacillati > Actinomycetota > Actinomycetes > Micrococcales > Micrococcaceae > Arthrobacter > Arthrobacter sp. BL-252-APC-1A. The sequence goes on along the minus strand of NZ_VULS01000002.1, from coordinate 486,860 downwards.
GGCGCTCTCCTAGGGGTACAGGCGCGGCAGCGCCGTAAGGGACGTGCTAGATGAGTTTCTGCGAGGCGAGGTAGTCCACCAGCGCTACGCCGGCGTTTCCGTCGTCGGTAATGATCGTTCCCTGCCCGCGTGCTGGGCGCGGAGCGGAGGCAGCAACCGAGGTCCAGGCACCGGCTTTGCCGACCTGGGCAGAGTCCACCCCGATTTCCTGCAGGGACAGGACGGTTACCGGCTTCTTCTTCGCCGCCATGATGCCGCGGAAATTGGGGTAGCGCGGTTCGTTGGCCTGGTCGGTGACTGAAACCACGGCCGGGAACGGGGCTTCGACGATTTCGGAGTAGGAATCCCCGTCGCGGCGGGCCCTCAGCCCTGGGCCGGAGGCGGTGTCCGCGGCCTCCAGCTCGGAAGCGAACGTGAGCTGGGCGTAACCCAGCCGTTCGGCGAGCTGGGCCGGAACCAGCGACGTCTCGCCGTCGGTGGATGCCATCCCGGTTATGACCAGATCCACGGGTCCGGCGGTGGCGTTGAGGTGGTTCACGACGGCGGCCAGGGCCAGGGACGTGCCGGCAGCATCGGAACCGGCCAGTGCGTCATCCAGCAGGTGGACGCCCTTGTATGCACCAATCTGGAGTGATTTCTTGACTGCGTTCGCTGCTGCGGACGGGCCCATTGTGACGGCGGTAACGGAGTTGCCGCGCTTCTCGCCGCCGCGTTCCTCGGCCAGCTGCAACGCTGCTTCAAGCGCATATTCGTCCAGTTCGGAGAGGATGCTCTCCGAGCGGTCAAGGGTGTGGTCCGGTCCGGCAAGCTGCCGGTCAAACTGGGTGTCCGGGACGTGCTTCACCAAAACAACAATGTTCAGCGGCCTGTTGGCTGACTCCTGCATTCCGGCCTTTCCTGTAGGAAGATTCCGCCGGTCGGATCCCGGCAATCCCCCGCCCGTCGGCGGTGACAGATTCAAGCTAATCACACGCAGCGCCCCGGCTCGAATACCGCGGCGGTGAAAGCCCGGCGCCGCGGAAGCGCTTCGCACTGCGCATATATGCACATTGGCTCCGGCCCCCGGCTTGCGCCAGGGGCCCGGAGCCAATCCGGTTTTACAGTTACTGGTCCGCTGAGTCGCCCAGCGTTGCGTCGGTGCTCTCAGCCTGTCCGTTGCGGACGTAGTCAATCGTCACCTTGCTGTCGGCCGGCTGCATGCGGATCGCCGCGGTCAGCGACTTAGCGTCCGTGATCGGGATGCCGTCCACCGCCGTGACGATGTCCCCCTTCTGCAGGCCGGCTTGCGCTGCCGGGGTCCCGCTGGCGGGGTTGTCCGCGATGGCGGCTCCAATGGTGAAGGAAGACGATGAGCCCGCGCCCGTCGCCGGTGTGACGGAAACGCCCAGGAAACCGTGCGTGGCCGACCCGTTCTCAATGATCTCGTCGGCCACACGCTGCGCGTAGCTGGCGGGTACGGCGAAGCCGACGCCGATGTTTCCGCTGTCTTCGCCGCTGCCGGTGCTGGAGGCAGAAGCGATCGCCACGTTCACGCCTATGACGTCACCGTCAGTGTTTACCAGGGCACCGCCGGAGTTTCCGTGGTTGATGGCGGCATCCGTCTGGATGACGTTCAGGTAGATGGACGACGCCGCTGAGCTCTGGTTCTGTGACGAGCCGTCCGGCGGGGCGAAGCGGAATCCGAACCCGTCGTCTTCCGGAGCGGTGTCCGACTCGTTTTCCGGTGCCGCCGAGGACTGCACGCTGATGGTGCGGTTGAGCGTGGAAACAATTCCGTCCGTTACCGTGCCGGAGAGCCCCAGCGGAGCACCGATTGCGATCACGGAGTCGCCCACGTTCAGTTCATCCGAATCGCCCAGCGTCGCCGGAACCAGGTCCGGGGCATCCACCTTGATGACCGCGAGGTCTGAGAGCGGGTCTGTCCCGACAACGGTTGCCGAGAGCACCCGTCCGTCTTCGGTCTGGACCTCGATGGTAGGTGTGGCCACGGTACCGCCCAGGGTCACCACGTGCGTGTTGGTCAGGATGTGGCCGTCATCGTCCAGGATGATGCCCGAGCCGCTTCCGGATGCGCCCGAGCCCGAAACCTCGATTGTCACCACGCTCGGCGATGCCTTGACCGCGGCGGCCGTAATGGCGTTGACGTCATCCCGGTCATTAACCACCACTGTCTGGGACTGGCCGGTGGTTCCCGCCGTGGCATTGCCGATACCCATCACTGAGTTGGCTGCTACGGCCACGCCTCCGCCCAGCAGGCCGGCAACAAGCATAGCGCCTACCAGCGTCCCGGTCCCGTAGCGGCGCTTGCCCGGATTCGCCGGATAAGCGGAGCCGGAATACCCGCCGCCGTAGTTCGGATCCTGGTACCCGCCGCCGTTCCCGGGCGGGGCCGCAGGCGGACCGTAAAACGCCGGCTGTGTCTGGGTCCAGGACGCGTCCCGGGAGGCTGCCCCGCCGGCCGCGTGGGCGCCGGCCGCGGTGGGGGCGGAACCTGCCGCGGAACCGCCCTGCTGTTCCTGCGGAACCTGGGACTCCGGCTGAACTGAAGACTCCGGTTGAACTGAGGACGACGGCGGCGCCGGCGGACGGGGAGGCAACGGCCGCTGCGGGCCTTCGCTGCCCCCAAAGTGCTCACTCATATGGGCCGTCCTTTCAAGATTGCTGTACCCGTAAGTATCGACCCATCCACTATGACAGTGCACCCTGTGACAAAGGCACAAGGTTTCTGGATACTCGCTGGGAATTCCCCGAAAGCGTTCGTCTACGGGAGCCGGGTGGTATCGGCGCCGTCGGGCCTAGTCAGCCGCCGGTACATAAGGTCAACCACCAGCTTTGTAGGATACGGTTTCTTGGTGGACGGGTGGTGGGGCCACCCCTAGAATCAGGGGTACATCCGCCCTGCAGTCCGTTGCAGCATCGACAGGATTGTCGTGGACAGACGAATGACAGACGAAGGATAATTTATGCGGTTCAGGACCACACGGCTGGCAGCCGTGCTTGCTCTCGGCTTGCTGGGGGTGCTGGTTCCGACCGCAGCCCATGCCGACCCGCCCGTCACCATTCCGCCGGGCCAGTATCTGGTGGATACCAATGACTCCCTCGGAGCTGGTACATCGGAGGTCCGGGACGCCATCACAGAGCTGCAGGAATCCACGGGCTACACCCTGTACGTCGTCTTCGTCGACACGTTCACGGATCCCTCTGACGCGACCGCGTGGGCACGGGACGTAGTGGAGACCAAGGGCATGGGAGCCCAGGAAGCTCTGCTGGCAATCGCCACCGAAGACCGCAAGATGCAGGTTGCCACGGGTGACCAGTCGGTTCTAAACGAGTCCCGGCGCAACGCCATGCTCCAGGCCGCACAGGAACCGCTCCTGGGCAACCAGGACATCACTTCCCAGGACTGGACTGCTTCTGCCGTCAACGCCGCCGAATCGCTGGAGGACATCGCCGGCGGAGGAAGCGGGGAAACCACATCCCGCGGCGGAGGCGGCAGCCTGGTACCGGCGTTCCTGGTGGCCGGACTGGTCCTGGTGGGCGCGTTTGCGGTCTTCGCCCTGGTTCGAAGCCGTTCCAGGAAGCAGCGCGCACTGACCAGCCGTGAAGCGGCTGCACCCAAGGATCCGCTCGACGCCATGAGCGTCCCGGAGCTGCGCAAGCAGGCAGGAAGCCTGCTGGTGGCGGCCGACGACGCAATCAAGTCCAGCGAGCAGGAACTGGCTTTTGCCGCAGCCCAGTACGGAGACGACGCCGTCTCGACTTTCACCGACGACCTGGCAGTTGCGCGCGCCCACATGAGTGAGTCGTTCAAGATGCAGCAGCAGCTTGACGACGAAATCCCCGATACCGAGGAGCAGCAGCGCGCCTGGCTCAAGGACATCATCCGCCGCTGTGAAGCAGTGAATGACTCCCTGCAGGCCCACAAGAAGGACTTTGACGCGCTGCGCGAACTGGAACGCAACGCCCCTGCCGCTCTTGCCGCTGCCCAGGACTCGGCCCGGAACGCCGAAGAACGGCTGGACTCAGCCCGTGCTGCGCTGGAAGGCCTGTCCGCGAAGTACAGTGACTCCGCGCTGGTCCAGGTGCGGGACAACATTGACCAGGCGCGGGAGCGGCTGGCATTTGTATCAAACGCATCCGCCACCGCCGAAGAGAGGCTCCAGGGCGGAGATACCTCCGCGGCAGTACTGGCTGTCCGGGCTGCAGAGGAGAGTGTGCATCAGGCCAACGTCCTCCTGGACGCCATCGACCGCACGGGCAAGGGGCTGGACGAAGCAGCCGCGGAACTGGACCGCGCCGTAGCCGACGCGAAGCAGGACCTCGCCCAGGCACGTGCCTTCTCACAGGGCGGTGCGCAGCCCGCGCTCGCCGGTCCGATCGCCGGCGTCGAACAGGCACTTGATGCTGTGGCAGCGGCCCGCGGGGAGAAATACGATCCAGTGGACCTGCTGGGACGGCTTGAAGCCTCGAATGCCCAGCTTGATGCAGCTCTCGAAGGACTGCGCGACCGGCAGGAACAGGAACGGCGGGCACGCGACGCCCTCCAGCACACCATCATGTCCGCGCAGGCGCAGATCGCCGGCACTTCCGATTACATCCGGGCCCGCCGCGGCGGGGTTGGCAGCGAGGCGCGGACCCGCCTGGCAGAAGCTGAACGCAACCTGCAGCAGGCCATTGCACTTCAGTCCTCGGATCCGGTCAGCGCGCTGGCGTACGCCCAGCAGGCAAACGCCCTGGCGGCGCAGGCTTCCCAGATGGCCCAGCAGGACGTCGATGGTTTCGGCGGTATGGGCGGCATGGGAGGTTTCGGCGGCGGCGGAATGTACGGCGGCCGCGGCGGCGGCAGCGGCCTGGGCGGTGCCATTCTGGGCGGCATCCTCATCGACTCGATCCTCCGCGGCGGCTCGCACGGGGGCGGCGGAGGATGGGGCGGCGGCGGCTTCGGCGGTTTCGGTGGCGGAGGCGGCGGCTTCGGCGGAGGCGGCGGCTTCGGTTCCTCCGGGGGCAACTTCTAGCGGCGTAACATCCCCGGTAATTACCGGGACGGGGTTACTGCAGCACCGGTATTTTGACAGGCTGACAACAGCACAACGCAGGTTACTTGCACACATGTGAAAGGCAGACAGATGGTAAAGCAGTCCATATTCGGGCGGATCGCCCAACTGGCCAAGGCCAACATCAACGCGCTTCTGGACCAGGCGGAAGACCCCCAGAAGATGCTTGACCAGATGGTCCGGGACTACAGCAACAACATCGCCGAGGCGGAAAGCGCCGTGGCGCAGACCATCGGCAACCTGCGCATGCTTCAGGACGACTACAACGAGGACCTGGAAAATGCACGCAGCTGGGGCAACAAGGCCCTCGCAGCTTCGCGCAAGGCTGACGAGTTCCGGGCCAGCGGCAACACCGCCGATGCCCAGAAGTTCGACAACCTGGCCAAGGTGGCAATCCAGCGCCAGATGGCCTCGGAGAACGAGGCCCGCGGCGCCGAGCCGACAATCGCTTCCCAGGAAGAAATCGTCGAGCGGCTGAAGACCGGGCTGAACCAGATGAAGGACAAGCTCCAGCAGCTGCAGTCCAAGCGCAACGAACTTATCGCGCGCTCCCGCAACGCTGCGGCGCAGAACCAGATGCACGACGCGATCAAGAGCATTGACGTCATGGATCCCACCTCTGAGGTCGGCCGTTTCGAAGAGAAGATCCGCCGTGAAGAGGCGAAGGTACGCGGTGCCAATGAGCTCGCTGCCTCCAGCCTCGACGCTCAGTTCGAGTCCCTGGAGGACCTGGGCGAGCAGACGGAGGTAGAAGCCCGGCTTGCCGCTCTGAAGGCCTCTGCAGCCAACCAGTCAGCAATCGAACAGAACTAGTTTCCTCATTACCGCAGCAGGCCGGCACCCCATGCGGGTGCCGGCCTGCTTCCGTGTCAGGTGCTGCTTTCGAGTTTCCGGCGAACCGCGAGCCTCCTGCTGCGCTGCGGAACCACGATCCAAAGGAGCAGCAGCACCAGTGCGGCTGCGCCGGCGGCCACAGCTCCTGCCCAGCCGCCCAGCACGAGGTCGAAAACGAGTCCCAGCGTGCCAATCAGGATCAGCCCCACCAGCACGAGTGTCCAGCGCAGCAGCAGGTCGCTGTTGCGCACCAGCTGGTACTTGATCCGCCGCTGGAAGAAGGACCGGTGCATCACCACGGTGGACATCAGGACAGCGGTGACCAGCACGGAGAGCACCACCAGCGCCAGGTAGATTCCCACCTGTATGGGTGAAAGGGTGGTAAACCGCTCCTGGAAAGGCAGCGTCAGCAGGAAGCCGGTAAGGATCTGAATACCCGTCTGCAGTACCCGGAGTTCCTGCAGCAGGTCCGTCCAGTTCCGGTCCAGTTTTTGCAGCGCACTCTCACCGCGGTCCGGGTCGTTCTGGACACGCGGCTCCGGCCTTCCGTTCAACCCCGGATACTGGCGGGGATTCATTCCCGCAGTGTAGTGGAGCCCGGGTTCGTTGGAACCAGTCCCCCAAAGACGGCATGGCCGGCGCTGATGGGTGCACTGCCGGCAAAACAAAATCCCCGTCCGGAACCCGGACGGGGATTTTCTTGGTTGCGGGGGCAAGATTTGAACTTGCGACCTCTGGGTTATGAGCCCAGCGAGCTACCGAACTGCTCCACCCCGCGGCGTGTTATCCATGTTACCCGCCGCGGGGTTGAGCTGCAAACCGGCTACTCTCCTGAACCCTCGTTCCCGCTATCCTCTGCACCGGCGTCGCCCGAATCGGCACCCGCTGCTGCGCCTGCCATCTTGTCCTGTGCAGCGATGGCCCGCTGGATCGCGGCGTTCAGCTTGTCCTGCGCTGCGCCATAGGCTGCGAAGTCGCCGCTGGCCAGGGCCTCCTGGCCTTCCTGGATTGCAGCGCCTGCGTCGGACAGTGCAGTTTCAAGGTCTGCCTGGGCCGTGGTCTCCACGGGCGGAGCACTGGGATCAACCGGCGTCTCGCCAACATTCTCCTCATCGCCGGTAACGGCTCCGGAGTCGCCGCCAAAGACCTGGTCAAGTGCTTCGTCCAGGGTCGGAGCGAAGCCCACCTTTTCACCGAAGTTCACCAGGACGCGCTGGAGCGTCGGATAGGAGGAGGCACCGGAGGACTGCACATAGACGGGCTGCACGTAGAGCATGCCGCCGCCTACGGGCAGGCTGAGCAGGTTGCCGTTGATGACTTCGGAGGCACCCTGGCGCAGCAGGTTCAACGCATTGGAAACGGTCGGATCCGAGTTGAAGCGGTTCTGTGCCTGGCCGGGGCCGGGCACAGCCGTATCAGTCGGGAGTTCGAGCAGCCGCAGAGTTCCATATTCCTCCGACTTCTCGCCGTCGTTGCCGGTGCCGGCGTCGGCGTCGGCCGCGAGGAAGCCGTAGAGCACGTTCCGGGCTTCGCCGTTCTGGGCTACGAACGGAATGAACGGCGTCGTCAGGGAGAATGCCGGCGCGTCCTGGCCCGGCATCTGCAGCGAGAGGTAGTACGGCGGCTGCTTGACGTCGGAGTTCGTCCGGGTCGGGTCGGACGGAACGGACCACGCGTCGTCGTTCTTGTAGAAGGACTCGGCATCGGTGACGTGGTAGCGGCCCAGAAGCTCACGCTGGACCTTGAACTGGTCCTCCGGGTAGCGGACGTGCGCCATCAGGTCCGCTGACATGTCGCTGTAGGGCTTCAGCGTGGACGGGAAGACGTCCTGCCAGGCCTTCAGCAGCGGATCCTCGTCGTCCCAGGCGTAGAGGGTCACGGAACCGTCGTACGCATCCACGGTCGCCTTGACCGCGTTGCGGATGTAGTTCACCCGGTCTGCCGGCAGTGCGGCTGAGGCGCCGCCGGTCAGGGAGTCGGTAGTGGCCGAAGCCAGTTCCTGCTGGGTGGAGTACGGGAAGTAGCGGCTGGTCGTGTAACCGTCCACGATCCACTTCACTCGTCCGTCAACAACGGCGGGGTAGGCGTTTCCATCCACCGTCAGGTACGGAGCAACCTTCTCCACGCGTTCGCGGGGATCGCGGTCGTAGAGGATCTGGGAGTCTTCGTTAACGAAGTCGGAGAGCAGCAGCTCCGTGGACTGGAACTTGATGGCGTAGACAAGCTGGTTGAACAGGTTGCCTACGCTCGGTCCGCCGTCACCGGAGAAGGTGGTCTGCGTGTCGTCCTCGGCATTGCCGGTCTGCGGACGGTCGATCTCCACCGGAGCGGATCCTTCAGGCGCACCTACTACGGAGTAGTCCGGGGAGGACTCACCGAAGTACACCCGGGGCTCGTAGTCTCCCAGCACACCAGTGGAGGGGATTCCGGATTCCATGAAGCTGGGCTTGCCGTCAGGCTGGACGGTGGAGCCGCGGGCAGCAACCACGCCGTAGCCATGGGTGTACAGGATGTGCTCGTTCACCCAGCCATCGGGAACGCCGTTGACGTTCAGCTCACGGACGGCAATAACAGTGTCCTGGACGTCGCCCTCTACGTCGTAGCGGTCAACGTTCAGGGTTTCCGGGAACTGGTAGTACTGGCGGAACTGCTGGAGCTGGCCGAACGCGTCCGAAACGACATTCGGGTCCAGGAGACGGATGTTCGCGGTGGTTCCGGCATCGGCTGCCAGGGCCCCGGCGTTGGCATCAACCGTTGCGTCGTAGTCGATCACTTCGGTGTCGGCAAGCCCGTAGGCTTCGCGCGTCAGGTCGATGTTGCGCTGGATGTACTCGCGCTCAAGCGTCTGCTCCGAGGGAACGACCTGGTAGCGCTGCACAATCCAGGGGTAGACCCCGCCGGCAACGATGGCGGTGATCACGAGCATCGCCGTGCCGATGATCGGCAGGCGCCAGCGGCCGATGATGGCCGAAAGGATGAACAGCAGCGCCACGATCACCGAGGCCACCGCAAGGATCGCCTTGGTCGGGATGACGGCATTGACGTCGGTGTACAGGGCACCCGTCCAGGCACCGGAGGTGCTCAGCAGGGTGTTGTAGCGGTCCAGCCAGAAGTTCACGGCCTGGAGCAGCAGGAAGGATGCGGCGATCACGGCAATGTGGATGCGCGCCGGACGGCTGACGAATACACCCTTTTCTTCCAGGCGGATGCCGCCGTAGAGGTAATGGGTGAGCAGGCCGGCAATACCGCTGACCACCACGACAGAGATCAGGAAACCGACAATGAAGCCCACGAACGGCAGCGTATTGAGGTAAAAGCTGTAGTCCATGTTGAACTCGGGGTCGGTCTGCCCGAAGTCCTTGCGGTTGAAGAACAGCAGAGCCTGTTCCCACATGGCCATTGCCGCCGTGCCGGCGAAACCGCCGACCACAACCGGAATGCCGATCATCAGCAGTTTCCGCACCGGCTCAAGCTGCGCCTGGTAGCGGTTCAGGTTGTCCTGCAGGGCGCTGTCGGGCGCATAGATCGGCCGTGATGAGTAGGCAGCACGGATGCTGAAGTACACACAGACTGACATGATCAGGAAAGCTGCTGCGAACAGCGCAATCCGCGTCAGGTTTTCCTTGACGAAGACCTCAAGGAAGCCAAGCTGGTTGTACCAGAGCACGTCAGCGTAAACCTGGGAGAAGTAGACAAACCCGATCACCAGTACGGCTACGACGATCAGGGTGGCAATCAGCGGGCTGCGCCGCCGACGGGTGGTGCTGGGGCTCGGTCGGGAGAATGGGCCATTAGGTCCGGAAGTCACAGTTACCTCATCGTTCGGTACGTCGGCTCACGGCACCTGCGGCAGCTCGGCGAGTTCGGATCTCTGCTGCCTCGGTATCAAAGCAACTAACGACCCCTGTGTCCGACGGCCTGCCCGTTTCTTGCCGTGGTTCCTTATTCTGCCCTGTTAAATGCGCTCGGGGCCACTTATCAGCGGTTAGGACGGGAACCTTATTAGGATCGTGATTCGATCCCTCCGCGCCTGCGGTGTCCCGGCACCGTCACGGACAGCGTGCCAGGTCCCCGGCACCGCTCCCGGATGCGAGGGTTTTCACGGCAGTGAGCGCCTCTTCCAGGGTGCTCACGCTGACCACTTCCAGGCCGTCCGGAATATTACCCGTTACGTCATCGCAGTTGGCAACAGGCGCCAGGAAAAATTCTGCTCCCGATTCCGCGGCGCCAACCATCTTCTGCTCAATGCCGCCGATCGGTCCAACCTGGCCGTCAGCATCGATGGTGCCCGTGCCTGCGAAGCGGTGCCCCTCGGTCAATTCCCCCGGGGTCAGCTTGTCGATGATTCCCAGTGCGAACATCATCCCGGCAGAGGCTCCGCCGACATTCTCAAGGGCGATTGCCACTTCGAACGGGAAGGTGAAATCGATGCTCAGGTAGGCGCCTACCTGGTATGCACCGCTCTCCGCCAGGGACGGGGTCACCTCAAGGGTCTGTTCCTCTCCGTCGCGCCTCACCGTAATACGGGCGGCGTCCCCGCCGGTGGCATTCAGTGATTCACGCAGGCTCTCCACGCTGGTCACCGGATTGCCGTCCACTGACACAATGATGTCTCCGGTTTCCAGCACACCCTCCGCCGGAGCACCCTCCATGATCCCGGCCACCGAGATTTCCTCCGTGAACGGAATCCCCAGTTCATCCAGTGCGGCCGCCACAGCGGATTCCTGCGAAGAGGTCATGGCCTCGGCGTTGCCCTCCTGGATTTCCCCCCTGGTAGTTCCCGGCGGATAGACGAAATCGACGGGCAGCACGGCGTCCTGCGGATCCAGCCAGGCACCGACCACTTCCCCCATGTTCACCGCACCATTAGGGCCTCCGGACACATACACGGTGGTGAGCGCCAGCTCCCCGGACGTCGAGTACGTCTGCTCACCTTCGATGGTGATGAGCGGGCTGTCCCCTATTTCCCCGATCGTATTGAAAGTCGGTCCGGGCGATTCAAGGACGTACGGGGCGGGCAGCAGCAGGGCAGCAGCGCCCAGCACGAATGCGGTGCCGCCGGCGATCATCAGCGCCCGGCGGCGGGGCGGGCGCTGCCCCGGGCGTGCGCGCGGGGCAGTGCCTGCGGGTTCGGCACCTGCTGCGCTGCCTGCGGGCGGTTCTTCGTTCGGAGAACGCAATCTGCTGTCCTTTCCTGGGGCTCGTGGCCTCAGTCCGGTCTGGCACCGGGAGTATCGGGCGGTACATGCGCACGGGAATGGGCTTGCCTGGACCCGGGCGCACACGGGCTCTGCCGACATTCTCCCACGTGCGCCTTTGCCAACAGCGAACGAATCCCGCGAATACGGGACAGTGCCCGGCAGGTGCCGGTAACGTGGGATTCCACGCAGCCGGTGACCCACCGCTGCCAATGCACTAGAACTTCCACAGGACCGGTGGTACCCATGAGCTCAAATCCCTCCGACCACGGGGACACTCCCCAGGATCCGCTGTCCGAGATGCTTGCCCGCCTCTTTGGCGGCGGAGGCCAGGCCGGAGGCATCGACCCGCAGGAACTGGCCAAGGCAGCCGGCCTGCCTTCGGATCCGAACGCCATGGCCATGATTTTCCAGCAGGTCCAGGCCATGTTCAGCACCCCGTCCGACGGGCCGGTCAACTGGCAGCTCGCCAAAGACAACGCCAGAAGGGTGGCCGCAGCGGGAGGTGACCCGTCGATTACGGCGTCCCAGGCCCGCGAGGTGGACGAAGCCCTTCACGTAGCTCAGATGTGGCTCGATCCGGTAACGGATTTCCCCTCGACAACGACTCTTGGCAGGGCCTGGTCCCGCGCAGAGTGGGTTGAAGCCACAATGGACTCCTGGCGGCGGCTGACCGAGCCGGTGGCAGTCAGCATCTCCCAGGCACTCTCAAATGCAATTACCACTCAGATGCCGGAAGAAATGAAGTCCATGATGGGCGGCGCTTCTTCCATGCTGGCGAACATGGGCGGGGCCATGTTCGGCATCCAGCTGGGCCAGGCAGTTGGCGCATTGTCCAAGGAAGTCCTCAGCTCAACCGACATTGGCCTGCCCCTGTCCGAGGGCACCATGGCGCTGCTCCCGACCAACGTCGCCTCGTTCGGCGAGGGGCTCGACGTCCCCGACGCCGAGGTCCGGCTGTACCTCGCAGTCCGCGAGGCCGCGCACGCCCGGCTGTTTGCCCACGCGCCGTGGCTCGCCGCCCACCTCTTCGGCCTCATCGAAAGCTACGCCCGGGGCATCCACATCGACGTCTCGAAGATCGAGGAGGTTGCCCGGGATATTGATCCGGCCAACCCGGAGTCGATCCAGGAAGCACTCGCCGGAGGTGTCTTCCAGCCCGAACGCACTCCCGCGCAGGACGCTGCCCTGGAACGGCTGGAGACGGCCCTAGCCCTGGTTGAAGGATGGGTGGATGAGGTAGCTGCCGCAGCGACGTCGAACCTTCCCTCAGCCCAGGCGCTGCGCGAAATGATCCGCCGCCGCCGTGCCAGCGGCGGACCGGCGGAACACACCTTTGCTTCGCTGGTGGGCCTTGAGCTCCGCCCGCGCCGTCTTCGTGACGCATCCGCCCTGTGGGCTCAGCTGCGCGAAGAACGCGGGATCGAAGGCCGGGACGCCATCTGGCAGCACCCGGACCTCATGCCAACTTCCAAGGACCTGGATGATCCCGCGGGCTTCAGCAAGCGGCGCGAGCTGCTGGACGCTTCGGACTCCGACGTGGATGCAGCGCTCCGGCGGCTGCTGGACGGCGGGTTCGACACTCCTGAGGACGACGGCGCTGCCGACAGCGAAGACGGTACGGAGTCCCGGCCGGATAGCGGCGACGGCGGTTCCGAAGGCGACGGCCCGGATGAACATGGCTCCGGGGACGGCTCCGGAAAGAACGGACCCTCCGCCTAGTCCTCGGCGAACTCTCCCTTAAGACCCCGCGCACTGGCGTACGCGGCGCCGGAGAGATAAGCCTTGGCTGTTTCAGTGTGCGGATAGGACTGGAGAAGGCGCCAGAACTTCGGGCTGTGGGACCCCTCGATCAGGTGCGCGAGCTCGTGCAGCAGCACGTAGTCCACCACCCACTGGGGCATGCCGATCAGCTTGTCGGACAGCCGGATGGTCCCCCTGGCCGGAGTCGCAGAGCCCCAGCGGGAGTTCTGGTTCCCCACCCAGCGGACGGAAATTGGCCGGGCCGCACCGCCCAGGTACTGCCGGGACAGCTCCGCGGCGCGTTCGGCCAGCCCGGAGTGCGCCTCCGCCGGGTCCGCGGCAGGCGGAGCGGCCGTCTTGGTCTCCAGCCTGTCCACCATGCGCTGGACCCACTCGGCTTCCTGGGCCTTTGTGAAGTGGGCAGGGATCGAAACAACGGCCACTCCGTCCCGGAAAACGGCATTGACCGTGCGCTTGCGGCGTGCCGAACGCCGCACTTCGATGGGCAGCCCGGCACGGGTGGTGGCTGGGGTGGAGACAGATGGCATATCTCCACATTATTCGCCTCGACGGGTGCATTCGAAACCTGTGGAAAACTCCTGCGGCCCCATCCTGGACGTGCTTACATGGTGCCCCGGCACAGCACATTCCAATCCGAAGGAGTCCAGACATGCGGATCAACCCGGGGATTTACGTCCTGGACCTCGGTTCGGACCGCCGGCAGTTCGGGCTGGGCAGCGGAGCCCTTCTCCTCGCCGGACTGACGGACGCCGACCTCACGTTCATCCATGCCCTGCGCTCAGGGATTCCCGACGGCGGAGAACCGGAAGCGGCGGCAGCCGCAGGTGTTGACACCCAGCGCAGCGAGCAGCTGCTTCGGGCGCTGGCACCCGTTCTGCTGGCGAATCCGGCTGACCGCAGGCTCCTGCCGCCGCTGCGCCAGGAGCGGCTTGGTCCCGACCTTGAACGGCTCTCGGCCGTCTATGGCCGCGACGCCCTGGAACCGGTAGCGCTGCGCGGCTCGGCAGCCGTCGAGGTCCTGGGACTTGGCCGGTGCGGGGCGCTGGCCGCACGGATCCTTGCGGCCGCCGGTATTGGCACCGTGCTGCTGGGCGATGCGGGTATCGTGCGTCCCAGCGACGTCGGACCCGCCTACGCCCTGACTGATATCGGGATGCCGCGGTTCCAGGCTGTCAAACGCCAGCTGTACCGAATCGACCCCACTGTGCGGGTGGTTCAGATCCCGTGGCCGTCAGCCGAAGCCGGCCCCGCTGGCGTCGATCTGTCGATTCTGGCCTGCGAGCAGCCTGCCCCGCTGCACGCCCTGCCCGAAGGCCGGCGCGAGCAGCCGCACCTGGCAATAGCGGCCCAGCAGTACGGTTACCAGGTTGGCCCGCTGGTGGTTCCCGGGGCAACACCATGCCTGGGGTGCCTGGACCGGCACCGCGGGGACGCGGATCCGGGCTGGTATGCCGCTGCCCTGGCTCCGGAGGGCCCCGCCCAGGATGAGAACGCAGGTCCGGGAGGCGAAGAAGTGTCCTCAGCGGCCCTGGCAGCCGCTGCCGCCGCAGGACAGGCGCTGTCCTTCATCGACGGGGTGGCCCAGCCGGTGACCTGGTCTGCCGTGCTGCAGTTTCGTGCTGCCGACGGCCATGCCGGCATAGAGCCGCTGGAGTTCCACCCCAGCTGCGGATGCCGGCTGCAGTCCGCCCGGGCGGCCTAGCCGCGCCGGAACTACAGCTGCGGGCTCTTGGACAGCACCTCGAGCACGGCCTCGCCATAGCGTTCGAGCTTGGAGGGGCCCACACCCGGCAGCGTCGCAAGCCGGTTCAGCGTAGGCGGCTTATCCTCGGCGATGGCAACCAGGGTAGCGTCCGTGAACACAACGAACGCCGGGACGCCGGCCTCTGCGGCTGCCTCCCGCCGCCATTCACGCAGTGCTTCAAAGGTTGCCTCGTCATAAGTTGCGGGACAGTCCCCGCAGCGGCCCATCTTCCGTTCCGCTCCGCTGACAAGCAGGCTCCCGCAGACACGGCATTTGGCCGGCCCGGTGACCTTCCGCCGGGCAGGCTTTGCCTGCCGCGGGGTACCGGTGTCACGCGAGGTATTCGGCCGAAGTCCGTCAAGGAACCTGGAGGGCTTGCGGTTCGCCCGGCCGCCTGGCGTCCGGGCTGTCGACCAGGAAAGAAAGAGATGCTCCCGCGCACGGGTGATGCCCACGTAGAGCAGCCGCCGTTCTTCATCAACGGCTTCCGGAGTGTCCGCGAAGGAAATCGGCATGAGTCCTTCGCTCAGGCCCACCAGGAAAACCGCGTCCCATTCCAGGCCCTTGGCTGAGTGCAGGCTGGCCAGGGTCACTCCCTGTACCTTCGGTGCATGCTGGGCAGCGGCCCGCTCCTCCAGCTCGGCGGTGAAATCCTGCAGGGTAAAGATGCTGTCCGGGTCCAGGGTGCGGTTCGCATGCAGCTCATCAGCCAGCGCAACGAGCGCAGCCAGTGACTCCCACTTCTCCCGGGTAGCTCCTCCGCCTGAGGGCGGCTCGGCCGTGTACCCGAGGTTGGCCAGGATGTCACGTACCAGCTGGGGCACGGGTTCGTTCCCGACGGACCGGGACGCCGCGCGCAGCTGGAGCATAGCGTCCCGCACTTCACGCCGGGCGAAGAACCGCTCGCCGCCGCGCAGCTGATACCCGATTCCTGCGGTTGACAGGGCCTGCTCATAGGCTTCGGACTGTCCGTTGGTGCGGAACAGGACCGCGATCTGGCTGGCTTCAACCCCTGCATCGAGAAGCTTCCGGATGCGGCCGGCAACCTGTGCGGCTTCTGCCTCGTCATCCGAACACTCGGTGAACTCCGGTTCCGGACCGGATTGGCGCTGGGCAATGAGTTCGAGGGGCGCAGGCCAGGGAGGAGCATTCCGCGAGCGCTCCCCCTCTGCCGTGCGCGCAGCAAGGATCCGGTTTGCCAGGTTCACGACCTGCGGTGTGGACCGGTAGTCCCGGACGAGCTTGACTACCTGGGCGCCGGGAAAACGGTGAGTGAACTCGAGCAGGTGCCGGGACGTGGCACCGGTGAAGGAGTAGATGGTCTGGCTGGCATCGCCGACTACACAGAGTTCATCCCGCTCCCCCAGCCACAGATCCAGCAGCCGCTGCTGGAGCGGCGAAACGTCCTGGTATTCGTCCACCACAAAGTGGCGGTACTGGTCGCGTACCGTCGCAGCCACACGCGGATCTTCCTGCAGGATGCCGACGATAATCAGCAGTACGTCCTCGAAGTCGATGACGTTGCGGTCTACCTTCACGTCTTCGTAGGACTGGAAGATGCGCGAGACGGTGGTGAGGTCGAAGCCCGCAGGAGCATCACGGCCTGCTGCTGCCCGCACATAGCTGTCCGGGGTCAGCATTGAAACCTTCGCCCACTCGATCTCAGCTGCTACATCGCGGATAGCCGCCCGGTCGGTGGAGAGGCGCAGCCTGCGTGCCGCCTCGGCGATGAGCTGCGCCTTATGGTCCAGCAGTGCGGGCAGCGGCCCTCCGACGGTCTGCGGCCAGAAGTACTGCAGCTGTTTCAGGGCAGCAGCGTGGAATGTCTTCGCCTGCACGCCCCCTGCACCGAGATCCCGCAGCCGGGTGCGCATCTCAGCGGCGGCACGGGCCGTGAAGGTTACGGCGAGGACCTGCTGCGGCTTGTACATGCCGGAGTGGACGCCGTAGGCCATGCGGTGGGTGATGGCACGGGTCTTGCCGGTGCCGGCTCCGGCAAGGACACAGAGCGGCCCGGAAAGAGTGGTCGCTACTTCGCGCTGCTCGTCGTCGAGACCGGCGAGGATGCGGGCTTCGAGGGTATCAATGCTCACTTGCTGCCCTCCGGTTCCGGAACGGGGCCGCCGTACCAGCGGTCGATCAGGTTCCGGGCAATCGAGATGGAAGAGGGGATGCTGAGCTCCCCGGAGGCGACCGCATCGGTGAGTTCCCTGCGGGTGAACCACCGCACGTCTGCCATTTCGACGCCGTCGGCCCGCGGTTCGGTGCCATCCGCCTCGGCGCAGAAACCAAGCATCAGCGAGCACGGGAACGGCCATGGCTGGG
The DNA here is from genome assembly GCF_009696625.1 of Arthrobacter sp. BL-252-APC-1A. Lineage (NCBI taxonomy): Bacteria > Bacillati > Actinomycetota > Actinomycetes > Micrococcales > Micrococcaceae > Arthrobacter > Arthrobacter sp. BL-252-APC-1A. The sequence continues at coordinate 469,941 of NZ_VULS01000002.1, read as the reverse complement.
ACCCCAGATACTGCGGGTTGCGCACCACGACTGCGGATTCCTCCGCCACCTCGCGGATGACTGCCGCTTCGAGGGACTCCCCGGGTTCCACGAAGCCGGCAAGGGTGGAATAACGGTTGCCCGGCCAGGCCGCGGCCCGCCCCAGCAGGATCCGGTCCTGGGGGTCGGTGATGGCCACGATGATCGCCGGATCAGTCCTGGGGAAGTGCTGGCTGCCGTCTTCGGAGCAGCGGCGCACCCAGCCGCCCTGCTCCATTCGGGTGGGGGCACCACAGCGCGGGCAGTGGGTGTGCGTGGCATGCCAGTTCGCAACCGCACAGGCTTCCACAAACAGTCCCGCGTCCAGGGACCCCAGAGTAACCGCGACGTCGCGCAGCCCTGCCCAGCGGGCACCGCTGCTTTCCATCTCAGGATCGGGTTCGGCCAGCGTGACCATCACTATGTCCGCACCGGCAGGAACCTGGCCGTCTTCGAGCGTTCGGCCCAGGTAGACGGGCTCATCGCCAAAGCCTTCGGGACCGGCGGGCTCAAGGACGAGTTTCTCTTCCCGGATCAGGGCCTTCCCGCGGGAAAAGTACATCACCCGGGTGGTCTCCAGGGCACTGATCTGCTCGAAGAGGTCTCCGGCTGTCCTCCGCTCACTGCCGCGGTCTATGGCCCCGCGTGCAAGCGGAAGCCGTCCTAGCTGCGGGGAGTCTGGCGTGCGTAACGGACTGCTCATACCCCTACCGTACTTACTTCGCGGGCCCAACCAGAAAGCCGTGGCCCGCCAGTGGACAATGCGGCATCCCCGGCTGAGTTTTTCCTCACGCTCTTCCGACTCGCCGGGTGCCTATGGGTTACTCGCACCACATCTGCCCCTACGGTTGAAAGTGTGAAACGCACACCCATGGAATTGGCAGCCCTGGCCAGCGCCGCCGTACCGGCGCTGGCGCTTACCGGCGTGGCCGGTTCGCCCGACGACGCCGCGGACTTCGACTCCGCGCTCCTGGTTGACGACGCCGGAAAACAATGGCGGGTGCGTTCCCCCAAGCATGTGGAAGCAAGCATGCGCCTGGAGACTGAGCTGCTTGTTCTGCGGGCTTTTGTGCCGGCTGTCCGCGCCGAACTGCCCTTCGCGCTGCCCTATGTCGCAGGAACCGTCCGTCAGGGCGAGCTGTGCACCTTTGTCTACTCCCATCTTCCCGGGGCCACAAAGGATATTGACGAGCTGGCCGTGGCCGGGGGTGATCTCGCGGCGGACGTCGGGCGTGCGATGGCCGCCATTCATGCCCTCCCGCAGTCCCTCGTGAACAACGCGGACCTGCCGAGCTACACGGCCAATGAGTTCCGCCAGCGCAAGCTGAATGAGCTGGACCAGGCCGCGACGACCGGCAAGATTCCCCCGACCCTGCTGCGCCGCTGGGAGCACGCACTGGAGGACGTTGGACTCTGGCGTTTTAGCCCCACTGTGGTGCACGGGGACCTTCACGAGGACAACCTGCTCATTTCCGGGAACCGGATCAGCGCCGTGAATGGCTGGACCGATCTGCGGATCGGTGACCCCGCAGATGATTTTGCCTGGCTCATCGCGGCGAACAACTCCCGTTTCACGGACACAGTCCACAGCGCCTACGTTGCCGCCCGGCCCGATGCCGTAGACCCCCACCTAATCAGGCGGGCAGCCCTGTCTGCGGAGTTTGCCCTTGCCCAGTGGCTGGTCCGCGGGCTGGCTGCTCAGAACCAGTCAATGGTGGAGGAAGCCGAAGAGATGCTCGCGACGCTGGAAGCGGACATCCTGGCCCAGGAAGAGGCGCTGGAGGACGCAGCGGATGCCGGTGCGGATGCTGCTGCGGGCCCCTCGGCGCCGTCCAGTCCCGCGGTCCAGGCCGAGCCGCTCCTGCAGACCGGCTCCGCTGCTAAGGCGGTTCCCGCAAAACCGGGCGCCCCCGCCGTCTCCACCGGCACCAGGCCGTCCACCGGGGGCGGCAAGGTTACGGTTATGCCCATTCCGGAACCGGAACCGTCCCCCAAACCAGAGCCGGCGGCGGAGCCCGCAGAGGTTAGGGCCGAGAAAGACGCTCTGCCAACCCCGGAGGAGTCCCCCGCTCCGGATGTGGATGAGACCGGCGAGGAAGCTGAAGCGGGTCCCGCTACCACGGCAATTCCGCTGGTTGTGGCTGATTCCCCTGCAGCCAAAGACACCAGGAACTCCTGACACCCCGGTATCGCTGCAAAGCCCAGTGAAAGCCCGCCTGATTTTCAGGCGGGCTTTTATTTTTGGGAGCACTATTGACGGACATCCTGGTTCCATGGTTAGTTAGTCAAGTAATGAACCAACAAGCCAGCGTAAGCAGGATGCCGTGATCGACGACAGCAAACCGATCTTCCAGCAGATCGCCGAACGGATCGAGTCAGATGTGCTGGACGGCGTGCTGGCGGAGGAGGAACAGGTGCCGTCAACGAATGAGATTGCAGCCTTCTACCGGATCAACCCGGCCACTGCGGCCAAGGGCGTGAACCTTCTGGTTGACGAAGGACTCCTCTACAAGCGCCGGGGAATCGGCATGTTCGTTGCACCCGGAGCCCGTGCACAGGTCCTGGCCAAGCGCCGGGAGCAGTTCTACCGCCAATACGTCCAGCCACTCCATCTGGAGGCCCGGAAACTCGGGATCAGCATGGAGGAACTCACAAACCTCATCCAACGCAGTGCCGCTGAACACGAAGGGACCCCGGCACCATGAACGTCATAGAAACCCGCGGACTGACCCGCCGATACAAGGACCAGGTGGCCCTTGACGACGTCAATCTCGACATCGCCCCAAACCGCATCTACGGCCTTCTGGGCCGCAACGGCGCAGGGAAGACAACCCTGATGTCCATCTTGACCGCACAGGGCTTTGCCACCTCCGGCGAAGTGCGGGTGTTCGGCGGAAACCCATTCGAAAACGAGCACGTCCTCTCCCGGCTGTGCTTCGTCCGGGAGTCGCAGAAATACCCGGATGACTTCACTGTCCGGAATGCCCTGGATGCAGCTGCCCTGTTCTTCCCCAACTGGGACAAGGACCTCGCGGACACCCTGCTCGAGGATTTCCAGCTCCCCCGGCCGAAGAAGCACCGGATCAAGAAACTCTCCCGTGGCCAGCTGTCCGCCGTCGGCGTGATCATCGGGCTGGCATCCCGGGCAGAGCTGACTTTCTTCGACGAACCGTACCTGGGACTCGACGCCGTCGCCCGGCAGCTCTTTTACGACCGGCTGCTGACCGACTTCGCAGACCATCCGCGGACGATCATTCTTTCCTCCCACCTGATCGACGAAGTGGCGAACCTGCTCGAACACGTCATCGTCATCGACCGCGGGCGCATCGTGATGGATGACGAGGTGGAAGCCATCACCGGATCCGCCTTCGCGGTGGCAGGGAAATCGTCCTCCGTGGAGGAGTTCGTTGCGGGACGTCCGATCCTGCACCGGGAAGGACTGGGCGCTTTGGCCTCGGTCACGGTGGACACTCCGCTGTCCGCCGATGACCGGCAGCGGGCGCAGGCCCTTGGGCTGGAACTCGCCCCGGTGTCGCTGCAGCAGCTCATCATCCGGCGCACCCTCAAAGCCAACGAACACTACGGCTCCCATCAGGAGAATAACGAGAAGGATCTGGAGGTCCTGCGATGAACCGCCCCCTCGCCGTCGCGCGTATGCAGCTGCTGAACAAGTGGCTGTACCTTGGCATCCCGGGAATTATCATCGCCTCATCCACGCTCATCGCCATCGCGATCCTGGCGATGGTCCCGTCTGACGGCGGCGAAGGCACCAGGATGGCGTTCTCCGGCCAGGCGGTCATGTGGTATTTTCTGGCGGCCGGCGTCCAGTCGCTGAGCCTGACCTTCCCGTTTTCGCAGGCCATGAGCGTCAGCCGCCGGTCCTTCTACATCGGAACATTGGGACTGTTCTCAGTCCTGGCACTCGCACTGGGTGTCCTGTACTGGGTGCTGGGACTGGTGGAACAGGCAACGAACGGCTGGGGAGTCGACGGGAACATCTACGCGCTGCCCTGGGTCGTTGAGTCTGCCTGGTGGGTCCAGATCCTGCTGTACTTCGCGCTGACAATTCTCCTGTTTATGTTCGGTTTCTGGTTCGCCACCGTTTACCGGCGATGGAGGACCACGGGCCTGGTAGCAGCACTCGTCGGATTCGGCCTGCTTCTGCTTGGCGCGGTTGGACTCGCGTCATACACAGACTCGTGGGCTTCGGTGGGCGCCTGGTTCATGCAGCTCACACCCCTGGCCCTGACCGGCTGGCTGCTGCTCGTCGGAGTGGTCCTGGCAGCCGGATCCTATGGGACCCTCCGCCGGGCCACCCCGTAGCCGGCACACAGCACACAATACGAACAGCGCCGCCGTCCGGTCCGGGACGGCGGCGCTGTTCAGGTTTCTCCGCCCGCGCCATGGCCCGAACGGAAAGCCGGCGTCATCCGGCCTTATGCATCCGAACCGCCTGCGGCATCGAGGATGATCCGTTCCAGCTCCTCTTCCCCAAGAAGGTTGTGCGGACGAATCACTTTGTCTGCCGCAACGTAGTAGAACGCTGCACGAACCGTTTCCAGGGGAACACCCTTCAGTCTCGCCCAGGCCAGCCGGTAAACCGCCAGCTGCACCGAGCGGACCGCCAGCTTCTCCTTCGAAGGCGGAGCGCCCGTCTTCCAGTCGATCAGGTCCCAGCCGCCGTCCTCATCCTGGAACACGGCATCGATCCGTCCCCGGACGACGACGGAGTTGACCCGTGTCTCGACCGGAACCTCGATGTAAGCCGGCGTCCGCTGTGCCCACTCAGAAGCTTCAAACGTGGCCACCATGTCCTCGAGCTGGTAAGCCTCGTCAACGTAGGCATCTGCGGCCCCGGGGTACTCGTCAATGTCGAGCATGCCGCTGCGGCCGAAGTACTCCTCAATCCAGGCGTGGAACGCTGTTCCCTTGCGGGCTGCCATCCCCGGTTCCCGCGGAACAGGACGGCGCAGCTGTCGGGTCACTGCCTCAGGATCATCCTGCAGGTCCACGAGCATGGAGGCCGAGATATGGGCGGGCAGTTCAACTTCCATTACCTCGTCCGGCGCACGGTGCCGGGCAAGGACCAGCTCTACGTCCCGCCCCCAGCGCCGGGGTTCGAATACGTCGTTCCCGGTCTCCGAAACAGCGCCCTTGTCCCGGGACCCGGCCGGCGGAACGGATTCGCGGGCGGCCGCGAGCACCGCTTCGGCAGCGGCTTCCATGGCCGCCCGCCTCTCCGCAGGCAGCGGGTCCTTGGGCCAGCTGGCCCGCTCCACTGCCGCGTTCGCCGGGTTCTCGTCCCCTTCGTCCTCCGGTTCCAGCCAGGAGAGAAGATGGTAGCCGGGTGCACCGCCCTTACCGAGTTCGTAGAGTTCCAGCTGATAGCGCGACGCCGGTGTCGGCTTGGTCCGGCCGCCGCCCCAGGCACTGGAGGTGCAGAACAGGATGTCCTTGGCACGGGTGAAGGCCACATAGGCGAGCCGCCGCTCTTCGCGCTCCGCATGGCCGCGCGCATCTTCGGCAAACTGTTTCTCGGCTTCCAGCCAGGATTTCTGGTCCGGCTGTTCCCAGTCCCACTGCGGCAGGTCCGGTCCGTCTCCGCGCAGGTTCCACGGGATGGCGGAGTTTCCGCTGCTCCAGCGTGAATCCTTCGCGTTCGGGAACTGGCCCTCCGAGAGACCCGGTACGGCCACTACATCCCACTCCAGGCCTTTGGACGCGTGGACTGTCAGCAGCTGGACTGCTTCGCGGGAGGTCTCCAGCGCGGTGACCGGCAGGCCGTTCTCCTCCTCGTCGGCAACTTCCAGCCAGGCCAGGAAGGCCGCGAGGTCCACACGGTCCGCGGAGGCACTGAATGTGGCGGCTGCGTCGATGAACGCGTCCAGGTTCCGCCTGGATTCGTGGATGCTGATACCCGGCTTGGCCGCTACCTCGATGTCCAGCAGGATGCGGCGCTCCACCTCGCCGATCAGGGTGGTCAGGTCTTCCCCGACGTACCCGCGCAGCTGCCGCAGTTCATCGCGCAGAGCGCTCAGCCGGGCCAGCCCTTCCTCTGTCAGCGTGCGTCCGGCGCTGGAGACCCATCCCGGTTTGGGCAGGTAGTCCACGGCTTCCACCAGGCTTCCGGCTTCCGCGAGATCGGTTTCGACGACGGCGGCGCCGGTTTCATCAGGCCCGTGTACATCCGAGAGATCCTGGACCCGCACAGCCCGTTCCCGGACCCGGACAAGGTGCCGTGACCAGTCAGCCAGCGCCATCAGGTCTGCCGGACCAATGCGCCAGCGCGCCCCGGCAAGGATGCGGAGCATTGAGTCAGAGCGTCCCGGATCGCTGAGGACCCTCAGGACTGCGAGCAGGTCCACGATCTCCGGGGTTGAAAGCAGCCCGCCAAGGCCTACGATCTGCACGGGGATACCCCGGTCTTCCAGCGCCCGGCGGATCGAGTCGAACTGCTTCTTGCCGCGGCACAGCACAGCCACAGTGGGCGGCAGCGCGTTCCCGCGGCCATCGGTTTCATGGCTGGGGTGCCTAAACCACTGGGTGCGGACCCGGGCGATCTCGGTGGCCAGTGCTTCGGCTTCCCCCACGCTCACGGTACCGTCCGGCAGGGTGACGGTTTTCTCGCTCAGGTAGCGGCCCAGGAATACATCGCCGACGCGCGCTTTTGGCTTGGCCTGCAGTTCCGGGACGTCCAGCGGCCGGTTGTTCTTCAGCCACGGCACCGGTGCGTTCAGGGCTCCGGAGACTGCATTGGCAGCAGCGAGGATGGAGGTTGAGTTCCGCCAGGCCACGGACAGGTTGGCGACGCCGGCCAGCGAACGGCTGCCGTCGGAATTGAACCGCGGGAAGTGCTCCCGGAAAGTGCCCAGCTGACCCGCGGATGCCCCGCGGAAACCGTAGATCGACTGGTGCGGATCGCCCACCGCCGTTACCGGAGTGCCGTTGCCGAAGAGCGTGGAGAACAAGACCATTTGGGCGTGGGAGGTGTCCTGGAACTCGTCCAGCAGCACCACTTTGTACTTGGCACGTTCCATCTCGCGTGCTTCGGGGATCTCCTCGGCAATGCGGGCGGCGAGCGCCACGAGGTCACCGAAGTCCAGCAGCCTGCGCTCAGTCTTGGCGCGCTGGTAAGCCTCTACCAGCTCCGTAACCGAGATACGGGTGCGGAGCTTGTTGACCAGGTCCTTTGCCGCCTGGGTGGGCTGCTTGGGCTTGCCTGCCTGGTATGGCAGGGCCAGAACCCCGGCCACATGCTTCTCGAGCTCGGCACGGACCCTCGCCGGCGTCTTTAGGTGCTCAGAGCATTCCGAAGCCATCTGCAGCACCGAAGTGACCAGAGTGGATTTAGCGGCGGTGAAATGCTCATAGTCCCCGGTGTAGGCCTCCACGACCTCGTTGGCCAGCTGCCAGGACTGGGCACCTCCGAGCATTACGGAGTCACGTTCGACGCCGATGCGCAGGCCGTAGTCATTGACGATGCCGTTGGCATAGGAGTGGTAGGTGGAGACCGCAGCTTCGAGCTGCGGGTCATGGTCACCGGTGTCCTCCCCCAGTTTGCGTTCCAGCAGCCGCAGCCGTCCGCGGATACGGCTGGCCAGTTCCCCGGCCGCCTTGCGGGTAAAGGTAACGCCGAGGATCTGTTCCGGTGCAACCAGCTTGTTCGCCACCAGCCAGACCACGCGGTCGGCCATGGTCTTGGTCTTTCCAGACCCTGCTCCGGCCACCACCAGCAGCGGTTCCAACGGACCCTCAATGATCTGCTGCTGGGCCCCGGTGGGGTACTGGACGTCCTGCGGATCGCCGTCGTGCAGCATCTCCGCCAGTCTCCTGGCAGAGTACTGCGGCTGGAACGGCGTGTTCTGCTCCACGTCATCACTCACGTCGACACTCATTCCGTGACCTGCTTTCCCTCAGTGCACAGCGGGCAGATCTCCGGCAGCCGGCAGCCGTGTCCGCCGTGTCCGCCGTGTCCGCTGCGCGCGGGGTCATGAACGGTGTCGAACTTCTCATCAGACATAAGCGCCGCGGCCTGCTGGATCATTTCCAGCGCACTGGTGTCATCAGGGCCCAGCGGCGGCTGCTCCTGCACAGCGACGCCCTTGGAACTGGTGCCCAGCTGCACCAGGGCAGCGCCGCCCGGGACCCGTGGACCCTCGTCAAGCGCGCCTTCCCGAACTGCCTCCTGGTAAGAAGCCAGCTGGGGGTGCCCTTCGAGGTCCGCCTTCTTCGGCGCACTCCTGCCGGTCTTCAGATCCACGATGTACAGCCTTCCTTCGGCGTCCTTCTCCAGCCGGTCGATCTGGCCGCGCAGCAGGGCCGTCCGGACTGCGCTTCGGACTTCCACCGGAATTGCCGCTTCGAAGTCCTGTTCCACGGCAACCAGGGACCTGCCGCCCTGGCGCATCTTGATTACGTATTCCGCCAGCTTGCCCACCATGGTTTCGGCCCGCTTGAGATCTGTCTTCCCTTCCCAGTTGTCCTTCATGCCAAGGGAAGGCCAGCGCCTGCGAAGCTCCTGCGTGTATTCGGTGCCGGTGGCATCGGGCATCTCCTGGGCGATCTGGTGAACCAGTGTGCCAAGCGAACGGGCAAAATCGGTGGCCTGTTCCCCGCCCACGGCAGAAACAAACCAGCTCAGGGGTGATTTCATCACGGCGTCCACCTTGGAAGGCGAGACCGGAATGGGTGCCTGGGTCGGCAGGATCGGTCCGGTGCTGGACAGCGGACGGAGACCCCACCACTCCGCCGGCGCAGCTCCGGGCACACGGACCGGGTGCCGGAGCATCCGGCCGAGGTGGAAAGCCGCTTCGCGCGCTGTCTCCGGATCGGTTTCGGCCTGCTGGGCATGGGCCCTCAGTTCCGCGACGAGGGAGCGCAGGGTCAGCGGGCGCAGGACCTCTGTGCGGGGGCGAACTCCGACGCCGTCAGGCAGCGGGTCCACCAGGTCCAGGAACTGGGAGGGCTGCTCGTCATCCGAAGCCACGGCCGTGCAGACCAGCACATCCCGGGCGCGGGAGATCGCAGTGGAGAAGCTGCGCAGTTCGTCGTAGCGGGTCGCCTGCATCAGCGCCTGCGGGTTGCGGGCGGAGCGGTAGTCGGTGTCGGGGAACTCGACGGCTGCCACCAGGTCCCCGCTGCCGAGCAGTTCCCCGCGCAGACGGAGGTTGGGCCAGACACCCTCCTGGATACCGGCGACGATCACCACGGGCCATTCGCGCCCTGCGGCGCTGGCCGGGGTCAGCAGTTCAACCGCGCCACGCTGCTGTGCCCTGGCTGCGAGGGTGTCCATGGGCAGTTCGGAACTGGTGAGGTAGTCCAGGAACTGTGCCGGTGTGGAGCCCGGAAGCTGGTCGACGTAGCGCTCAGCAGTCTGGAACAGTGCCATGATCGCGTCCAGGTCCCGGTCGGCCCGGATTCCCGCCGATCCTCCCGAGAGGGCGGCTTCCGCCCACTTTTTGGACCACCCCGACGTCGACCACAAAGCCCACAGGACAGTCTCGGCACTGGCACCGGGCTGCCCAGCTGCTTCGCGGCCGGCACGCAGCATAGCTGCCAGCCGCTTGGCGGGCGCCGCCTCCCAGCCCAGTCCGGCGAGCGCCAGCCCGGAGTCGGAAAGCGGGTCCAGCAGTGCCTCCACCAGCAGGGCGTCGGAACTGCGCCCGCCGCCCGCACGAAGTTCTTCACGGCGCAGCGCCTGCCGCAGCCTGCGCAGGTCCAGCGATCCTGCCCCGCCGATCCGTGAAGTGAGCAGCGAGTCCGCCAGTTCCGGAGTCAGCAGGTCCTGGTCCAGCACAACGCCGAAGGCATCGAGCAGGGGCCGGACGGCGGCTTCGTCGCGAACAGCCTTTTCAGCCACCGGCACACGCACCTCGATCCCCTGGCTGATGAGGTAGCGCTGGATCCGTGCCAGCTGGCCTCCGGTGCGCACAATCACGGCGATGTCCTCCAGCTGCCGGCCGTCCAGCAACTGCGCTTCCAGGATCCGCTGGGCTACGTAACGCTGCTCATGCATGGGCGAATCCACCACGTGGGCCGTCGCCGACACCGGACCGGTTCCATCATTTCCGCTGCGGCCGCCGGGGGTCCGCGCAGCGGCGAGTCCCTTCACCACGGAAATGCGTGAGGCGCAGCGGTGCCAGGCGGCGGCGACGGGTTCAGCCAGCCGGTGCTGGGTCTGCAGCACCGCGGTCTGGAGATCGGAACCCAGCACGTTCTTCAGGTCACCGAGCAGATCCGGGCGGGCGCCGCGGAACCCCTGGACCACGGTGTCCGGGCTGGCAGTGACCACGGCTTCGCGGTCCCGGGCCAGCAGCCCCAGGAGGCGGTGGATCGCGCCGTTGGCTTCCTGGAGGTCATCAACGAGGATCAGCTGGAGCCGCTCGTGCTCTGCCGCCAGGAACCCGGGCTCGGAGGCCAGAATGTCCGTTGCCGTAGTGATGATCCCGGCGGGGTCGAAGGCCTCCGGCATACGCAGATCCAGGACATCGCGGTATTCGGCGTACAGATGCGCTGCAGCAATCCAGTCTTGCCTCCCGTACCGCCGGCCAAAGTCCTCCAGCTGTTCGGGAGCGAGCCCGAGTTCAATCACCCGGTCAAACAGCTGCCTGATCTCCTGGCGGAACCCCCTCGTGCCCAGTGCCAGGGACAGTGAGTCGGGCCAGGGCAGCTGCGGCACGCCGTTCTGTCCGTGCCCGGCGAGCAGCTCCTTGATGATGACGTCCTGTTCCGCACCGGACAGCAGTTTCGGGGCGCGGGTAACGTGCGGCATTAGGCCCTCGGCCTTGGCACGGCGGATGACGTCGAAGGCGTAGGACGCCCAGGTCCGTGCCGGAGCGGCGCTGATGGTTCGTTCCAGCCGGGCGGACAGCGAGTCACGGAGCGCGGCAGCTGCCAGCCGCGACGGTGCCAGCAGAAGCACGCCGGCAGGATCCAATCCGCCGTGTGTGATGCGCTCGACGGCGGTTTCCACCAGGACCGTGGACTTTCCGGTTCCGGGTGCGCCCAGTACAAGGAGGGGCCCGCTCCCGGCCGGGCGCTCGACGGCGGCACGCTGGTCCGGGCTAAGCTGCGGTGCGGCCTGGCCGGCCGCGGCGGGCGGAACTAGCCGCAGGTTGATGCTCATACCTCCACTTCACCATGTCCCGGTGACATTCCCTGCTTTGCCGGCGATGCGCCGGCAGCCAGCCGGTTCCGCAGCGCATCAAGTGTTTCCCAGCCGGCGTCGTCGGGCTGCCACCGTGCCTGGCTGATCCGGACCCGGTAACCGGACCCGTCCGGTTCCACGCTGCCCCGCAGTGGAGTTTCCTCCTGCAGGTAATGCGTCCATGCGCGCCGTCCGTGGCAGGCAGGGGGCTCACCTGATGAGCGGATCACCCGCCACCAGGGGACCGAACCTCCTTCCCTGGACAACACTGACCCAACCTGCCGCGGCCCGCCGGCACCGAGCAGTTCGGCAATGTCCCCGTAGGCCAGCACCCGGCCCGGGGGAATCAGCGCGGCCACGGCCAGCACTGCTTCCCTAAAGTCCTCCCGCATGATTCCAGCTTAGCCATGCCCGGCGCGCTGATTCCGGGTAATGTCCGTGCCCGCCGGTAGGTTTGAATACATGTTGAGCTGGCACGAACTTCCCCGAGCATCCTTCGACCTGGAAACCACGGGACGGGATCCCCAGCAGGCACGTATTGTCACCGCATCCATCATCCTGGTGGACGGCAGTGGGAGCATCATGGCCCACCATGAATGGCTGGTTGACCCCGGCGTCGAAATCCCCGCCGAAGCAGCAGCGATCCACGGAGTGAGCACCGAAACGGCCCGCCGCGACGGAATCAGCGCTGCCGAAGCAGTCCGCCAGATCAGCGCAGTCCTGGCGGACACCTTTGCCGCCGGCATCCCGGTGCTGGCGTTCAATGCCGCCTACGACTTCACTGTCCTGGCGCGCGAAGCCGAACGCCACGGGCTCACGGCTCCGGTGCCGCATCCTGTTATCGATCCCTACATCATGGATAAGCAGGCAGACCGCTTCCGCCGCGGAAAGCGCACCCTGACCGCCATGGCAGAGCACTACGGGGTGGCTTTCGAGAACGCGCACACCTCTGCCGCAGACGTGCTGGCAACCCTCAGCGTCGGAGCCGCGGTGGCGAATGCCTTCCCCGTCATGGCACAGGAAGCAGCGGTGCTGCACTCCCTGCAGGTTCAGTGGGCGGCAGAACAGGCAGCGAGTTTCCAGGCCTACCTGCGCCGCCGCGATCCGGAGTCCGTCATCGACGGCACCTGGCCGCTCAAGCCCGCACCGTTCGCTGTTTCCGTTCCTGCTGCATTGTCGGCCTCCGCCGTCCCTGCCGCCGCTGTTGCTGTTCCGGTGCCGGAAGTCCCTGTACCGGCATTGGAAGTTCCTGTGCTGGCGGAGGAGGACGGTGGCCAGCTGGTGATGGAATTCTCCCCCAGCTAGCAAACGTCCCAGGCAGCACGTCCATACCCCGGAATCCCCCGCACAGCAGGTTCCTTCCCCACATTCCGGATTTCGGCATGGGACCTCCGCCCGCGTAGCATTGACATACTTAAGACAGTGTCAGGCGCTGATGGCGCCCGGGCGCGGCCGTACGCGCCCCGTGTCACGCGATTGGCAGGCACTTCCCACACAGCCGGGCCGTTGGCGTCCCTTCCTCCGGGCTGTTTTCCCCCTGCACGACCTCCTACGAAGTACGCAGACATTGAGGATGAATGATCACAGTTACTGACCTGCGCAAGGTATACCGCCAAGGCTCCCGTGACGTGGTGGCCCTGGACGGGGTCAGCATGAGCGTGCCCAAAGGATCGATCCACGGCATCATCGGCCATTCCGGTGCCGGAAAGTCGACCCTGGTGCGCTGCCTGACGCTGCTGGACCGCCCAACGTCGGGGACCGTGACCATCGACGGACGGGAACTGACCAACGTCAAGGATTCCGAAATCCGGCTGGCACGCCGCCGCATCGGCATGGTGTTCCAGCACGCGAACCTCATGGATTCACGCACGGCGGCAGCCAACATCGCGCACCCGCTGGAGCTTGTCGGCACCAGCCGGAAGGACACCGAGGCCCGGGTTGCCGAGCTGCTTTCGCTCGTAGGCCTGCAGGACTTCGCCGGTGCTTACCCGGCCCAGCTCTCCGGCGGCCAGAAGCAGCGGGTCGGCATAGCCCGCGCCCTGGCGGCACAGCCGGACGTGCTGCTCTGCGATGAACCAACTTCTGCACTGGACCCGCGGACAACGGATGAAATCCTGGACCTGATTTCCGAGCTGACCAAACGGCTGGAACTGACCGTGCTGATCATTACGCACGAGATGAACGTAGTGAAGCGGATTTGCGACTCGGTCTCGCTGCTCGAGGCCGGACGGGTCGTGGAACACGGCCCGCTGCAGGAAGTCGCTTCCCACCTTGGCGGCCGTCTGGCCAAGGCGCTGATTCCCCTTCCCGCAACTCCTCCCGTGCCCGGAGGCCCCGTGGTGGAGCTGCTCATGGTTGGCGAACATGCAACCGAGCCAGTGCTTTCCGGACTGACCCGGCGCTTTGACACGGACGTCAATGTCCTTGCCGGCAGCGTTGAGACTCTCGCCGGTGAACGGTTCGGCAGGCTGCGGGTGCAGCTCGACGAACGGACGGATATGGACGCGGTGAAGGACTATCTGGCCGGCCAGGGCGTTTCTGTGGAGGTGGCAGCATGAACCTGTTCGAAGAACTTGCGAACAATCCCGGCATCACCAAGGCACTGCCCGAGGCCGTGGCCGACACGCTGCTGATGGTTGGTGTATCCGGTTTCTTCACGCTCCTCATCGGCCTGCCCCTGGGAATCTTCCTGCACACCTCCGCACCCGGTGGCCTGCGGCCCATGCCGGTTACCAACCGGATCCTCTCGGACATCATTGTGAACATCACGCGTTCAATTCCGTTCGCAATCCTGATGGTGATCCTAATTCCGTTCTCCCGTCTGGTCACCGGTTCCTCGATCGGCCCGCTGGCTGCATGCGTGCCCCTGAGCATCGGCACCATTCCCTTCTTCGCACGCCTGGTGGAGACCTCTCTGCGTGATGTGGCAGGCGGGAAGATCGATGCTGCCCTGGTCATGGGTTCCACCCGGATGCAGGTTATCCGCAAGGTTCTGATGCCGGAGGCCCTTCCCGGACTGGTCGCAGCCCTGACCACCACCCTGGTAACCCTCGTGGGCTACTCAGCCATGGCGGGCATCATCGGCGGCGGAGGCCTGGGGCGGCTGGCCTACAACTACGGCGTCCAGCGCTTCGACACGGCCGTTATGGTCGTCACGATCGTCATCATCGTTGCGATCGTCCAGATCATCCAGCTCGCGGGAGACTTTGCCGCCCGCCGCGTGGACCACCGTTCAGCAGCGGGCACCACGCGGCGTCGCCGGCGTCCTTCGCGGGCAGCGGCACCCGTTGTCCCGGCCGCGGATGCTCCGGCAGCGGAAGCCCCGGCAACGGACGACGCGCGGACCCGGGTCTGATTCTGCGCACCCCAGTTTTTCCGGCGGGTGTCTGCGCACCCGCCGGAGCCTGCAGCCAGTAGCCGCTAGCTGCACAACAGCCGGCCCGGGGTTCCCGGGCCGGACCTTCGAAAGGAAACGCATCCAATGCGGAAAGCATTTTCACTCGTGGCCACCGGCGTGGCCGCGGCTCTGGCGCTGACGGCTTGCGGGGGTTCTGAATCCTCCTCCAGCGCTGTGGAGAGCCTCGATCCTGCCAATCCGGTCACCTTGACTGTGGGCGCCAGCCCGCAGCCGCACGCTGTCATCCTGGAATACGTGGCCGACAACCTCGCCGCAGATGCCGGGCTGGAACTCGAAGTTGTTCCGTTCGATGACTATGTGACCCCGAATATCTCCCTGGATGACGGCTCAATCGACGCCAACTACTTCCAGCACAGCGCCTACCTGGACGCACAGATCGAGGAACGCGGTTACGACTTTGAGCGCGGGGAGGGCATCCACATTGAGCCCTACGCGGTCTTCAGCAAAAAGCACCAGGACATCTCCGACGTCGAAGAAGGTGCCCGCGTAGCCATCACCAATGATCCGTCCAACCAGGCCCGGGCCCTTGCCCTGCTTGAGGACGCCGGCCTGCTCAAGGATGTCCCCGCGGACGCTTCCGTGATCTCGCTGAACGACGAGCAGAACCCGAAGAACCTGGATTTCGTCGAGAACCAGGCTGAACTGCTGGTCAACGATCTCTCCGATCCCACCGTGGATCTTGCAATCATCAACGGCAACTACATCCTCGACGCCGGTTTGAAGACGGAGGACGCCCTGCTGGTGGAGTCCCTCGACAACAATCCGTACGCCAACCTGCTGGCTTGGAAGGCCGGCAGCAAGGACGCCCGGATCGACAAGCTCGAAGAGCTCCTCCACTCCCCCGAGGTGAAGTCCTTCATCGAGGAGAAGTGGCCCAACGGTGACGTGACCCCGGCGTTCTAAGCCCGGTTCGCCGCTTCATCGAAATAGCAGAAACTGCCCGTATCCATCCCGGATACGGGCAGTTTCTGCTATCTCGGGAGTTCAACCGGCCCGGAGCGGAGCTAGCATAATGTCCACTGCCGAGTGGGAGGTGCCGAATGCCGCCGGTCATAGAAACCCGGGCGCTGACTAAGCGCTACGGGTCCCGCACGGCCGTGGATTCACTGGACCTGAGTGTCCAGCCTGGATGTGTCTTCGGGCTGATCGGCCCCAACGGTTCCGGCAAGACCACAACCCTGCGGATGCTGCTGGACATCATCCGGCCGTCGTCGGGCCAGGCCCTCGTCCTGGGGGTTCCGCCACGGTCCGGCGGACCCGCCCTGCGCCGCCGAATCGGCTACGTTCCCGGAGACCTCCGGCTCAACGGCCGGGCGCGGGGCCGGACACTGCTGGAACACTTCGCGCAGATCAGCTCACCGGTTCCTGCCGGACGCGTTGAAACACTCGCTGAGCGGCTGGGTCTGGACCTTTCCCGGCCGGTTCGAACCCTGTCCAAGGGCAACCGGCAGAAGCTGGGCCTGGTGCAGGCCTTTATGCATGACCCGGACCTGTTGGTCCTTGACGAGCCCACCAGCGGACTCGATCCGCTGGTCCAGCGCGAGTTCCTGGAAATGCTCGCCGAGGCACGCGCTGCAGGCCGCACCGTCCTGCTCAGCTCCCACGTCCTCAGCGAAATCCAGCAAAGCGCTGACCAGGTTGCCGTCCTCTCGCTGGGCAAAGTGGTGGCGCAGGGGGACGTAGCCTCCCTGCGCCTAAACCGACTGCGTCATGTAAGGGCTTCGCTGGCAGCCGCTGGCGGGGCCGGCCCGGTGCTGGAAGACGAACTCGCTGCTGCGGGACTGCAGGGAACCGTCACGTGGCAGGATGGAACTGCCCGTGTCCGGGGCACGCTGGACGGCGGGGTTGACGCCTTCATCAGGGTGCTCGCACGGCACCGGATACTGGACCTTGCGGTGGAAGAACCTGACCTCGAGGAATCAGTGCTGCAGCTGTACGGCGGGCCCGACGCCGCTGCCGGGGACATTCGAAAGGGCCCGGAATGAGCCCGCCGATGATCTCCACACCTAAACCGCTGCCGGTCTTCCGCAGGGCGGTCATCGATTCATGGCGCTCGACCCTCATCTGGACCGCGGCCCTTGCCGCCGTGCTGCTGCTCTACCTGCCGCTCTACCCCTCCATGAACGGCGCCGAGATGCGCAGCCTGATCAGCTCGCTTCCTGCCGAGCTGGTGAATGCCCTGGGCTACGAGGACATCCTCTCCGGTCCGGGGTACGTCCAGGCAACGTTCTTCGGGCTGCTGGGGTTCGTCCTCATCACTGCGGCTGCGGTTTCCTGGGGAAGCACGGCAATAGCAGGCGCCGAAGAATCCGGGCGGCTGGAGTTGGTCCTTTCCCATGGCGTCGGCAGGGTCCGGTATGCCGTGGAGTCAGCGCTGGGGATCCTGGTGAGGCTCCTCTGGTTCGCTGTGGCGACGGCGGTAGTGGTGCTTGCCCTCGGCGGCCCCTCTGAGCTTGGCCTGGACGCCGCAAACGTGGCGGCAGTGGAGGCAGCGTGGCTTGGACTGGGTTATCTGTCCGGCAGCATCGCGATGGCAGCAGGTGCCCTCACCGGCCGCCGAACCGTGGCCTTGGGTACCGCCGCAGGGGTGGCTGCAGCGGGTTACGTCATGAACGCGCTGGCGAACCAGAACTCGGACCTGGACTGGCTGCGGAACTTCTCGCCTTATTCCTGGGCCTACCGGAACGACCCTCTGGCGGATGGCTTCGACTTACCCGGTCTGGGACTGCTCGCCGCTGCCTGCATTCTTTTCACGGGGCTGGCGGTGTGGGCGCTGAACCGCCGGGACATCCTGGGCTAGGCACTTCACCGAGATAGCAGAAACTGCCCGTATCAGTGCTGATACGGGCAGTTTCTGTCATCTCGACGCGGGAGGGCGCTACGGCTGGGCGGCAGCCGCAGCCTTCGCTGCTGCCGGCAGGGCCGCCAGTATCCGGTCCATCGCGGCGTCATCGTGTGCGCCCGAAAGGAACCAGGCTTCGAAGACCGACGGCGGCAGGTAGACGCCGGAGTCAAGCATCGAGTGGAAGAACGGCTTGAAGCGGAATGCTTCCTGGGCCAGGGCGTCAGCGTAGTTGTGTACCCCGTTCCCGGCAGTGCCGAACGCGATGCTGAACAGGTTTCCGGCACGCTGGACGCTGTGGTTCACGCCTTCTGCGGAGAGCGCATCGGAGACAGCCTGGGACAGCTGGGCCGAGCGTGCGTCGATGTTCGCATAGACGTCGGCGGTGGCGGCCGTCAGCGTTGCTACGCCGGCAGCCATGGCGATCGGGTTACCGGACAGGGTGCCGGCCTGGTAGACCGGGCCGATTGGTGCCAGGTAGTCCATGACCTCGGCGCGGCCGCCCAGGGCAGCTACGGGCATGCCGCCGCCAATGACCTTGCCGAAGGTGTACAGGTCCGGAGCCCAGCCTTCCTTCTGGCCGGTCAGACCCCAGTAGCCCGCAGGGGAGGTGCGGAAGCCGGTGAGGACTTCGTCAAGGATGAGCAGGGCGCCGTGGGCCGTGGTGATTCGGGACAACGCGGCGTTGAAGCCCTCAGCAGGGGAAACAACACCCATATTCGCGGGGGCCGCCTCGGTGATGACAGCAGCGATGTTCGCGCCGTGCTCGGCGAACGCTGCTTCCACGGCAGCGACGTCGTTGTAGGGCAGCACCAGCGTCTCCGCTGCAGTGGCCTCGGTAACGCCGGCGGAGCCGGGCAGCGCCAGGGTCGCGACGCCGGAACCGGCGGATGCGAGCAGGGAATCCAGGTGGCCGTGGTAGCAGCCGGCGAACTTGATAACCAGGTTCCTGCCGGTGAATCCCCGGGCCAGGCGCACGGCTGTCATGGTGGCTTCGGTGCCGGTGGACACCATGCGCAGGCGCTCAACCGGCTTGACCCGGTCCATCACCAGGGCTGCCAGCTCGGCCTCTGCCGGAGTGGAAGCGCCAAAGGACAGTCCGCGGTCAACTGCGGCATGCACGGCGGCCAGGACGTCGGGGTGGGAGTGGCCCACCAGCGCCGGGCCCCAGGAGCAAACCAGGTCCACATATTCGCGGCCCTCGGAGTCGGTGACGTACGGGCCCTTGGCGGAAACCAGGAAGCGCGGGGTGCCGCCCACCGAGCCGAAGGCGCGCACGGGTGAGTTCACGCCGCCGGGCATCAGGGCACGGGCGCGGTCAAAGAGCTCTTCGGAGGAGGTCGTCTGGGTCATTACTTGCTTTCCTTCAGCCAGGCGGCCAGCTCGGCAGCCCAGTACGTGAGAATGATGTTGGCACCGGCACGCTTGATGCCGAGGACGGATTCTTCGATGGCGCGGCGGCGGTCGATCCAGCCGTTCGCGGCCGCAGCTTCGATCATCGCGTATTCGCCGGAGATCTGGTAAGCCGCTACCGGAACCGGGGACATCGCCGCGACGTCCGCGAGGATGTCCAGGTAGCTCATGGCCGGCTTGACCATGACCATGTCTGCGCCCTCTTCGAGGTCGAGCTCGACCTCCAGGAGTGCTTCGCGGCGGTTGGCTGCGTCCATCTGGTAGGTTCGCCGGTCTCCCTTGAGCTGGGAGTCCACTGCCTCACGGAACGGACCGTAGAACGCCGACGCGTACTTTGCGGCGTAGGCAATGACTGAGACGTCCTGGAACCCTGCCTGGTCAAGGGCCTGGCGGATCACGGCGACCTGGCCGTCCATCATGCCGGACGGGCCGAGGACGTGCGCTCCGGCACGGGCCTGCTCCACTGCCATGCGGCCGTAGATTTCAAGAGTGGTGTCGTTGTCCACCACGCCGTTTGAATCGAGCACACCGCAGTGGCCGTGGTCGGTGAATTCGTCCAGGCAGACGTCGCTCATGATCACCAGGTCGTCGCCGACTTCAGCACGCACGTCAGCGATTGCCTTGTTCAGCACGCCTTCGGGATCGGTTCCGGCGCTGCCTTCGGCATCTCGCTCAGCGGGGATGCCGAAGAGCATGATGCCGCCGACGCCGAGCTCCACGGCTTCAGCAGCGGCGCGTTTGAGCGTCTGTGTGGTGTGCTGCACGACGCCGGGCATCGAGGTGATGGGGTTCGGTTCCGTGATGCCTTCGCGGATGAAGGCCGGCAGCACGAGTTCGGCCGGATCGAGGCGGTATTCGGCGGTCATCCGCCGCATGGCCGGTGTGGTCCGCAGCCGGCGGGGGCGGTGCTGGGGGAAGCTCATGGCTGTTCTCTGCCTTCCGGGTGAGGGTGTGGGAAATCTATGGTTGCCAGCGCCGCTTCCACGGCACGGGCGATTCCGGCGGGAGTGGGGTGCTCTGCCGTGGCGGCCGCCGGATGGCCCAGCCCGCGCAGTTCGGCGGCCGTGGGATCACCGATGGCTGCGAGCACGGCGGTTCCGGGCACCAGTGCATCGCGGACGAACCGCCGGGCGGTGCTGGGAGAGGTTACGACGACGGCGTGCGGGAACGCTGCGCCGGCACGGTACCGGGACGGGGAAAGCAGTTCCTGGTCGCCCTCCGGCTCGGCGCTGATTCGGCGGTCTTCCGGAGCCGGATAGTCCACCGTCTCGTATGCGGCAACGGTGCAGACGTCCCAGCCGAAGGCCGCCAGCGCGGTCCGCAGGAACGGATCGGCTATGTTCGCCTGCGGCAGGAAAACCCGGTTCGCTCCGTCTTCCGACGCCGGCCATGCCGCGGCGAGCCCGCGTGCTGACTGGTCCGCGCCGGGAAGCAGGTCCGTTGAGATGCCGGCCGCTTCGAGTGCACGGGCCGTTCCCTTGCCGACGGCTGCCACCCGCGTGCCGGAGCACAGGCCGGGCAGGGTTCCGCCGAGGTCCTCCGCAGCGAGGGAGAGAGCCCCGACGGTCGTAGCGGACGTAAAGATAATCCAGGTGAAGTCCCCTGCACCAAGCCTGCGCAGGCCGGCGGAAACCGGTTCGGTGTCCGCCGGCCGCTGGAAGTCGATCAGGGGCATCAGATGTACCCGCGCTCCCCGGGAACGAAGTTCGCGGGTCATGGGGCCTGCGCGGCCGGGACTGCGCAGCAGCACCACGTCAGCTCCGGACAGGGAACCGCCGGACCCGCCTGCGGCCCGGTTCTCCCTGCTGCTTCCTCCGGTCATCTAGGCGCGGCCGCTTAGGATGCCAGCTCGGTCAGATCCGCTGCGCCGGCCGCCAGGAGGTCTTCCGCCATGCGGATCCCGAGGGCCCGTGCACCGTCTTCGTCCACCTGCATCGTGGAGGAATACCGCCGGAGGATCCGGGTTCCGTCGTCACTGCAGACCACTGCTTCCAGGGCCAGGCCCTGTTCAGTGACCCGGGCCAGCGCACCGATCGGCGCCGTGCAGCCGGCCTCCAGCCGCTGCAGCAGCGCACGCTCGGCAGTCACGGCGAGCCGGCTGGCGGTGTCGTCATAGGCGGCCAGGGCACGGCTAAGCGGTCCCTCGGCTGCGTCGGAGGTACGGCATTCAACTGCCAGCGCACCCTGTCCGGGGGCAGGCAGCATGACGGCTGGGTCCAGGAACTCCGAAACCATGTCCAGGCGTCCCAGCCGGCTCAGGCCTGCAGCGGCCAGCACGACGGCGTCGAGGTCTCCCGGGCCGCCGTCCACCAGCCCGGCAACGCGGGCAAGGCGGGTGTCCACGTTGCCGCGGATATCCACGATTTCAAGATCCGGCCGGGCAGCGCGAAGCTGGGCAGCCCGCCGCGGCGAGCCCGTCCCAACCTTTGCACCGGCAGGCAGCTGCGCCAGGGTCAGCGAGTCCCGCGCGCAGAGCGCGTCCCGGACATCCACCCTGGCAGGGATGGCGCCGATGGTCAGCCCGCCAGCCTCGGCGGTGGGCAGGTCTTTGAGCGAGTGCACGGCGACGTCGCAGTCCCCTGCCAGCAGGGATTCGCGGAGCGCGGCTACGAACACCCCGGTTCCGCCGATCTGTGACAGGGCGGCACGGTTCACGTCGCCCTCGGTCCGGACGCGCACAAGGTCAACGTCGAAACCGCCAAGTTCGGCCAGCGTGTTCGCAACGGTGGTGGTCTGGGTGACCGCCAGCGCTGAGCCGCGGGTGCCGATCAGCACCGGCGAATGTGCCACTACTGCACACCTACTGTTGAATCCGCCCCTGCAATGGTGGGCTTTTCACCGCGCAGGTTCGCGCAGCACCCGGGACGGCAAACGTCGTACCAGGGTCCCAGCTTGGTGAGTGCTGGACGCTCGGCAATGTGGTTTTCAACCGTGCGCTCGCACAGCAGGTCCACCAGTCCGGAAACGAACTTCTCGTGGATCCCGGGGGTGGGGGCACGGTGGGCGGCCAGGCCCAGCTCGGTGCAGGTCTCCATGGCCTCGGTGTCCAGGTCCCAGATGACTTCCATGTGGTCGCTGACAAAGCCCAGCGGAACAATGACGACGCCGTCCACGCCCTTGGCGGGCAGCTCGGCGATGGCGTCGTTGATGTCAGGCTCCAGCCACGGAATGTGCGGGGCACCGGAGCGGGACTGGTACACCAGCTGCCAGTCCAGGCCGGCGGCCTCGGGAACGCGGTCCATGATGGCCCGCGCATTGGCCAGGTGCTGGGCAACGTAGGCGCTGCCTTCTTCGAACTCAACGTCGCGCGGGCCGGACGCTTCCGCATCGGCGGTGGGAATGGAGTGGGTGGAGAACAGGATTTCGATCTTCCCGTTTTCCTTCCCGGCTTCCGCCAGCTGTTCCCGGACCCTGGCCAGGGACTCCCGGACGCCTTCGACGAAGGGCTCCACGAAGCCCGGGTGGTCGAAGTACTGCCGGACCTTGTCCACCTGCAGCTTCTTGTCCAGCCCGGTCTCAACCAGGTTGATGCCCAGGTCTTCGCGGTACTGGCGGCAGGAGGAGTAGCAGGAGTAGACGCTGGTGGTGACCATCAGCAGGCGGCGGTAACCGGCGTCGTACGCGTCCTGGAGGACATCCTTGATGTAGGGATCCCAGTTGCGGTTGCCCCACAGCACGGGCAGTTTGATCCCGCGGCGGTCCAGCTCAGCTTCAAGAGCTGCCTTGAGCGCGCGGTTCTGCTCGTTGATGGGGCTGATGCCGCCGTTGGCCCGGTAGTGGGTGGCGACTTCCTCGAGCCGTTCATCGGGGATCCCGCGTCCGCGCGTCACGTTGCGCAGGAAGGGGATAACGTCTTCCTGGCCTTCGGGGCCGCCGAAGGAAGCGAGCAGGATGGCATCGTATTCTGCGGGAGCCATCACGCCGTCCTCGCTGACGCCTTCCAGCGGGTTGAAGGTGGATTCGGAGGAGTGTGAAGTCATCGGAGCACCTCGGAAACTTCGGCAGCGCTGATGCGCCGGCCGGTGTAGAAGGGGGTTTCTTCACGCACGTGGTTGCGCGCTTCAGTGGAACGCAGGTGGCGCATCATGTCCACGAGGTCCACCAGGTTGGGGGCTTCAAGGCCCAGGATCCACTCCCAGTCGTTCAGGGCGAACGAGGCGACGGTGTTTGCAAGGACCTGCGGGAATTCCCGGCCCAGCATCCCGTGGTCGCGGAGCATGGCGCCCCGCTCTTCGGCTGGCAGCAGGTACCACTCGTAGGAGCGGACGAACGGGTATACGCAGATCCAGGATTCGGGATCGATGCCGCGGGCGAAGGAGGGCCAGTGGTTCTTGGAGAACTCGGCGTCACGGTGCACGCCCATGGCGGACCAGGCAATCTCGGTGCCGGCGAAGAGCTCGGAGCGCCGCACCTGCCGCAGGGCAGCCTGCAGGGCTTCAGCCTTTCCGCCGTGCAGCCAGATCATGATGTCTGCATCGGCACGCATGCCGGAAACGTCGTAGATGCCGCGGAGGGTTACATTTTCGGCAGCGAAGCTGCCCACCAGTTCCTCGAAGGCGCCCAGGGCACCGTCGCTGGTTTCACGGGGAAGATCTGACCGCTTGAAAACGGTCCAAAGTGTGAAGAACTGTTCTTGTGTTTCGGCTTCGGCTGGTGCGTTCTGACCCATGGACTCACTCATGACTTACAGTCTGCCGCTTCCGGCAGGCTTAGGCGAATACGGAACTTCTACAAAGCGTAGAACATTTTTATGATTTTACGGCTTCGGCAAGGTGCTCGGTCCGGTACCTTGTGTCCGCAGTCACTGCGGCCAGGCCGGTGCCTGCAAGCCAGGCGCCCACCACTTCGAGTCCGTGCACCTCTGCAATTGCAGCACGCACGGCAGCCACCCGGTCAGCGTGGCCCACGGTCGCGGACGGCAGCGCGCCAATCCAGCGGACCACGTCCCAGCCGATGACGTCCGCCTTTTCGAGCGGCACCTGAAGCAGCGCAGACGCATCCGCCAGAGCCGCTTCGAAGAGTTCCCCGTCCGGGCGGAGGGCAGTTGCGTCCGCCTCCTGTCCGGGCCCGAGCCCGCGGCCGTAAGACAGCCGCAGCACGTGCGTTCCGGGACCGGTGGAATCGGCCAGCCACTGCCACTTGGCAGTAGCGTGGGTCAGCGCCTTGGCCTGCACGGCTTCGGCATCCCGGGATACCAGCACACCGGTCCCCCGCGGCGCGGCATCAAGTTCGGGTTTGTCGACCACCAGGGTGACAAGCGCGACGCCGGGGCCCGGGCCCGGGCGGTACTCCTCGAGTTCGGGCACGCACGGCGCCAGCAGGTCAACGGCCGACGGTCCGTCTGCTGCCACGACCAGCGCGGCAGCCGCATAGGCGGTGCCTGCCGCGCTCACCCGGAAACCAGTGCCTGTGCGCTCGATCCCGGTCACCGGGGTGCCGGCGTACAGGTGCACGCCACGGGCAGCAAGGTCCTCGGTCAGCGCGCGGGTCAGGGTGCCCATGCCACCCCGGAGGGAGGCGACGGTGGATCCGGCTGGGGCCGCCTTCCGCATGGCTCCGACCGCGGCACCCAGTGATCCGTGCTCGGCCATGGCTTTGCGGAGACCGGGAGCCACTGAATCTGCGTCCAGTACGTCGGGGTCCGCGGAGTAGACCCCGCCAACTACAGGAGTCACCAGGCGTTTGAGGACGGCGTCCCCCATCCGCGAGCGCACCACTTCGCCAAGGCTGACCTGTTCACGGCGCAGCAGGGGTGCAACCGGGAGCAGCCGGTCCAGGGATGCCCGGGCTACGCCGGTCCGGCCGATGGCACGCGCGATTTCCTCAGCGCACGGATCGGCGGGGATGCCCAGCAGTCCGGTCTGCGGCATGCGCTGGGCGGCGGCAGCCAGATCCGCTCCGCCCAGCTGGAGCCATGCTCCGTCAGGATTCGGCTGCACAATCTTCTCCTGCAGGCCAAGCTCCGCCAGGAGGCCGGGAACGGCAGGTGAGCGGCTTGCGTAGGACTCCGCCCCGCTGTCCAGCTGCAGACCGGCCACGGTATGGGTGCCGACGCAGCCGCCGAAGGCATCGGCTGCTTCCAGCACCGTCACCTCAAAACCCTCACGGGCGAGGTCACGGGCGGCGATGAGTCCGGAAATGCCGCCGCCCACCACCACTGCCGCGGGACGCGTGCCTTCGGACGCCGGCTGGCCGGGATTGCTGCGCGAAGCGGGCATGGCTACGGCTCCACGGAGTGGATGAGCTCCACCACCCGGGTCAGCACTTCGGGGTTAGTCTCCGGAGGAACGCCGTGTCCGAGGTTCACCACGTGGCCCGGCGCAGCCGAACCCGCTTCCAGGACCTGACGGACGTGGGCTTCCAGCACCGGCCACGGCGCCTCGAGCAGCGCGGGATCAATATTGCCCTGCAACGGGACGCTTCCGCCCAGGCGGCGGTTGGCTTCGTCGAGCGGCAGCCGGTAGTCAACACCGACGACGTCGACTCCCACGTCCCGCATGGCAGCAAGCAGTTCGGAGGTGCCGGTGCCGAAATGGATCAGCGGGGCGCCCAGTCCGCGGACGTGCTCAAGTGCCCGGGCGGAGGCCGGGGCCACCTTGGAGGTGTAGTCGGCCAGACCCAGCGAACCGGCCCATGAATCAAAGAGCTGGCCTGCGCTGGCTCCCGCTTCCAGCTGGGCACGGAGGAACTTGCCGGAGGCATCAGCGGCCCAGTTTGTGAGTGCCTGCCAGGTTTCGGGATCGGCGTGCATCATGGTCCGCGGACCGAGGTGGTCCCGCGAGGGCTTGCCTTCGACCATGTACGCGGCAAGCGTGAAGGGTGCGCCGGCAAAGCCGATCAGCGGCGTCGAGCCCAGCTGGTCCACCGTGAGCCGGACGGCTTCGCGGATGGGTTCGAGCGCCTCGTCCGTGAGTTCGGGCAGGGCTGCGACGTCGGCGGCGGTGCGCACCGGAGCGCCCAGGACCGGCCCCACTCCCGGAACGATGTCCACGTCCACTCCGGCCAGCTTGAGCGGAATGACAATGTCGGAGAAGAAAATGCCGGCATCAACATCATGACGGCGGACCGGCTGAAGGGTTATCTCGGACGCGAGTTCAGGCTGCAGGCACGAATCGAGCATGCCAATCCCCTCCCGGACCTTCCGGTATTCCGGCAGGGACCGGCCTGCCTGGCGCATGAACCAGACCGGACGCCGGGACGGGGTCTTGCCGCGGTAGGCAGCAATAAGCGGGGAATCGGCCGTGCGGCCATCCATGAGCGGATGAGAGGCGCTGAGAGTCATATTCTGATTCTCTCCAAAAAAACTGCCAAAGGATAACCGGGGCTCGTCGGGCAGATGGAAGCGGAGTCCAGCCGCTGATTGCGTCCGAGATCACCCGTGACGAGCGTCGCCAATGACACCGATTGAGCAACGGGTGGCTAGTATTAAGCCACTGTGGTTCTCTTATCCCTCATTGCGACACACTCTGACGTAGACCTGGAAACCGTTGCCCGGCTTAGTGCCGGCGCGCCCAAGGTCCCTTCCTCCCTGCTGGAAAACGGCCCCGCCGTGGCCGGCGCCGTGGTTCTGGCCACGTGCAACCGCTTCGAGGTTTACTGCGAAGCCCGCTCGGAGGCAGACCTGGAAGCAGCCCGTTCTGCGGCCGTTGCCGAGATCAGCCGGCACTCCGGACTGGATGAAGACCTCGTCTCCCGGTCCTTCACCACCAACACCGGCCAGGACGTCGCCAAGCACCTGTTCGCCGTCGGCGCAGGACTTGACTCCGCCGTCGTCGGGGAACGCGAAATTGCCGGGCAGGTGCGCCGCGCACTTATTGAGGCACAGGAAAAGGGAACTGCCAGCGGCACCCTGACGCGCCTGTTCCAGACCGCCTCACGAACGGCAAAGGACGTCGGCGCCCTCACTGCCCTGGGCAAGCGCGGCCTTTCAATCGTGTCCGTGGCGCTTGAGCTGGCCACTGATCTTTCCGTTGACACTGACTGGCGGAACAAAGCCGTCGTCGTTTTCGGCACTGGCGCCTATGCGGGAGCCACCATGGCCCTGCTCAAGGAACGCGGCTGCACCGACATCTCGGTCTACTCCTCCTCCGGGCGTGCTGAGTCCTTCACCGCGTCCCGCGGCGGCACGGCACTGGACCGGGAGTCCCTGGGCGAAGCGGTTGCCCGCGCCGACGTCGTCATTGGCTGCTCGGGTTCCGAGAACCAGGTCAGTGCCGAGGACATCCGCCGGGTACGCAACGGTTCCGGCAAACCCCTGGTCATCATCGACTTGGCGTTGACCCACGACTTCGACCCGGCAGTCCGGGAGCTCGACGGCGTTGACGTGATCACGCTGGAGTCCGTCCGTCTGGCAGCCCCTGCGGAGCAGGCCGAATCCCTGCAGCAGGCCAACCGGATTGTCACCGACGCTGCCCAGGCGTTCTCCGAAGCGCAGCTCAGCCGTGAGCTGGACTCAGCCATCGTGGCACTGCGGAAGCACACCCTCGGCGTCCTGGACAAGGAACTTGAAAAGGTCCGCGCACAGCACGGCTGCACCGGTGCCGGCCAGGAAGTCGAATTCGCCATGCGGCGCATGGTCAAGGCCCTGCTCCACGTCCCCGCCGTCCGTGCCCGGGAACTGGCTGCCAGCGGCCAGCAGGATGACTACATCCGCGGCCTGGAAGCCATTTACGGCATTACCGTGGACCAGCCCCGGGAAAAGCACGACGACGGATCAACAGATACCGCCCGGTCCGCCTAACGATCTGCTGCTCCCCTGGAGCGTTTGTCCCGCAGTGCTAGTAGGCCGGTTTCTCCGGTTCCACGCTGCGCACCCAGTCCAGGATTCCGCCCTCTACGTTGAAGGCGCTGCCGTACCCGGCGGCACGCAGGAAGCTTGTCACCTCCGCTGACCTCCCCCCGGACTTGCAGTAAACGTAGACAGTGCGTCCTACCTCCGGCAGTTTTTCCCCCGCCAGAATGCGTGCCCGCGGAACCAGGCGGGCTCCGTCGATGTTCACAATTTGGTATTCACCCGGTTCGCGCACATCCAGCAGGTCAAAATCCAGTTCCCCGGCAGCACGTCCGGCCAGAAGGCCGGCCAGTTCGGTGACGCTGATGCCCGGAACCTGCTGCGTATCCGGCACCGCACCCAGTCCGCAGAACGCCTCGTAATCGGTGAGTTCACTGACCGCCCCACGGTCCGGATCACGCTGCAGCCCCACTTCCCGCCAGGTCATGTCTGCGGCGTTGAAGACGAGCAGCCTGCCCAGGAGGGGGCGCCCGGTGCCGGTGATGAGTTTGATGGCCTCGTTGACCATGACCGAACCTATTTGTGCACACAACACACCCAGCACGCCGCCTTCGGCGCAGGACGGTACCGATCCCGGCGCCGGCGGCTCCGGGTACAGGTCGCGGTACGTGGGACCGTGCTTTCCCCAGAAGACGCTCACCTGCCCGTCGAACCGCAGGATGGAGCCCCACACGTACGGCTTGCCGAGGATCTCCGCGGCGTCGTTGACCAGATAGCGTGTGGCGAAGTTGTCCGTTCCATCCAGGATGAGATCGTAACCGGAGAAAATCTCCAGGGCGTTCCCGGCATCAAGCCGGACCTCGTGCAGCTGGACGTTCACCAGCGGGTTCAGGGCGAGCACACTGTCCCGGGCGGAGCGCGCCTTGGAAGCACCGACGTCGTTCATTGAGTGGATCACCTGCCGCTGGAGGTTAGAGGTGTCCACGGTGTCGTCATCGACGATACCGAGGGTGCCGACTCCGGCTGCGGCGAGGTACAGCAGTGCCGGGGAGCCCAGCCCTCCGGCACCAATTACCAGGACCCGGGCGTTCTTCAGCCGCAGCTGCGCCTCCGCCCCGAAGCCCGGGAGGATCAGGTGCCGGGAATACCGTTCCTTCTCCTCCCGGTCCAGCTCGGTCGCCGGCTCGGTAAGAGGCGGCAGGGCCGCGGCCTGGTCAATGCTCATGGGATCCAATCTAAGCCCTTGCACAGCGCCATTCGAGCCCCGTACGGGCCCCGCCGTTCAGGTTCGCTTCCCACAGGGTTACCCACGGGTAAACTGTTGTCCCATAACCCGGGTCTGTCCGGGAATATTCGAAAGAGGTCCCTTTACACGTGAGCAATCAGCCCGCCGGCAAGTCCACCCGGCTCCCCCGGGAAGAACGGCGCCGGCAGCTGATGCGGGCGGCGCAGGAAGTTTTTGTCAGCCGCGGATTCCACGGTGCGGCAATGGACGAAATCGCCGACACGGCCCAGGTCAGCAAGCCGGTGCTCTACCAGCACTTCCCGGGCAAGCGCGAGCTTTATCTGGCACTGCTGGATGACCATCTTGGAACGCTCACGCAGTTCCTCCAGACTGCGCTTACCTCCACCACTGACAACAAGCTCCGTGTCCGGGAAACCATGCGGGCCTATTTCCGATTCGTGGCGCAGGACAGCCAGGGCCACCGGCTGGTCTTTGAGTCCGACCTGACCAGCGACGACGAGGTCAGCTCACGCATCGAGGCGTTCAATGCCCGCTTCGCCAGCGACATTGCGGACGTCATCGCTGAGGACACAAAGCTCTCCCACATCGAGGCAACACTGCTGGGGCGGGCCCTGGCCGGAATGGCGCAGGTCAGCGCACGGTACTGGCTCGAAACAGACGGGGACCTGGACATAGATGCAGCTTCCGAGCTGGTCTACCGTTTAGCTTGGCGCGGAATCAGCCGCTTCCCCAAGGAAATCTAGAGTAGATTCGTTTCACTTGAGTTCGTTTACACAGGAGGCACCACGGTGGAAGTAAAGATCGGTATCCAGAACGTCGGACGCGAGATCGTGTTCGAGTCCGGGCAGAGCGCGGACCAGGTCGCCGACACCGTCGCCGAAGCAATCAACGGCTCGAAGGAACTGCGCCTCAAGGACGAAAAGGGACGGCTCATCATTGTTCCCGCAGGCGTGATCGGCTACGTGGAAATCGGTGCCGAGGAAGTCCGCCGCGTCGGGTTCGGCGCTCTCTAGCCGCAAACCATGGGCGAACTGATGCTCGCCGCCGCCGGAACGGCAGCGGCAGGTTTCATCGTCTGGGGTGCTGATCCGCGACGGCGTGCGTACGGCATCCTCCTGCTGCCGGGGATATCCCTGGCAGCAGGGCTTTTTGCCTGGATCATCCTGCAGTTCACTCCGGTAGTGACCAGCCCGTCCTTTTACTGGCTCTCCTGGGCCATACCTGTCCTTGCCGGGCCGGCCGCGGCCGTCACGGCAGCACTGGCCGCAGGTGCCCGGCGCACGGCGCGCGACAAAGATGAGCTCGAACGGATCCTCAAGCTCTAGTCCCCGCCCTGCTTCAGGATGGCTCCCAGTTCCCGGGCGAAAACCGGTGCCGCAGCGGTGTGGCCCGCCTGGCTCAGATGCAGCCCGTCTGCCAGTTTTGAAGTCAGCGAATACCGTTTCCACCAGTTCCTGGGGCTCAGGAAATCCAGCCCCTGCTCTGCCGCCACACGGCCGAGCAGGGCGTCTATTTCTGCCCTCCGCCCGGTGCCGTCACCGATAACCCCCACCACCACAATGCGGGACCGGGGATAGGTCCGCTTCACTTCCCGGATGAGCTGCAGTGCGTTCTGCCGGATCTGCGTGTTGTCAGCTCCATATGCGTCGTTGCCGCCGCCCTGCAGGACAACCAGCGCGGGATCGCCCCAGGGCATGAGCCACTGCTCGGTTTCCAGCGCGGACGGATAATTGTCCACCGTCCCGTTGCCCTGCGTGTAGCCTGTGCCGCCGGCACCAAGGATGACCGGTGTGTATCCCAGGGACGCAAGGCCCTTGCCCACCCAGGTGTCGTGCCCGGCCTGAGAGTCCCCAATAACTACTGCTGCTTTCTCTACCGCCGGGTTCCAGTCCATGATCCGGCCCAGCCGCGGGACGTAGATCAGCGATCCTTTTTCGAAGTCCGTTCTGTAGTCCCCGCCGAAGAGGTACTCGGAAGTTACCGGCCACCCAAGGGAACGCACTGAAGATTTCCAGCGCTCGTAGATCTCCGCCCGCAGTGCCCGTGGTCCGGTGCCGGCTGACCAGACGAGTGTCTCCGCTCCGAAATCCCAGGTGCAGCCCGGACCGGGCAGGGAGCAGTCAGGATCTGCCGCGGGTTCCGGCAGCGGCGCACCGGCGGCCGTGCGCACGTCCAGGAAGTTCTCCAGGGCGGCCCAGGCCTGGGCGGGAACGCCCTGAGGAGGCGGGGTTTTCCCTCCCTCGGCGTTGGCTGGCTCAAAAGGGGCATCCATGGGAGGCACAGCCGGCGCCGCAGCGGGCGGCGGCTGAGGCGCCGGGCCGGCTCCGCAGCCCGTCGCCGCTGCGGCAACTGCTGCTGCTACCGCTGCCGCTCCAAGTACCCTGCGCACGGCGCCTGGTGATTCCGATCCCATACTGCTCCCCAACGAAACGCCCATGCCCCGTTCACGGTTTATGTCCGTGCGGGGCGGCCTTGCGGCCTGCCGTAAACGCTACAGCCGGCGGGCACTGATCGCACGGACCCGGCACTATTCCGCTGTGCCGGGATTTGGTCAGGCGGTGAGGCCCAGCAGGGACATACGGCGTGAATGGTTGCGGGTGAGCTGGCTGAACAGGTCCCGGATCTGTACATCGAATTCCTCACGGCTGAGGAAACCGTCCAACCCCTGGGGCAGGGCCCGCTCAATCACTACGCGCTGGGCCTGGGTCAGGGCTTCCCCGACCAGCCGGCGGCCCCACAGCGCCAGGCGCGATGCCAGCCGCGGATCATCCTTCAGGGACTCCTGCAGCCGGACGAAGAGCACATCCACCGGCGCTTCGCCTTCGGTTTTCAAGGACGCAATCAGGCTGGAAGCAGCGGGATCGAGCAATGATCCCAGCGCAGCATAGAAGTCGTCGGAGATCGCGTCCGTGACGTAGAACTTCATGAGTGATTCGTACCAGTCCCCCGGCCGGGTGCGGTCGTGGAAGGCATCTACGGACTGCTGGAACGGCGCCATTGCGTCCTCCGCATTCACGCCCATGGACTCAAGGTAGGCCGTGACCCGTTCAAAGTGGTTGTATTCGCGCACCGCCAGCCGGCCCAGTGCCGCCCTGTCCCGCAGGGTCGGAGAAAACCGGGCGTCGGAAGACATCCGTTCGAAGGCGGAGAGCTCCCCATAGGCAATGACGCCCAGGAGATCCGCCAAAAACTGCCGGTAGGCCTCCGGCGTACCGGGCGCTTCGATGTCAGCCGGCGCTGAAGCCGAGTTGTTCTCGCTCATGTGCCCAGCGTACCGGTGTGTCGCGGGTCGCAATCCACTTCCACCCCCCTGCGGCTTCAAACTCTGTCATGGCCCTTCTGCCTGTGTGGGCGCACACCGCCGCCGGGGCGGGGGCGCGGAGGCTAACGCGCTGGGAAGCCAAATGCGGGTCCGCGGGGCTGTACCGGGTAGACTGGAATGGTAGTAAATGGATGCCCGGTCGTTCCCACTTCTTGAAACCTTCTTGAAATGCCGGTTGGAGACACTAACCAACCCGGTTGTGAGACCCGCAGTACCTACGCGATCTTGATATTTTCCGGCCGCTGCCTTTGCCGAATGCAGTTGGAGTGGCCAGCAGTTGTTAGCCCGCGATCGGCTTCCGCTGGACGCATCACCTGCGTGCCACCGCTCCGGGATGGGCCCTATGCCCCCTCGTCGAGCGCGGCAGCGCAGAATGCCTAACTGAACGGTATGTAATTGAACACTGAACTTTCCCAGGTCAGCGATGCGTCGCTGACCGCTGATGACAGCAATGAAGAACTCGATGTCACCGAGACCATCGCCACCACGGAAGCAGCTGCCGAGATTCCCGAACTGACGTTCGCCGATTTCGGTGTCCGCAGCGAGATCGTGGAATCCCTGGCAGAGGCCGGCATCACCCACCCCTTCCCCATCCAGTCGATGACGCTTCCGGTTGCCCTGGGCGGCCACGACATCATCGGGCAGGCCAAGACCGGCACCGGCAAGACGCTCGGTTTCGGCATTCCCGCGCTCCAGCGCGTAGTGGTCCCCGCCGATGAGGGTTATAACGCCCTGCCCGCGCCGGGCGCCCCGCAGGCCCTGATCGTAGTCCCCACCCGTGAGCTCGCGGTCCAGGTGGCCAGCGACCTCACGACGGCGGCACGCCGCCGCGGCGCGCGCATCGTCACCATCTACGGCGGCCGTGCCTACGAACCGCAGATCGAAGCGCTCGAGGCGGGCGTTGAAATCGTCGTCGGCACCCCCGGGCGCCTGATCGACCTGCACAACCGCCGCCAGCTGTCGCTGAAGAACGTGCGCATTGTGGTGCTCGACGAAGCGGACGAGATGCTGGACCTCGGCTTCCTCCCCGACGTCGAGACCCTGATGGCAGCCACCCCTGCAACCCGCCAGACGCTGCTCTTCTCCGCGACCATGCCCGGCCCCGTCGTCGCCATGGCCCGCCGCTACATGACCAAGCCGACGCACATCCGTGCAGCTGATCCCGAAGATGAAGGCCTGACCAAGAAGGACATCCGCCAGGTTGTCTACCGGGCGCATAACCTGGACAAGAGCGAGGTCGTGGCTCGTATCCTGCAGTCCCGCGGCCGCGGCCGCACCATCATCTTCACCAAGACCAAGCGCACCGCCGCCAAGCTCTCCGAGGAACTGGTGGACCGCGGCTTCGCTGCCGCCGCCATCCACGGCGATCTGGGCCAGGGCGCCCGTGAGCAGGCCATGCGTGCCTTCCGCAACGAGAAGGTCGACGTGCTGGTTGCCACCGACGTCGCCGCCCGCGGCATCGACGTCGACGACGTCACGCACGTGATCAACTACCAGTGCCCCGAGGACGAAAAGACCTATCTGCACCGTGTGGGCCGCACCGGCCGCGCCGGCAACAAGGGAACGGCCGTCACGTTCGTGGACTGGGACGGTGTTCCCCGCTGGGGCCTGATCAACAAGGCCCTGGGCATGGACCAGGCGGAGCCGGTGGAGACGTACTCCTCCTCTCCCCACCTGTACACCGACCTCGACATTCCCGAAGGCACCAAGGGCCGCCTGCCGCGCAACAAGCGTGTGCTGGCCGGCATCGATGCTGAGAAGCTGGAAGACCTCGGCGAGACCGGCAAGTCCGGCGGACGCCGCGCTCCCCGCTCCGATTCGGGCCAGCGCTCCGGCGGCCGGTCCTCCGACCGCGGACGCAGCTCCGACCGCGCCCGCGGCTCCCGCGAGGGTTCACGCGACGGCTCAGGCCGCAGCCCGGAGAAGGCAGCTGAAGCACCCGCCGCAGCCGGCGAATCTGCCAAGTCCGACCGTCCCCGCCGGAACCGGAGCCGTACCCGCCGCCGCAACGGTGAGGTAGTCAGCAAGGCACCCGGCGCCGAATAGGCCGGGA
Organism: Arthrobacter sp. BL-252-APC-1A; assembly: GCF_009696625.1. Classification (NCBI taxonomy): domain Bacteria; kingdom Bacillati; phylum Actinomycetota; class Actinomycetes; order Micrococcales; family Micrococcaceae; genus Arthrobacter; species Arthrobacter sp. BL-252-APC-1A. The sequence continues at coordinate 435,752 of NZ_VULS01000002.1, read as the reverse complement.
TCACCTGCACACGGATGAGCACACCTAACTGGACGCCGGACGGCGGGTCGCTGATAGTCCACGCAGACAATGCGGACTATCTGCCGACCCTGCCGGACGGCTCCTTTACCCTGATCTACGTCGATCCCCCGTTTAACACCGGCCGGGCGCAGCGCCGGCAGCAGACCACCATGGTCCGCAGCGTCGAGGGAACCGGCGACCGGACTGGGTTCAAGGGCCGCAGCTACACCACGGTCAAAGGACTGCTCTCCAGCTACGACGATGCCTTCGAAGATTACTGGGCGTTCCTTGAACCCCGGATGGCAGAAGCCTGGCGCCTGCTGGCTGACGACGGAACTCTCTACGTGCACCTGGATTACCGCGAGGTGCACTACGTCAAGGTGATGCTCGATGCCCTTTTTGGCCGTGACTGTTTCCTGAATGAAATCATCTGGGCGTACGACTACGGCGGACGGGCCAAGAACCGCTGGCCGGCCAAGCATGACAACATCCTGGTCTATGTAAAGAATCCCGCTGCGTATCACTTCAATAATGCTGAAGTGGACCGGGAGCCCTATATGGCGCCCGGACTGGTGACGCCCGAGAAGGTGGCGCTTGGCAAGCTGCCCACCGACGTCTGGTGGCACACAATTGTCTCCCCCACCGGTCGGGAAAAGACCGGCTATCCGACCCAGAAACCTGAAGGCCTGCTCCGCCGCGCCGTCGCCGCTTCCAGCCGCGAGGGCGACTGGGTGCTCGATTTCTTCGCGGGATCCGGAACCCTCGGAGCGGTAGCCGAGAAGCTCGGCCGCCGGTTTGTCTGTGTCGACGCGAATCCGCAGGCCATTGAGGTTATGGAGCGCCGGCTGGGACATGCCGCAAAGGTGCTGGTGCCGGCCAAGCCAAAACGCGTCCGGGCCAGGAGTGCTGCTGCCCCGAAGAACGCACCGGCCGAGTCCGTGGACCCGGGGCCGGCGCCTGCAGCGCTCTAGCCGCCAGGGACCGGATGGCTCCTGCCGGACTACTTCTTATGGCCGGACCAGTTATGGCCGGACGACGGGCGTGCCCGTACCCAGTTCAGTAATCCGTTCCAGGACTTCGGCGCTGGTGGTGTTTTCCCCCAGCAGGTTCGGCTTGCCCGTTCCGTGGTAATCGCTGGAGCCGGTCACCAGCAGGGAATGCTCAGCAGCCAGCCGGCGCAGGTAGGCGCGGCCGTCCTGGGGGTTGTCCCGATGTTCAATCTCCACGCCGGCCAGCCCGGCGTCGATCATTTCCAGGTAAGTCCGTTCTCCCACCACACGTCCGCGCGCGGACGCCTCGGGGTGTGCAAAAACGGGCACTCCCCCGGCGTCCCGGATCAGGCGCACCGCATGCGCGGGATCGGGGGCATAGTGCGCCACGAAATAGCGGGAGCGTCCGGTCAGGATTCCGGCGAAAGCAGCCGATCGCGAAGGCACCACCCCGGCGGCAACCAGCGCATCGGCAATATGCGGCCGGCCAATAGTGGCGCCGGGAGCAACCTGTTCCTGCACGTCTGCCCAGCTGATGGGGTAGTCCTCGGCAAGCCGTTCCACCATGCGTTCTGCCCGGCTTACCCGCGCCGAGCGGGACTTGGCGATCTCGGCCAGCAGACCCGGATGGGACGGGTCGTGGAGGTAGGACAGCACATGGACGCTGATCCCGTCCTCGGTGCGGCAGGAGACCTCCATGCCCGGAACGAATATCAGGCCCAGGGTGCGGGCCACTTCGGCTGCCTCGCCCCACCCTGCAGTGGAGTCGTGGTCCGTCAGCGCCACGGCATCCAGTCCGGCGGCGGCGGCGGAGGCCATCACTGCCCCTGGCGCTTCCGTGCCGTCCGAAACATTGGAGTGGGTGTGCAGGTCGATTCTCACCCCTCCAATCTACGCGGTTAGCCGCGCGGATCCGGCGTTGGCGCTCCGCGGAGACCAGGGCATGTTTGGCCTTGTTAACTGCCGGTGAGAGCATAGACAGGTGAGTACTGAAGCCAATTCCATGAACCCCGCCGATTCCGGCCTTGAGGAACTGTCCGAGGGACAGCCGCTTGAGGACCGGGTGAACAACCGTTCCCAACGCCCCACATCGCAGGCGTTCAAGGACTTTATGTCCTCCGGCTGGGCGTCCGCGTCCGATGAGCTTCCGGAGCAGTCCGCAGTGGCTCCCCACGCGGCCGCCCGCCGCCGTGCACTCTCCGAGCGTTTCAAGGGCGAGCGCCTGGTTATCCCGGCCGGCCCCCTGAAGGTCCGCTCCAACGACACCGATTACCGGTTCCGTCCGCACTCCGGGTTCGCCCACCTCACCGGTCTGGGCCTGGACCACGAACCGGACGCCGTCCTGGTCCTGGAACCAGTGGAAGAAGGCAAGGGCGACGACGGCGGCCACCACACCGCTACCCTCTACTTCCGTCCGCTGGCCGGCACCGACAATGAAGAGTTCTATTCCAACGCACGCTACGGCGCATTCTGGATCGGGTCGAGGATGAACCTGGAACAGGTCAGCGCACTCGTGGACCTGCCGACCCGGGACCTCTCCGAGGCTGAAACCGCCATCACGTCCAACGTAGGCGACCCGCAGTTCGGCGGAGTGTCCGTGCGGCTGCTGCGCAAGGTCGATGAAATGGTTGACGCGCTGGTGGACACCGTCCGCTACAACACCGCGCTCGACCCGGAAAACATGGACTTCAGTGCCCTCGATTCAAAGGATGAAGAGCTCACCGAAGCCCTTTCGGAGCTGCGCCTGGTCAAGGACGCCTGGGAAATCGAACAGATGCGCGAGGCAGTCGCCGCAACCGTGAACGGCTTCACCGAAGTTGTGAAGGCTCTCCCCCGCGCCATTACCCACCCGCGCGGGGAACGCGTCGTCGAAGGTGCATTCTTCGCCCGTGCCCGGGAAGAAGGCAACGACCTCGGCTATGACACCATCGCCGCTGCCGGCAACAACGCCACGGTGCTTCACTGGATCCGCAACAACGGCGCGGTGAAGGCCGGGGACCTGCTGCTGCTGGACGCCGGTGTGGAAGCGGACAGCCTCTACACGGCGGACATCACCCGGACCCTGCCGGTCAACGGCACGTACTCCGAAGTGCAGCGCCGTGTATACCAGGCTGTCCTGGACGCCGCTGACGCCGGTTTCGCTGCCGCCAAGCCGGGCAACAAGTTCCGTGATGTGCATGCCGCCGCCGTGCGGGTGCTGGCAGAGCGTCTCCAGGAATGGGGCCTGCTTCCGGTTCCGCTGGAGGAAGCACTCTCTGAACAGGGCCAGCAGCACCGGCGCTGGATGCCCCACGGCACAAGCCACCACCTGGGCCTGGATGTGCATGACTGCGCCCAGGCACGGCGTGAACTGTACCTGGACGGCATCATCGAAGAGGGCATGGTGTTCACCATTGAGCCCGGCCTGTACTTCAAGGAAGAGGACCTCAGCATCCCCGAGGAGTACCGCGGCATTGGTGTGCGGATCGAGGACGACGTCCTGATCACGGCAGACGGTCCCGAGAACCTCAGTGCTGCACTGCCCCGCGACCCGTCCGACGTCGAGGACTGGATGGCCGGGATCTACGCCTCGTAGCCTTCCGAAAACAGTATCGAACATACAGAAACTGCCCGTTTGGATTTCCAAACGGGCAGTTTCTGTATGTTCGGGGAGCGTATGCGCTAGCGCCCTTCACCGGATGTGCGGGAGTCCCCGCCGTCCTGCGGAGCGGGCTGCTCGTGAACCGGCTGTTGTTCTCCATGGCCCGGTTTCGGCTGGGAGGCGCCGGCCGGCGCGGGAGCTTCCTTCGGGCTTTCCTGCTGGGCGGCGGGAAGGCGGACACCGTAGCGGGGACGGCCGTCGGGCAGGTCGGGGAACTGGCCGCGCGGCGTTCCGGAAGGCTGTGCAGGCTGCGGCTGGGGCTGGCCCTGCACCGGCTGCCCGGGGACAGGCTGTCCCGGTGCCGCGTGCGCACCGGAGTTCTCCGGAGTCCCGGTCCCGGCGGGCGCATCCTGGCGTCCCGCTCCGCGGGTGCCGTAGGGATCGGCCCAGGTGGAGGGACGTTCAGGTGCGGTACCGGGCTGCGCCGGCTGGCCGGGGTAGGGAGGCTGCTGGAAGGGAGGCTGATACGGCGGCTGGTCCGCCTGCGGTGCCGGGTGTCCGCTCTGGCCCACCATGGGCAGCTGGGAAAGCAGGCGGCGGGCCTCGTTTGCAGCTTCCGGCGCCACCACCACGTCGTAGCTTGTGGCGACCACCTGGCTGGTGGATGTGAAGTCACGGCGTCCGCGCTGGAAGGCATAGGCCAGCACCCCGAAAAGCAGCCAGAAAATCGCACCGAGTGCCATGGACGGGATCAGCGAAAGGTATGAATCCCCGCCGCCGAAAAGCATGAGAGCAAGGCCCACGAAAAGGCCGAACCAGGCACCGGTCGCGGCGCTGGACATGGCCACCCGCGGGTACGTCAGGCGGCCGGTCACCCGTTCCACGGACTTCAGTTCGTTGCCGACAATGCTGACAAGGTGGACGGGAAACTTTGAATCCGCGAGGTAGTCAACTGCCTTCTGGGCGTCCAGGTAGGCAGTGTAGCGGCCAACCAGCTCACCCCTGGGCAGTGTTCGTCCGAGGTCCCGCGGGGATGAGGCGCCAAATAGGTTCGACATTCCCCTATTCTTTCGCAGTTGCGCCGATAGTGCGCCAATGTATCGCTGGCAGTGAACGCCGGCACGGCGCCCGGTCCCATAAATGCACCGATCCTGCCCCCGCCAAGTAGCCTAAGTAGGGTGAGTACAAATCCTACGCGCGTCTTCATTGCACGGCTGTTGGGCCTGGATGTCTTCGACCCCCTGGGCGACCGGCTGGGCCGGCTCCGCGACGCCGTCGTACTGGACCGCGGCGCGGGCCGCCCGCCCCAGGCGGTGGGAATCGTCGTCGAGGTTCCCGGCAAGAAACGCGTGTTTGTGCCCATCACCCGCATCACCTCCATGGACCCGAGCCAGATCATCTGCACGGGCCTGGTGAACCTGCGCCGGTTCCAGCAGCGCGGGGCGGAAATGCTGGTGGTCGCTGAGCTGTTCGACAGCCGGGTTGTCCTGGCTGACGGCAGCGGGGAAGCAACCGTCGAAGACATCGCCATTGAGCAGAACCGCGCCGGTGACTGGCACGTTTCAAGTTTGTTCGTGCGGCGCGGCGGAGGCGGTTCCCGCCTGCGCAGTCTGCGCCGCAAGGGTGAGCTGCTCATTATCGAGTGGCCCGAGGTGGGCCACTGGGACATCACCGGCCCGCAGGCTGCGACACAGTTCGTCGCCCAGCATGATGACCTCAAGCCCGCCGACTTCGCTGAGGCACTGCACGAAATGAGCGGCAAGCGCCGTATCGAGGTGGCCAGCGAACTGCAGGATGAACGCCTCGCGGACGTGCTGCAGGAACTGCCCGACGACGACCAGGTGCAGATCCTGCAGTCCCTCGACGTCGAACGTGCCGCCGACGTGCTCGAGGAAATGGACCCCGACGACGCCGCTGACCTCCTCAACGAGCTTCCCGAGGAGCAGAAGGAAGAGCTCCTGCAGCTGATGGAGCCGGAGGACGCCCGTGACGTGCGCCGACTGCTGCAGTATGAAGAGGACACTGCCGGTTCACTGATGACGCCGGTCCCGGTGATCCTGCCGCCCGAGGCCACGGTGGCTGAAGCCCTGGCACACGTGCGCCGGGAAGAACTCACCCCGGCCCTGGCCTCCTCGATCTACGTGTGCCGGCCGCCCCTGGAGACGCCCACGGGCCGCTACCTCGGCGTCGTGCACATCCAGCAGCTGCTGCGCACCGCTCCCCCGGAGGCCCTGGGCAACATCCTCGATACCGATCTGGAGCCGGTGCGGGACTTCGCCAACATCGCGGAGATTTCCCGGATGCTGGCAACCTACAACTTGAACTCATTGCCGGTGGTCAACGACACCGGGCGCCTGGTGGGAGCAGTGACAGTCGACGACGTCCTGGACCACCTGCTCCCGGATGACTGGCGTGCCTCCGACGACACCGGCCCCATAACGTGGCAGGGAAGGAAGAATGGCTGAGAAGAACCGCCCCCGTACTGACGGCCTCGACACTCCGCGCACCGCCCGAACCAGGTGGTTCCCGCGGCTCTCTCCCAACCCTGATGCCTTTGGCCATGCCACGGAGAACTTCGCCCGTTTTATGGGCACCCCGCAGTTCCTGCTCTACATGACAGTGTTCTGCGTTGTCTGGCTCGTCTGGAACACCTGGGGACCAGAGCCCCTGCGGTTCGACAGCGTGGCCCTGGGCTTCACGCTGCTGACCCTGATGCTCTCGCTGCAGGCCTCCTACGCCGCTCCCCTGCTGCTGCTGGCACAGAACCGGCAGGATGACCGGGACCGGGTCTCCATGCGCCAGGACCGCGAACGCGCTGAACGTAACCTGCTGGACACCGAATACCTCACCCGCGAGATTGCAGAGCTGCGCATCGCGCTGCGGGAAGTCGCTACCCGCGACTACGTCCGCTCCGAAATCCGCGGGCTCCTCGAGGAACTCCTCGACGCCAATGACAACCGAGAAGACGGCCAGCGGCGCAGCACCCGCCGCCGCGGCCAGGACGGCACAACCCCGCCGTCCAAAGCGACCCAGGGTGCGGGAGAAGACTAGGCAGTGCCCGAAACACAGAATCCCCTCAAGGACGCCGCCCGCGCAGCGCTGGAGCGGGTCATCGACCCCGAGCTGCGCCGGCCCATCACTGAGCTGGGGATGCTCCGCAGCGTTGAAGTGAACGACGCCGGCGCGGCCAGGATCGGTGTCCTGCTCACTATCGCGGGGTGCCCGCTGCGCGGAACCATCACCGCCGACGTCGAACGCGAACTCAGTGCTGTCCCCGGCATCACTTCCGTCCAGGTTGACCTCGATGTCATGACGCCGGCCCAGCGTGAGGAACTCAAGGAGAAGCTGCGCGGACCCGCCGGAGCACGCGGGGTCCCGTTCAACCGTCCCGGCTCGCTGACCCGGGTCTACGCCGTTGCCAGCGGCAAGGGCGGCGTGGGCAAGTCCACCGTGACGGTGAACCTCGCGGCCGCCATGGCCGCATCCGGTCTGCGTGTGGGTGTGGTCGACGCCGATGTCCACGGCTTCTCCGTACCCGGACTGCTCGGCATCACTGCGCCGCCCACCCGGGTCGACGAGATGATCCTGCCCCCCGTGGCCCACGGCATCAAGACAATCTCCATTGGCATGTTCCTGGACAGGAACCAGCCGGTTGCCTGGCGCGGACCGATGCTGCACCGGGCGCTGGAACAGTTCCTCACCGACGTCTACTTCGGCGACCTGGACGTGCTGCTGCTTGACCTGCCGCCCGGCACCGGAGACATCGCTATTTCAGTGGGACAGCTGCTGCCGGGATCCGAGATCCTGGTGGTCACTACGCCGCAGGCAGCTGCGGCAGAGGTCGCGGAGCGCGCCGGAACCGTGGCGGCGCAGACCGGACAGAAAGTCTCCGGTGTCATCGAGAACATGTCGTGGCTGACACTGCCCGGAGGTGAGCGCATGGAACTGTTCGGTTCCGGCGGAGGCACGCTCGTTTCCGAACGGCTGGGCGAGGCGCTGGGCTACAGCGTTCCCCTGCTGGGCAGCATTCCGCTGGACGTCAGGCTTCGCGAAGGCGGAGACGCCGGAGAACCGGTGGTGCTGGACGAGTCGGCCGAAGAAGCCGAAAGTGCCGGCGGCGAACTGCGCCGGATAGCCGCTGCCCTGGCGGGGCGTCCCCGCGGACTGGCCGGTCTCAACCTCGGAGTGACACCCCGAAGCTAACGGTTGAGCTGCCGTCCCCTAGGTGGCTTCGACATCAAAGGGGGGCCGTTCCCCCGCGGCCAGGCGTTCGATGCGCTGGACGGGCGGCGGCGCCGCCGGGCTGGGGAAAGCAGGAGCAGATCCGGCGGGAGCGGCTCCGGCCCGCTCCGCCACAGGACGTGCGGAGCCGGCGCTGCGGGCCGCAGCCGGCCGGACCGCGTCCTCAACGTCGTCGAGCAGTGCCTCTTTGATAATGCGGCGCGGATCGTACTGGCGGGGATCGAGCTTCCGCCAGTCCACCTCGTCGATTTCCGGCCCGACTTCTTCGCGAAGCTGTTCCCGGGCACCGCTTGCCATACGACGCATTTCACGCACAAGCCGCGCCAGCTGCGAAGCGTATTCGGGCAGGCGTTCGGGGCCAAGGATGGCCACGGCGAGGACCGCCAGGATGATCAGCTCATAGCCGTTAATTCCGAACACTTTTGAAGGTTACCTTTTCCAGCCGGACCGGGGCCACTTTAAGGCTGGACTCAAGATGAACGCCCTGCGCCCGCGAGCAGCGCCAGTCCCCGCAGGATACGTTCGGCGGCTCCGGAATCCGCGTCGCCCGAAGGAACCAGCAGGCGGGCGGACTCGCTGAGGGAGAGTTCTCCAACAACCGAGGACATGGTTTCGTCCGGCTTCGATGTCGCCAGTGTGTAAGTAACATTGCGCGCGGAGAGCACGGCCTCCCCCGGGCGCTCCTCATTCCGCCAGAGCCGGGGTGTTGTCGATTGGCCCGCATCGGGCGCACTGAATCCTTCCAGCGCGGCCGGCCTGCCGGTCAGGGCGTGAAGCACCTCAGGATTTGCATCGCCCTCGCGCGGGCGCTGCTCATAGACCCGGACGGTCTCGCCGTTACGGGTCAGCTCCATGGCGACGGCGGGGTGTCCTGCGACTTCCAGGGTGCGGGCCGAGGCCAATGTGAAGCCGAGTTCGGTCAGTTCCGGGCAGGACCAGCCCGCATCCCTGAGGGACTGCAGCTCTCCGGCTGAAAGGCTGCGCTGCTCTGCCAGCTGGTTCCAGCCGGCCAGCAGATGTGCCTGCCGGGGCGCGGAAAGCGGCTCGTCGGCGATGCTTCCCAGCACATAGGCACCGGCCAGGACGAAGCCGGACACCAGGGTGAGAATGCCCCCGATTGCGACGGCGTAACGCCTGCGGCTACGGGCTTCGGGGATTTGCGGTACCCGGGCGCTGGCAGTGTCTGCCACGATCCGGCTGGCCAGGTCTTCGCGCGGAGACGGCACGCTCATTGCCCTCAGCCGGCTGCGCAGGCGGCGCTCTTCTTCCACAAGGCAGCGGCAGGATGCGCATCGCTGAAGATGGGACTCGACTGCATCACGCCGGCGTGCCGGCAGTTCCCCGTCGAGGAACTCACGCAGGTGGCGTTTGGGGTGGCGCATATCCTCTAGCCGGCTCCTGCCACGCGGGGGATCTTCAGGCCCACGGCTGGAGTACGGCGCTGGGCCGGGTCCCGGTGAGCCAGTTTCTCCTTGAGCATGCTGCGCCCGCGGTGGATGCGCGAACGAACCGTTCCGAGCTTCACGCCCAGGGCGTTCGCCACTTCGTCGTAAGAAAGTCCTTCAAGGTCGCAGAGCACTACCGCGGCCCGGAAGTCAGGAGGAAGCTCCTCGAGTGCCCGCTGGATATCCACGTCCAGGTTGTTGAACTCGAAGCTGCGCTCGGGCCCGGGGCCCTGGCTGGGCAGCCGGCTCTCTGCCTCTTCACTCATGCCGTCAAAACGGATGCGGCTGCGCCTGCGGGCCTGGTCCAGGAAGAGGTTGGTGGTGATCCGGTGGAGCCACCCGTCCAGTGTGCCGGGCTGGAAGTTGGCAAGGGAGCGGAAGACGCGGACGAAGACTTCCTGTGTGAGGTCCTCGGCGTCGTGCTTATTGCCCGTCAGCCGGTAGGCAAGGCGGTACACCTTGGCGGAGTGTGTTTCCACGACCTCCTGCCAGGTGGGACGCACCCATTCGGTTCCTGCGGATGCCTCCGCTGCAACGTCCGTTGTCCCCGTCACGGTTTCCTCCCTTCGCAACGTAGCCTGCGGCCCCGGAATCAGCTCAGCGTGATTGCGGGGCGGCGATCGTCAGTAAGTTCACCATCCATGTTTGCGCATGATTCTGTGAGTTCGCTGTTAGCATGCCCAACGGATCAGGACAAGTGGCCGCGGCTCATTGGGCAGCAGCTCGTTTTTAGGCGCGGCTCACCCGGGCGCGATGGGCAGAAACCGTGCTTCAGTGGCCTTAAGCTTGTATTGCTGCAGTTCCGCCGCAGTTCCGCGGGCGTTCGTTCGCCCCGGTTTGCGGCAGACCCACACCTGACGCGGCTTCCCCACGATTATTGAGCGAAAGAGACTGTGCATCCATGAGCGCCGACAAGCAGAGCACGTGGTCCTACACGGAGGCCCTGCCTTTCGAGGATGAAGTCCTGCTTCGCGCGCGTGAGCGTTCACACGAACTGGGTGTCGCACCGGTCAGCACCGGGGTGGGAGCTGCGCTGACCGTACTTGCCGCTTCATCCAAGGCGCAGACAGTCGTGGAGATCGGAACCGGAGCCGGAGTTTCGGGTGTGTGCCTTCTTCGCGGACTTGGTCCGGGTTCGGTACTGACCACGATCGACTCCGATGTGGACCATCTGCGCGCCGCGCGCCAGGCCTACTCCGAGGCTGGAGTTCCGGGAAACCGCACCCGCACCATCTCCGGCCGGGCGGCACAGGTGCTGCCCCGCCTTACGGACAATGCCTACGACCTCGTGTTTATCGATGCGGACAAGCCATCCTTCGTCCTGTACGCCGAGCAGGCCGTGCGGCTGCTGAAGCCCGGCGGCCTGCTGATCATCAACGGGGCCCTGGATAACGGGCGGGTGGCCGACCCCGCCGCACGGGAACCCCTAACGGCGACCATGCGGCAGGTCGGCCGCCTCATCCGGGACAACGATTCGCTTGTTTCTTCGCTTCTGCCCACGGGCGACGGCCTTCAGCTGGCCGTGAAGGTACTTCCCGGCCGCTAGGCTGTTTCTGCCCTTGCACGGGCAGCCCGTGCACGCAGGAAGGCGATCAGGAGCCTGGCACCGAAGCCCGTGGCCCCCTTCGAGTACTCGTGGGTGTCCGAGGAAACTTCCATGGGCCCGGCGATGTCCAGGTGGATCCAGGGAGTTCCGTCCACGAATTTCTCCAGGAACAGTGCCGCAAGAATTGCACCCCCGCCGGCTTTGGCCTTCACTGGGGCAACATGGGCCAGGTCTGCGGTGGCTGATTCAAGCAGATACTCATAATCCGGGACGAGCGGCAGCTGCCAGAGCGGCTCGCCGCTGGCGCTTGCTGCAGCTTCCAGCGCGGTAAGAAGCTCGGGATCGTTGCCAAACAGGGCTGCATGTCGTTTGCCCAGACCCAGCATGGCGGCGCCGGTCAGGGTCGCGACGTCGATCACGGCGGAGGGCTTCAGCTCCTGCACTGCGTACGCGAGTGCATCAGCCAGCACCATCCGTCCTTCAGCGTCTGTGTTGCCGATCTCCACGGTTGTGCCGTTGTACGTCCGGACAATGTCGCCGGGCCGGTAGGACGCTGCTCCGATTGCGTTTTCAGCCAAAGCGAGCAGGGCCGTCACTTCAAAGGGAACCTGCAGCTCGGCCGCGGCCTGCACCGCCGCCAGCACTACGGCCGATCCGGCCATATCCATTTTCATCGGGGGCATCGACTCACGGGGCTTCAGCGAAATGCCCCCGGAATCGAACGTTATTCCCTTGCCCACCAGCACCACCCGGTCCGTGGTTTCAACGCCCGCCGGCCGGTAGGTGACGCGTACCATCCGCGGGCCGTTGGCAGAACCGGATCCCACGGCGGTGAGCCCGCCGAATCCTTCAGCAGCCAGGCGCGCCGGATCCCAGACCTCGACGTCGAGCCCCCTGGCAGCCGCCACCGCCTCGCTCTGTGCAGCGATCCATTCAGGGGTGGCTACATCCGGCGGAGTATTGGTCAGGTCGCGGGCCAGCCAGGCCGCACGGGCCGCAACTTCCGCCAGCTCAAGCGCCTGCGGCTTGAGCCCGGTAACCTCCATGACCTCGGCCATCGGCTTCGGCGCATCGGTTACACCGGTGCGCGGCGCGCGGTAGCCGCCCAGGAAGAAGCCTTCGAGGAAGGCCTGCTGCGCCTGCGGGGTCAGCCCGTCAACAACGCTCGTCCGGATCCTCTTGGCTCCGGATGTCGCCCTGGCCAGGCTTGCACCGGCACGCCGCAGGCTTTGGTGGGATTCGTCGCCCACTCCCAAATAAATGAGCCTGCCCGCAAGACCGGCAGATCCCCGGGGCGGTTCCACCACCAGGTGTTCCCCTGCCTTGCCCGTCACTCCGGCTGCTTCTGCCCGTGCAGCCACGTCGATGCCGTACTGCACAGCGGCTTCAACAGCGCCGCGCCTGGGTTCGGGGACCGTGCGGTCCCCGGGCGGCCCGGGGGCAATAGCAACGGCGAGGACGTCTACGCCCTCGTCAGTCCGCGGCGCCAGACCGGTGCCGCCGGCTGGATCTCCGGCGCGCTCCGAAAGCGGAGCGAGCCCGGAAACCGCCGTCATGGACATCCTGCGGGTAGCCGGAGAGGCACCAGCAGGCTTGGAAGTAAGCCTGGAAGGACGCATGCATCCAGCCTAGCTGGTGACGCCGAGGAGGCATTCCTTGAGCTTGCCTGCTTCTTCAGCGTTCAGTTCGACAACGAGCCGTCCGCCGCCGTCGATCGGCACCCGCAGGATCAGGCTGCGCCCTTCTTTGGTAACCTCCATGGGCCCGTCACCCGTACGCGGTTTCATCGCAGCCATATTGAAATTCCCCTTTCAAAAGCGCACTGCGGGGTTATTCCCCGAGTAATCACCGTTCCTGCCGCGGCCCCGGACCTATTGTTGTTAGGCGCCCGAGCCGCATTTGCGACCATTATTCCGTACAACCGTAAGCAGGCGAAATTTCGGTGTGTCTGAGGACACATCCGGGGGTTCTGCCGCGCGGAACTGCACCGGGCAGGGGCACGGGTCAGCGAAAGGCGCAGTCAGCAAGATGGTCGTTTACGTACCCGGTGGCCTGCATCATGGCATAGGCAGTCACCGGCCCCACGAAACGAAAACCGCGGGCCCGCAGCTCACGCGAAAGGCTCGCTGACTCCGCCGTGGAGGGGGGAATGTCAGCAGCGGCTCGGGGAGCAGCATGGACGGGCGGACGGTGCTTCTCCAGCAGGGCTTCCAGCGACTCATCCTCCCCCAGCGCAAGAAGGGCGCGTGCGTTGGCGATGGTGGCCCGGATCTTGGCCGCATTGCGGACAATGCCGGGGTTGTCCATCAGCCGCTCCACATTGGTTTCGCCAAACCCCGCAACCGTGGCCGGATCGAAGCCGGCAAACGCCTCCCGGAAGGCTTCCCGCTTCCGCAGGATAGTTATCCAGCTGAGTCCGGACTGGAACCCTTCCAGGCTCAGGCGTTCAAACAGGGCGGCCTCGCCCCGCACAGGACGGCCCCACTCATGGTCGTGGTACTCCATGTAGTCGCCGCTGGCCAGGGCCCATGCACAGCGCAGCGCTCCGTCCGGTCCGGGAAGTGCCGTCACGGTTCTGTGGTGCCTGGCTTAATGTTTCCCGGCCTGGTGCTTCCGGGCTGCGGATTGGTTCCGCTTTCCCCGGGCTGAATCAGGGCGTGCCGGCCGGTTCGGGGCGCGGACGCGGCGTCTGTTTCCGGCCCGGGCCCCCGGAACCGGGCCAGGGCGGCGTCCCGTTCCTCCAGGGCAGCGCCCAGCCGTTCAAGCACCTGATCCACCTCGTCCATCCGATAACCCCGAAAGGCAACGGAGAACTTCAGTGCCCCAACGTCCGCCGCGCCGGGATGCTCCGGCAGCAGCACCGGAGGCAGCCGCGGGTCCGGCTCGCCAAGGGTGGCCAGGGGTTCTGACGGGCTAAGTGCCTCCCATCCCCCGTCCGCGGAACCGGACCTGCGGCGCAGGCGGCCGGGTCCGATGCGGCCGGCCACCAGGAGTGCGGCCGCGCCGACGGCGGCGATGGCAAGGAAGGCGAGCAGGATCATCACGGGTCCATCGTCGCAGATGAGTCCGCGTGGTCAGAGGGAAACGTGGCCGGCGCTGTCGGCAATGATGAGTTTCACGGCTTCAGCCGGGTCATCCACCAGGTGCACGAGGTCCAGGTCCATGGCCGAGATCATTCCCTCCTCAAGCAGCGTTCCGCGGACCCATTCCAGCAGCGGGGACCAAAACTCGGTGCCGATCAGCACTATGGGGAATGATGTTACTTTTTGGGTTTGGACCAGGGTCATTGCTTCGAAGAGCTCGTCCATCGTGCCGAAGCCGCCCGGCAGCACAATAAACCCCTGGGCGTATTTGACGAACATCGTTTTCCGGACGAAGAAATAGCGGAAATTAATTCCGAGGTCCACCCAGTCATTGAGCCCGGTTTCAAACGGCAGTTCGATCCCGAGGCCAACCGAGACCCCTCCGGCTTCCACTGCCCCCTTGTTGGCGGCCTCCATCGAACCTGGGCCACCGCCGGTAATGACTGCAAGCCCTGCCTCGGAGAGCAGCCTGCCAACCTCTTCCCCGAGCTTGTACCAGCGGGATCCCGGGAGACTGCGGGCGGACCCGAAGACACTTACCGCAGGACCCAGTTCAGACAGCGTGCCGAAGCCTTCAACGAATTCGCTCTGGATCCGCAATACCCGCCAGGGATCGGTATGCGTGAAATGGGTCCCGTCCGCTGTATCAAGCAGGAACCGGTCCGACTGCGGAACCCGCGCCTGCCCGCGGCGCAGCTCCACAGGTCCGCGCCGTTTCGCCGATATTGGACGGGTTCCGTCTTCTGCGTCGCTCATAGCCATCTACCAAGGCTAGCGCGAGCCTGTGATGAGGACCTCACGCCCGCTCTCACCCGCCGCCGTCTTTTGGTTTCTCTTGCGTCACGATTTGTCCATGCAAGAGTGATCGGGGACACCAGGGGTTGATTTGTTCGCTATCTTCTATCTATGACCAGTGACACAACATCAGGGCAGCCGGTGCCTGAGCAAGCAGGACCCCTCGTCTCGCTGAAGAACGTAAACAAACACTTCGGGGACCTCCATGTGCTGCGGGACATCAACCTTGATGTAGCGCGCGGCGAAGTAGTTGTGGTGATCGGCCCGTCGGGGTCCGGCAAATCGACACTGTGCCGGGCCATCAACCGCCTGGAGACCATCGACGACGGTGAGATCACCATTGACGGCAAGGCCTTGCCCGCTGAAGGCAAGGCACTCGCCAAGCTGCGTGCCGACGTCGGCATGGTCTTCCAGTCGTTCAACCTCTTCGCACACAAGTCCATCCTGGACAACGTGGCACTTGGCCCCGTCAAGGTGAAGCGGATGAAGTCCGCCGAAGCCAAGGAGAAGGCAATGGCGCTCCTCAAGCGGGTAGGCGTGGACAACCAGGCGAACAAGCTTCCCGCCCAGCTTTCCGGCGGCCAGCAGCAGCGCGTGGCAATCGCCCGGGCCCTGGCCATGAAGCCGAAGGTCATGCTGTTCGATGAGCCCACCTCTGCGCTTGACCCGGAAATGATCAACGAGGTCCTGGACACCATGGTGGAGCTCGCCCAGGAGGGCATGACCATGATCGTCGTGACCCATGAAATGGGCTTCGCCCGCAAGGCAGCAGACCGCGTGATCTTCATGGCGGACGGCCAGATCGTTGAGCAGGCTGCACCCGAAGAGTTCTTCACCAACCCCAAGAGCGACCGGGCCAAGGACTTCCTCGGCAAGATCCTCGCCCACTAGGGCGTCCGCCGGTTTTTCATCCACCCTTTGAGGCAAGGCCGCGGCCCCCACGGGCCCCGGCCGCAATGCAAGGAGAAAAAATGCGCAATACCCGTTACGCAGTTGCCGCCATGGCTGCAGCTGCCGCTCTGACCCTGTCCGCCTGCGGCGGCGACTCCGGCAGCGATTCGGCCAGCGGCTCTGCTGATTCCGGCAGCGGCGACAGCATCCGGATCGGCATCAAGTTCGATCAGCCAGGCCTCGGCTTCGACGAAGGCGGCTCCTACAGCGGCTTCGACGTGGATGTTGCCAAGTACGTAGCCGGCGAACTCGGCTACGGCGAAGACCAGATCGAATGGATCGAGACCCCGTCTGCCCAGCGTGAAAACATGCTGGAAAATGACCAGGTGGACATGATCTTCGCGACCTACTCCATCACGGACACCCGCAAGGAAAAGGTCGCTTTCGCAGGACCGTACTTCGTTGCCGGCCAGGACCTGCTGGTGCGCTCCGACGATTCCGAGATCACCGGCCCCGAAGACCTCAACGGCAAGACCCTCTGCTCGGTTACCGGCTCCACGTCCGCGCAGAAGGTCAAGGACACGCTGGCCAATGAAGCCAACCTCGTGGAACAGCCGAGCTACGCCGAGTGCGTCACCGCCATGCAGGGCGGCGCCATTGACGCCGTCACCACCGACGACATCATCCTGGCCGGCCTCGCCTCCACGGACGCCAACAAGGGCCAGTTCAAGGTTGTCGGCAACACCTTCTCCGAGGAGAAGTACGGCGTCGGCATCCAGAAGGACAGCGACAAGTGTGAAGACATCAACGCTGCCATCGAAAAGATGATCGAAGACGGCGCCTGGGAAGAAGCCATCAAGAAGAACACCGAAGGCGCTGACTACACGTTCAACGCCGACCTGAACCCGCCGACGATGGACGCCTGCGCCTAAGCGGCCCGCCTCCGCCGGGTTTCGGCGGCAACGTTCGGGGCAGGGCTTTCGGCCCTGCCCCGAACTCCGCTCCACACATTTTTACGGAAGAGGTGACATATGGAAGGTTTCCTCGAGCTCTTTGGCGAATACGACGTCGTCGGGGCCTTCTGGGTCAACATCCAACTCACGTTCTGGGCCGCGCTCTGGTCCCTCGTGCTCGGCACCATCCTGGCCGTGATGCGTATTTCGCCAATCGCCAGCCTGCGCTGGTTCGGCACGGCATACGTGAACATCTTCAGGAACACCCCGCTGACCATCATCATGGTCTTCGGCACCCTGGCTCTCTGGTCCCAGCTGCAGGTCAACCTGTCCGGCGACTTCCAACTCAACTTCTTCCGGCTGGCGGTGCTCTCCCTCTCGGTCTACCACGCAGCGTTTGTCTGCGAGGCGATCCGAAGCGGCGTCAACACCGTTCCGCTGGGACAGGCCGAAGCTGCCCGCTCAATCGGGCTGTCCTTCCTGCCCGCAGCGTGGCTGATCATCCTGCCGCAGGCGTTCCGCGGCGCTGTTGCACCGCTGGGCAATGTCCTGATTGCACTGGCCAAGAACACCACGGTGGCCGCCGTAGCTTCCGTTGCTGAGGCCTCCGGCCTGATGAAGACCATGATCGAATTCCGCCCTGACCTTATGACGCAGATCTTCCTGACCTTCGCACTGGGCTTTGTGCTCATTGTGATCCCGATTGGTCTGCTCACCACCTGGGCCTCGAAGAAACTGGCGGTGGCACGATGAGCCAGAGCGTACTCTTTGACGCGCCCGGTCCCCGGGCACGCCGCCGCATCATGGTTGGCAACATCCTCGGCACTCTGTTCATCCTTGCCCTCCTCGCACTGGTCGTCTATGGCCTGGCCGAGAAGGGCCAGTTCGACGCGGCCAAGTGGAATCCGTTTATTGAAGGCCGGACCTGGGAGTACTTCATGCTTCCCGGCCTCCTGGAGACCCTGAAGGCGGCCGGCGTTGCGATCGTGACTTCGATTGTGTTCGGCCTGGTCTTCGGCCTCGGCCGGCTTTCGTCGGTAAAGGCCATCAGCTGGGTCGCCGGCCTGGTCGTTGAGTTCTTCCGTGCGGTGCCTGTGCTGCTGATGATGATCTTCTTCTACCAGTTCCTCTCGAAGTCCACGCCGGTTCCGTCCTCGGACGTTCCGTTTGTCGCCGTCGTGCTGGCACTGACCCTGTACAACGGTTCCGTGATCGCCGAACTGGTGCGTTCGGGTGTGTTTGGCCTGCCGAAGGGCCAGCGTGAGGCAGGCCTGGCCATCGGCCTGACCCGCAGCCAGTCGCTTCGCATCGTCGAGGTTCCGCAGGCCCTGGTGGCTATGCTCCCCGCCCTGCTCAGCCAGTTCGTCGTGATCCTCAAGGACTCTGCCCTGGGTACCTTTATTGGCTACACGGAGCTGCTCGGCTACGCCCGCCGGCTTGCCTCGGGTGAAGGCAATATCCTGCCGGCCCTGCTTGTCACCGCCGCGATCTTCATCATCCTGAACATGATCCTGACGTTTGCCGCCCAGCGCCTTTCGCGCCTGCTCGGCGCGCGCGCAGGGGCCCTGCTCAAGACTGACGAAGCCGTGGACCCGGAAGGCGTCCCGGCACCCGTGCGGTAGGTCCTCCTAAACGAGACAGCAGAAAGCGCCCTTTAGAAGCTTCTAAAGGGCGCTTTCTGCTGTCTCGTTCGACTGCCGGAAACTAGGCCAGCCAGTCCTGAAGGGCCCGCAGGCATTCGCGGATGGCGCCGGCCGTGACGTGCTCATTGTCGGAGTGAGCCAGCAGCGCGTCTCCCGGTCCGAAGTTAACGGCGGGGATCCCAAGGGCACTGAAACGGGCGACGTCGGTCCAGCCGTACTTTGGCTTCGGCTCAGCACCAACGGCTTCCACGAAGCTGGCGGCCGCGGGACGGTCCAGGCCGGGGCGTGCCCCTGCGGAAGCATCGGTGCGCACCAGGTCGAAGCCGTCCAGCAGCTCACGGACGTAGGCTTCGGCCTGGGCCAGGTCCTTGTCCGGGGCAAAACGGTAGTTGATTTCCACCACGGCGGAATCGGGGATGACGTTGCCGGCGGTGCCGCCGTGGATCTTTACGGCATTGAGCGACTCACGGTAATCCAGTCCTTCAACACGGACCGTGGCCGGCTCGTGGTCCCGCAGCCGCACCAGGATCTCCGCAGCGGCATGGATTGCGTTCTCCCCCATCCAGGCACGGGCCGAATGTGCGGCTTTGCCGGTGGTGCGGGCCTGGAAGCGCATGGTTCCGTTGCAGCCGCCCTCCACGGTCCCGTCGGTCGGTTCAAGGAGGATCGCGAAGTCAGCTTTCAGCCACTCCGGAAAGGACTTCTCCAGCCGGCCCAGCCCGCTCAGCGAAGCATCAACCTCTTCATGGTCATAGAAGATGAAGGTGATATCCCGGCTGGGCTCCGTAAGCTTTGCCGCCAGCGCCAGCTGCACCGCCACCCCGCCCTTCATGTCGGTGGCACCGCGGCCATAGAGGACTTCGCCGTCCCAGCTGGACGGAACGGTTCCGCGGGACCCGGGAACGGACGGCAGGGGCACCGTGTCCAGGTGTCCGGCCAGGATGACCCGCTCGCTGCGTCCCAGATTGGTCCGTGCCATTACGGAATCGCCGTCGCGCACCACTTCAAGGTGGCCGAGGTCCTGCAGCGCCGCCTCAACGGCGTCGGCTATCGCGGCCTCGTTTCCGGACACACTCTCAATGTCCATCAGGGCCGCTGTGAGGGAAGCGACGTCGTTGTGCAGGTTCAGGGGTTTGGCAGGTAATACGGTCACCGGTCCAGAGTACCGCTCGGTAGAGTGGAACCCATGACTTCAAGCACTTCAGCAGCCCCCTCCCCACGCACCGCGTCCGGTCTCGGACTGGCAACTGTAGCCGCAGACGGCACCTTCCTGGACGTCTGGTACCCCCGCCCCGAGCTGGCCCCGCTCCAGGCAGGCGAAGAACTCGCAGCCGATCTCGAGAAGGCCGCTGCGTCCATGGCGGATGAAGTCCGCGGAACCCGCGGCGAGGTAGTCCGCACCGAGATCAACCTCGATGAGGCTCCCGCCGGGACGGCAGACGCCTACCTCCGCCTGCACGTTCTCTCGGCCCGCCTTGCGGCGCCGAACACCATCAACCTGGACGGCATCTTCGGCGTGCTGCCCAACGTTGTATGGACCAACTTCGGTCCCTGCCAGGTTGCCGGTTTCGACTCGGTCCGCCTGGGCCTGCGCGCCCGCGGTGCAGTCACGGTCTACGGCGTGGACAAGTTCCCCCGCATGGTCGACTACGTCCTGCCCACCGGGGTGCGCATCGCCGATGCAGACCGCGTCCGGCTGGGTGCACACCTCGCCGAAGGCACCACTGTCATGCATGAAGGGTTCGTCAACTTTAACGCCGGCACCCTCGGCACCTCGATGGTGGAAGGCCGGATTTCCGCGGGCGTCGTCGTTGGCGACGGCTCCGACGTCGGCGGCGGCGCATCCATCATGGGCACCCTGTCCGGCGGCGGCAAGGAGCGGATCACCGTCGGTGAGCGTGTGCTCCTGGGCGCCAACTCCGGTGTGGGTATCAGCATCGGCGATGACAGCGTTGTTGAAGCAGGCCTGTACGTCACCGCCGGCACACGCGTCAGCGTCACCGATCCCGAAACAAACGAAGTCCGCACCGTCAAGGCAGCAGATCTCTCCGGTGTTCCGGGCCTGCTGTTCAGGCGCAATTCCTCAACCGGCGCTGTTGAGGCCCTTCCGCGGCTGGCCCGAACTGTGGAACTGAACGAAGCGCTGCACGCCAACTAGGACCCCGACCAGGAGGCAGGGCCGTGGCCCGCAACCCCCAGCCGGCGGCACGGCGCAGGACCATCAGCGTGCTGCTGCTTGCCGCTGCGGCAGCCGCCGCAGTCCTGATCTACCTCCTCGTCCTGGCCCTGGGCCGGGACGAGGAGAAGCCGGTACGCGAACGCTGCACCGCTACTGTCAACGACGCCTCCTGGTCCCTGAACCCGGACCAGGCAGCCAACGCATCAACGATTGCTGCCGTAGCCGTTGCGCGCGGTCTTCCGCCGCGTGCGGCATCGATCGCACTGGCCACCGCGGTGCAGGAATCCGGGCTGCGCAATCTGGACTACGGAGATGACGCGGGACCTGATTCGCGCGGGCTGTTCCAGCAGCGGCCGTCGCAGGGCTGGGGCTCCCAGGAGCAGGTGATGGACCCGGTCTACGCCGTGAACGTCTTCTACGACGCTCTCGTCGAAGTTCCCGGGTACCAGGACCTGCCGGTTACGGTCGCCGCCCAGACAGTCCAGCGAAGCGCCTATCCGGATGCCTACGCGGACCATGAGCCTGAGGGAAGGGCTTTCGCTTCGGCCCTGACCGGGCAATCGCCCGCGGCGCTGGCCTGCACCCTCAATCCCGCGCAGGCCCCCGGTGATCCGAACGCTGTCCTGGCGGCGATGAACACGCTGTACGGCGAGCAGCAGGCCATGGTGCTCGGCGAGGTCCTGGTGGTAGGTGCTTCAGGGGAATACGGCTGGTCGCTGGCCCAGTGGGCTGTAGCCAACGCCAAGGCACTGAACATCAATGAAGTCTCATTCGACTCCATGACCTGGACCCGTGGAAGCGGCACGTGGACTCCGTCCGATGCTCCCGGCACGCAGGTGGCCATCCACATTGCCCCGGCCTCCGTGGGCGGGCAGGGCTAACCCGGGAGACAGGGCTAACCCGGCAGACAGGGGTAACCCGGCAGGCCCTCAGGCTGGCCGCCCGGCGGACCAGCTAGGCTGGAAACCATGCGAATACTAGTCACCGGCGGAACCGGCTACATCGGATCCCACACCACGCTCGAGCTGCTGCAGGCCGGGCACGACGTTGTTGTGATGGACAACCTCGCCAATTCCAGCACCGAATCCCTGAACCGGGTCCAGGAACTCTCCGGACGCACGGCTTCGTTCGTCCAGGCGGACCTGCTCGATCCGCAGGCACTTGAAGCCATCTTTGCCGAGCACTCCCCCGAAGCTGTCATCCACTTCGCCGGGCTGAAAGCAGTCGGCGAATCGGTGGCCAAGCCGCTGCACTATTACCGGAACAACGTTGCAGGCACCTTGAACCTGCTGGCAGCCATGGACCGGCACGATGTGCGCACCATCGTCTTCAGCTCCTCAGCCACCGTCTACGGGGCTTCCGAAGAGGTGCCGCTGGTAGAGGATATGCCGATGGATGCGGTGAACCCCTACGGCCGGACCAAGGAACAGATCGAGGACATCCTGGCAGACCTGGGGGCCTCGGATGAACGCTGGAGCATCGCGCTGCTGCGCTACTTCAACCCGGTCGGCGCGCATGAATCCGGACGCATCGGCGAGGATCCCACTGGTGTTCCCAACAACCTGCTGCCCTTCGTCGCCCAGGTCGCCGTGGGACGCCGGGAGAAGGTCATGGTCTTCGGTAACGACTACAACACTCCTGACGGCACCGGTGTGCGTGACTACATCCACGTCATGGACCTGGCCGCCGGACATCTGGCGGCCCTTGACTACATTGCCGCACGCAAGGGGGTCAAGCGCTGGAACCTGGGTACCGGCAACGGCTCCTCGGTGCTGGAGGTCCTGGCCGCTTTCTCCAAGGCAGCAGGGAAGGACGTTCCCTACGAGTTCGCGCCGCGCCGCCCGGGAGACGCCGCCGTGAGCTACGCGGACCCCTCGGCAGCCCGGGCAGAGCTCGGCTGGTCCGCCGGGCGGTCCCTGGATGACATGTGCCGCGATCACTGGAACTGGCAGAAGCAGAACCCGCAGGGGTACGCCACCCAGGCATAGCCGCCGGACGTACAGCGAAGGACGGGTCCGCATCCTCAGTGAGGATGCGGACCCGTCCTTTTTAGAACCTGTTGGGCACTGGCTGTGCCTGTTTAGCGTTCCGGGTAGTTGCGCTCCGGGACACCCGTGTACAACTGGCGCGGACGGCCAATCTTGGTCTGCGGGTCCTGCATCATTTCGCGCCACTGGGCGATCCAGCCCGGCAGGCGGCCGATTGCGAAGAGCACAGTGAACATCTTCTCCGGGAAGCCCATGGCCTTGTAGATCAGGCCGGTGTAGAAGTCCACATTCGGGTAGAGCTTGCGCTCAATGAAGTAGTCATCCGCGAGGGCCTTCTCTTCAAGCCGCATGGCGATGTCCAGCAGCTCGTCGTTGCCGCCGAGGTCCGCGAGGATCTCGTGGGCCGTTGCCTTAACGATCTTGGCGCGCGGATCGTAGTTCTTGTAGACGCGGTGCCCGAAGCCCATGAGCTTCACGCCGTCTTCCTTGTTCTTGACCTTCTCCATGAAGGTTTCAGGCTGCATGCCGGTGGACTGGATGTCCCGCAGCATGTTCAGCACGGCTTCGTTGGCACCGCCGTGCAGCGGGCCGAAGAGCGCGCTGATGCCGGCGGAGATCGAAGCGAACATGTTCGCGTTGGAGCTGCCGACCAGGCGGACCGTGGAGGTAGAGCAGTTCTGCTCATGGTCTGCGTGCAGGATCAGCAGCAGGTCCAGGGCCTTGACCAGCTTCGGATTCAGTTCGTACGGCTCGGCGGGCAGGCCGAAGGAGAGCCGCATGAAGTTCTCCACCAGGTTCATGGAGTTGTCCGGATAGAGCATGGGCTGGCCGATGCTCTTCTTGTGCGCATACGCAGCAATCACGGGAAGCTTCGCCATAAGGCGCACGGTGGAAAGCTCCACCTGCTCCTCGTCGAAGGGATCCAGGGAATCCTGGTAGAAGGTGGACAGCGCGCTGACTGCCGAGGAGAGCACGGGCATCGGGTGAGCATCACGCGGGAAGCCTCCGAAGAAGCCTTTGAGGTCCTCATGCAGCAGTGTGTGCCGGCGGATCCGGTGGTCGAATGCTTCAAGCTCTGCGGGAGTCGGCAGGTTGCCGTAGATCAGCAGGTAGGAAGTTTCGAGGAAGCTGGAGTGCTTTGCCAGCTGCTCGATGGGGTATCCGCGGTAACGCAGGATTCCCGCATCACCGTCGATGTAGGTGATCGCCGAGGTCGTGGCCGCGGTGTTCATGAACCCGGGGTCGAACGTTACGGTGCCGGTCTGCTTCAGCAGCTTCGATACGTCAAAGCCGTCGTTGCCTTCCTTGGCCGCAATGCGGGGAAGCTCCAGCTTGTCCGCCGGCTCGGTCCCATAGTGCAGTTCGGCACTTGGTCGCTCAGTCATTTTTCTCCTTCAGGAGTTTGAAGAACCCACTGCTACGGGCCCGCGTCCTCGTGAGAAGAGCGCCCATAGTACACATTCGTGCTGTTATCTATTTCGCTAAAACGCTACCGGTTTACCGGGCGTTACCACTAATCGGCAGCGATCTTGTTGTGCAAGCGCAACATCACTGCATAATGCAACCGCCCAATCAGCGCGCCGCTGCCTCCAGCCGCTGCGCTGCTGCGGCGATGCGTTCGTCGCTTCCAGTGAGTGCCACCCGGACAAAACCGGCGCCTGCGTCTCCGTAGATAACGCCGGGGCCAACTACGATCCCGAGTGCGGCGAATCGCTGAATGGTTGTCCAGGTGTCCTCGCCCGCGGTGGCCCACAGGTACAGCCCTGCCTCGGAACTGCTGATCTTCAGGCCGAAAGCTTCCAGCGCGGGGACCAGCATCTCCCTTCGTGCACGGTATTTGTCCTTCTGCTCCGCAACGTGCCGGTCGTCGGACAGCGCCGCCAGCATCGCGGCCTGCACGGGTGCAGGGACAATCATCCCGGCGTGCTTGCGGCTGTTCACCAGGTTGGCGATGATCGCGCCGTCACCTGCGACGAACGCGGCACGGTACCCGGCGAGGTTGGACTGCTTGCTGAGGGAGTACACAGCGAGCAGGGACTCGTTACTGCCTCCGCTGACGCGGGGATCGAGCACTGACGGTACCGGGGTTCCGCCTCGCGCGGTGTCCCATTCGCCCCAGCCGAGTTCCGCATAGCACTCGTCCGATGCCACTACCGCGCCCAGTGAACGGGCCTGGTCCACCAGGGCTGCCATCGATTCGGCGCCGCGGACACTGCCGGTCGGATTTCCGGGAGAGTTGACCCAGACCAGGCGGACGCGCGAGCGTGTCTCGTCATCGAGCTCAGAGAGGTCGTCCGCGGCGACGGGGGTGGCTCCTGCGAGGACGGCACCCATGTCATAGGTCGGGTAGGCAACGGTGGGACGCACGACGACGTCGCCCGCTCCCAGCCCCAGCAGCAGCGGGAGCCAGGCAACCAGTTCCTTGGAACCAACCGTGGGCATGATGTCCTGCGGATCCAGGCCTGGGACGGAACGGCGCCGGGAGAACCAGTCCGCAATTCCCTGCCGCAGCTCGGCTGTTCCGTGCGTGGTGGGGTATCCCGGCGCGTTGGCTGCGCCGGCAAGGGCTTCCTGGATGAACTCCGGAGTCGGGTCCACAGGAGTTCCGATGGAGAGGTTCACGGCGCCGTCCGCGTGCGCAGAGGCCTGCTGCACGTATGGGGCCATGGCTTCCCACGGGTACTCCGGCAGGTTCAGGCCGAAAGTGCCGGAGGCTGCAGTGCTCATTCCTGGTTCTGCGGCGGCAGTGCGGCGATCATCGGATGATCCTTGTGCGTATTGCCAAGCTTGGCGGCACCGCCCGGGGAACCCAGGTCATCGAAGAATTCGACGTTGGCCTTGTAATAGTCGGCCCACTCTTCGGGAGTGTCGTCCTCGTAGTAGATGGCCTCTACCGGGCAGACGGGTTCGCAGGCGCCGCAGTCAACGCATTCATCCGGGTGGATATAGAGGGAGCGTTCACCTTCGTAGATGCAGTCCACGGGGCATTCTTCGATGCATGCCTTGTCCTTAACATCCACGCATGGCTGCGCAATTACGTACGTCACGTCCCTTTGCCTTCCTTGGTGTGCGGTTATCCGCGAAACCGCAGATCTCCACGAGGTAATGCTTCCACGTTAGTAGTCCGTTCCATTATCTCCCAGCCGGGAGACCGCCGCGTACTATGTAACGGTGACTTCCCCAACCCCCGAGGAACGCCTCCGCGCCGCCGGCACGGGGCAGCGCGCCGTCGTGCGTTACCGCATTGACGGCGGACTGACGGACGCGCTGGGAACCATTACTGCGCTGGATTCCGAGGGGTGCACCCTGATGACCCGCAAGGGTCCGGTCCGGATTCCGTGGAATCTGGTGACTGCCGGCAAGCCTGTCCCGCCCGCTCCTGAGCGCCGGCGTCCGCGAACCGCCTGATCACTGCAAAAAGGCCCGGCTCTCCGCACGGGTATGCTGGGATGATGCCAAACGATGATGTGATCCAGGCCCGGGGACGAGCGCTGAGCTCCCCTGTCCGGCTGCGGATTCTGCGTTTGTGCCTGCATGCCGAGCGGACCAACAAGGAAATCGCCGAAGCACTGGAACTGAATCCTGCCACTGCCCTGCATCACGTACGAACCCTGCTGGGCACCGGTTTTCTCGCTGCCGGAACACCGCGCACGGGGAACCGCGGCGCCAAGGAAATTCCCTACCGCGCCACCGGCCTGAGCTGGAAAGCCTCACTGCCTGAGGGCACCAACATGGTCTTTGTGGAGACGTTCCTGCAGGAAATCGAGGGGCTTCCCCCGTCGGACATCGAGGTAGTGCGTATGGGCCTGTGCCTTAACGAGGAAAACCGCCGCATCCTGATGGACAAGCTGCGTGCGGTTTTCGATGACTATGCCCTGCGCGGTCCGGACCCCGACGGCACACCCACATCACTGATGCTGGCCCATCACCGGGACCGAACCAGTGAAAAACTCTCAGGGGACCTGGCTAGCTAAGCGGTTCCGGTCCCGGACGGTAACCAGGATCGGTGCCGTAGGGAAGGGTGTTTTCCTTCGCCGAGGCGCGTTCAAAGCGGGCTTCGGAGCGCAGCACGACGGCGGTTACCAGCACGGCGGCAATGGTGGCCAGTGACTGGCCAAAGAGCCAGATCTGCCCGGCTGTGACTACCGGCAGGTCCAGCCCGGAAGAGGTTCCGGTGACGATCAGGGGTCCGCTGAATATGTCCAGTGAGAACGTTCCGAGCAGGACGTAGGTGAGGACACCGGTGGCCGCGCTGACAGCCACCGAACGTGTCCAGAGCCCTGCGAAGGACGCAACCGCGGCACTGAAGATCAATGCCCCAACCGCGCCGAGCGGCAGCGCAGTGTCCCCCGCATAGAGCACCTGGGCGTGCAGTGATGTTCCCAGGATGCCCGCCGCCAGGGCGCCAAGCACCACGGCAGCCGGGCCCCGCCAACGCGGGACCCGGGAACCGGATGCTTGGGCCGTGGCGATGGAACTAGGCCTTTGCGCGGGCGCGGTAGGCCTTGGCACGCTCGTTGGCGTCCAGGATGAGCTTGCGGATGCGGATCGACTCCGGGGTGACCTCCACGCACTCGTCCTCGCGGGCGAATTCGAGGGATTCCTCGAGGGTCAGCTTGCGCGGCGGGGTCAGGTTCTCGAAGGTATCCGAGGAAGCTGCACGCATGTTGGTGAGCTTCTTTTCCTTGGTGATGTTCACGTCCATGTCATCAGCGCGGGAGTTCTCGCCCACGATCATGCCTTCGTAAACCTCGGAGGTCGGCTCTACGAAGAAGGAGCCGCGTTCCTGCAGGTTGATCATGGCGAACGGGGTCACGACGCCGGCGCGGTCAGCGATCATGGAACCGTTGGTGCGGTATTCGATCGGGCCGGCCCACGGCTCGTAGCCTTCGGCGATGGAAGCCGAGATGCCGGCGCCGCGGGTTTCGGTGAGGAAACGGGTGCGGAAGCCGATCAGGCCGCGTGCGGGAACGATGAACTCCATGCGGACCCAGCCGGTGCCGTGGTTGGCCATGTTGACCATGCGGCCCTTGCGGGCTGCCAGCAGCTGGGTGACGGCGCCGAGGTATTCCTCGGGAACGTCAATGGTCATGTGTTCCATCGGCTCGTGGATCTTGCCGTCGATCACCTTGGTGACAACCTGCGGCTTGCCAACGGTCAGCTCGAAGCCTTCGCGTCGCATCTGCTCCACGAGGATAGCCAGGGCGAGCTCGCCGCGGCCCTGGACTTCCCAGGCATCCGGACGCTCGGTCGGCAGAACCCGAAGGGAAACGTTGCCGATCAGTTCCTTGTCCAGGCGGTCCTTCACCTGTCGTGCGGTGACCTTGGCGCCCTTGACCTTGCCGGCCAGCGGGGAGGTGTTGATACCGATGGTCATGGAGATCGCGGGATCATCCACGGTGATCAGCGGAAGCGGCTTGGGGTTGTCCACGTCGGTGAGGGTTTCACCGATGGTGATGTCCTCGATGCCGGCGACGGCAACAATCTCGCCGGGACCGGCGGATTCGGCCGGAACACGCTCGAGTGCCTTCGTGGCCAGCAGCTCGGTGATCTTCACGGTCTTCAGGGTGCCGTCGTGACGGGCCCAGGCAACCTGCTGGCCCTTGCGAAGGGTGCCGTTGAAGATGCGCAGCAGCGCCAGGCGGCCCAGGAAGGGAGAAGCGTCAAGGTTAGTGACGTGTGCCTGAAGCACACCTTCCGGATCGTAGGTCGGAGCCGGGA
This sequence comes from Arthrobacter sp. BL-252-APC-1A, assembly GCF_009696625.1. NCBI lineage: Bacteria > Bacillati > Actinomycetota > Actinomycetes > Micrococcales > Micrococcaceae > Arthrobacter > Arthrobacter sp. BL-252-APC-1A. The sequence goes on along the minus strand of NZ_VULS01000002.1, from coordinate 407,696 downwards.
TGTGCTCAATGATGGTCTGGAAGAGCGGTTCCAGGTTGTCATTCGCGGGCGCCTGGCCGTCGGCCGGCTGCTCCAGCGAGGCTGCGCCAACACGGGCGGCAGCGTAGACAACGGGAACGTTGAGGACCAGGTCCAGGTCCAGGTCGGGAACTTCGTCCGCGAGGTCGGAGGCCAGGCCCAGGAGCAGGTCCATGGATTCGCTGACGACCTCGTCGATGCGTGCGTCGGGACGGTCGGTCTTGTTGACCAGGAGCACCACGGGCAGCTTCGCGGCAAGGGCCTTGCGGAGTACGAAACGGGTCTGCGGCAGCGGGCCCTCAGATGCGTCCACCAGCAGGACAACGCCGTCGACCATGGACAGGCCGCGCTCGACCTCTCCGCCGAAGTCGGCGTGGCCGGGGGTGTCGATCACGTTGATGGTGATGGTTTCGCCGTTGGCAGCGGGGCCGTTGTAGAACACGGTGGTGTTCTTGGCCAGGATGGTAATGCCCTTTTCGCGTTCCAGGTCACCTGAGTCCATCACGCGTTCTTCGACATCTCCGTGCGAGGCGAAGGAGTTCGTCTGCTTGAGCATGGCGTCGACGAGGGTCGTTTTGCCGTGGTCAACGTGGGCCACAATAGCAACATTGCGGAGATCGCTACGCACTGCGCTGTTCACAGCCGTGTTGGTTTCTGACATGCGTGAAGACTCAATTCATTGGTTACAGTTCGGGGATAATTCACAGTGGTCCGGAGTCGCTCCGGATGATCCGGCAGTTCTGTACAAATGCTGCGTTGGAACACACGTGTAAGAAGTCACCGATAGGCCGCTGTCAGCGGGCACCATACCATTCTAGTCGTTTTGCCAAAGGTTCCCTAATGCGCTGTCTTCCGGTGAACGCCTTGGCGGATATCAGGCGGCCTCGGGCGGCAGGTCCAGGCCCGCCCCCGGGATCGCTGCCAGCAGGGCCCTGGTGTAGTCCTGCTTCGGTGAGTTGAAGACTTCGTCCGTCGTTCCGGTTTCCACCACCTTTCCCTTCTGCATAACGCAGACGTCGTCCGCAATCTGCCGGACAACCGCGAGATCGTGCGTAATAAAGAGGTAGCTGAGCCCAAGGTCGGCCTGGAGTTCGGCAAGAAGGTTCAGGATCTGTGCCTGGACCAGCACGTCCAGCGCAGAAACGGCTTCATCACAAATCACGACTTCGGGATCAAGTGCCAGGGCCCGGGCCACTGCGACGCGCTGGCGCTGGCCGCCGGAGAGTTCGTTCGGGAAGCGCCGCATGACCGAGGAGGGCAGCGCCACCTGGTCCAGCAGCTCCCGCACCTTCCTGGAACGGCTTTCCTTGTTCCCAATGCCGTGGACCCGCAGAGGTTCCTCAATGGTGTGGAAGATGTTGTACATCGGGTCCAGCGATCCGTACGGATCCTGGAAGATGGGCTGCACCCGGCGGCGGAACTCGAAGAGCCTCTTTTTGTCCAGGGTAGTTATGTCCACACCGTCAAAGAGGATGCTTCCACTGGTAGGGGTTTCGAGATTCAGTACCATACGGGCCACCGTGGACTTGCCCGAACCCGATTCACCCACGACGGCGGTGGTGGTCCCCTTCTTTACCGAGAAAGACACGTCGTCAACGGCTCTGAAGTCGGCATGCCGGCCCAGTCCGCTGCGCAGCTTGAAGACCTTGGTGAGGTTGCGGACCTCGATGACGTCCGCCGCCGTAGCCTTGCCGGATTGCTGGCCGGGGTCAGCCGCGAGCAGGTCCGGAGCGCTCAGGCCACGCGCCTTCGCAGTGTCGATCCGCTTGGAAGCAAGGGACGGGGCTGAGTCCACCAGCCGGCGGGTATAGGGATGCTGCGGGTTTCTCAGGATCTCCAGTGCCGGGCCGGACTCCACCACCCTGCCCTTGTACATGACAACAACGCGCTGGGCGCGCTCGGCTGCCAGGCCAAGATCGTGGGTAATCAGCAGCACCGCCGTCCCCATCTCCCGGGTGAGCGAAGCCAGATGATCCAGGATCTGGCGCTGCACGGTGACGTCCAGTGCCGACGTGGGTTCATCCGCGATCAGCAGCCGCGGCGAGCAGGAGAGGCCAATGGCGATCAGGGCCCGCTGGCGCATGCCGCCGGAGAATTCATGCGGGTACTGCTTGGCGCGGGAGCCGGCGTCGGGCAGGCCCGCCTGGCTCAGGACCCGGGCCACGTCCTCATCCGATGAAGGACGGCCGTTGGCTTTGAGGGTTTCCCGGACCTGGAAGCCGATCTTCCACACCGGGTTGAGGTTGGACATCGGATCCTGCGGAACCATGCCAATTGAGTTGCCCCGCAGTTCCACGATCCGTTTCGGGCCGGCATGGGTGATGTCCTCGCCGTCGAAAATGATCTGCCCGCCGCTGACGTGCCCGTTGCCGGGCAGCAGCCCAATGGCTGCGAGCGCCGTCGTCGATTTTCCTGAGCCGGACTCCCCCACGATCGCCACCGTCTCCCCCGGCAGGACAGACAGATTGGCGTCCTGCACCGCGTCCACCGTGCCGTTGGAAGTTTCGAAGGAAATCGCGAGCGAGCGGATGTCCAGCAGCGGGGCCGGATCCGTGTCCGGCTGCAGGGCGTTGGATGTCATAGCTTGCGGGCTTTCGGATCGAGGGCATCACGGACGGCATCGCCGAGCATGATGAAACTGAGGACGGTGACGGACAGCGCACCTGCAGGCCACAGCAGCGCTGCAGGGTTGGCCCGCAGCGAGGTCTGGGCGGCGGAGATGTCATTGCCCCAGGACATGATGTCCGGCGGCAGGCCGATCCCCAGGAAGGACAGGGTTGCTTCGGCCACGATGAAGGTGCCAAGCGAAATGGTGGCGGTGACAATCACCGGGGCGAGGGCATTGGGAAGGACGTGCTTCACCAGCGCCTGGAACTTGGAGACGCCAAGTGCCCGGGAGGCGACGACGAAGTCAGCGTTCCGCACGGAGATGACCGCACCGCGGGTGATCCGGGCGATCTGCGGCCAGCCGAAGACCACCAGTGTCAGGACGACTGTCCAGATGTTGCGGTTCTCCCGGAACATCGGCAGCTGCATCACAATGATCGCGCCCAGGATCAGCGGCAGGGCAAAGAAGATGTCACCCAGCCGCGCAATCACGGCGTCAAGCCAGCCGCCGTAGTACCCGGCGAGCGCGCCGAGCGATCCGCCGAGGACCACGACGCAGACGGTGGTGATCACGCCAACCAGCAGCGATGCCCGGGTGCCGTAAATCAGGCGGGCATAGACGTCGCACCCCTGCAGCGTGAAACCGAGGGGGTGTCCCGGAGCGGGTCCGGCGTTTGAATCCGCCAGGTAGCAGGCGCCGTCTGCCGGTGTGTGCGTAAACAGCTGCGGAAAGGCCGCAACCGCAACGATCAGCAGGATCAGCAGCGCGGAGATGATGAACAGTGGCCGGCGGCGCAGGTTCCGCCAGGCTTCACCCCACATGCTCAGGGGCTCACGGCCGTCCTGAACTGCGTCAGTTTCCGGCAGCCCGGCGGAATCCACCGGGGCGACGAAGTGCTCCTGGGTCCGTTGGTTCTTACTCATAGCGGATCCTCGGGTCCAGCCAGGCGTAAAGCAGGTCCACCAGCAGGTTGGCCACCACGTAGACCAGGACCAGTACGCTCACGATTGAAACGATGGTTGGTCCTTCACCGCGGATGACTGCCTGGTAGAGCTTCTGCCCGACGCCGGGCACGTTGAAAATGCCTTCCGTGACGATCGCCCCGCCCATCAGCGCCCCGAGGTCGGCTCCAAGGAAGGTAATGACCGGAATCAGGGAGTTCCGCAGGATGTGCACGGTGACCACCCGTCCGCGGGAAAGGCCCTTGGCCGTAGCCGTGCGGACGTAGTCGGCATTCATGTTTTCGATGACGGATGTGCGCGTCAGTCTCAGGACGTAGGCGAAGGACGCCAGTCCCAGGACGACGGCGGGAAGTATCAAATCACTCCAGCCGGCACTCGCCCCCACCGTTGGCGACGCCCACCCGAGTTTGACGCCGATGATGAACTGCAGCAGGAAGCCAAGCACAAACACCGGGATGGCAATGACGACCAGGGAGACGAAAAGCACCGTGGCGTCGAAGATACGGCCCTTCTTCAGCCCGGCAATCAGGCCAAAGACAATGCCGAACACTGCCTCGAACAGCAGTGCGAGCACTGCCAGGCGCATGGTGACCGGGAAGATCTGACCAAGGACCTCGGCCACTGGCCGGCCGGAGAAGTCATTGCCCAGGTTGAAGGTGAGCAGGTTCTTCAAATACAGCAGGTACTGCACGATGAACGGCTGGTCGAGGTTGTACTGTTCGCGCAGCTGCGCGGCAACTACCTCGTTGACCGGCCGGTCGCCGAACAGCGCTGCGATCGGATCACCGGGCAATGAGAAAACGAGGAAATAGACCAGCAGCGTGGCTCCGAAGAACACCGGAATCATCTGCAGGACCCTGCGGGCAATGTATCTGGTCATCGCCGGGGCCTGCCTTGGTCTGGGGTCTTGGCAGGTAGTGGCATGGTTAGCAATCCTGTTTTCTGCCTGGTGGCGCCGTCCGCCGCCCGGGGAAACCCGGGCGGCGGACGGCGCGCGGGGTTATTACTTGCGTGCGATGTTGTAGTAGACAGGCACGCCGTTCCAGCCGGTTTCCACGTCAGTGACGTTGTTGCTCCAGCCGGTCTGGGAGACCTGGTACCACAGCGGGATGACCGGGAGGTCCTTCAGCAGGACTTCCTGTGCCTGGTTGAAGATAGCCGCGCCTTCTTCGGCCGTGGCTGCGGACAGGCCGGCAGCCAGGAGGTCATCGAAGGTCTGGCTCGTGTAGTCGCCGTCGTTTGAACCTGCTCCGGTGGCGTACAGGGGGCCAAGGAAGTTGTACAGCGACGGGTAGTCTGCCTGCCAGCCCGTGCGGATGGCTCCGCTCAGGGTCTTCGCAGTGGCGTCCGAACGCAGCTCCTTGAACGTGGAGTAGGCCTTGCCCTGCGCGTCGACACCGAGGTTGTTCTTCAGCGAGTTGCAGACCGCGTCCACCCATTCCTTGTGGTCGCCGTCGGCGTTGTAGCCGATCGTGAAGGCCTTGCCCTCAGGCCACGGGGAAATGGCTTCAGCCTGGTCCCACAGTTCCTTTGCCCGCTCCGGGTTGTAGGCGAGCACCTCCGAGCCGGGAAGCTCGGCGTTGAAGCCCTCGATTACCGGTGACGTGAAGTCATTGGCAGGCTGCCGGGCGCCGGAGAAGATGACGTCCGTGATCTCCTCGCGGTTCACTGCCATGGAGATGGCCTGGCGCCGCAGGGCGCCGGCTTCGCCGGAGAACTCCTCCAGGTACTGCGGGATGGTGATGGTCTGGTTCTGCGCCGTCGGCTTCTCCGAGTAGCGGCCTTCACCCAGATCGGACTTGAACGTCTTCTGGGCGGCTGCCGGCATCTGGTCCAGGACGTCCAGGTTATCCGCCTGAAGATCCGCGTACGCGGCGTCGTAGGAGGAGTAGAACTTGAACGTCACGCCGTCGTTCTGCGGAACCCGGGTGCCGGTGTAGTCGGGGTTGGCAACCAGATCGATCTGGACCTCATGCTGCCAGGCGTTGTCCCCTGCCAGCATGTACGGGCCGTTGCCCACCGGATTTTCCCCGAATGCTGCCGGGTCCTCGAAGGCCTCGGCGGGCAGCGGGTAGAACGCGGTGTAGCCCAGGCGCAGCGGCCAGTCAGATTCGGGCTGGCTGAGTTCAACCGTGAAGGTCTTCTCATCCACCACGTTCAGGCCGCTCATGGTTTCGGTGGTGGCACCCTCAGCGCTCACCTCGTCGTAGCCCTTGATGCTCTCGAAGAAGTAGGAGTTGAGCTGGGCGTTCTTCGCGGCGGCACCGAAGTTCCAGGCATCAACGAAGGACGACGCGGTTACCGGTTCACCGTTGGTGAAGGTTTTCCCGTCCTTCAGTGTGATGGTGTAGTTCTGCGAGTCCGTGGTCTCAATGGACTCGGCGATTTCGTTGACCGTCTTGCCGTCGGCGTCGTAGCTCAGCAGGCCTTCGAACAGAAGGTCCATAATCCTGCCGCCGCCCACCTCGTTGGTGTTGGCGGGGAGCAGCGGGTTCTGCGGCTCGGTGCCGTTGGCCGTAATGCTTGTACTGGTGGCAGCGGAGTCCGCATTGTTCGATCCTCCGCCGCAGGCTCCCAGCGCGAGAGCGGCAACCACCGCCACGCTGACAACCTTGGATACGCGCTGTAAACGCATTCCGCCTCCTGAATAGAAAAGGAAGCCGGTGTTGTTTCCGGCGCTGATGTCCGGGTAGCAGCTGGTGGGGGTGCCCAGAGTGTCTTCCGCAGACCTCAGCTAATGGTCCTGGCTACGCACGTTTTACGGGTAACCAAAGGGGACATGCCCTCTCCGGCCAGCCCGATGTACGGGTGCCGGGAAGCCTGTCCCCCTCGCTTTCCAACTATATCGAGGCGACCCCCAATATAACGATTCGAGGACGATGTACTATGCGTCACGTTACTTACTGGACAAAATAAGCAGACTGTGCTTTTCGGGTTTTCGGCAGGTTCCCGAACATACAGAAACTGCCCGTTTGGAGCTCCAAACGGGCAGTTTCTGTTATCTCGATTAGTGCTTGGCGGGCGGTTAGGCGACCGGGCCGGATGCCTGAAGCAGCTTGGCCCGCAGTTCGCGGCGCTCCCGCTGCTTGTCCGGATCGGGCAGCGGAACGGCGGCGATCAGCCGCTGGGTGTATTCCTCCTGCGGGTTGCGCAGGATCTGGTCCCGGGTCCCCTGCTCCACGATCCGTCCGTTCCGCATCACGCAGATGTGGTCGGCCAGGACGTCAACCACGGCAAGATCGTGCGTGACGAACAGGCAGGCGAAGCCCAGTTCACGCTGCAGGTTCTGGAACAGCTCAAGCACCTTCGCCTGGACGGAAACGTCCAGGGCCGACGTCGGCTCGTCCGCAACCATGAGCTTGGGCTTCAGCGACAGCGCCCGGGCAATGCCCACACGCTGCTTCTGTCCGCCCGAGAGTTCATGCGGGTAGCGGTTGCGGTAGGCGCGGGGCAGTTCAACCTGGTCCAGCAGTTCCTCGATCCGCTGCTGCAGGGCAGCACCCTTGGCCTCGCCGGCCAGGAACATCGGCTCACCGATGCTCTCGCCGATGGGCAGCCGCGGGTTCAGCGAGGAGGACGGATCCTGGAAGACCATGCCCACCTGGCGGCGGAGATTGTGCATGGCCTTGGAGTTCGGCTTGAGTTCGGAGATGTCCGTTCCCACTACACGGAGTTCGCCTTCGGCTACGGGCAGGAGCCCGACGGCGGCACGTCCGATGGTTGTCTTTCCGGAACCGGATTCGCCCACGAGTCCCATAACCTGGCCGGGGAGGATCCGCAGGTTGGCTCCCTCTACAGCGCGGAAGGCAGCTACGCGCCCCTGCTTCGGGTACTCGATGGCGACGTTTTCAAGCACGAGCACCGGTTCTCCGCCCGCAGCGTCAATCTTCGCGGCTTCATCGGTCCGCAGCCCGGAGAGGACTTCGGCTTCCCGCCGTTCCAGCTCTTCCTGGTCTACCGACTCAAGTTCAACGTGCGTCGCGGCTGCCAGTGCAGCCACCACGTCGACGTCGCCGTCACCGTCAGCGCCCTGCCCCAGGTGAGGGACGGACTCGAGCAGCGCTCGGGTGTAGGGGTGCTGCGGATTGGCGAAGATCTCCTTCGCCGTGCCCGTCTCAACGATCACACCGTGGCGCATCACGGCAATGCGGTCCGCGAGGTCGGCAACCACGCCCATGTCGTGGGTGATCAGGACGATCGCCGAGTCCAGCTTGTTGCGCAGGTTGCGCATCAGGTCCAGGATTTCGGCCTGCACCGTTACGTCCAGCGCTGTGGTGGGTTCGTCAGCGATCAGCAGCTTCGGATCGCAGGAGAGCGACTGAGCGATCATGGCACGCTGCCGCTGTCCGCCGGAGAGCTGGTGAGGGTAGGACTTGAAGGCTTTTTCCGGGTCAGGCAGTTCCACCATGTCCAAGAGCTTCAGCGCCCGCTGCTTCGCTTCATCCGGAGACAGCTCGTTGTGCAGCCGCAGGGTCTCCACGATCTGGAAACCCACAGTGTAGACGGGGTTCAGCGCCGTCATCGGCTCCTGGAAGATCACTGCGACGTCGTTGCCGCGGACCTGCCGCAGCTTGTGCTGGGAGAGACCCAGCAGGGGCTCGCCGTCCAGCAGGACCTCTCCGGTAACCCGCGAGTTTGAGGGCAGCAGGCCCAGCAGGGCCATGGAACTGGCACTCTTGCCCGAACCGGACTCACCCACGATCGCCAGCACTTCACCGGCGTTCACGTAGTAGTTCAGGTCCTTTGCGGCGGGAACCCATTCCTTGTCCACGCCGAAGTCCACGGAGAGATTGCGGACTTCAAGGACCGGCGGACGGCCCGTGCTGCGGGTCTCCGCTGTGCTGAAGGTTTCAGTCATGACTGTAGTTTCCTTCCGTCCAGGCAGCGCGCCGGTCCCGGATCATCGGGCCGATTACGGAGGTGCCTGAAAAAGCTGTAACGATGGGGTTATGCCGAACCCGCAGAGCGAGCCCGAGACCGAAGTTTTCCGACCGCGCACCACCAAGTGGTTCGTGGGTGTCGCCGCGGTACTGACCGCTGCGGCCATGGTGTCCGCGGTGTGGACCGGAGGCTTTGGCGGTCTGCTTGCCACCGCGCCCCTGCTGCTGATCCCGGCCGGGGCAGCCTGGCTGTTCTGGTATCCGAGCGTCCGGGTGTCCGGGTCCGGAGTAACCCTGGCTAACCCGTTCCGAACCATCGAGGTTCCGTGGGCCGCCCTGATTTACGTGGACACCAAGTTCGCCCTGAAGCTTGTCACGCCGAAGGGCTCCTACACGGCATGGGCCGCGCCTGCTCCCGGCGTCTGGGGCACCCATCAGGGCAAGCCCGAACACCTGCGCAACCTTCCGGGCACCACGTACGGCGCCGGCGGTTCGGTTCGTCCCGGAGACCTCAGCAATACTGACTCCGGCCAGGCTGCCCGCCTGGTCCGGGGCCGTTGGGAACAGCTGGTCAACGCGGGCCTGATTGATACTGACCAGACCGAAGCCACCCGGGCTTCCGTGGGCATCAACTGGCGCTGGCTGCTGGGCCTGCCGGTCCTGGCCGCCGTGCTCTTCGCCCTGGCGGGGACAGCCTAGTCCGGCTGCCCCCGCTCCGGGCAGGTGGGCTGCCACTAGTTGCCAGCCGGCTTTGTCTTGGCCTTCTTGGCGTTGAACTTCTTCTGCCGCGGGTCAAAAGCATCCCGGAGGCCGTCACCAATGAAGTTGATGCACAGGCAGATCGCCACGATGAACAGGCCCGGCCACCAGAACAGCCAGGGGCGGGTCTGGAAGGCTTCCTGGTTCTGGCTGATCAGCAGGCCCAGCGACGTGTCCGGCGGCTGCACGCCGAAGCCGATGTAGCTCAGCGAGGTTTCCAGCAGGATGGCCGTGGACATCAGCAGGGTGGTGTTCACAATGATCACGCCAACCGCGTTGGGCAGGATGTGCTTGAAAATGATGCGGTTGTTCGAGGCACCGGCGATGCGTGCGGCGTCCACAAACTCCCGTTCACGCAGGGACAGGAACTCTCCGCGCACCAGTCGTGCCAGCGACGTCCAGGTCGCCAGGCCGAGGAAGATTCCCAGCAGGACCACTCCGATGCCCTCGCCGACCAGGCGGTTGGCGATCTGGCCCAGAACGGCGGCCATGACGATGATCGGGATGATGATGACGACGTCCGTCAGGCGCATCAGGACGGCTTCGACCATGCCGCGGAAATAGCCGGCAACTGCTCCGACTACTGAACCAACCACGCAGGCGATGGCGCCGACGAGGAACATCACGATGATGGACTGCTGCGTGCCGCGCATGGTCATGGCGAACATGTCACGGCCAATGCGGTCCTGGCCAAAGGGATGCTCGCCCCAGTTGAACAGGTTGACGAACGTTGGTGCGCCGCCGTTGATCTGCTCGGTGAACTGCCGGTGGTCGTACTTCCACCAGCCCGGTATGCCGGCGAATCCGATGGAGGAGAACGCCAGGATGCAGATCAGGGCAAAGACGACCAGCGAGATGATCGCAGCCGTGTTGTCGAAGAAGCGCTTGCGGACAATCTGCCCCTGTGAGAGGCCCTTGGTTTTGCCTTTGGCAGGGGTCTCGGGATCCGTGCCGGGCGGGTTGGAGGGGGTTTCGGCGGAAAACGTAGTGCTCATGACTTCACCCTTACGCGCGGATCAAGGACGGTATAAACAAGGTCTGCCACCAGGTTGAACACCAGTGCCAGAATGCCGGTCACAAGGAAGAAGCCCATGATCGGATTCGGATCCACCCGGCTAAGCGCCTGCACGAACAGCTGGCCCATGCCGCTGAAGGCGAAGACCTGCTCGGTGATGACGGCGCCGCCGATGAGTGCTCCGATGTCAAAGGCAACGATTGTGGCCAGCGGGATCAGGGCGTTGCGGAACGCGTGGCGCATCACCACGGTGCGCTCGGAAAGACCCTTGGCGCGTGCGGTGCGGATGTAGTCCATGTTCATGATTTCCAGCATGGAAGCCCGGGAGTAGCGGCTGTAGGAGGCCAGGGAGGCCAGCAGCAGCGCGACGGTGGGCAGCAGCAGGTGGGTGAAGGTATCCACGCCGCTGATCCAGAAGTCACCGTTCAGGCCGGGAGTGGAGGCACCCACTGTAGCGATCGGCCGGTCCCGGATCCGGGAGTTGTCCATGTAGGACGGCCAGGCGTACATAAAGCGGTCCAGGACAATCAGTCCGCCAACCAGCAGGCCGGTCAGCGCGGCACCGCGCATGCTTTGGCCGCGGTCATAACCGCCCATCAGGTAGCCGACCAGGCAGCCGACGGCGACGGTCGCCACGGCGAGCAGCAGCATCATCAGCCACGTGGCCGAGTTCAGCAGCGGCTGCAGCGCGTAGTAGGCAACGACGCCGAGTGCCACAGTGATCAGGGCCGAGTAGAGGGCCTTGCGGTTTTTCAGGCCGGCACTAAGCAGAGTCACGCCGTAGGCGATAGCCACACCCGTAATGGCGATGACAACCGGTCCCAGGCTCGGTGTGGTGAACCAGCCGGTGGCGCCGAGTACCCAGAGCAGGCCTGCTGCGGCCACGAAACCGCCAACAAAGGCGATTGCACGGCGTTTGAGGTTACCCCCGGCGAAGACCACCCAGATCAGGCCGCTGGCGGCACCGACGCTCAAGACTACCGGGAGCGGTATCTGAGGGTCGGCCAGGAAGTTGTTGAAGCCGATGGCTCCGTATTCCTTGAGCAGGACGGCCAGCCAGAAGATCGGCAGTGAGAAGAAGAGGAAGGCCATGAACGTGACGCCGTAGTCCAGCGAGCTGTACTGGCGCAGGGCCGTAATGATGCCCAGGGAGATGCCCACAACGATGGCCAGCAGTGTCGCCGTGGTGACCAGCAGGATTGTGGCGCCCATGGCGCGTGCCAGGGCCTCCGTGACGGGCTCGCCCTGGATGCTCTGGCCCAGGTCGCAGGTCGCGGCAAAGGGGGCGAGGCACTTTACTGCTCCGCCAAGCCAGTAGAAGTAGCGCAGGGGCGCGGGGACATCCAGATCAAGGAGCTCAGTGCGTGCCCGGATCAGCTCGTCCCGGTTGGGTGCGGGGTTCTCGCGCAGGTCTTGAAGTGGGTCCCCCGACGCCGCTGTCAGGAGATAGACCAGGAACGAAGCCCCGAAGAGGATTAGAACGGCGGTCAGGAGCCGCCGGACGATGTAGGTAACCATAGAGTGTCAGCCTCATTAGAACGGTCCGGGGGTTCTCCCGGCACTCGCAGAAGTGTAGTGCAGGTCATAAGTGCTGGGAATTTGGTTAATCCCAATCACTCACCGGCTATTTGGGTTACTAGGGGAAAGTACAAGGCGCCGGGACCGTAGAGGCCCCGGCGCCTTGCGGGTGTTGCTTAGCTGCTAGGAAAAACTGTTACTCGAGAACTTCCCATTCCCAGAAGTTCCACCAGACACCGGTCTGGTTCGGCATGAAGGAATCAATGCCGCCGATGCGGTCGCTGTGTGCATCCACGCCGGGAGACTGGAACAGCGGCAGGCCGTAGGAAGAGTCCCAGATCAGCTTGTCGATCTGGATCTGCAGTTCCTCCTGCTTCTCAACGTCGGTTTCGATGATGAGTTCGTCCATGAGTGCATCGGCTTCAGGGCTGGAGAAGCCGTTGTAGTTCGATGCGGCACCGGTCTTGAAGATCTGCGGAACGCCGGTCACGCCAACGCCCGAGTTGATCCAGCCGAAGATGGAGGCATCGTAGGTGCCGGTGCCCAGGGCGGAGCCCCAGTCAGAGGCGCCCAGGCCGCCGTCAACGACCTTGAAGCCGGCTTCGGAGGCAGACTGTGCGATCAGCGTGTAGGCGTCGGCACGGTTGGGGTTGTCCTTGTTGTACATGATGCGTACTTCAGGAGTGGCACCTGCGAGCAGTTCCTTGGCGCCTTCGACGTCAACCTCGGCGAATTCGGAGGAGCCGTTGTTGGCGGCGGACTCTGCGTAGGCGGCCTGGTCAGCCAGGAAGATCTCGGAATCCAGCGGGGCTGCATCCGGGTTGAGCTTCTTGATGATCGAGTCGACGATCGCCTGGCGCGGGATGACCTTCATGAACGCCGTGCGGACGTTCTGGTCAGCGAAGACGCCGGTGTAGTTCAGGTCAACGTGATCGTAGGACAGCTGGTTGCCGGAGTTCATGGAAACGCCGTCAATGGCTTCGATCTGCTCCACGGTGTCAGCCGAAGGCTGCGGAGCAATGATGTCCACTTCACCGTTCTTCAGAGCCTGGACCTGAGCGGGAGCTTCGCCGATGTAACGGACGACGATCTCGTCGATCTTGGGCTCGGGGCCCCAGTTGTAGTCCTCGTTGCGGGTCAGCGTCATGGAGTTCTCGGGGTCGATTTCCGAGACAATGAACGGACCGTTGGAGAGGTACAGGGAAGCATCCGAGGGCAGCGACTTCGTATCGAAACCGGTGTTCCAGAAGTCGGCAACAGCCTTCAGCTCTTCGTTGACCGGAGCCGGGTTCGCCGGGTCGCCGGCAGGGGTGTTCTGGAGCAGTTCGATCAGCGCGTCGCCGTCGGCCAGACCGGCCTTCTCGGCAACGACGTGTGCCGGAGTGCTGACGCCGCCGTCGGTCATCGCACCGAAGGCAACTTCCCAGTCAGCGAAGGGCTTCGAGTAGGTGAGGGTGATGGAACGGCCGTCGTCACCGATTTCGGGAACGTCCGTCAGGCCCAGGCCGGAGGTGTCGCCGGCGTAGTCGAAGTAGGTGGTACCGGAAACGGTTTCGCCTTCTTCGTTCTGGGTGGCGTCGTTGAAGTGACCGGAGTTCACGGCCCACAGCAGCATGAGGTCGTCTGCGTCGACGGGCTCGCCGTCGGACCAGTTAACACCTTCGTTGACGGTGTACTTGACCTGCAGCGGATCATCCGAGAGCTTCTCGTACGTGCCGAAGTCTTCCAGCGGCTCGACCTTGAGTTCATCGGTGATGTAGTTGAAGCCGGAATGCGTGGCGTACGCAATCTTGCCGTTGATATCTACGTTGCCGTTCGCCGTGTTGCTGTTGAACGAGCTGAAGGCGTTAACCTCCACAACACGGACAGAACCGCCGGTGCTCTCGCTGTCAGTTGAACCGCCGTCGGTGGTCCCCTGATTCGCAGCACAGGCACTCAGTGCAAGCGCAGCTACTGCCGCAACTCCCACTGCTTTGGAAATACGTGCAAAACGCATTCCGCCTCCTATTTCTCAGTGCGTGTTTATCTCCGGCGGGATTACCGGAATCACGGACAGCGCAGATCCTGCGTGCCTCGTCGCATATGACTTAGAGAGTAGACCGCAGAGTGCTACTGGTCCGTAACCTTGTTCCCGGCGCGACACGGTTGTTACACGTTTGCAACCTGAAAAATATCAATACGCTTCATACTCTGGCGCGTGGCGCCTTGCAGGGTTTATTGTGTCTCCGCACACACCTCGGGGGCCGTTTCGGCGGCGGCGGTAAGATTCACAGGGGCAGGGAACACCGGCCCGCACCAACCATTAGAGGACTCACAGTGCTGCTCACCATCATCGGCGGATCCAAGGGAACCGGGGCGCAGCTCGCGTCCCAGGCACGGTCCGCAGGCCATGAAGTCACCGTCCTCTCCCGCAGCGGGCAGGGACCCGAAGGTGTTCGGGTTCTTACCGGGGATGCCACGGATCCCGCCGCCGCGGCCCGGGCAGTTCAGAGAGCCGACGCCGTTGTCGTCACGGTCGGCGGCGCCAAGGGAAACCCCAGGCACCGGGCAGATGTCACCCGCACTGTCATCGACGCCATGAAGAAGGAAGGCGTGCAGCGGCTGATGGTGCAGTCCTCCCTGGGTGCCGGGGATTCCGGGTCACTAATGCCGGCTCCGCTGCGGCTGGCCATGAAAGTGGCCCTGGCCAAACCCCTGGCCGATCACAACGAGCAGGAAGCGGCGGTGAAGGACTCCGGTCTGAAGTGGACAATCGTCCGCCCCACCGGCCTTACGGACAAGGAGCCTGCCGGCTCCTGGCAGGCACTTGAAACCGGGGACAGCGGAACCCTGCGCGGCTCGGTTCCGCGCGCCGATCTGGCGGCTTGCATGCTCGGACTGCTCGAAGATGAGGATTCGATCGGCAAGGCCGTGGGCATCAGCAGCTAACCCGGATGCTTGCCACCGCGCCGCTGCACTGATTCCATAGCGGCGTGGAGACGAAATGGATTTGCCCGGCGCTGCTGGGAGTGCTGTCTGCCTTTCAGGCTGGCCTGGCTGCCGGAGCGCCCTGGGGCAGGGTTTCCTATGGAGGCAAGTACGACGCACGGCTTCCGGAGCGGTTGCGTACGGTCAGCGCCGCCGCGTCCCTGGTGTACGCGGCGGGCGCCGTTGCCCTTGCTGCCCGCCGCACTCCCCCGGGCCTGAAACGTGCCCTATATATTGCATGCACCGGCGTCGGCGCGGTGGGGACAGTGCTCAACGCGATTTCGCCCTCCCGCCCTGAGAAACTCTGGAGCCTTTGGGCGCTGGGACTGGGTGCGGCTGCCTGGCATGAGCTGCGGCATAGCCGCCGCCCATAGCGCACTTCCCAGCCGAGCTCCGACCCCAGTGCCTGCGCCGGGCCGTGACCTCAGACCTGCTGGAGTGTGGGCTCTTTACCGGCTTTACCGGCCTTTGCGCTCCTGAGCTTCGGGCCCGCAAACCACAGCACAATCCCCACGAGCACCCAGACTCCAAGGGTCACCGCGGCACCCGCTCCCCCTACGCCGTCGAAGTAGGCCACCGCACGCACCAGGGTGCCCGCCGCACCCGGAGGCAGCAGCTGGCCAATCATGGCAACTCCGGCCGGGAGCCATTGTGCGCTCGTTGCGATGCCGGCGAACGGGTTGCCAACAAACATCATGGACATCGCGGCAATGGTGAAACCCTTGGTGCCGAAGCACTCGTTAAGGCCTGCCAGCGGCAGCGCCAGGGCTGCGATGCCGAGCGCCACGCTCGCCGCAACCGGGACCAGTGGGCCCTCAATGCTGCCGAACAGGTATTTAAGGACGGCCGCAACGACGAACCCGCCGGCGACTGAGAAGCCGGTGAGACCGGCGAAGATCCACCAGCGCTTGCCCGAGAGCATGGAACGGAACGCCACGGCAGGCACAATGCCGCCGAACACCAGCGGGAAAGCCAGTCCGCCAATACCAACGCCCGTCGGATCAGCGGAAGGAAGCGGCACAACATCAACGATCTCGGCGGTCTGTCCCATGCTGCCGGCCATGGTGGCACCCACGTTGCTGACGGTTCCGGATACTGCGGTTGAGCCTGCGCTCGCTACGTATACTGTCATGTCCGGCGCCGAGAAATCGAATCCTCCCACGATGTCCCGGTCCCGGATTCCCTGCTGCAGATCGGCGGCACTGTCATAGGGCTGGACGACGAAAGCCCCCGGGGACTGTTCCTCGAGCGTTTCGGCGATCGACTCCGCCTGGTGCTCTGCTCCAACCACGCCAAGTCCGAGGTCCCGCGGGCCGGAAAGCAGGGAGGGCGAGATAAAGAGCATCAGCAGCGCCAGGAGGATGACTGAGAGCCCGACCGTCAGGCCGGCCCAAATGGCTGCGTGTTTCCGGTGGGAGCTCGGCTCCCGGGTCTGGGTGGTCATGAATCATCCTTCTTTGTGGAGGATTTTCCTCCACTTATACCGGACGATATTCCTCCGGTTTAGACTGAAGGTCAAGTTGAAGGAGTAGTCATGAGGGCTGACGCCGCACGCCGCAGGCAGAACATCATTACGCACGCCAAGCACGTATTTGCCGAACGGGGCGGGGACGTCGCGCTCGAAGCCGTGGCGGCGGCGAGCGGTGTCGGCATCGCTACCCTCTACCGCAATTTCCCCTCCCGCGAAGACCTTGTGCGGGCCGTGGTCCAGGACATGGTGGATCAGATCATTCATGCCGTGGATCAGGCCCGGAGCCGTCTGGATATTGATCCGTCCGAGGCATGGCAGGCCCTGCTGTCCAGACTGACGTCAATGGAACTTGGGGCTCTCACCGACGGGCTTGCCCTGCAGGCCGGAGCTGCCCGGAATCTGGAAGCCACACCACTTGCGCAGGTCCAGCAGCCGGCGGTGGACGCCCTTAATACTGTGCTTGCGGAACTCAAGCGGCACCAGGCTGTTCGGGAGGACCTCACGGCACTGGACGTGATCGTTGCGGTGGCGACGATCACCCGGCCGCAGGTCTCCCCTATCCGCGGAGCAGCCCCTAACGTACCCGCACAGCTGGCCGAGGCCTACCTGCTCTGGAGCCGCGCGACCTGAGCTGGCCGTATACCGGTTTCAAAACACGGCTCTGCTAGAATTGATGCGGCCTCTGGCCACCACGGCATCGATGACACGACACGCGGGGCACTTCAAAAAGTACCTTCTGACACGGCACGGTCGATCGCCTCCACACCGCCGACTGTCAGGAGACTCTATGGCGCCCTCTTCAATTTCCCGTCCGAATGTCAAGGATCGTGCAGGCGGGATGATCGCGGTCGCTGCGGCCGCTGCGTTCCTCGCCACCTTCAACGAGACGTTCCTCAACGTAGCCTTCACGCCGATCATGCAGGACTTCGGCGTCAACGTCAGCACCGTACAGTGGCTAACCACCGGCTACCTGCTCGTCGCCGCTGTCTTCGTTCCCGTTGCCAACGTCCTGTACCATCGGTTCCCCACCCGGCCGCTGTTCGTCGCCGTCGTCGCGATCATGGTCCTGGGTTCTGTCGTGGGAGCCTTGGCTCCCAGTTTCGAAGTCCTGCTGATCGCACGTCTGCTGCAGGCCATCGGGACCGGCCTGCTAACCCCCATCGGCATGAACATCACCCTGGCGGTGTCCCCGCGCGAGAAGCTTGGCCTCAACATGGGCATCATGGCTGCCATGACCACCCTCGGCCCGTCGCTGGCGATCGTTCTCTCCGGCGCCATTCTGACCGTAGCCCCCTGGACCACCCTGATGTGGGTCTTCGGAGGCCTCACTCTCGCGGTGCTGCTCGCCGGTGCGATTGTCCTGCGGAACGTCACCGAGCTGGGCCGGCCGGTTCTGGACATCCTGTCCTTCATCCTCGTTGCTGTCGGCCTCGTCGGCATCCTCTACGGCGTGTCCAGCGCCTTCGAGGGATCTGCCCTCTACGCAGGTGTTGCCGGCGTCGTTGGCCTTCTCGCCATGTGGCTGTTCATTCTCCGCCAGCGCCGAATCGAGAATCCGCTGCTCGACCTGCGGCCGTTCTCCAGCGCACCTTTTGTGTTTGGTGTGCTCATGACGATGCTCGGCCTGGTCTTTGTTTTCGCCATGAACGTGGTCATTCCCCTGTTCCTGCAGGGTGCTCTCGAGATGCCGCCGCTGGGTGCTTCGCTGACCCTTGCACCGGGCATCCTGCTGACCGTGGGGATGGGGCCGATCGCCGGCCGCCTGTTCGACCGCCACGGCGGCCGCTGGTCGATTCCCCTCGGATTCCTTGTCATGGCAATCTTCGTGACGCTCGTCGGGGTCGCTGCAGGACAGGGCTCGGTCTGGATCTTCGGGCTGCTCTACGTCCCGGCAGTGCTGGCAACGGCATTCGTCGTCGGGCCGTCCCAGACGTTCGCGCTGGCCAACCTGGGCCGCGAGACCAGCCCGCACGGCGTCACGGTGGTTTCAACCAGCTTCCAGATCGCCGGCTGCGTGGGCACCTCGCTCGCTACCGGAATCTACGGCGCCGTCATTGCGTCGAACATCGAGTCCGGAAGCAGTGAAGGTGATTCCCTGCTGGCCGGCTTCCACGGCTCCGTCGCCCTGGTGGTTGCCACGTCGCTCCTCGGTATTCTCCTCGCGTTCCTGGCCTACCGCTCCGTACAGTCCCGCCGCGCCAAGGAGAACGAACAGGCTCCGGCGGACACCGTCCAGTCGATCATGAAGTCCGACGTCTACGCCCTGTCCTCCGACGCGAGCGTGCTTGATGCCCTGCAGACCTTCGCCGAGCGCGGCATCTCGGGTGCACCGGTCCTCAACGCGGACGGCACGCTGGCAGGTTTCCTGTCCGACGGCGATGTGCTGCGCTACCTCTCCGCGACCCATCCGTCCTCGACGTCGATCTACTCCTATGCGATCGGCGCTGCGGACGACCTGGAACAGGCAATGTCCGATCTCGCGAACCTGAACGTTCTGCGGCTCGCAACACACGACGTCGTCACGCTCGACGCCGGAGCATCGGTCAGTGACGCTGTGGCTGCGCTGTCGGACGCGCGGCTCAAGAAGGTGCCGGTGGTTAAGGGCGATTCCCGTCCCATTGGCATCGTGAGCCGGTCGGCTATCAACCGGCTGGCGATTGCCACCTACCTGCGTTCCCGCAGTGAGGCTGACGTCCGCACACCGGCGTAGCCGCGCAGTCGTTACCCAGCAGCAGACCGGACCCACTGCGGGTCCGGCCTGCTGCTGTTTTATGTAGTAGGTCCGGCGAGGGCGCGGTGTCAGCGGCTGGATGGGGCAGGCCAGGGGATGTAATCGCTCCGGCCTTGCCAGGAGCCGTGTTCGGAGAGCGGCCGAAAGCGCAGCGTCGTGAATTCATGGTGGAAGTCCCGGCGTTCCCGCTCGGTCATCGCTTCGGTGTGGCGACGTGCACTGTCCCCGGCGTCCCTCCCGGAAACCATGCCGGTCATCGCCCGGGTGCTGGTCCAGATGGAGAAGGTTGAAACTGTCCGGGGCAGGCGGATGCCGGCCATGGCCAGCGTCGCCTCTGGGTGGTCCCGGATCTGGGTTTCCACGGGACGGCCCCACCGGATGAAGCGGGGCAGTTCCGGCAGGCGCAGGCGGGCCAGGGTCACGGCCACTACCGGCTCGTGCGGGTTGGCTGATTCTGCGGATTCCGGCAGCTCGGCGAACTCGCTGACTTTCCCCCAGCGGCGCAGGAACTGCAGCCGGACGTGCCAGCCCTGGTCCAGTTTCCTGCCAAACGGATGCCCGGTGAGGAAGTCCGTCAGGGACCGTTCGTCTTCCCAGTGCGCGAACACGGCCGTGCGCTTCAGCTGCATCCTGCGCGGTGACACTATCGGTGCTCCCAGCTCCATTCCTGCGAACACTTCGGCGTGAACCAGGCCGGGGGCTTTGAGCTGGCGCACCATTGCTCCGGCGGCGGTGAGGGGCGGCAGATTGGCCAGGTGGAACGAGTAGATGCTCATAGTGCCGCCGCCAAGTGTTTCCCCATCCCCTGATCCTTGCCGGGCGCGGCGGCACGCGTCAAATAGGTCCGGCTCCCCGTCCGGGACCGGCCGTTCGACCGGCTAGTGGACGATCCGCATCTCCCGCGAGGTCTGGTTGAGCCGCCGCCCGCCGTCGGGAATTACGGTCACGATGTCCTCGATGCGGACGCCGAACTGTCCCGGCAGGTAGATTCCCGGTTCGATCGAGAAGCACATCCCGGGCTCCAGGATCTGGGTTTCGCCCTTAACCATGTACGGCGGCTCGTGGGTCGTCAGGCCGATTCCGTGCCCAACGCGGTGAATGAAGTACTGGCCGTACCCGGCTTCCGTGATGACTGCCCGCGCAACGCGATCGATCTCCTGGCACTCCACGCCGGGACGCACGGCCTCGAAGGCGGCCTGCTGCGCCCGGCGCACGACGTCGTGCACCTCCTGCTCCTTGGCAGTTGGCTCCCCGACGTGCACGGTCCTCGTGGTGTCCGACCCATAGCCGTCTTTGAGGCCGCCGAAATCGAGCACCACCATGTCACCTTCCTCGATGATCCGAGGGCCGATTTCGTGGTGCGGGTTGGCGCCGTTCGGACCCGACCCCACAACCGTAAAGTCCACCTGTGAATGGCCGAACCGGCGGAGCAGGCGGGCCAGCTCCGCTCCGACGTCGTTCTCGCTGCGCCCCGCGAACGTCAGGGTCACGATCTCCTCATATGCCATATCTGCCGCCGCGCCGGCCGCCGTCAGGCGTTCGACTTCGTCTGCATCCTTGATGGCCCGGAGCATCGGCAGGGCGGTGGTCATGGACACGTAGGAAGACCCGGGCAAATGGTCCTGCAGTCCGAGTAGATGCATTGCCCAGGCTGAGTCGGAGATGGCATAGCGGCCGGCCCCGCCCAGGAGCGCCGCTGCTTCCTGGTAGGGATCGCTTCCGTCGGTCCAGTCCGCAATCCGAAGTTTCGAGGTGCCCGGTGCTGCCTCCGCGTCCGGCCGTTCGAGTTTGGGCACCAGCAGGGCGGGCTCGCCGTCGGCGGGAACCACGAGCAGGGTGATGCGTTCAGTAATGGCGACGGGCGCATATCCGGTGAGGTAGAGCAGGTCCGGTCCGGGAGTGACCAGGATGCCATCAAGTCCGGCGTTCCCCGCGGCCCCGGCTGCCCGCCGCAGCCGCTGCGCGAAGTCATCGGCGGTGAACCGATCCGGCCCGTTGGGTTGATCACTCATGGACTAATCCCTTCCAGTCGTTCCTGTGGTGCCGCTCAGCCAGCCCGGCGGTAGTGCACGGAGAGCGCACCGTTGCTCATTGGCTCGGCTGAAATCAGTTCCAGGCGGCGAGCGCCGTCCAGAAGACCTTCATAGAGGGTGGGACCGTGCCCGGTAATCATGGGGTGCACCAGGAATCTGTACTCATCAATGAGGTCCAGCCGGTCCAGCGCTGACGCAAGCTTGCCGCTGCCGAGGAGCACGCCGTCGGGCGTCTGGTCCTTGAGCTCCTGCACCGCGGTGCGCAGGTCGCCTTCGAGGCGGTGGCTGTTGTTCCACGGGAATTCGCTGCGCGTCGCGGACACTACGTACTTGGGTTTGTCCTCCAGCGTGACGGCCCAATCGCGGATCGCCGCAGGCGCCTCCACTTCTCCGTGGGCGACCAGCGGCCAGTAACTCTCCATCAGCTCGTACGTGGTGCGGCCCCAGAGCATGGCGCCGGACTCGTCCAGAAGCCGGGTGTAATGCGTGTGGGTCTCGTCGTCGGCGATCCCCTCCTGATGATCTACGCAGCCGTCCAAGGTGACGTTGTAGCTGAATGTCAGGGAGCCCATGGAGCGATTCTCCGGCCGCCCGGTCCCGTGTGCAATCCGTTTGCGGAATCAACCGGTCCATTCGCGGCGCAATACGCCTTCATATGTGGGTGGAGCGGCCAGCCCACCGCCGACGGCGTTCCGTGCCATAACGACGCGGGCGGATCCATATCCGGGGTCGTGGGGATAGCTGGACGCGGCATCAGGTTCCATCTTCGCCGGGGAATTGCCGGCTCCCTACTGCAAGGAGAGAACGCACATGTCACGAGTAGTTATCTTCGGCGGAACCGGCTATGCCGGCGGAAACATCGCCCGCGAGGCGGCCTCACGCGGGCACGAGGTCATCTCCTACTCCCGCAATGCGCCGGAACAGCCGCTGGAGGGTGTTGAATACCGCACCGGTTCGCTGGCTACACCGGAGGTACTCGCGGCTGCGGCCGCCGACGCCGATGTCCTCGTTGTGGCTGTGCACGGAGCCGACGTTGACGGCGCTCCGCTCACTGCGTATGTGCCGGGGCTGATCGATGCCGCGCGCACCAACGGCGTGCGGCTTGCCTTCGTTGGCGGCGCAGGCTCGTCCCTGGTTGCGGAGGGCGGTCCGCGCCTGGTCGATACCCCGGACTTCCTCGATGACTGGAAGCCCGAGGCCCTCTCGCATGCCGAGGTACTCGAGGCGCTGCGGCAGGCACCAGAGGACCTCGACTGGTTCTACGTCAGCCCGGCAGCTCTCTTCGGTGTCTTTGCTCCGGGCGAGACCACGGGCGCCTACCGTACCGGCGGCGACGTCCTGGTGACCAAAGAGGACGGTTCCTCGGAAATCTCCGGCACCGACTTCGCGCTTGCCTTTGTCGATGAGATCGAGAACAACGCGCATCCGCGTCGGCGGTTCACCGTCGGGCACTAACAGGACATTCGACCCCGGCTAAGGCCGGCACTCCACACGCAGGAAGGCCCGGGATGCAAGCAGCATCCCGGGCCTTTCTCAAGCAATCGCCTGAAACCTAGACGTTAAACCTAAACTCCACCACATCGCCGTCGGCCATAACGTAGTCCTTGCCTTCAATCCGGACCTTCCCGTGGGCCTTGGCCTCGGCCATGGAGCCGGCCTCAACCAGGTCATCAAAGGAAACAACTTCGGCCTTGATGAAGCCGCGCTGGAAGTCGGTGTGGATGACGCCGGCAGCCTGGGGCGCGGTGTCGCCCTTGCGGATGGTCCACGCACGGGTTTCCTTGGGACCGGCCGTCAGATACGTCTGCAGGCCCAGGGTGTGGAAGCCAACGCGGGCCAGCTTGTCCAGGCCGGACTCTTCCTGGCCGCTCATCTCCAGCATCTCGCGGGCTTCTTCCTCGTCCAGTTCCACGAGGTCGGCTTCGAGCTTGGCGTCGAGGAAGATGGCATCGGCCGGAGCCACGAGTTCGCGCAGCTCGGCCTGGCGGTCCGGGTTGCCCAGGACGGCGTCGTCAACGTTGAAGACGTAGATAAAGGGCTTGGCGGTGAGCAGGCTCAGTTCACGCAGGTGCTCCATGTCCAGCTTGTCGCTGGCGATGGAGGAGAAGATCGTGTCCCCGCGCTCCAGCACAGCCTGGGCGGCCTGCATGGCAGCCAGCTGGGCGGCGTCGCGCTTCTTGATCTTCACTTCCTTCTCCACGCGCGGAATGGCCTTCTCCAGGGTCTGGAGGTCCGCGAGGATCAGTTCGGTGTTGATGGTCTCCATGTCAGAGCGCGGATCAACCTTGCCGTCCACGTGGACCACATCGGGATCATCGAAGACGCGGATAACCTGGGCAATGGCCTCGGCTTCGCGGATGTTGGCGAGGAACTGGTTGCCCAGGCCTTCGCCTTCCGACGCGCCCTTCACAATGCCGGCGATGTCCACGAAGGACACGGTTGCGGGCAGGATGCGGGCCGAACCGAAGATCTCGGCGAGCTTTGCCAGGCGCGGATCCGGAAGGGATACGACGCCGACATTCGGCTCGATCGTGGCGAACGGATAGTTCGCCGCCAGCACGTTGTTGCGGGTCAGCGCATTGAACAGGGTTGATTTGCCGACGTTGGGCAGGCCGACGATGCCAATAGTAAGAGCCACGTTAGTAAATGTTACCGGGGCTGGCCGTCAGAGCCGAACCGGCGGCTGCCTCAGGACTCGGAGCGGCGGCCGCCCAGACCGCGGGAGGAATCCCCCATGGCCTTGAGCGTGGCGCGGATTTCCTTGGGCAGGGAGAAGATGATGTCTTCCTCCGCCGTGACGACCTCTTCGACCTCGCCATAGCCGTACTGGGCCAGCAGGTTGAGAACGTCCTGGACCAGGTTCTCCGGCACCGAGGCACCTGAGGTCACGCCCACGGTCGAGACACCTTCGAACCAGGACTCGTCCACCTCATTGGCGAAGTCCACCCGGTAGGACGCCTTGGCGCCGTACTCAAGGGCAACCTCTACCAGCCGCACGGAGTTCGAGGAGTTCGCCGAACCAACCACAATGACCAGGTCCGCGTCGGGTGCGATCTTCTTGATCGCCGCCTGGCGGTTGGAGGTGGCGTAGCAAATGTCATCGCTGGGCGGATCCTGCAGGTTCGGGAACTTCTCCCGCAGCAGCTTCACGGTGGTCATGGTCTCGTCCACGGACAGGGTGGTCTGGGAAAGCCAGATGACCTTGTCCGGATCCCGGACCTGGACCTTGTCCACGTCTTCAGGTCCGTTGACGATCTGCATGTGCTCCGGCGCCTCGCCGTAGGTGCCTTCGACTTCCTCATGCCCCTCGTGTCCGATGAGCAGGATGTCGAAGTCGTCGCGGGCGAAGCGCACGGCTTCGCGGTGGACCTTGGTGACCAGCGGGCAGGTGGCGTCGATGGTGCGCAGGCCGCGGTCTTCAGCAGACTGGACGACGGCGGGAGAGACTCCGTGGGCGGAGAAGATCAGCAGGGAGCCTTCCGGAACTTCGTCCGTCTCATCGACGAAGATGGCGCCGCGCTCTTCCAGCGTGCTGACGACGTGCAGGTTGTGCACGATCTGCTTGCGCACGTAAACAGGCGGGCCGTAGTGCTCCAGCGCCTTTTCGACGGCGATCACCGCACGGTCGACGCCGGCGCAGTAGCCGCGCGGAGCGGCGAGCAGGACCCGGCGCTCTCCGGACACCGGAGCAGCGGCAGCGACCTCTTCAGGGCTGCGGCGGCGGCGTGGCACGGTGGGCATCGGCACGGAAACGGCTGTGCTGGTCATGACTCCATGCTAGCCGGTAGGCCGGACGGACCATGAGCCGGGGCGGGTACGTCCGCTGTCAGCGCACAGTCCGCCGGTTTCCGGCCGCGAGGCGGAACACCAGGCCCAGGACAATGAGCGCTACTGCGGCAATCAGCATCACAACCAGCCAGGAGTGGAAGCTGGATTCGGCGAGCGGGATAAAGCCTGCCGTGAACGCCGATGCCACCGGGTTGGCCGGGGTCTGTCTCTCTACGATCGACGCTGCGGCACCGGAGGCCAGCCACAGGGCACCGGCCATCCCAGCCGTACCTGCACCGATCAGCGCAACGGTGGTGGAGCGGCGTCGGGCCACAAGCAGCCCCAGCAGGGCAGCCAGGACACCGGCAGCGGCGAACAGCGGCCATGAATCCGCAAAGCGCTCCAGCGTTTCGAGTTCCCCGCTGTACTCCGCACTGGAGACCGTGAGCAGCCGCTGTCCGGCGTCGGCCGGTTCGGTACCGATCTCGCCGGCCACCTCCGAACTCACAAGGTTCAGGAGCGGACCGAGGTCCAGGGAAGGCGTTCCGGAATCGAAGGTTGCCGCGTGGGAGCGTTCAAGCGTCTGTGTCCACGCCTCCGGATAGCCCGGTGCCTGCTGGAACCCTGACACGACGTTCTCAATAACCGGCTCAACCAGCGCGGCCAGTCCTGCGGGCAGTCCTTCGCTGAGGGATGCGCTGGCCTGCGACGCGACCGCGGAGGAAAGCTCGGACTGGAACGCTTCGTCCTCTCCCAGCGGCTCGGCCAGCTGGGAGAACCCCTGTGCCGAGACGGCGTTTTGCGACAACCAGGCGCCGCATACCGCGGCTCCGGCGAGCAGCAGCGCTGCCAGTACCAGAACCGCCGATCCGAATGTGCGCATAGTTCCCCATTCCAGCTGTGGCGCCGGATCAACCGGCGGTAATTCATCACTCATGAGTGGAACCGTTTTCCACGGCTCCGGGGACCGGGACGCAATGTGTCCGGGCCACCTGATAGACAATAGCCTTAGGACCGTCACCGCCAAGGAACCGGCCTGCCGCTGGAGTAACAGGAGTTTCAGAGAATGCAGAATGACGCAGAAGCGCAGGAACCCGGCCACGCAGATGCGGGGAATACGCTTGCGCCCACGGCAGCCCTGACGTCCCCTGAGAATCCCTGGCCCCTGGCCCTCCTGTCCAAGAATCTGAAGGCGTACATTGACCGCGCACCGGCCGCCTGGGTTGAAGGCCAGGTCATTGAGCTAAACCGCCGCTCCAACGCATCCTTCATCACGCTGCGCGACGTCGACGCCGAAGTTTCGCTTTCCCTGACGGTCTGGAGCACGGTCATGAACCGGCTCGAACTGCCGCTGGAGCGCGGTGCCCGCGTGGTGGCCCTGATCAAGCCGGACTTCTGGGTCAAAACCGGCCGGCTGTCCATGCAGACCCGGGACATCCGTCCCGTCGGCCTCGGGGACCTGCTGGCGCGGATTGAGCGGCTGCGGCAGGCGCTGGCTGCCGAAGGGCTCTTTGCGGCTTCCCGGAAGAAACGGCTGCCGCTGCTGCCGAACCGAATTGGACTCATCACCGGACGCAACTCCGATGCCATGAAGGACGTTATGCGGAACGCGTCGCTGCGCTGGCCCGCGGTGCAGTTCGAAGTCCGCGAGGTGGCAGTGCAGGGCGTGAACGCGGTCGCCGAAGTGACCCGGGCACTGTCCGAGCTGGATGCCCTGCCGGAAGTTGACGTAATCGTCATTGCACGCGGCGGCGGGTCCATGGAGGACCTCCTGCCCTTCAGCCACGAAGATCTTGTCCGGGCGGTATCAGCCGCACAGACACCGGTTGTCAGCGCCATCGGCCATGAGGCCGACCGGCCGCTCCTCGACGAAGTCGCCGACCTCCGCGCCTCCACACCGACGGATGCCGCTAAGCGGATTGTGCCGGACGTCGGCGAGGAGCTCTCCCGGATCGGCACGGCCCGCTCACAGCTTCGGCGCATCATGGAACTCATGCTCAGCCGTGAAGCCGACCGGCTGGCGCACATCCGGACCCGCCCGGTCCTCTCGGCTCCCGAAACAATGTTTGCCAGCCGCAGCGAAGACATCGGCAGGCTGAGGGACCGTGCTTTCTCGGCCATGCGTTCAGAGGTACGGCGGGACACAGACCGGATCAGCTACCTGCGTGCCCAGGTCCGCTCCCTCTCACCGCAGAAAACCCTGGACCGGGGCTACGCCGTCGTGCAGCTGGCGGACGGTTCCGTGGTCCGCGATGCGGCCGCCGTGGACCCGGATGCGCAGCTGCGCATCCGGGTCGCGGCGGGCCAGCTCGACGCCGTAGCCACCGGGCACCGCTAGCGCTTCCCCTACTTTTCAGATCTTTCCAGAACCAAGGAGAACACCATGAACGAAGCAGCAGCACTGCCTGCAGACATTGAAGCGATGAGCTACGAGCAAGCCAGGGATGAACTGGTGGCCGTCGTGAGCCGCCTGGAGGCGGGCGGCGCCAGCCTTGAGGAATCCCTCTCCCTTTGGGAGCGCGGCGAGGCGCTGGCGACGCGCTGCGAGTCCTGGCTGGAAGGCGCGCGGCAGCGTCTGGAAGCTGCCCGCGCAGCCCGTGAAACCTCCGAGTAGCTGCCCGGCCTCCCGCTACGGCTTGTAAGTGCTGAGGAACTCGGCGAGGCGCGAGATGGCGTCTTCAATGTCCTCCAGCGCCGGAAGCGTCACCATGCGGAAGTGGTCGGGCCGGATCCAGTTGAACGCCGTGCCATGGGAGATCAGGATCTTCTGCTGCTTCAGCAGGTCCAGTGCGAACATTTCATCGGACTGGATCGGATAGGCCTCCGGGTCCAGCTTGGGGAAGAGGTACAGGGCTCCTTCAGCGTTCTCCACGCTCACACCCGGGATGTCATTGAGCATCTTGTGGGCAAGGTCGCGCTGCGCCTTCAACCGGCCGCCGGGAAGGATCAGGTCGTTGATGCTCTGGTAGCCGCCGAGCGCAGTCTGGATGGCGTGCTGGGCCGGAACATTGGCGCAGAGGCGCATATTGGCGAGCAGGTTGATGCCCTCGATGTAGTCCGCGGCGGCACGCTTGGGACCGGAGATCGTCATCCAGCCGCTGCGGAAACCGGCGATCCGGTAGGCCTTGGACAGGCCGCTGAAAGTCAGGCACAGAACGTCGTCGCCGGTGAGGGTCGCAGCGTTGATGTGCACGGCGCCGTCGTACAGGATCTTTTCGTAGATCTCGTCGGCGAAGATGATCAGGTCGTGCTTCCGGGCCAGGTCCACGATCTGGCGGAGCACATACTCCGGGTACACGGCGCCCGTGGGGTTGTTGGGGTTGATCAGCACAATGCCCTTGGTCCGGGGCGTGATCCGCTCTTCCATGTCCTCGACATCGGGCCACCAGTGGTTGTCCTCGTCGCAGAGGTAGTGGACGGCTGTGCCGCCCGCCAACGAGACCGATGCCGTCCAGAGCGGGTAGTCAGGGGTGGGCACCAGGATCTCGTCGCCGGTGTCCAGCAGCGCCTGCAGGGACATGGTGATTAGTTCGCTGACGCCGTTGCCGAGGTAGACGTCGTCAACATCAATGTTGTGGATGCCGCGGCTCTGGTAGTACTGCACAACAGCGGTCCGGGCGGAGAAGATGCCGCGGGAGTCGCTGTAACCCTGGGCTGTAGGCAGGTGGCGGATCATGTCCACCAGAATCGCCTCAGGTGCCTCAAACCCGAACGGCGCCGGGTTGCCGATGTTCAGCTTGAGGATCCGCTGCCCCGCCGCCTCCATGCGCTGGGCATGCTCAAGGAGCGGCCCGCGGATGTCATAGAGGACGTTGTGGAGCTTCTGAGACTGGGTGAATTCTGCCATCTACACAGAATGCCATAACCGGTTCATCCCCTCCCCACTGAAGACGCGAGATAGCAGAAACTGCCCGTTTCGCGAGCGAAAAGGGCAGTTTCTGCTATCTCGTTAAGGGGAAGTGCGGCTGTTGCGGACTAGGCCAGTCCCTTTTCCTCGAGCCATGCCCGGGCTGCATCCCGCGGATCCTGCTTCTGGTCCCCGGAGACTGCCTGGTTGAGGGCGATGAGGTCCTCGGTTGTCAGGATCGCAGACACACTGTTGAGCACGTCCTGTGCTTCCTGGTTGACCGCATCCATGTTCACCAGGGGAACCACCTGCTGGGCAATGAAGTTGTTCTTCGGGTCTTCCAGGACCACCAGTGAGTTCTCCTCAATGGAGGGGGTGGTCGTGTAGATGTCCGCCGCCTGCACCTTGTCCGTCAGCAGGGCCTGGAGCGTGGCTTCGCCGCCGCCGTCGTTGATGGCTTCAAAACCGGCCGGCTCACAGCCGTACTTATCCTTCAGGCCGGGCAGCCCGTAGGCCCGCTCCTGGAACGTGGTGGGAGCAGCAATGGTGATTTCGCCGCACACCTCCGCCAGATCCTCGAGCGAGGTGAGTCCATACTTTTCCGCGGTCGCCTGGGTAACAACCAGCGCGTCCTTGCTCTCAGCTTCGGCGGGCTCCAGGACGGCAATGTTCATGTCCGGAGACTCCTCTTCCAGGGCCGCCGGAAGGGCGTCCATGATTTCCTCGGCCGACTGGGCGGTGGCCTCTGTGTCGGCGAAGAGCAGCAGGTTGCCGCTGTAGTCCGGAATGATCTGCACGGAGCCGTCTTCCAGCGCCCGGTAGTAGATTTCGCGGGAGCCGATGCCGGGCTGGGTGGTTGCCTGGATGCCCTTGGCATTCAGCGCTCCGGCATAGATCTCCGCAATGATCTGGGATTCAGGGAAATCTGCGGAACCCACAACCACCGTGGAGGAGTCTTCCACGCCGGTGGGAGCCGTCGATGACTCCACGCTCTGCGGATCCGAGTTCGCCCCGCAGGCCGCGAGCATTGCGACCGCGGCGAGGCCAGCGGCACCGGTAAGGGCCTTCCTTTTGCCCTGGCGCGTAATTGTTTTCATGCTGTTCTTCCTCCTTGGACGCCTGCAGGAGATACCTGCCGGCTGCGGTGTGTGGCCGGTTTCCGGGACCTGCTGCTGCGCAGTCCCGGCGAAAGTACGAGGCGCTGGACGGCCGCCAGCACCAAATCAACGGCAAGGGCCAGCAGCGCGATCAGCAGCGCGCCGCCGAAGAGCCGCCCATTGTCGCGCAGCTGTGTCCCTTCGGTCAGGTAAACACCCAATCCGCCCAGCGAGATGAAGGCCACCACTGAAACAGTGGCCAGGACCTGGAGCACCGCAGCCCGCACGCCCCCGAAGACAACCTTCAGGCCGTTGGGCAGCTCAACCTTGAACAGGATCTGTGTTTCGCTC
Organism: Arthrobacter sp. BL-252-APC-1A; assembly: GCF_009696625.1. Lineage (NCBI taxonomy): Bacteria > Bacillati > Actinomycetota > Actinomycetes > Micrococcales > Micrococcaceae > Arthrobacter > Arthrobacter sp. BL-252-APC-1A. Next base: position 377,671 of record NZ_VULS01000002.1, on the reverse strand, counting down.
ATCCCCATGGCCCTGGCCGCGTCCACGACGGTGCGGTCCACTGACGATATTCCGGCGTAGACACCCGCGAGCAGGGGCGGAATTGCCAGCAGCACAAGTGCCCAGATGGGCGGCATCAGGCCGACCCCGGCGAGGAGTACAAAGAGGAATACGAGACCCAGCGTGGGCAGGGCACGCAGGATTCCGACCCCGGAGACGACGACGACGCGGCCGCGGCCGGTGTGCCCGATGTACAGGCCCAGCGGTACAGCGATCAGGGCTGCGATGCCCACTGCGAGCGCGGTGTAGCCAAGGTGCTCCAGGATGCGTGCGAAGATTCCCCGGCTGCCTTCCCACGATGATGGCGCAATGAGCCATTCGAACATCTGGACCAGGACGTTGTCGCTTGAGTAATTCATCAGCGTGCCGCCGTCCGCGCTTCAACCGTGTTCAGCGGCAGCTTTGGCTTGGTGCTCCGCACGGCACGTGTCCACGGAGTAAGCAGCCTCTGCGCCAGGACCAGCACCAGGTCCAGCACAAGCGCCAGAAGGAGGATCAGGCCGATGCCGATCACGATTTCGGTGAGGAAGTTCCGGTACAGACCGTCCATGAACAGCCGGCCCAGGCTGTCGATGCCCAGCAGCGCGCCCACGCTCACCAGGGACATGTTGGACACCGAGATCACCCGCAGTCCTGCGAACAGCACGGGCAGGGAAAGCGGAAGGTCGACGGCGAGGAAACGGCGCAGCGGCTTGTAGCCCATGGCCGTGGCGGCCTGCCGGACGTCGTCGTCCACTGAATTCAAGGCATCAACGGTGGAGCGGACCAGGAGAGCCACGGCGTAGATCGTCAGGGCAACCACCACGTTGGTGATGTCCAGGACCTTTGTCCCGAGAATTACCGGCAGCAGGACGAACAGTGCCAGCGACGGAATCGTGTAGAGGATGGCCGATGTTCCCAGGATGGCACCTCCGGCGAGGCGGTGCAGCCGGGCGAACTGCGCCAGCGGCAGCGCGATCAGCAGGCCAAGGATCAGCGGAACCACAGCCTGGAAGAGGTGCAGGGCGGTCAGCCGGGAGATCATCTCCGTGTTGGAGAGGAACCAGTCCATGCTCAGACCTCCGAACCGTGCAGTGCCCTGCCGCGCCGCAGCCGGGCGGCTTCAATCAGTTCGAAGATCTCACCGGCACGGACGATTCCCGCAGCCCGGCCATCGGCGTCCACCACGACGCCCAGCCCGGAAGGCGAAGAAAGTGCGGCGTCCAGGGCACTGCGCAGACTCTCACCGAGCCGGTGGAGGGACCCGCCCGGAACCACGTGTTCGGAGGAGGTCACGGAGTCCCGGCTTGACGCCGGCACCCAGCCCAGCGGGCGGCTGCCATGGTCGACGGCCAGCGCCCAGCCATCCCGGACCGGCACGCTGCGGTCCGCAAGCTGATCGGGGTCCAGTGTCTGCACCGGATACACGGGTACTTCCTTGCCGGGCTGGAAGCCCAGGTGCCGGAAGCCGCGGTCCCTGCCCACGAAGCCCGCTACGAAGTCATCCACGGGGGCACGCAGGATGCCCTCGGGGGTGTCGAACTGGGCAAGCCTGCCGCCAACGGCGAAGACGGCCACCTTGTCGCCGAGTACCGTCGCCTCGTCGATGTCGTGGGTGACAAACACGATCGTCTTGGCAAGTTCCCGCTGCAGGCGCAGCAGTTCCTGCTGCAGTTCGCTGCGCACCACGGGGTCGACGGCGCTGAACGGCTCGTCCATCAGCAGCACGGGCGGGTCAGCGGCGAGTGCACGGGCGACACCTACCCGCTGCTGCTGCCCTCCGGAGAGCTGTCCCGGGTAACGCTTGGCCATCCCCGGGTCCAGGCCCACGACGTCGAGCAGTTCCGCAGCGCGGGCCCTCGCCTGACGGCGCGGAACCCCGTTAAGACGCGGGACGGTGGCGATGTTGTCCAGCACCGTGCGGTGTGGAAGGAGCCCGGAGGACTGCATAACGTAGCCCATTGAACGGCGCAGCGCCGAGGGAGCGACCTTCGAAGCATCCATGCCGTCCACGTGGATTGTTCCGGAGGTGGGTTCAACCATCCGGTTGATCATCCGAAGGGAGGTGGTTTTTCCGCAGCCCGAGGGGCCCACGAAAACGGTAATGGCTCCCTTGGCGATGTCCATCGACAGATTGTCCACGGCCGGGGAGTCCGAGCCGGGATAGGACTTGGTGACGTCCCGGAAACGGATCATGGGCTCGGCTGTGTCCGAAGGGGATGCTGAGGATTCCGGCATGGACATGGCTGCCTCCGTGGTTGGGTGCGACAGGCTCGCATACGCTCTATTAAACGGCAGCATGCTTACAAGCCGTGGGTTTAAGCTATGTGTTTCCGTGCCCCCGAGTCCAGCGGAAAGCCCGGTTACGCGGCTAGCGAATAGGTGCAGGACCGCTGCCGGGCGCAGCGGCGAGGAGTTTGAGGGCCACGTCGACCAGCCCCACGCGTTCAAGGCCCTCCACGTCATCCAGCGGGAACCAAGCGGCTTCATCCGTGCTTCCGGACGCTTCGTTGACCAGTGAGCCGCCCGTGACCCGGGCGCGGTAGATCACCCGCAGTGCATGGAGCATCCGTCCCTCTCCGCGCATCCGGCGTTCAGGGGGCACGAAGTGGCTGTCCACTCCCAGCAGGTCCTGCAGTTCGACGCGGAAACCTGTTTCCTCCTGCACCTCCCGCACGGCGGCGGTGGGGGCATCCTCACCAAACTCGAGTCCACCGCCCGGCAGGGTCCAGGCCGAGTTGCCGTGCTGGTTCCAGTGGGCGAGCAGGATTTTCCCGTCCCTGACCACCACGGCATAGGCGCCAACACGCACGTCAAAGTCCCGGCTCATGCGGCGGAGTCCTGCAGGAGGTAGCGGACGCCGAAGACCGGGTCCTGGGTGAGGAAACGGATGTCTCCCAGGCCGCGGGCGGACAGCCCGGCGGTCAGCAGCTCCTGGAGCAGCGGCTGGTGCACCCCGATTCCGCCGCCGACTACCACTGGGCCGCTGATGCCCAGCTGCGCCGCGACGTCGGCAACCAGGGAAGCCAGGTCGCGGGCCGCCGTAGCAATGATGCTGCGGCTGGGTGCGTGCCCTTCCTGCGCGGCGTCGAACACTACCCTCGCCATCGAGGCCCAGTACCGGCGGCCGGTTCCGCCGTGGAAACGTGCGATCAGCGCGTCGGGGGACTCAATGCCGACGGCGAGCAGCAGCTCCGCTGAAAGCCGGTCCGGCTGCTGGCCCGTGTCATGCAGCCGCAGCGCGTGGCGGACTGCTTCACGGCCGATCCAGTAGGCGCTTCCCTCATCACCCAGCAGGTAGCCCCATCCGCCGGAACGGGCCTGGGCCCCTGTCTGGTCCATCCCCCAGGCCACCGAACCGGTACCGGCGATCAGGCCGATGCCGGAGGGCGCTTCGCCGGCCGCAAGGATCAGCCGGGTGTCATGCACAACGGTTACTTCAGCTGTGGGCACGTGTTCAAGGATCAGCGATTGCAGCGCTGCAGCGTCCTGGGCAGTGTCCACTCCCCCGGAGCCGGCAACAACCCGCGAGACGCCGTCGGTGCCCAGGGCTGCGAAGATCTCCGCAAGATTGTGGCGTGCCTGCTCCGTGGTGACGTTCTGCACGTTCGCGCTGCCCGTGACCGCCTCCGCTGCGACGGTCTGCCCCTCGAGGCGTATGCCGTGGGTCTTGCTGCCGCCTATGTCCAGACCGATGGCAGTGAACGGGTCCGGATGTGGTGCGCTGGTGCTTGATTGCATTCCTTTAGCCTACGCAGGCGGGACGGCGGACCGGATATTGCGACGGTTTTTGCCCGCCGCCGCACCGCAATCAGGCGGCGCGGCCCTGTGCCTGCTCCAGCAGGTGCTCAGCCGCTTCCAGCCGGGCCAGGGCATTGGACTCCCGGTCCAGCCTCCCGGCGCGGGCGCCGGGGACCAGGCTGAGGGCAACTCCGGCAGCCCGTGCGTTCAGTGCCGCCGGGGAACTGCCGGCAGCTGCTGCCGCGGATTCGAACCCGGCCTGGAACGCTGCGAGTTCGCCGGGCAGGGCTGAGTCAGGCGAGAGCCTGGCCAATACCGCCAGATGTCCGATGAAACACGCGAGGTCGTCCACCCGGTGCCCGGGACCCAGCCCGTCAACATCCAGCACCCCGGTGATCCGTCCCGCCGCGGCCAGGAGGTTTCCTTCATAGAAGTCCCCATGGACAGGAACAACGGGTCCCGGGTCCAGTTCAGCAACCAGCGACTCCACCCCTGCTGCAAGGGCCTGAACCCGCATGCGCTGGCCAGGCAGGAGGGCTGCGGCCGCCTGGCCGTAGGCACGCGAACGCTCCGCCCAGGCAGGCCGGCGCCGGAGGTCCAGGGCAGCTGCGGGCAGTTCATCCAGCAAACCGGTCAGGTCCCCTGCGGAAAGTCCGTGCGAGCCGGCTGCCAGTCCTCGCAGAAGGGGGGTACCCGTTAGCTGTTCAAGCACGACGGCACTGCGGTGGGCAGGTCCCGGACGAAGCGCGGCCGCGGGTACTGCGGCTGCCGCGAGGAGCCGGTGCCTGTGGCGCAGTTCCTCAGCTTGGCCGGGCAGGACCACTTTTAGGTACACACCGTCGAGACCTGAGGAAGCGTGCACCACGGCGCGGCGCAGCGGCCGGTAACCGGTGACCCGCACGCCGACGCCTGCGGGGCTGGTGCCGGGTGCGAACACATCGCGGGCCAGATCCTCGGGAGACAGGGCCCAGGCCAGGTCCGGAAGAAGCGGATCACGGGGGTGCAGCCAGAGGAACAGCTGCGTTCCTGAAAGGGAGGTGCGCAGGGCAGGGCCCCGGGCTGCCGCGGGCGAGGTCGTGGCACCGGCGTAGACGGTTATCTCCGCGCCGTCCTGGTCCACCGCCTGGATCCGGAAGAGAACGGTGACTCCGGCGCCGGGACGGTCGAAGGTGCGCTCATGGTTGAACGAATGCAGAACCAGTCCACCGGCGGTCAGCAGTTCCGCGAGCGGGACTGCCATGGCCCGGCTCTCAAGCAGTCCCCGGTCCTCAGCGGACCGGAGCCTGCCGCGCTGGGCCCCGCTGCGGCCGGCTCCGGACCGGCTGCGGGGAGGAGGAACCACGCCTTCGGTTAGGCGCGCCGTCGCTGGAGAACGTCGTCCAGGTTGAGGATCCCGGTGGCGGGCCGCGGTTCAATGGCCGTGCTTCCGGCCGCGGGAGTGGCCACGGGACGGATGGGAGTCTTCAGGACAGGCCTGGGTGAGGCAGGCGCGGCCAGCGGCGCAGGCGCCGGGCGCTGCGCCACGGGCGCATCGACATACGTCGGCTTCGGCACTGCGACCGGCTGCCAGGACGATGCTTCCGCACTCTTTGCAGCTTCGGCCAGGGCCGCTGCGCGCAGTTCCTGCGCGGTCAGGCGGGGCACAGGCTTGGGCTGCGGTGCCTCAGGGCGGGTCGGCTCTGCTGCTGCAGGGGATGCAGCCTTTCGGGCAGCGTCTTCGCCAACGGCGTCGAACACCTTGTCTGCGCGTGGATTGTGGGGCGCAGGAGCAGCAGGAGGCACCGAGTCCTTCCTGCCGGCCGCTGCTGCTGCCTGCCGCGCACGGCGTGCACGCAGGTCACGGACAGCGAGGCTTCGCAGCGAGGCGAAAACTGCAACGGTGCCCAGCGCGGCACCGGCGGGAATCCAGCCGGAAAGGGGTCCGAACAGTGCAACGGTTCCTCCGGCGAGGAAAGTCAGGATAAAGAGCAGTCCGAGGACGGCCAGCGTCAGCCGGCCATAGCGCACCTGCAGCGGCCGGGAAGCGTTTGCCGGGGTAGCCTGGCCCGCCGGCGATCCGGATCCGTGCCCGGAGCCTCCCTGCGGGAGCGGCGTGTGCTGAACGCCAGTGCTGGTGTTGTGCATGGTCTTCCCCTGAGAGCTTGGGTCCGGTTCGGTGACGGCACTGCTGGCTGCGCGGACTGCGGTGCCGGCACGCCCCTGGGAGGGGGCCGGCACCTGTTTTCCATGCAGGTACTGAGGGGCGACCCACAGCAGCCAGAGCCCGACGGCGGCTGCCAGGACCAGGGAGCTGTTAAGAGGGAAGTCCACATCTATGACCGTAGAAGAAAACAGTCATCTCCTCCGGCATTACCGGGGGTGTGTCGAGTCACTTCGGAAAAACCTGTTGACCCAAAACCCGAAGTCAGCGCGTTGATGCCAGCCGTGCCAGCAGCCCTTCGGGTACTTCTTCGGCGGTGATTGCGAAGCTGAGATGGTCTGCCCAGGAACCGGCGATGTGCAGGTAGCGCTTCCGCAGTCCCTCTTCCCGGAAACCCAGCTTTTGCACTACGCGGAGGCTTGGCCGGTTCTCCGGACGGATATTGATCTCCATTCGGTGCAGACCCAGCACCCGGAAGCAGTGGTCGGTGGCCATCGCCACGGCCGTGGGTGCAATCCCCCGGCCCGCGTGCGCCTGGTCCACCCAATAGCCCAGCGTCGCCATCCGGGCTGATCCCCAGATGATCGAGGACACCGTCAGCTGTCCCACGATCGGCGGCGGGGTGCGCAGGCTGCCCTGGCGTTCGGTGATCACAAATGGGAGGGCTGTGTCCTGCCGCGCCTGCTGGTTGAGGCTGCGGACCATGCCGGCGAACGTCGGCAGGTCGGTGCCCGGCAACGGGTTGGTCGCTTCCCACGGGCCGATCCACTGCGCATTCCGGGACCGCACCGAGTTCCATTCGGTGCGGTCCCGGTAGCGGATTGGCCTGAGGATGAGGTCGCCGTTCTCCAGCGTCACCGGCCAGATGACCGACCCCAGCACGGGGCTAGTCTTCGATAGAGCTGTTGAAATCCTTCAGCCACGCACGCAGATCCGGGCCAAGGTCTTCGCGCTCGGATGCGAGGGTGACGACGGCCTTGAGGTAGCTGAGCTTGTCACCGGTGTCATAGCGGCGGCCGCGGAAGACGACGCCGTAAACGCCGGAGCCCTCGCCCTCAGCGGATGCAAGGGTCTGCAGGGCGTCGGTCAGCTGGATTTCCCCGCCGCGGCCGGGGCCGGTTTCTTCAAGGACATCGAAGACGGAGGGGTGCAGCACGTACCGGCCGATGACGGCCAGGTTCGACGGCGCGTCTGCGGCGTCGGGCTTCTCCACGAGCTTGTTGACGCGGACGTAGTCCTCGCCCTCAATCACGGAGATATCGGCGCAGCCGTATGAACTGATCTGGTCAGGCTCAACCTCGATCAGCGCAACGACGGAACCGCCGGTCTTTGCCTGGACCTCCACCATGGTCTCAAGCAGCGGGTCTCGCGCATCAATGAGGTCATCACCGAGCAGCACGGCGAAGGGATCGTCACCGATGTGCAGTTTGGCGCGCAGGACAGCATGGCCCAGGCCCTTGGGATCGCCCTGGCGCAGGTAGTGGATCTCCCCCAGTTCGGAGGACTCACGGACCAGCGCGAGCTTCTCGTCGTCGCCCTTGTCCTTGAGCGTCTGCTCGATGAAGGGAACCCGGTCGAAGTGGTCTTCGAGGGAGCGCTTGTTACGGCCGGTGATCATCAGGATGTCCGGCATGCCCGCGTTGACTGCTTCTTCGACAACGTACTGGATGGCCGGCTTGTCCACGACCGGAAGCATTTCCTTCGGCATTGCCTTGGTGGCAGGAAGGAAACGCGTCCCCAAACCGGCGGCGGGAATTACGGCTTTGGTGATCTTTGGGCGTGAGGTCATGACGGTAAGAGTACCTAAACGATCACGTGGCGCGCCAAATGCCCCGCCCAAACAGGCAGAATGGGCCCATGAGCGCCGAAATGAAAGAACAGGTCCGTTCCCGGTTCAAGAAGCTCCGGCGGGACCTGCCTGAAACCGTGTCAACGGCACAGGGACTCCGAGCCGCCGCTGCTCCCCTGCTGCAGCCGCTGAAACCCGGTTCACTGGTGAGCTGCTACCTTTCAGCAGGAAAGGAGCCCGACACTACGGACCTCCTTCAGGCCATCACGCTGGCCGGCCACACAGTGGTTGTGCCCGTCTGCGAACCCGATCATCAGCTTTCATGGTGCGTCTGGACACCGGACACCGAGCTGGTTCCGGGCCTGTTCCCCGGAATACCGGAACCCGCTGGTCCGCGCCTGGACCTCACCCGGGTGCTGGGACTCGACCTGCTGCTGATACCGGCCCTCGCAGCCGCGTCCGACGGCGTTCGCATGGGCAAGGGCGGGGGCTACTACGACAGGTTCCTTACCGCGTTCCGTGCCCGGGGCGGCACGGCACCCGTAGTGGCACTGGTTCACGATCACGAGTTCGTTCCGGCCGGCGGACTGCCTGCCGATGCCCTGGACGTCCCCGTGGACGGCATCCTCACCCCGTCCGGCTATACCCGTTCAGACGGCCGGGAGGTGTATACTTAGCACTCTAGGCCACAGAGTGCCAGTCAGCCGCCCAAGGCGGGGGCCGGCACTGCTGAGGCCTTCCTTTCGCCCTTCAGGAGGAGTAAGAGTGCCCACGTATGCATATGCCTGCAAGGATTGCGGCCACGCGTTCGACATCCAGCAGTCCTTCACCGATGACAGCCTGACCGTGTGCCCGGAGTGCGGCGGAAACCTGCGCAAGAAGTTCAACAGTGTAGGCGTGGTCTTCAAGGGCTCCGGTTTCTACCGCACCGACTCGCGGGATGCCGCCTCGACGGTCCCGGCGGCACCTTCCAAGGACACCGGTGCAAAGGAGTCTGCAGCCAAATCCGCACCGGCTCCCACACCTGCCGCTTCGCCTGCTCCGGCGGCATCTGCAAGCTAGCCAGACGTATGATCGGATCCGGTTCCCGGACCTGATCCGAAGGCGCCCCTCCTCCACAGGAAACCGGGGCGCCTTTTTTATGCCCGTTTTTCCCTGCTGTGCCGGAGTCTCTCCGGCCTGCGCGCCTAGCGTGGGCGCATGTTGATTAGATCCAGACGCGGTTCATCCTCCCGTGCACGTCGCCGGAAACCGGCCCGCTCCGGTGTCCGGGCAGCCCGGCAGCCGGAGACCGGGCGGTCCGGACCGCAACCTGGGCGGGGAAAATTCCACCGGTTCCTGGTTCGGCGGCGCCGCCTGCTCGCCGGCGTACTGGCTGCTGCCGCATGCGGACTGGCGGTCCAGTCCCTGCTTCCCCAGGAACCCAGAACGGTTGCCGTTGCGGCTGCCGCCGGAGACCTGCCTTCAGGGCATGTGCTTGCCTCCCGGGATCTGCGGCTGGTGCAGCTTCCGCCCGGAGCGGTCCCCGCCGGGGCGTTCGCGGATCCAGGCCAGGCCGCAGGACAGCAGCTGGCGGTGCCGCTGCGCAAAGGCACAGTCATTAATGACTCGTTCCTGATAGGAGACGGCATGCTCGCAGGAGCGGCCGAAGGCTCGTCCGCTGTTCCGCTGCGCCCGGCAGATCCAGCAGCCGCGGCGCTCCTCTCCCCCGGAGTTCTTGTAGACGTGGTGGCGGCTTCGGAGACAGGATTCGACGGCGCGGGCCCTTTGGATGTTCTGGCTTCAGCTGTTCCGGTGCTCTGGATTACGGCGGCAGACAGCGGCCCCGGGCCGTGGTCCGGCCCCGATGAGGGCCCTCTGGTTGTGGTAGCAGCGCCGGCCGCCGACGCTGCCCGCCTCGCGGTAGCCTCAGCGCAGAGCCAGCTCTATCTTGTTCCGAACGGCGGGTAGGCCTGAGTTACCGGGCAGCTCATCAGGGGCGTTTGCGCAGACGCTTCCCGGGCCTCAGCCCCAGTGCGGAGGGCGCTGTTCCTTCAGCCAGGCGGCCACATCATCGGGCCGGTCGCCCCAGGCACGCGGGTCGTCTTCGGCCGCCTTCTTGGGAATAAGGCCCGGACCGGCAGTGCCGGGCCTGCGCCCCCGCCCGCCGCTTTCGGGCGGGCCTGACTCAGCACCCTCAGACCGGGACCCGGCCGGCTCCGATGCGGAAGCCGGTGCGGTGTGCAGCAGCGCTGCTGCCTGCTTCAGGGTTGTAGGCGCAGACGTGCTTCGGCGCGGGACACGCCTGCGCGCCGGTGCTTGTGCCCCGGGTAAACCTTTGTCCGCAGCGGGACTGGTCAGCGAGGACTCAGCATTCGCGCCGGATGTTTCCGCTGCGGGATCATTTCTCGGTTCTTGGCTCATTCGCTTTGTCGATTCCGCCGGCCGCAGCCGCAGCTGCTGCCGCGGCCCGGATAGCCGGGTTGGGTTGTTCTTCCGACCTGGGCCGGATTCTGGTGCTGCCATGCGGTACTACTTTCACCGGTGCAGCTGCCGTGTGCGCTTCACGGATAGGTTCCGGTTCCGGGGCGGGGGCGGACAGTCCCAAATAACGTCCAACAAGATCCGCGCACGCTGCCGGATCGGTGAACACTTCAATGGTCCAGAGCGGCATGTACCGCCAGCCGAGCCGTTCCAGCAACTGGGGGCGCAGCCGGCTTCTTTCGCGGACGCTCATGCTGCGGTACCTGGATGTCCCGTCGGACTCGATGGCCATGGGAACCGCCGGATCAGAATCCGCAGACCGCCGGACCGTAGCAACAATGTCGATGGCGTCGTCGTAGTGGTCCCAAACTTCCGCCCCGCGTGAGCGGAGGCGGCCCACGAGGTCCGCCACCAGCGGATCGTCGGACATGATCGAGTTCCCTGCGGAGCGTTCCCTGGATGCCGCGGCAACCGGGCTGCCGTCAAGCTCCCGCACCAGCAGCTGGTAGAAGTCCTTGGCACCATGGCCAAGCCTTGACTCATCAAGGTCAGAGGGCTGGAAGCATGTCAACACATGCAGGCGGTGGCGGGCACGGGTCATCGCATTCACGAACCGGCCCCGTCCTCCGGGTTCGGAGAGCAGACCGAAGTTGTGCAGCGCCCGTCCGTGCGGGGTACGGCCGAAGCCGAGGGAGAAAATCACTGCATCGCGGACCAGCCCGGCGGCACGGTCTGCCGGGACAACACGGAACGATTCGGCGCCCGGAGCGAAAAAGTCCGATGCCCAGGGGAAGTTGGCCATCTGCACCCGGATTGCTTCAGCCACGCGTACCGCGTGGCGTGGGCTGGCGGTAATGACGGCCAGGGACTGGCTCGGCCGCCGCCGGACGTGTTCGAAGACCAGGTCGACAACCCGGTTCACTTCGGCGGAGACGCTTTCCACGCCTTCCTGGTCCGCGCTGGGCATGCCCGTGCCATCAGCGAGGTACTCCACGGTGAGGGGCCGTTCGCCAGTGGCAACCTCATCGCCGCGGGGAACCCATGACAGCCGTCCGGCGTAGAACTCATCACTCAGCTGCTTCAGCAGGTGCTTGTCGGTGCCGCGGTAAACGGTGGAGAGGGTACGGGACGGGAGGATACGGCACAGTGCATCGAAGGCACTGGGCAGTTCATCAGCGGCCCCGGACTCCTGTCGCTGGACGTTGATGCTGAATGGCTTCGGGCCATCCAGGTTTCCGTCACCGAAGGCGATGACCTGTCCGGCCCGGGCGATTGCCGGAACCGCAGCCTGCAGGCTCATTGACTCGGCGTCCAGGATGATCAGCGCATCGAAGCGCCGTGTCCCCGGCAGCATCATGGGCAGCAGCAGCGGGCTGGCGGCCCATACAGGCAGCAGGGAGGTAACGAGTTCGTCGGACTGGCTGGACAGCGAGTCCACGGTCAGCGGTCCGGTCTTGATGGTTTCCTTGAGCCGGGCTGCGTCCTTGGCCTGGGACTTGATCCCCTCGCTCCAACGGCGGGCCAGTCCCCAGCGCAGCCTGGAGGCACCGGAGGCAATGTGCGCGTTGTCCGCCAGCCGGTACTCGGCCTCGAGCCTGCGCAGGCTGTCTCCGTCGGACATGGCCAGGTAGTCGTCGCCGCTGATCATGGCTTCCAGGGCAGACTGCCACCAGGCCAGCTCAAGTTCATAGCCAACCTGGCGGGGCGTGACTTCGCGTGCTTCGAGGTCGTCCAGCAGCTCACCGAGGCCCTGCCCCCGCATTTCGTCCACCAGCAGCGTGCGCTCGGGAAGCGTTTCCAGTGTCTCCTTGTCCCCGGCGAGGGCCCGCAGTTTCTTCTCCAGGTCGTCCAGCGACTGGGCAGCCAGGTCCGGTTTGTCGGGTGTCCCTGCGAGGATGCGGGTCAGGGTGTCCAGCTGCTCCTTGACCTCAAGGTAGGTGCGGTTCAGGTCGGCAAGTCCGGTGGGGACCGAGGGGTGGCGCTGGGTGGTAGCGTACCGGGCCCAGACCAGGCGCTGCTGCTGGACCTGTACCAGAGAGGTGTGCAGGTCGGAGATATGCACGCCCGGGCGGATGTACTCCTTGGCGACCCGGCGCAGGCGGGACCTGGTCATGGAGCTCATGTCCACGCCGTGTTCGCGGCGCCAGGAGGAAGAGGCTGTGGCGGAGATCAGATCGGTGACTGGGCGGTCGAAGATGTCCGGGGTGAACTTGTCCAGGCTTTCTCGGACAGCAACGAGCAGTTCCAGCTGCTCACCCCACTGGGCAAAAGTCTCCCCCAGCCGGATTTGGGAGTGTTCGGCGACTTCCTGCACGCGGGCGCGCAGCTGCGGCAGCGCCTCGGCCAGCTCCTCAGTCAGCTTGTGGGCTGCTTCGGTCTCCTTGCGGTTTAGGAGCTTGGCCCCGAACCACGGGCTGGAGACCGCCGCCCGGGAGAAGCTGCCCAGCTCTGCGGCGCGGCGGAGCCGGCCGGTGAGCTCGGTGCGGTCGGTGATGCTGTCCAGGACGCTGCGCTTCAGGCGGACCGTGGTTGCAGGGGCCGGCGTCATGGAAGTCAGCTCCGCGAGGGACTGCATGGCCTGGTAGGGCGAGCACCCCCAGCGCTGCCGGACGTTGTGCAGGGACTTCACATGGTCCCGCAGCTGATGCCGGCTCTCCTGCAGCACCTTATGCAGGTTGCCCAGGTTCGGTTCGGTTGCCTTCTCGCTGCGGACAATTGCCCGGACCAGCCGGTCCCGCAGCGCTTCCTCGCTCAGCCCTGCGCCGAGCTGCAGCACCATCGATCCCAGGTTCAGGCTGTCCAGGGCGGAAACGAATTCGTTCAGCGTTCCGCGGCGCTCAGCCACCACCAGCACGGATTTGCCGGCGTGCACAAGAGAGGCGGCTGCGTTGACGGCGGTCTGGGTTTGCCCCGTTCCGGGGGGTGCGGAAACTACCAGGGATACGCCGGCTCCGGCCAGGTCCAGGACTTCCTGCTGTTCCTTGTCCGCGTCCAGGACCAGGAGCTCATCGGCCGGCGCACGGTCATCGAGCGGAGGCAGTCCGGGGTCGGCGGGCTCGGCGGGAGTTGAACTGCCGTCAACGGCGGCATCCATCAGCGCACGGAGGATCGGATGGGAGGGGTCCAGTGCGGTGTCTTCGGCCAGGTCCGGAAGGTCGGCAAAGGTCGAAACCAGCAGACGGTGCTCGATGTTCATGCCGCGCACACCCTCTGTGAGGGCGCGCAGGCGGTCCAGGACCGGGTGGGGATCGAAGCGGGCAGTTCCGTAGGCGAGACGGGCCAGCGCGTCAGAGTCGACGTCGAGCCCCTGCTGCGACTGGAGGTGGCGGATGAACGCGGGGTTCAGTTCAGCTTTGCCGGTGAGCTGGAGCTCGTAGTCATCCTGGGATGCATGGACCGTGAGGCTGACTGCGGTCAGGAGCACAGGAGCGGTGAGGGACTCCGGGCGCAGTGCCTCATCGGAGGCATAGCGCCAGGACGCGGTTCCGGCGGCCAGGTAACCGACGTCGAGCCCCCGGTCAGAGCCCAGCTCATAGATCTTGGCGCGCAGCGCCCGGGCCGCGCGCATGGCCACGCGGTAATGGTCGGCATCGCGCAGGAGGGTGGAAAGCCGGGTCCGCCTGCCGGCCAGCAGCTGTGCGAGTCCGGAAGGATGCGCATGGGTCAGGTCGATGCTGCTTTCCGGGCTGACCGTGAAATGCAGCAGCGTGTCCGAACCGGCGTGCTGGCCGAGTCCGGCCAGCCACGGCAGCAGGAAGTCCGAGGCGCTGTCCCCGGGATTCTGCTCAGACACTGATGCCCTCTTTCCTGCACTTCCGCGCGACGATCTCGACCAAACTGGCATACCTTCCAAGCTATCGTCAATTGACCTCATAGCTCCGGATAGCAACGCGGGGGACGGCTGTTCAGCCGTCCCCCGCGCTCTATGATGCTACTCCCACTCGATGGTTCCCGGCGGCTTGCTGGTAACGTCCAGCACCACCCGGTTCACGCCGTCCACCTCGTTGGTAATCCGGTTGGAGATCCGGGCCAGGAGGTCGTACGGCAGGCGGGACCAGTCCGCCGTCATCGCGTCTTCGCTGGAGACCGGGCGCAGGACAATGGGGTGGCCGTAGGTCCGGCCGTCGCCCTGCACACCGACGCTGCGGACATCAGCCAGCAGCACAACCGGCATCTGCCATACGTCATCATCCAGGCCCGCGGCAGTCAGTTCTGCACGCGCAATGGCATCAGCGCGGCGCAGCAGGTCCAGGCGTTCCCCGGTGACTTCGCCGATGATGCGGATTCCGAGTCCGGGGCCGGGGAACGGCTGGCGTCCGACGATTTCCGCCGGCAGGCCGAGCTCACGGCCAACGGCACGGACCTCGTCCTTGAACAGCAGCCGCAGCGGCTCCACGAGCTCGAACTGCATGTCTTCGGGCAGCCCGCCCACGTTGTGGTGGCTCTTGATGTTGGCTGCGCCCTCGCCGCCGCCGGATTCGACGACGTCGGGGTACAGGGTTCCCTGCACCAGGAAGCGGATCGGTTCCCCGGATGCCTTGGCCTCGGCCATGATGGCGCGCTCGGCTTCTTCGAACGCGCGGATGAATTCACGGCCGATGATCTTGCGCTTCGTCTCGGGATCAGTGACCCCGGCCAGCGCGTTCAGGAAACGCTCCTGCTCATTGGCGACGTAAAGGTTGACGCCGGTGGCAGCAACGAAGTCACGTTCAACCTGTTCTGCTTCGCCTTCGCGCAGCAGTCCATGGTCAACGAAAACGCAGGTGAGCTGATCCCCCACGGCACGCTGCACGAGGGCAGCGGCTACGGCGGAGTCCACACCGCCGGAAAGGCCGCAGATCACACGGGCTGAACCGATCTGTTCACGGATCCGTTCCACCTGCTCTTCGACAATATTGCCGGTGGTCCAGCTGCGGTCCAGCCTTGCACCCTTGAACAGGAAGTTCTCCAGGACCTGCTGGCCGTGGGCCGAGTGCTTGACCTCAGGGTGCCACTGCACGCCGTAGAGCTTCTTTTCCTCGTTGGCGAAAGCTGCCACCGGAGCTCCGGCGGTGCTGGCCAGGACTTCGAAGCCCTCGGGTGCTTCCTGGACACTGTCGCCGTGGCTCATCCAGGTGTTCTGGTGCTCGGGCGTTCCTTCGAGGATGGAGCGCGGGGCACCAAGTGCTGACGCATCCGTGGACCCGTATTCGCGCAGGCCGGTTTCCGCGACCTTGCCGCCAAGGGCGGCAGCCATCGCCTGGAATCCGTAGCAAATGCCGAAGACCGGAACACCGGATTCGAACAGTTCGGGGTCCACCTTGGGGGCGCCTTCAGCGTAAACACTGGAGGGGCCGCCGGACAGGATGATCGCTGCCGGGTTCTTGGCCAGAAGGTCTTCGGTGCTGTAGGTGTGCGGCACGACCTCAGAGTAGACATCGGCTTCACGTACGCGCCGGGCAATAAGCTGCGCGTACTGGGCACCGTAATCCACTACGAGGACGGGGCGCTCTTCAATGGGAGGAGTCGCGGGATTAGTCACGGTTCCAAGGATAGTCGCCGCAGGACTTCTCCCGCACATCGCGCCGGAGAAGGTGGCTAGTATCTCTTGGCTGCCTCGGGGTGGGCTTCCAGCTCAGCCAGCACCTGCTTGTGGGTGCGGGCTTCCACGATGAAGGAGAGGAACGGCACCACGCCGCCGAGGGCAATCACGATGAACTTGGAGAACGGCCACCGCATCAGCTGCCACAGGCGGAAGTCGGCGAAGAGGTAGACCACGTATAGCCAGCCATGGGCGATGAGCACTGCCGTGTAAAGGTTCAGCCCGCCGACGATTACCGGCGGAATGTCCAGCACGTACTTCATGATCATCTCGGCTACGAGGAGCAGCAGGAAGATACCGGTCACCCACGAGGAGACCTTGTAGAAAGCCAGCGCTGTCCGGATCTGCGCGTGTGTGCCTCCGAAGCGCCGCTTCTTCTTCCTGGGCCGCGGCTTCTTGGTGACTGCGGGGTCGCTCACTTCTTTACCTCACTGGTAGTTGGGCCGGTGCCTTCGCCCTGCCCGTCGGCATATTCGTCGTCATCTTCGAATTCGTCGTCATCTTCGTATTCGTCTTCTTCAAGGCTGCGCTGGTAGGAGTCGGCAAGCAGCCGCCACCAGAGGAACACGGCAAAGCCTGCGAACACGACCCATTCAACGGCGTAGAAGATGTTCAGCCAGTTGATCGTGGTTTCCTGCGGCTGCGGGGCGACCGTCACGGTCTCCAGACCCGATTCGGCCGGAACTCCGTCCACCAGTGTCTCGTGGGCGCTGACGAACGCCGAATACAGCGGCTCGTCCCAGATGTTGCCGAGCTCCGCGCTGGAGAGGGCTGCGATCGTGCCGTCGGGGACGGGACCCGCGATCGGGGCCTCAGGTGGCAGCAGCCGGCCGGTGATGGTGACATCGCCCTCGGGGGCCGTTCCGGCATTGCCTGGGTCTTCAGTCCAGCCCCGCACGACGGGGATCGATGCATCCTGCGGTGCACCGTCGACGTCGAAGGAGGTCACCACCCAGTAACCTTCTTCGCCGTCCAGCAGCCGGTTCCCGATCAGGACCTGGTCCTCGGGCTGGAAGGACCCGGTAAACGTAACCATCTGGTCCGCCTGGGTTCCGTAGAGCGGCACACCGGGTGTGAAGACCTCCGTCAGCGGACGGACAACCTCAGTGTCCGCTGCGGGCGGCGGCCCCTCGCTTTCCGCTGCCGAGAACTGCCATTCGGAGAGCAGCACGAACACGGTGGATATGGCCAGGGCAAACAGGAGTCCGGCGATCCAGCGCGGTTGCAGGGCAGTCTTAAGCACGGCTTAACGGTACTTCGTAGTCGTGTAGAAAACCCAATGCCGCCGCCAGGGGGCCTCAGTGGTCAAAGAACACGAGCGAGGAGTTGATCAGTTCAGCGATGACTTCCGGGTCCTGCGCACGGCGCAGGGATTCCCGGAACGACGGCCGGAACAGGGACCGGGCCAGCGTGGCCAGCACCTCCAGGTGTTCCGAGTAGGCCGCGGCCGGGGTGGCGATCAGAAGCACCACCGTAGCCGGGCCATCGGAAGCGCCGAAGTCCACGCTATGCCCGTACTTGCAGATCCCAACGGCAATGGATGTCTTGACCGTATACACGCTGCGGGCGTGGGGCAGGCCAATACCGCCGGGCAGCCCGGTTGCCATCTGGTGTTCCCTGGCGGTGACATCCTTCAGGAACCCGTCCAGGTCCTTGAGCCGCCCCTGCCGGTACATCCGTTCGGCCAGCTGCGCCGCGGCGTCGTCCCGGTCCTTGGCCTCCATCTCCAGGATGACCATTTCAGGATCGGTCAGGACGGCGCCGGACGCATTCAGACTGAGATCACTCATGCCGTTGGGCTCCTGGTTCAGCGCGGTGCAATGTCCTGGACTGCCAGCCGGGCAGCGTCGGCGGAAATATCGTCCGGCTGCTCCTGGCTGAGCCGCTCGGCTTCGACCCTGGCGCGGTAGTGGCGGACTTCTTCCTCCACCCGTGCCTCGTCCCAGCCCAGGATCGGTGCCATCAGGCCCGCCACCACAGGCGCCGCCGAGACACCGCGGTCCCAGGACTCAATCGAGATCCGGGTACGGCGTGCCAGCACATCTTCGATGTGCCGGGCGCCTTCATGGGTGGTTGCGTACACGACTTCAGCGCCGAGGTAGTCATCAGCTCCAGGGAGCGGTTCGCCGAGGGTCTGGTCGGCAGCTATAAGGTCCAGGACCTCACCGGCCAGGGCTCCGTAGCGGTTGAGCAGGTGCTCCACCCGGACAACGTGGATTCCGTACTCCTCAGCGGTACGGTGGCGCCGGTTCCAGGCCGCCTTGTAGCCGACGGCGCCGAGCAGCGGGATGGTCTGGGTGCAGGATTCGGGCACCTTTTCATCCAGGGCGCGTGCGGCCTCGTCCACTGCGTCCTTTGCCATGACGCGGTAGGTGGTCCACTTGCCGCCGGCCACCACCACCAGTCCCGGCACAGGATGCGCGACGACGTGTTCGCGGGAGAGTTTTGCAGTTGAGTCATTCTCGCCGGCCAGCAGCGGACGAAGCCCGGCGTAGACGCCTTCAACGTCCTCCCGGGTGAGCGGGCGCTTCAGGACGCGGTTCACATGCTCAAGGAGGTAGTCGATGTCCGCCGAGGTGGCCGCCGGATGGGCCTTGTCCAGGTTCCAGTCGGTGTCCGTAGTGCCGATAATCCAGTGCCGTCCCCAGGGGATCACAAAGAGCACGGACTTTTCGGTGCGCAGGATCATGCCGACCGTGGACTGGATGCGGTCCCGGGGAACCACCAGGTGGATGCCCTTGGATGCCCGGACCTTCAGCTGTCCGCGGTCGGTAACCATTGCCTGGGTCTCGTCGGTCCAGACACCTGTGGCGTTGACCACCTGGCTGGCCGCGATGTCGAATTCCTCGCCCGTCTCCTGGTCACGTACCCGGGCGCCGACTACGCGTTCCCCTTCGCGGAGGAAGTCCACCACGGAAAGGCGGTTCACGGCGGCCGCGCCGTAGTGCACGGCCGTGCGGACCATGTTCGCCACATAGCGGGCGTCGTCCACCTGGCCGTCGTAGTAGCGGATGGAACCAATCATGGCGTCATCCTTGAGGCTGGGCGCAGCCCGCAGGGTGCCCCGGCGGCTGAGGTGCTTCTGCATCGGAACTCCGCGGGAGTTTCCGGAGGTCATGCCCAGGGTGTCGTACAGGAAGATGCCCGCACCCACGTAGGGACGTTCCACGAAGCGCTTGGTCAGCGGGTACAGGAACGGCACCGGCTTGACCAGGTGCGGTGCGATGCGCTGCAGCAGCAGGCCGCGTTCCTTCAATGCTTCCTGGACCAGCGCGAAATCGAGCATCTCGAGGTAACGCAGGCCGCCGTGAATCAGCTTGGAGGAGCGCGAGGACGTGCCGGAGGCCCAGTCCCGTGCTTCAACCATGCCCACCTTGAGGCCTCGGGTGACGGCGTCCAGTGCCGCACCGGCTCCAACTACGCCGCCGCCGACAATGAGGACATCAAGCTGTCCCCCCGGTTCAGCTGTGGCCCGCAGTCTCTCAAGGGCTGCTTCGCGGTATTCCGGACTGAGTGCATCTGTTGCCATGGTCAAGATTCCTCTCTGAAGCGTGCCCCCGGGGGTGGTGGGGTTGGAAAAGCTCAGTTGTTGTAAAGGTATGGCGATACCAGCACGTCGATCCGCTGGAACGCCTTCAGGTCAGAGTATCCGGTGGTTGCCATTGCCCGCCGCAGAGCCCCCATCAAATTGGAGGTTCCGTTCGTGTGGTGTGAGGGACCCCATAGAACTTCCTTCAGCGGGGCGACCGTGTCCAGGTGGACCCTGTCTCCGCGGGGCAGCTCGCTGTGGTGGGCTTCCTGTCCCCAGTGCCAGCCGCGGCCCGGGGCTTCCTCGGCACGTGCCAGCGCGGAGCCGAGCATGACGGCGTCGGCTCCCATGGCGATGGCCTTGATGATGTCGCCGCTGGTGCCCATGCCGCCGTCGGCGATCACGTGGACGTACCGTCCGCCGGACTCGTCCATGTAGTCGCGCCGGGCTTCGGCGATGTCAGAGATGGCAGTTGCCATGGGGGCGTGAATGCCCAGGGCGCGCCGCGTCGTCGTCGTTGCTCCCCCGCCGAAACCGACCAGGACGCCGGCAGCACCGGTACGCATCAGGTGCAGGGCCGGGGTGTAGCCGGCGGCTCCGCCGACAATGACGGGTACGTCGAGTTCGTAGATGAACTGCTTGAGGTTCAGCGGTTCAACGTTCTTGGAGACGTGTTCTGCGGAGACTGTGGTGCCGCGGATCACGAAAATGTCGACGCCGGCGGCCAGGACAGTCTTGTAGAACTCCTGGGTGCGCTGCGGTGTCAGGGACCCGGCGACTGTGACGCCGGCTTCGCGTACCTCCGCCAGGCGGGAGGTGATCAGCTCGGCCCGGATGGGCGCAGCATAGATTTCCTGCAGCCGGCGGGTGGCCGAGGGGTTGAAGTTCTCTTCGCTGAGGACGGCAATTTCGTCCAGGATCGGCTGCGGGTCCTCGTAGCGGGTCCACAGGCCCTCGAGGTTCAGCACTCCCAGTCCGCCCAGGCGGCCCAGCGCGATGGCAGTTGCAGGAGACATCACCGAGTCCATGGGAGCGCCGATAACCGGCATCTCGAACTGGTAGGCGTCTATCTGCCAGTTGATCGAGACATCCTGCGGATCACGGGTGCGCCGGGAAGGCACAATCGCTACGTCATCCAGGGAGTAGGCTCTGCGCCCACGCTTGCCACGGCCAATCTCTATCTCGTTAGTCACTGCTCTAGGTTATCCCAGTCCTTAAAAGAAGCGGGCACCGTTCCCGGCCGGGAACGGTGCCTGCCTGCTTACGAGCGCCTACCGGCGGCCGTAGTTCGGCGCCTCGGCGGTCATCATGATGTCGTGCGGATGGGATTCCTTCAGCCCGGCGGGGGTGATCCGGACAAAGCGCCCCTTTGCCTTCAGCTCGGCGATGGTGTGTGCTCCGGTGTAGAACATGGTCTGGCGCAGGCCGCCAACCAGCTGGTGCGCGACGGCGGACAGCGGGCCACGGTAGGGCACCTGGCCTTCAATGCCTTCGGGGATCAGCTTTTCGTCGCTGGGCACATCGGCCTGGAAGTACCGGTCCTTGGAGTAGGAGGTGTTCTTTCCGCGGGTCTGCATGGCGCCCAGGGAGCCCATGCCGCGGTAGGTCTTGAACTGCTTGCCGTTCACGAACACCAGGTCGCCGGGGCTTTCCGCGGAGCCTGCCAGCAGTCCGCCGAGCATCACGGTGTCGGCACCGGCAACGATCGCCTTGCCGATGTCGCCCGAGTACTGCAGGCCGCCGTCGGCAATGACCGGAACACCGGCAGGAATTGCAGCCTTGGCTGCTTCGTAGATGGCGGTGATCTGCGGAACGCCAACGCCGGCAACGACGCGGGTGGTGCAGATCGAGCCGGGGCCTACGCCCACCTTGATGGCGTCAGCACCGGCGTCGATCAGCGCCTGGGCTCCTTCGCGGGTGGCTGCCTGGCCGCCAATGACGTCCACATGGGCTGCGGCGGGGTCCTTCTTCAGGCGGGCAATCATTTCCAGCACGCCTGCGCTGTGGCCGTTGGCGGTATCCACCACCAGGACGTCGACGCCGGCGTCAACCAGTGCCATGGCGCGCTCGTAGCCGTCGCCGAAGAAGCCGACGGCGGCACCGACGCGCAGCCGGCCCTCGTCATCCTTGGTGGCAAACGGGTACTGCTCGGCCTTGTCGAAATCCTTGACCGTGATCAGGCCCTGGAGGCGTCCGGCATCGTCCACCAGCGGGAGCTTCTCGATGCGGTTCTTGCCCAGGAGCTCAACGGTTTCATCGGGGGTGATTCCAACGCGCCCGGTGATCAGCGGCATGCGGGTCATGACTTCCCCGACCTTGCGGGTGGGGTACTCAGAGCGCGGGATGAAGCGGGTGTCGCGGTTGGTGACGATGCCCAGAAGCTTGTTATCCGGGTCAACGACCGGCAGGCCGGAGACGCGGAAGTGGGCGCAGAGGTCGTCGAGTTCCTGCAGGGTGGCGTCGGGGTCGATCGTCACCGGGTTGGTGATCATGCCGGATTCGCTGCGCTTGACGCGGTCCACGTGCTCCGCCTGGTCCGCAATGGAAAGGTTGCGGTGAATCACGCCCAGGCCGCCGTGGCGTGCCATGGCGATTGCCATGCGGGATTCGGTGACCGTGTCCATCGCGGCGGAAAGCAGCGGAGTCTGAACGGTGATGCGCTTGGTCAGCCGGGAACTGGTATCGGCTTCGGACGGGATGACGTCCGTGGGGCCGGGCAGCAGGAGGACGTCGTCGTAGGTAAGTCCGACGAAGCCGAACGGATCGTGTTCTGGGGACTGCTGGCTCAAGTGCGCGCCTCTTTCAGGACTGAAGATGTGTGGTGGCGACCGGGTCGATCACGGCCGGATCTATCCAGGATTTCTTCCAAGTGTTATTCACTCAATCGTAGAACGAAATCTGCGGGCCCCACTATTCCGCCGGAAGATCCGTTATGTGGTTCCCGGCACGGTCACGCCCTCCCACCCGGTGACGGCCAGGATACGTTCGGCCAGCACGTGCGAGGTGGTTTCCAGATAGGTGCGGTTCAGGTGGTCGTGATCCTTGTAGACAATCACGTTGCCGATGATTCCCGGGCAGGCGTCTTCGAAACAGAACTGGTCACTCATATCCAGCACCCGGCCTCCGGGAATCCGCGCCTCGAGGCCCTCCAGCGGGGACGTTTCGGCCAGCAGCTGGCTGCGCGGCACGTGGCACGCCTGCGCGTTGAAGTCATTGGACTCCAGGCATTTGAACATGTCGAACTCAAAGCGCGGGTTGTCCCGCATGGCCAGGACCTGGATGCCGGCTTCGGCAAAGCCGCGGACGCCGTCGTCGTAGCCTCCGGCGAGTGTTTCGTCCGGAACCGATTCCCGGGTCACCGACGCCACCGTAAAGACAGCGTCCGGCATCAGGTCCATCACGTAGTCACCGGCAGCCTGGTTGAACTCGTTGCAGCCCTCGGACCGGTCGGGGTCTTCTGCCCCGTACCGGCAGCCCATCTTCAGGACCGTAACAACGTGCCAGTCATTGGCAAGGGCGACCGGACCCAGCGCAGCGGTCCACTGCATGGCGTGGGAGTCGCCCAGGACCACGAGGGTTTTCGCTGCGCCGTCTGCACTGCCAATCTGTTTGCAGTGTTTCTCCAGCAAGTTTCCGGCCGCGGGGGCAACTCCCTCTTCGCAGGGCTCGTCCAGCTGTGCCCATTCCTGGTCCATGTCCGACGGTGCGGGCTTCACCAGCGCCTGGGTAGCCGAAGCCATTTCAAAGTCCGGGTCCAGGGAAAGCGCACCCGGGTTGTCTGCGATCGACTGCAGGCGAACGGCCTCCGCCTGGGCATCCACCCGGGCCTGCCAGCCGGCCAGCGGGGCGGCAACCAGGGCGAAGGATGCGGCCAGGACCATGGCGGAACGCCAGGGGGCTGTCTGGGGCCAGGCCCATTCGCGCAGCGGCACTTCCACCAGTTTGGTGGTCAGGACGGCCAGCAGCAGGGAGACGGCAACAACGACGGCGCCGTCGACGATGCCGGCGTTCTCCTGTTTGGAAGCGATGAGCCAGAACACCAGGACGGGCCAGTGCCACAGGTACAAGGCGTAGGAATTGTTGCCCAGCATCACCAGCGGTTTGGCTTTGAGCCAGTGGTCCGCACCGGCCCGGGTTCCCGTGTCTCCGGCGGCGATGACCGCTGCTGCCGCGAGTGTGGGCCACAGCGCCAGGTAGCCGGGGAACTGCTGCTGGACCTGCAGGATGATTCCGCAGCTGAGCATGGCAATCACACCCGCCCAGCCAAGCAGGATCCGGGCCCGCCTGCCCAGGCGAAGATACGGAAGCGCCAGGGCCAGGAGCGAGCCTAGGGCAAACTCCCAGAGCCGGGTCCGGGTGTCGAAATAGGCGTAGGCCTGGTTGGCACCGGTCTGCCAGACAGAGAATGTCAGCGAGGCGGCGAACACCGTGGTGAAGATGACGGCCAGGATCAACCGGCAGCTTTTCCCCGTGAGCCGTGCCAGCAGCACAGCCGCGGCGAAGATCAGGGGCCAGAGAATAAAGACCTGTCCCTGGATCGACAGGGACCAGAAGTGCTGCAGCGGGCTGGCGGCGCTGTGGTCCGCTGCGAGGTAGTCGACGGCGTTGTTCGCCAGGGCCCAGTTCTGGACATAGAACAGGGACGCCCAGGTTTGTCCGATGAGGTCCTGGCGCACGCTGGCAGGCAGCAGGACCGCGGCTGCGGCCAGTACGGCCAGGAGCACAACGGCAACTGCAGGCAGCAGCCGCTTGAACATGTGCAGCCAGTAGCGGCCCAGCGCAAGCGCGCGGCCAGCTTCGGCCTTGCGGACAAAGGACCCGGTGAGCAGGAACGCGGAGATGAGCAGGAAGACATCCACTCCCCCGGACACCCTGCCAAGCCACACATGGTAAACAACCACCAGCACCACGGCCAGGGCGCGAAGGCCCTGGACTTCGGGCCGGTAACGGCGTTCGGCAGTTGGGGGCGCCCCCTGATTCACGGGGTGCAGAGCGGCAGCGTGCTGCTTGGGTGCTGACACTCGCAGGTGTCCTTTCTCCGGGGCAAATACCGCAAGAGTTTACCGGTGATCGCTCCGGGCAGCTGCATCCCGGCTTTCCAACGGGTCTGCTCGCAAAAGAGCCGGGGACGCAAAAGGACCCCGCCCGGTACGGAGAAAACCGTGCCGGACGGGGCCCAAATGGTTAGCCGGTGTTAGTGGCTGTGCCCGTGATCATCTTCGTCGTCAGCAGGCTTTTCGACGACGAGCGCTTCGGTGGTCAGGACCAGCGCAGCGATGGAGGCAGCGTTCCGCAGTGCAGAGCGGGTGACCTTGACCGGGTCGATGATGCCGGCTTCGATCAGGTTGCCGTATTCGCCGGTGGCGGCGTTGAAGCCGTGGTTGACTTCCAGCTCGCCAACCTTGGACACAACAACCATGCCCTCCGCGCCGGCGTTCTCGGCGATCCAGCGCAGCGGCTGGGCCAGCGCACGGCGGACCAGGCCAACGGCAGTGGCGGCGTCGCCGTCGAGCTTTGCCACCTCGGAATCCGTATCCAGTGCACGTGCGGCGTGAACCAGTGCGGAGCCGCCGCCGGCAACGATGCCTTCTTCGAGGGCAGCGCGGGTCGAGGACACAGCGTCCTCGATGCGGTGCTTCTTTTCCTTCAGCTCAACCTCGGTGGCAGCGCCAACCTTGATCACACCGATGCCGCCGGACAGCTTGGCCAGGCGTTCCTGGAGCTTCTCGCGGTCCCAGTCGGAATCCGTGCGCTCGATCTCGGCGCGGATCTGGGCAACGCGGTCAGCGACGTCGGCTTCGGAGCCGGCGCCGTCAACGATCGTGGTGTTGTCCTTGGTGACGGTGATGCGGCGGGCCGAACCCAGCACCTCCAGGCCAACCTGGTCGAGCTTCAGGCCGAGGTCCGGGGACACAACCTGGGCGCCGGTGAGGGTGGCGATGTCCTGCATCATGGCCTTGCGGCGGTCGCCGAAGCCCGGTGCCTTCACGGCAACAACGTTCAGCGTGCCGCGGATCTTGTTGACCACGAGGGTGGAAAGCGCTTCACCGTCCACGTCTTCGGCAATGATGAACAGCGGCTTGGAGGCCTGCAGTGCCTTTTCCAGCAGCGGCAGGAACTCTGCAACCGAGGAAATCTTGCCGGAGTTGATCAGGATCAGTGCGTCTTCAAGGACGGCTTCCTGGCGCTCGGCGTCGGTGACGAAGTACGGCGAGAGGTAGCCCTTGTCGAACTGCATACCTTCGGTGATGACCAGTTCGGTAGACGTCGAGGAGGATTCCTCGATGGTGATGACGCCGTCCTTGCCAACCTTGTCGAAGGCTTCGGCCAGGAGCTGGCCTACCTCTTCGTTCTGTGCCGAAATAGCGGCAACGTGGGCAACCTGGTTGCCTTCGACTTCCTTGGCGTTCTCCAGCAGGCGGGCGGCCACAGCTTCAACTGCGGTCTCAATGCCGTGCTTGAGGGCACCGGGAGCGGCACCTGCGGCTACGTTGCGCAGGCCTTCCTTCACCAGGGCCTGGGCCAGCACCGTTGCGGTGGTGGTTCCGTCACCGGCGACGTCGTTGGTCTTGGTGGCAACTTCCTTGGCCAGCTGTGCGCCCAGGTTCTCGTACGGATCGTCGAGCTCGACCTCGCGGGCGATCGTCACACCGTCGTTGGTGATGGTGGGGGCGCCCCAGGTCTTGGCGAGCACCACGTTGCGGCCGCGCGGGCCGAGGGTGACCTTGACGGTGTTGGCGAGCTTGTCGACACCGGCTTCCAGTGAACGACGGGCGGAGTCGTTGAACTCCAACTGCTTTGCCATGTGTGTGTCCTTTCAGAACTACATCTACAAAGAAGACCCCGGCCGAATCTGGCCGGGGTCTTCGAAGACTTACTTGACGACGATGGCCAGCACGTCGCGTGCGGAGAGCACCAGGTATTCCTGGCCGCCCTGCTTGACCTCGGTTCCGCCGTACTTGGAGTAGATGACGACGTCGCCTTCGGCAACATCGATCGGCACACGGTTGCCGTTGTCGTCAACGCGGCCGGGGCCGACTGCTACGACTTCACCTTCCTGGGGCTTTTCCTTAGCGGTGTCCGGGATGACCAGGCCGGAGGCCGTGGTCTGCTCAGCTTCGAGCGGGCGAACAACGATGCGATCCTCAAGGGGCTTAATAGAGACCGACACTCGGGCTCTCCTTTGCTTAGTTACTAACGGGTTTGTGGACCGTCGGTAGGCGCTTGCCGTCGTCGCGGGTGCCGGTGGGCGCTTCCCTCAGGAATTAGCACCCTCACTAGGGGAGTGCTAGCTCCGACTTTATGCAACGGTTAGCACTCGGTCAAGGTGAGTGCCAACAAAGATTCAAACGGGCACTGCAGGGGTACCTGGTTGGTGCGCCGAGGCATTTCTACGTTCCGTTACACGGACGGCCGCTTCACCTGTCCCAAAGTTGCTTAGCCTTGCCTAACAAGATAACTTTCAAGGGCGCGCAAAAATTAGCAAACAATTTTGTACCCTAATGCCGATCCCCCTGGCAGCCGGGCCACAATCCAAGAGAAATACTGGAGCACCCTTCGTGAAGACGACAATGAAGTCCCGGCTGCTGGCCGGAACCGCCCTCGTTTCCCTGCTTGCCGTCAGCGCGTGCGGCCAGGAAACAGATGCCGCCGCCGAACCCGCTGCCACCGAAGCGGGCACGATCACTGTGGAGCACACGCAGGGCACCACCGAAGTCCCCGTGAACCCGGAGGTTGTCTACACCTTCGATTTGGGCGCCCTGGACACCCTGGATGCCCTGGGCATCGAGGTGGACGGCGTTCCGTCCGCAAACTTCCCGGAAAGCCTCTCCAAGTACGGCTCGGATGACTACGCCAAGATCGGCAGCATGAAGGAACCGGACTTCGAGGCAATCAGCGCCGGTGCCCCGGACCTGATCATCATGTCCGGCCGCACCGCCGACTCCTACGAGGAGTTCTCCAAGATCGCCCCCACGATCAACCTCAGCACCGATGCTGCGGATCCGTGGAACTCCTTCATCGAGAACACCGAGATCATTGGTGAAATCTTCGGCAAGGAAGCTGAAGTCGAAGACAAGCTGGCCGCACTGGAATCCAAGGTCGAAGACACCAAGGCAACCGCAGCCGACGCCGGCAACGGCCTGATCATCATGACCAGCGGCGGCGAGATGACCGCTTACGGCGCAGGTTCACGCTTCGGCCTGATCCACGACGTGCTTGGCGTGGCCACCGCCGCTGACATCAAGTCCGAGGCCCAGCACGGCGAGTCTGTTTCCTTCGAGTACGTTGCCGAGATCAACCCGGACCACCTGTTCGTTATTGACCGCGACGTCGCAGTGGGCAACGCGGGCGAAGTTGCCTCTGCCGTGCTGGACAACGAACTGGTCAAGGGCACCAAGGCTGCAGCCAATGACAACATCACCATGCTCGATTCCTCCAGCTGGTACCTCGTGGGTTACGGCCTGAACAACGTTGACGCCATGGTCAGCGCTGTCCAGGACGGCATCTCCTAACCACCCCGTCCCCTTACCTGCTAGATCCTCACCGGCCGGGCGCGCACACTCCGCCGCCCGGCCGGTGAGGGAGACGGAAGTCCCATGACGACTCAGCTCACCCCCACAGCCCCGGCCGCCGCCGGGGCCGTTGCCGCATCCGGACGACGGCGACGGTCCCCCGGCCCTGCAGCCATGCTGGTCCTGGGCGGCGCCGCCGTCCTCCTGCTCGCCATCGTGAGCATGTTCGTGGGGGTCAGCGACGTCTCCCTGTCCTCGCTGCTGGCCGGCGACGAACATGCCTGGAACATCTTCTGGATCAGCCGCGTGCCGCGGACGCTGAGCATCATCCTCGCCGGTATGGCGCTCAGCGTGGCCGGGCTGATCATGCAGCTGATGGCACGGAACAAGTTCGTTGAACCGTCCACCGTCGGCACCATCGAATCCGCTTCCCTGGGCATCCTTGTGGTGACAGTCCTCATCCCCGGAGCCTCGCTCTTCATGAAGATGTCCACCGCAACGCTCTTTGCCGTCGCCGGCACCGCCCTCTTCCTGCTGATCCTGCGCCGCATCCCGCTGCGCAACACCCTGATCGTTCCCCTTGTGGGCATCATGCTCGGCGGCGTCATCGCAGCCGTCACCACCTTCTTCGCCTACCGGTTCGACCTGCTGCAGACGCTGAATTCGTGGATGACGGGCGACTTCTCCGGAGTCCTGCGCGGGCGCTACGAACTCCTGTGGATTGTCGGTGCCCTCACCCTGATCGGGTTCCTGGCCGCCGACCGGTTCACGGTTGCCGGCATGGGCCAGGAGTTCACCACCAACCTGGGCCTGAACTACAACCGCGTGATGACCCTGGGTCTCATCATCGTGTCCCTGATCAGCGCCGTCGTGGTTGTCAGTGTGGGTTCGGTGCCGTTCCTGGGGCTGATCGTCCCGAACCTCGTATCCCTGCTGGTAGGTGACAACGTCCGCCGGGCCATTCCCTGGGTAGCTATCTTCGGAGCCGGATTTGTCCTGGCCTGCGACGTCATCGGCCGGACCATCCGCTACCCCTACGAAATTCCCGTTGGTGTGATCGTTTCCGCCGTGGGCAGTGTCCTCTTCCTTTACCTGCTCCTGAGAAAGCGCTCCGCCCGTGCCTAGCTCCCCCACCAGCGTCCTGCCCTCCGCTTTGACAGTGCAGCGCCGCCGTCCCGTCCGCAACATCTCCCCCCGGTTCTGGATCATTGCACTCTCCGTCGTGGCGGCGGTCCTCGTCGCCGTCTTCATGACGATTGAACTGCGCGGAAACATCGGCTACGTCCTGCCCCGCCGTGCCATCAAGGTGGGCTCCATGATCCTGGTGGCTTACGCCGTCGGGGTCTCCACCGTGCTCTTCCAGACGGTCACCGCAAACCGGATCCTCACGCCGTCGATCATGGGCTTCGACGCCCTGTACGTGCTGATCCAGACAGTCCTGGTCTTCACCTTCGGCGGTGGGCTGGTGCTTTCCATGTCCGAGCCCCTGCGCTACGGAATGGAAGTCGCCCTGATGGTGGCCTTCTCCTTCCTGCTTTACCGCTGGCTCTTCACCGGCGGGGGCAAGTCCCTGCACCTGATGCTGCTGGTGGGCATTGTGCTTGGCACCATGTTCCGGGGTATGTCATCGCTGCTGCAGCGGCTGATCGAGCCGAGCGAGTTCATCATCCTGCAGGACTTGTTCTTCGCTTCCTTTAATAATGTGGACGGCGCGCTGCTGGGTTATTCGCTGATTGCAGTGGCGGTCGTCAGTGTTCCGGCCTGGCGGATGCGGCACTCACTGGATGTCATGTCCCTTGGCCGGGAAACCTCGATCAACCTGGGCGTGAACCACAAGCGCTCGGTGACCGGTGTCCTGGTGATCTGCTCGGTCCTGGTTGCGGTCTCCACTGCCCTCGTTGGTCCGGTTACTTTCTTCGGGCTGCTGGTGGCCTCCCTGGCCTACCAGCTGTGCTCCCACTTCTCCCACAAAGCCGTGGTTCCCATTGCCGTCCTGCTGGGCATCATCGCCCTGGTCGGCGGCCAGCTGGTCCTCGAACGCATCTTTGCCTTCGATACCGCGCTGAGCATTGTCATTGAATTCGTTGGCGGGATCGTCTTCCTGATCCTGCTCCTGAAAGGCTCCCTCAAATGATCCAGGTCACCGGCGTCACCAAGCAGTACGCGGGCAAAACGGTTGTTGATGAGGTGAGCTGCCACATCAAGGAAGGCGGCGTCACCTCCATCATCGGCCCCAACGGTGCCGGCAAGTCCACACTGCTTTCGATCATCAGCCGCCTGCTGAAGTCCGACGCCGGTTCGGTCACCGTGGACGGCCTGGACGTTTCCAGCGCCCCCGGCAAGGATCTGGCCCGCAAAATGGCCATCCTGCGGCAGGACAACCACCTGACCGTCCGGCTGACCGTCCGCGACCTGGTCGGTTTTGGCCGCTACCCGCACAACGGCGGACGCCCGACGTCGGTCTGCCGCGAGAAGATCGAACAGGCCATGGCCTTCCTTGACCTCACCGAGCTGGCCGACCGCTTCGTTGACGAGCTTTCCGGCGGCCAGCGCCAGCGTGCGTTCATCGCCATGGTGCTGGCACAGGACACCGATTACCTGCTGCTGGATGAGCCGCTCAACAACCTGGATATGAAGCACTCCGTGGAGATGATGCGTCTGCTCCGCAGGCTTACCGATGAGCTGGGCAAGACCGTTGTCCTGGTCATCCACGACATCAACTTTGCCTCCTGCTACTCCGACGACATCATTGCCATGGCGGACGGCAAACTGCTCCACCAGGGGCCGCCGTCAGCGATCATGCAGCCGGAAGTCCTGAGGGACATCTACGAGATCGACATCCGCATCGAGGAGATCGAGGGCAACCGGATCGGCGTGTACTTCGCCTAGCTGGGCCTAAGCGTAGTCCGCCCAGACCTTTCCTTCCGGTGCCGTGCCGTCTTCCGGCCGCTGGTCGAAGCCCGTCAGCTCCGGGATCCAGAGCGGGGTTCCTTCAACCGCTGCATGGATAAACCGCACCAGGGTGTCCCAGACAACCGCCGTGGAGACCGGCTCCAGCATCACCGAGCCGGTCCCTGCGGCCGGCCCCAGCCGGTACTGGCCGGCAGATCCCGCGTTGACGAAACCGAACCAGCCGCCGTCCCGCTCATCGACGATTTCCCAATCAGTCCATGGTTGTTCCCACATACGTCTGGCAGCCTCACCCAGGCCTTCCGGGGCGCTGACCTGGGCGGACTTCATTCTGGCCTCGTACTGGTCCTTCGTCAGGACCACCGGTTCATGCGCAATGCTCCATGCCGGCGAGAAGCCCAGCCAGTCCGCTATGGCTTTGGGGACGGCATTGGCTTGAAGCACCTGAACGGACAGGTCATCCGGGCCCGGTACCTGCACGGATGGAGTGGAGAAGCGCGACGGTTCCGCGGTCACCCTGCCGATGCCGCCGCCTGTCCATACCTGGAGAACTGCCCCGCCGTGTGCGTCGCCAGCTGTGACACTGAAGGCTGCGTCCGGACTGCGCAACGGTGCCACGAACGCAGTGCCTGCCGGTGTCAGCGAGCCGTCTGCGGCAAGGAAACCTGCGTCCCGAAGCGCTGCGAATTCCGAGCCCTTGCGCTGGAACATTCCCAGCCGGTTCCGCTTCGTCATGCTGTCCATTAGTTCCAGGGCAGGGATAGGCAGCAGGAGGGCCGGTTCCTGGTAGGGCTGGGATGCTGCGAGACGGTCCAGATCCTCCCGGTCCTCTCCTGCCAGCCGGGTTGCCCCTTTATCCAGGCGCGGTTCTGTTGGTGCGATGGTGTCCATCAGGCTGGTTTCCTGGTCTTCCGCGGCCCCGTTCCCTGTTTCGTCTCCGGGATCGATCCGAAGATCCATGATCATCTGCTCGAACAGCAGCTTCATTCCAACGAGCTGGTCAACGGTGTAGCTTGCCGTCGCCTCGTATACCCGGTTGCCCGCGATCCACAGCCAGCGGTCCACGCAGACCGGATGCTGTTCTATCTGGTGAACGAAGCGCTGCCTGCGGCCGGTTACCGGGCCGTCCGGGGCGGCGTTGAGTGTCCACACCTCGTGGGCAATGATGCGGACCTGCTGCGCTGTCTGCATAGTCGATGCCAGTGCCGCGGTTGCGTAACGGGCCAGTGAGATCCGGTTCGCAGGTGCCCAGCGCAGTACCATGTTGGGCCGAAAAATCCCGGAGGGTACCGGTGGATGCGCGACGGCGATCGTGTTGCCGGAGCTCTCGGCAATCTCCCAGCCATCCGGGCGGGGGAACTGGATGCCGGGCAGGCGGTCGTAGCTGAAACCGGCAGTATTCGTCATTGCTTCCTTTTCCCGTTCGAGTCGTAGAAGTCCCTCACAAAACCGGTCTTCCCCGCGCGCCTCCAGTTTGTCTCCCTCTTTCATCCACCTAGGTTGGAGGAACTTCGGCATCCAGTAGCAGCCCAGCAGGCCGATTGCGAGGCATCCGAAAAGCACAATGCCGTAGGGAACAATGAGAGCATCGATGCGGGTCTGAAGGACGAATCCGCTCGGTGCCATCATGAGGAGCCAGGCCCCGATGAAGGTCTGCGCCAGGGAGGGCTTTCCTGGCATAAAACGATCCAGGACCAGCAGGCCCACAAACTTCTTTGTGTAAAGCAGGACACCTCCCACGAACGGAACTATTCCTAAAAGAAACGCGATCATGGTGAATGCCCACTCGTTAGTTCCAGATTCCATAATCTGCCTTACGTCGTGTGTTTCCGATGTGTTCGCGCTTAATAGTTCTCAGGACCTTCCGTATGTTCAACAGCGCGGGCCGGTTACCGGCCGAAAAGCTTTCCCCATCGCTCGGCGATACCGTCTATCAGCTTCATGGCCTTGTCTGCAGCGGCGTCCTTGAAGCTGCGGCCGCCCAGGAAATCGAACTCCATTGACGTAAGCACGGAGATTCCGATCCCGATTCCGGCGCCAACCAAAGTACCGGCCGGCCCGCCAATTGCGGTACCAATGAGCGCACCGGCACCAGCTGCCCCGATGTCGATGCCCGCCTTGGTGCCGCCCTTTACCCCGCCCTCGAGGTTTGCACGTCCGTCGAGTTCCTCCCTGCTCCAGCCTGGGTTCGACTGCAGCAATTCGTTATAGGCGGACTCCCGCTCACCGGCAATGGTGAAGCCTGCCGAGACAGCGGAGAGAATACCGCCGCCACCGATCTTGATCCCTTTCGCTGCCGCACCAAGGTCTTTGAACCTGTCCGGCAGGACCCAGTTCGATGGATTCGCATTTACCCGGTTGCGGTACCAGCCCGAATGGTTGTAGAGATCTCTGGAGACTTTCGGGCGAAGGTCAAAACTAAAGACGGCTGTTGGTTTCAGTTCAGTTATCCAGCGCCCCCTGGCCATGCGCATACGTTGTGCTGCAGTGTGGTATCTGCGGTACAACGGCGCGGGCCGCATTTTCTGAGCAGCTGTTTGCCGAACCTGAGTGGCATTTATCCCTGTGCCTGCTATTCCGTAGAGAACGGTCGCGGGGATACTCGTGGCGGGTCCAGAAACCAGCCGTCACCTCTAAAAGCAGACCGCAGTTTTGCAGCAGTTTCCTCTTCCAGGGCACGGTACTGGGCGGCCAGTGCAGATACCTCGGCAGGCAGGAGCAGGTCCGCCGTGGCTGCCGGCTGTGGCGTGTATACCGGCTCTGCGCGGCAGACGGACTCTTGTTCCTGCGCAGCGCGCAGGTTTGCGGCTTTCACTCGTTCCAGGAGCGCCGTCCGCCGGATTTGCAGGAAACGAATCCCATCGGCGAATTCCGTCAGCGCCCTGCTGACAACTTTGGCTGTGTCCGCGAGCATCCCGGCGTTAGGCGCCACGTTCCGATACGCAGTGATCATTTCGGTGGCGCCGTCTCCGGCGTAGTGCGGTCCAAGCTGCTTCCAGGTGTCGCCGGTCTGTTCCACACTTTGGAGATACGCATCCCCGCTCCGTTTCACTGCTGGTGCCGCGCTCTCCACCGCATCCGGCGAACACCAGCCAGAAAGACTGGATGTCTCGATCGGCATCAGCTGGCCCTGTTCAGTTGAGGTTCCCACAGGATTTCGGCCTGAAGCTCAGCGAGGCCGGCCTTCGCTGTTTCAGCCATCTCCTGCTCCGCGCCCGCAAGAATGGACACTGCCTCCCGGACGCCCTCAGCCGCGTTGCGGATGCGTGCCTCCGCGGCCTCTATCTGCAGGCTCATAGTGTCCTGCCATACCTCGGCGAGCGCCTGCGCCACCATTCCAAAACCGCCCGTACACGCTGCCTCTGCTGCGCACATGCCATTCCGCAGGGCGGACACCGCCTCGTGCCTGGCCTCGTCTTCCTCTACCTGGGAAAGGACGCTTGCGCATCCTTCCGGATTGACGCTGTAGCCATTCAACGGCATGTCCCCTCCTGAAACCCTCCATAGTTTGCGCCGGGAGGTTCCCTGCCCCCGCCGGCGCTGTGCTCCGTTTCGGGTGAGCGTACGGGTTTCCAGGCAGTTAACCTCTGGCTGCGCTCAATCTGTGGATAGCTTCCTCGAGCACCTCGGGCGCACAGCCGAAGTTCAACCGGGCGTAGCCTGCCCCGGCTGTCCCGAACTTTAGGCCGGGTTCCAGCGCCACACGCGCCTTCTCCAGGGCATACTCCGCGGGATCCGTCCCCCAGCCCAGTGCACGCAGATCCAGCCACGCGAGATAGCTCGCGTCCGGCATCCGGTATCCCACTCCCGGCAGCTCCGCGGCCAGAAGCTCGCATAAAAGTTCCCGATTGGAGGCCAGGACTACCAGCACACCGTCGAGCCACTCCTCGCCCTCCGCATACGCGGCGGCCGTGCCGTGCAGGCCCAGGATCGAGGTCCGGAAGCCAACTTCCTCCGGCATTTCATCCAGCAGCAGCCGGGTTTCGGGGGCTGAGGCAATCATCAGTGCGCACTTTGACCCGGCGATGTTCCACCCCTTGCTGGCCGCAGTGACACATACACCGTGGGCGCGTGCCTCATCGGACACCGAGAGAAAGGGAGTAAAGGCCTCCGGGGAGTAGACCAGCGGCGCATGGATTTCATCGCTGACCACGGTGGCACCGTACCTGGCAGCAAGGCGAGCGACGGCGTCGAGCGTTTCCTTAGGGTGCACCAGGCCCAGCGGGTTGTGCGGGTTGCACAGTAGCAACGCCCTGGCACCCGCGGCGAAGGCCGCCTCGAGTCCGCCCAGATCCAGGGACCACCCGGCGTCGTCCTGCAGCAGCGGCACCTCACGTATCTTGCCGCCCGCCTCCAGCGGAAGGTCGAAGAACGGCGGATAAACCGGTGGAGTGATGATGACCTCGTCCCCCGGGTCGAGAACCTTCCGAAGAGTCTCCACGATTGCCACGCTGACGTCGGTGGTGGTCCGTACATCCTCGGGGTCCACCTCCCAGTTCCAGCGCCGCTGCGCGAAGCCGGCGAACGCCGGACCCACCGGACCGGGTCCGGAAACGTAGCCGACGTCGGACGCTTCGATCCGCCCGATCATCGCACGGGCCACGGGCGTCGCGAGGGGATAGTCCATCTCCGCCACGAAAAGCGGGAGGACATCCTCCGGATGGGTGCGCCATTTGGCACTGGTGCGCCGGCGCAGAACATCGAGGGAATCAACAGCCATCTCAGTCATGGCCCCCAAGATACCCGGTCGTGTGCCTTGGCTCGCCTACCCGTGGAGGGTCCGCCGCTCACCGCGGGTCGAATGCTCCTTGGGCTGCCGCAAGGATGAAATCGACCAGGGTGTCCCAAACCGCCGACGCAGGCTCAGGTTCAAGGGCCACGCCGCCGTTCCGTGGATCGGCGGTCGCCAGGAACGGGCCCGCGTCTCCTGCCGTGACCCAGCCCAGCTTTCTGCCGCTGTGCACATGCTCAACGTTCCAGCCCACCCAGGGCTGGGCCCACATCCGTGCTTCGGCTTCACCCAGTCCTTCTGGAGCCTCGACGTCGGAGCCCGTGTTGAGCCGGTGCTCAAACAGGTCTCCTGACAGCCGCAGCGGGTACTGGCCCGCGGTCCAGGCTGGTACCAGGGGAAGCCATTTTGCAAGGAAGACGGGCAGCGCTGCAGCGTCAATGCAGAGCAGCTCGCAGCTGCCGAGAGGCATGACCGTGGACCGTATCTCGGAGGCGGAAGGACCGGCGGCGACCAGCGCCGAGCCGGCTCCCAGCCAGGCATCCATGCCGGTGGAGCCATCAGGGCCGACGACACTGACCGTGAACTGCGCCTGGAGCCCACGCAGCGGCTGCACGAATGCCCTTCCTGACGGAGTCAGCCGCCGGCCGTCCAGCAGCCCCAGTGCCTGCAGCTGGGCGGCAGATTCCCCGGCGCCGGCCGCGTCAAACCGTCCCAGCGCATCCCGGTTTGCCATGGACAGCAGCAGGCTGAGGCTCTCCGGGCCAATGATCTGTCCTCTCACCCGGTGGCGCTGCTCGGCCCGCAGCGGCGCCAGATCCTCAGCAGCTGTCTGGAGCAGCCGCGAAGCTGCCGGGTCAAGTCGGGGCTGGGCACCGGCAGGACTGGCTGGGGCTCCTGCTGCCACAGGAGCTGCACGGCGCATCTGGAAGACCATGTCCTCGAACAGCGGGCGCATCCCGGTGTGCTGTTCGAGCGCATAACTTGCCGTGGCTTCCAGCGAACCGCCGCAGTCGCTGAAAAGCCAGCGGTCCACGCACACAACCTGTCCCTCGGCCACCCTCACGAAGCGCTGCCGGCGGCCTTCGACCAGAGCCCCTTGGGGGTCCAGCTGCTGATGCCACAGCTCATTGGAGATGATGTGTGTTCCGGGAAGGACCAGGGTGCCCCCGAGCGCAGCCGTTGAGAGCCGGGGCAGCGAAACAGAATCTGATTCGCTGCGGCGCAGAACAAGGTTCGGGCGGAAGTGTCCTTCCGGGACGGGCGGATGGGCCAGCACAACACTGTCCGCCGGGGCGTCCAGCTGTTCCCAGCCCTCGGGCCGGGGTACCACAAGCCCTGCGGCCACTTCCGAGATGAGTCCCCCGCTCACGGCTGCTGTCCGTCTGACGGCTTGCCCTGCCCTTGAAGGAAACGTTTGGCGAAGAGGTCTTCGCCCCTGGCCTGCAGTGCTGCGTCACGGCGCATCCAGCGGGGCCGGAGGAACATTGGATACCAGAACATTCCAACCACGCCCGCAATCATGGCAGGGAACAAGATCAGCCCCAGGAGACCCGGTACCGGATCCGGCAACCTCTCCGTCCCCACCAGGCCGCCCAGGGCCAGCAGACAAAAGGACAACCCAAGCCACGTCGTCGCCAGGGCCGGCTGCCCCGGAAACAGTCCGTTCATGAGCAGGAGCCGCAGCCACCGTTTCAGGTGGACCATAATGCCGCAAAGCAGCAGGAAAAGCCCCAGCCCTCCCAAGATTCCGAAAACCAGTAAATCACTCACAATGCAACGTCCTTCTCTGGCTGGTTTCCGCGAGGCGGGAGATGATCCGGTGGTGCTTCAACACTAGATCGGGCGGTCATTTCCCCCACAATCTGTCCCAGGCGTCGCCGGCAGCTTCAAAGCCGTCAGATATGAGATCTTTCGTCTTGTCATAAGCATCAACCGCAATATCGGATGCCTTGTCCTTGAAGCTGTTGCCGTCGCTTCCGGCATCCGTCAGCCAGGAGATGCCCATGCCTATACCGAAGCCTACGATTGTTCCCACCGGACCGCCGACCATGGTGCCGATGGCAGCACCGGCGGCGCCTGCTCCGACGTCGATCACGACGGAAGTACCGGTTTGCACAGCCGCCATCTCGTTGGCCCGGAATTCCCGGTCGGCGGCGCTCATGTCCGGGTTTTCGCGCAGCAGCTGGTTGTGGTTCTCGGCCCTGTTGTCCGCGAAAGTGATGCCGGCCATCGCTAATGTGAGTGCACCACCCCCGATCTTGACCGCCTTCAGGGAGTTGGGGGTCTCCGCCCAGCGGGGAGTCTGCGGATCCGGAACGTGCCAGCGGCCAGGGCTGGCATCCACCCGTGTCCGGTACCACCCGGACTGGTTGTACAGGGTCCGGTTTACCTCTGGACGCCATTCACGCACCGTCCGGTAAACCTCCTGGGTAAACCACTGGCGCCGGGTGATACCGGCGTCGGGGTGCAGGGGAGAATGAACAGAAACCCACTGGCCGTTCTGCCTCAGCCAACGGTGCCCCTGCTGCTCCGGACCCGTGAGCAGGTCATAGGAGCCAAGCAGCGGAGTGAAGCGCCGCTCCAGGACCGGCATCGGGACCTCGCGGACGTTGACAACCGTGACGCGCTGGAAGGTATGGACCCCCATGACGTTGTCCGCTGCTGCTGCCACAAGACCAATATTCGGGCCGGCGACAGCCCCCAGCCAGCCTGGATCGTGTCCGGTGACGCTGTTCAGGGCGGCCGCACACGTTTCTTCCGCTTCCTGGTACCGCCGCGCAAGACCATCGATTTCGCTTTGCAGCACTAACCGGGACAGTTCCTGCATGCTGCCGTCCGGGTCCTCCGGTGTGCAGGCCGCCGGACCGAACGAGCCTGCGCGTTCCAGGAGCTGCTGCCGCAGCGGTTTGAGTGCAGCGACGTGTTCAGCGAAGTTGCCCAGGGCTGCTGCCGCTTCCTCACTCGCAGAACCCACCAGTTCCGCGTGCGGCGTGATGTTTGTGAAAACAGCCAGGACATCTTCCCGCTCGGGCGCGCTGTAGCAGCCGGACAACGCGGACCATGCTGCTGCCTGGTCGGCGACCGCGGACCGGAAGGCTGCCCCCGCAGATTTCACTGCGTCGGCACCGGCCTGCGTGGTTTCCGGCTCCGCCCAGCCCTGCAGGCCTGTGGTGTCCAGCATCAGATGCTCTTCACATCGTCGAGTTCGAGGTCCGGTGCCTGCGTCGCTGCCCTGCGGGCTTCCTCGGCCATCTCCAGATCGCCGGCGATGTAGGCGTCCACGGCTGACCCGACACCGGTGACCGCATTGTGTACCCGCGCCTGGGCCGCTTCGCACTGGACGTGGAGGGTGCTGTTCCAGAGTTCCATCAGTGCAGAGGCGATGGACGGGCTGGGCATGGCTGCCAAGGCCTGATCGACCGCAGCGCTCAGTTCCCTGTGCGCGGCCTCCGGTCCGGGATCAGTGCCAACCGTATTCAGGATCCCCCGGCACGCTTCTACGGATATGTCATAGCCTGGAACAGCCAATTTTCCCCCTGGATGAGACGCGGACCCTAAGACTCTAAAGGAACGAAAGGAACACTGCGATGGGGAGAACTCCCCATCAACGCCTCATGGCACCCTCATGGGCGGTCTGCCAAACGAACTAGGCTTGTATCCATGCCCGACACTTCCCTTGCCCACGTCCTGACCCCCGAAGGCTGGGCCCTGCTCAACTCGCTCGGCCCGTATCTGGAGTCCGAGTCCCTGAAGCTGAACACCGACCTGCGCAAGGCCGGGCACTCACCCGAGCTCGTTGCCGCCGTCCTCACCCAGGCCAAGCTGCGGATGAAGGCCCGCGCCAAGTTCGGGCCCTTCGCCGAGCACATGCTGTTCACTCCTGCCGGCCTCGAACAGGCCACCCGCCTCAACGTCGCTGCCCTGCATGCCCAGCGCTACCAGGAAGCGGGCCTGGAAAGGGTGGCCGACCTGGGTTGCGGCATCGGCGCCGACTCGCTGGCCCTGGCCACGCTGGACCGCCAGGTCACCGCCGTCGAGCTTGATGAAATCACTGCCGCCGTGGCCACCATCAACCTCATGCCCTGGCCGGAAGCCACGGTGGTCCAGGGGGACGCGGAGTCCTTCGACCTGACGGGATTCGACGGCGTGTGGCTGGATCCCGCACGGCGTACCACGTCGACGTCGGGCACTTCCCGCATCTTTGACCCGGAGGCCTTCTCCCCTCCCCTGTCCTTTGTGGAGTCCCTCGCCGATCGCGGGATGCCCGTTGGAGTGAAGCTTGGCCCGGGAATTCCGCATGAATCGGTCCCGGCGAACTGCGAAGTCCAGTGGGTATCCGTGGGCGGCGACGTCATCGAAGCCACCCTGTGGTTCAACGAACTCCGCCGTCCTGGCATCCGCCGCGCGGCATTGGTCATCGGCCCCAATGGTGCCGCGGAGCTGACCTCGCACGAAGACTACGTTCCAGGCGCACAGGACGTACGGACCGGCCCGGCTGAAGGTTATCTTTATGAGCCCGACGGCGCGGTGATCCGCGCGGGTCTGGTGGCCGACGTCGCGCGTTCCCTGGGCGGGCACCTGCTGGATCCGCACATCGCCTACATTGCCGCACCGGAACTGATGGAGACCCCGTTCGCCCGCGCCTACCGGATCCTCGAAGTCCGGCCCTACAACGTCAAGGCGCTGAAGGCCTGGGTCCGGGCGAATGACATCGGGGTCCTGGATATCAAGAAGCGCGGTATGGCCGTCACTCCCGAAGAACTGCGCAAGCAGCTGCTCACCGGCTCAGGCAAGGGCCCGAACAAAGCCACTCTGGTCCTCACCCGGATTGGTGAGGACCGCGTGGCGATCGTCGTCGAACCCGTTTCCTTCCCCGTGGAAAGCTAGCTGCGCGAAAACTCGCTGGCTTCTCGCACCTGCTCGGGCGTTGGGCGGACTCCGGTGTAAAGCACAAACTGTTCCTCGGCCTGGATCGCGATGACCTCAGCACCGGTAATGACTTTCTTCCCGGCAGCACGGGCGGCACGGATCAGCGGCGTCTCCGAGGGAAGGGCGACGACGTCGAACACCGTCTGCGCGGCGGCAATGGTTTCGTTTTCGTAGGACTGAATGTCCTCGTCGGCTCCTGCCATGCCCAGCGGTGTGACGTTGATGAGCAGGTCCGCGGTTGCATCGCCGGGTTCCGGGATCCAGTTGAACCCGTACAGGTCCGCCAATGCCCTGCCCGTGCCTTCATTGCGCGCCACGATCGTGACACCGCCAAAACCGGCGTCGCGCAGTGCCGCGGCCACGGCCTTGGCCATGCCGCCGGAACCGCGCAGCAGCACCGAGCCGGCCGGGGAGACCTCGTGGTCCGCGAGCAGCCGTGCGATCGCGAGGTAGTCGGTGTTGTAGGCAGTGAGGACGCCGTCGTCATTGACGATTGTGTTCACTGAATCGATCGCCGCGGCGGAGGGATCCATGCGGTCCACGAGGGCAATGACGTCTTCCTTGTACGGCATCGAGACGGCGGCTCCGCGGATAGGCAGGCCGCGGATGCCTGCCACGGCCTGGGCCAGATCTGCGGGTGCGAAGGCCTTGTAGATAAAGTTCAATCCCAGCTGTTCGTACAGGTAGTTGTGGAACCGCGTGCCGATGTTGCTCGGGCGGGCTGCCAGGGAGATGCACAGGGTCATGTCTTTGTTCAGGATCGGCATTGCTCCATTATGGCGTGCGGCACCCTCCGACGGAGCTTTCGCAGCGGGACTGAGCAGGCTGGCAGCCGGGCTACGATTGAAGTCAGCTCTAAGAACGCAATGGTGCGGAACCGGAGACACCTTTCGAAGCGCACAGCAGGAGACGTATTGGATATTGAGTTCGCAGCTTCACCGCAGTCGACCCTGGGGGTCGAGTGGGAACTGGCCCTGGTAGACCGGGAGTCCGGTGAACTGCTCTCGGTAGCCGACGAAGTCCTGCGGGCAGTGAACGCCAATGATCCGAATCTCAGCCCGGACGACGAGCACCCGCACATTAAGCAGGAACTGCTTGAAAACACCGTTGAACTGGTGACCGGAATCTGTTCTACCGTGGCCGAGGCCAAGGCTGATCTTGCCCGTTCCATGGCTGCCGTCCGGGCGGTCACAGATGAGATGGGTGTGGAGCTGTTCTGCGCCGGCACCCATCCC
The DNA here is from genome assembly GCF_009696625.1 of Arthrobacter sp. BL-252-APC-1A. Taxonomy (NCBI): domain Bacteria; kingdom Bacillati; phylum Actinomycetota; class Actinomycetes; order Micrococcales; family Micrococcaceae; genus Arthrobacter; species Arthrobacter sp. BL-252-APC-1A. Next base: position 336,091 of record NZ_VULS01000002.1, on the reverse strand, counting down.
TTTGCCGTGCCGCGTTCCCAGCCGGTGACGGACAAGGAGCGTTACGCCAAGCTCATTGACCGCACCCAGTGGTGGGGCCAGCAGATGCTGATTTACGGTGTTCACGTTCATGTCGGTCTGGATTCCAGGGACAAGGTCCTGCCGGTACTGGATGGTCTGGTGAACTACTTCCCGCATTTCCAGGCCTTGTCTGCGTCTTCTCCGTTCTGGTCCGGTGACGATACCGGTTATGCATCCCAGCGTGCGCTGATGTTCCAGCAGCTTCCCACTGCGGGGCTGCCGTTCCAGTTCCGTTCCTGGGCGGAGTACGAGTCGTATGTTCAGGACATGTTCACCACCGGTGTGATTGATTCGATCAGTGAGATCCGGTGGGACATCCGTCCGGTTCCTGCGCTTGGAACCATTGAGCTTCGCGTCTGCGACGGACTCTCTACCGCTACCGATATCGGAGCCATCGCTGCGCTGACCCAGTGCCTGGTCGACGAGTTCTCCACCATTCTGGACAATGGCGGAACGATTCCGACCATGCCCCCGTGGCATGTGCAGGAGAACAAGTGGCGTGCTGCCCGCTACGGTCTCGATGCCATCATCATTCTCGATGCTGCCGGCAACGAGAAGCTGGTCACCGAGCACCTCCTGGAGGACGTGCTTCCGCGTCTGGCTCCGGTCGCCGAGAAGCTTGGCTGCAGTGCCGAGCTCGCTGATGTTGCGGGCATTATCGAACGCGGTGCGGGTTACCAGCGCCAGCGCCGTGTGGCCGAGGCTAACGGCGGCGATCTGCGTGCAGTGGTGCACGACGGCGTCGCCCAGTTGCGCGGCGAGGGCTAGCCTTCCGTTTTGGCCGCGTCGGTGGCGCGGCTCAACTCCGGGGCCGGGGCAGTTCCTTTCCCCGCTTTTCCGCGTTTCCTGGCTGTGAGCTTAGGGGTTCGGTGCCAGCAAAACAGCCCAGCTGCTGGGGCTGTCAGGGGCAGAGGGAGAAGAAGACCGGCCGGAGCCTGCTGGGTTGGACGACTCGGAATCCGAACCGGGCACACCGCCAGCGGCGGCGTTCTGTTGCGGCGGGGAAAGCCGGGAATCTGGCCTGGGAACCCGAGGCCCGGCACCGCCATATTCCCGGCCAATAGACCGGAAATCAGTGGTGTCCGAGGAGCGGTTCATACCCCAACACTCTCAGCTGCCACTGACATTTCAGGGCCCTAAATGGCCCTTTTCGGAGTCCTCGATTACGGGTGGTACCGCCGTTCCGCTTCCTCAGCACGTAGCGGCTGTCTGCCCGTATTCGTCTGAATACCGGCCGCGAAAAGCGGGTGAGAGAGGGTGGCGTCCGCTTCCGGGGCCGTGTTCTGCGCTGACCACGTACGAGTCCCGGACAGTATCGCTAAAACTCTTCCGGAGGGTCTCAACGGCCGGTTGTCGCTCTACGGCGCGGAGTGGCTGGGCTACGAGGAGACCGTGTCCGCATTGCAGCGTCTGGGCATGCTGATGTCCTGGGCGCAGGCGCAGCAGGCCCGGTTGCTGCCCGGCTGGAAGTGCTTTTCGCTCGCGACATCGCCGGCGCCTCCGGACGCGAAGAACCGGCCCTGGCCATGAGCCTTGCCGCGGCCGAGGCATCCACAGTTCTGAACATCCCGCACATGACCGCGATGCAGCTCATCAGCGAATCCACGCGCCTGCTCCGATGCGCCGCAGACTCTGGCTCAGCTGGCCGAAGGACGGATAGCGCTCCAGCACGCCCGGATCATTCTGGAGGAAACCCAGAACCTGCCCACCGACGTCCCCGCGGTTCCGGAGGTCGAAACGGGTGCCGAACCCGCAGCCGCACCAACTGGCGCCGGTACACCGCCTGACGGGGAGTCCGGCCAGTTGGACCTTGGCCTCGAGGACCCGGGTGCACGGTCCGGACAGTTCGGGCGGTCCGGGCAGTTCGGGCGGTCCGGGCAGTCCGGGCCGGGCGGAGCAGACGCACCGGCGGACCGGCTGGGGCAGAGGGAGCGCCGGTAGGCCCGGCAGCTGGATCGGACGGGCCCGGCGAAGCAGCCACAGCAGGCAATGTTCAGGCCGGCGCGGTCCTGAGTGTGCGCGGTGCGTTTGAACGGGATCTGCTCATCGCAGCTGAGGGCAGGACTGCTGCCGGGTTCGGGCGACGTGCCCGCAGACTCCGCGAATCCCGGTTTCCGGACCTGGTTCCCGTCCGGCATCGTCAAGCCAGGGACAAGCGCCGGGTGACGTTCCAGCCCCTGCCTGACGGCATGTCCTGCCTCAGTGCGATCATCGCCGCAGAGAAAGGCCAGGCCATGTTCGCTGCGCTCACCGGTGCAGCGAAAGCCGGCAAACGGGCCGGAGACCCCCGCACCATGGACCAGCTCCGCGCAGACACCCTCACCGAACTGCTCCTAGAAGGCGAACCGTCTGCCACCCCAGCCGGAGCTCCTGAGGCATCCGGCATCCGTCCCGACCTCCCCACCGGGCTGGAAACCACTTCCCTCCGCAGCGATCCGCAGACCCCAGACCCCGATTCCGTCCCCGGGGCCAAGGCTGCTTCCGTTCCCGCCGACCCGATGGCCCCCAGCTCTTTGCCAGCGGGATGCCGAAGCGTCCACGACGGGCCGAAAGGCACCGGGACCAGGACCGCGCCAAAGTCCGCACCGAAGTCATGGTCCTGATCAACGCAGACACTCTCGCCGGGCTAGATGAGGACCCCGCAGAGCTCAGCGGCTACGGACCCATCAGCCCCGAGACCGCACGCTCAATGATCCTTGACGCCCTGCATTGGACGCCCCTGCTCCAAGACCCCACTAACGGCGAAATTCTCAACGTGGGACGGACACGGCGGATCCCTGCCGGGCTCAAACGCTGGCTTCGGGCGAGGGACGGCACCTGCCGCTTTCCCGGGTGCTCAGTTGCAGTCACACACGCAGATATCGACCACACCACGCCCTACTCGCACGGCGGGCCAACCGATCACTCGAACTTGGAACACCTCTGCCCCAAGCACCACCGCTTCAAAACCCTCGGGCACTGGAAAGCACGCCAGCCTAGGGCCGGAACCATCGAATGGAACTCACCGACCGGCCGCACCTACACTACAGACCCCGCACTGGACTCCCTGCTGGACGGGAACACCGGCAGCAACCGGTTCCCGGCGCCGCGGAGTCCGGTTGCAAAAGGTCCAGGGGACGACCCTCCGCCCTTCTAGGCCCGTCACCGGCAAAGAGCGTGGGCCGCACCAGCAAGGCGACAAACGCACCGGCGCCGAGACCGGACTACAACACAGCAGGCCTGCCGGGGTTCGGCTAGCCAGGCAAACCCCTCAGCCCGAAGGACGCCGCACCTTGAGCGCCGGCCTCCAGCTAGGCAGCAGGAAGGTGAATGCTGGTCACAGGCTGCGAAGGATCCGGAGTGAAGTCCACGCCGGAAGGCTCCCCGCCAGCCATGACAATCTGTGCACCCAAGGCAGCAACCATCGCACCGTTGTCAGTACACAAACGAATAGGAGGAACGCGAAGCGAAATCCCGGCAGCAGCACAGCGCTCCGCAGTTAGCTCGCGAAGCCGGGAATTGGCGGCAACACCACCACCAAGCAAAAGATTCGTAATCCCCTGCTCAGTACACGCAAGAACAGCCTTGGACGTAATCACGTCCACCACGGCTTCCTGGAACGAGGCAGCGATATCCGCAACCGGAAGCTCCTGGCCGGCAGCCTCATACTGCTCCACACAACGGGCAACAGCAGTCTTCAATCCGGAGAAGGACCAGTCATACCGGTGCGGACCCGGGGCCCCGGGGGTGCCCATGTACTTCGGCTGTGTCAGTCCGCGGGGGAAACGGATAGCCTTCGGATTCCCCTGCCGGGCAAGCTTGTCGACTGCCGGTCCACCGGGATACCCCAGACCCAAGATCCGGGCAACCTTGTCATAGGCCTCACCGGCAGCATCATCAATGGTGGAACCAAGCAGCTGAACGTCCGAGGTCAAAGACCCAACCCGAAGGATCTCGGTATGCCCGCCGGAAACCAGCAGCGCACCAAGGTTCTCCGGAAGTTCGCCGCCTTCAAGAACGCCAACACCCACATGGGCCACCAGATGGTTAATGGCATACAGCGGTTTGCCCGTAGCCACAGCCAGGGCCTTCGCAGCACAAACACCAACCATCAGCGCACCCGCAAGACCCGGACCGGAAGTCACGGCAATCGCATCGACCTCGTCCAGCGTCACGCCGGCCTCGTCCAGGGCCTGACGCAGCGTGGGAACAAAGGCATCCAGATGCGCGCGCGAGGCGATCTCCGGAATGACACCGCCAAAGCGGACATGCTCCTCCATGGAAGATGACACGGCATTGGTCAGCAGGGTATCGCCGCGGACAATACCCACACCGGTCTCGTCACAGGAGGATTCGATGCCAAGCACCAAGGGAGCGGTGCGGTTCATTGGACGTCCTTCACAGGGTTGGATTCGCGCACCGGAGCACCGTGCCAGGAGGAAAGCTCCAGACGCATAATGAGAGCATCCGCTCCATCTCGGTAATAGCGCGGACGGACATGGATCTGGTCAAAGCCGAACCAGCGGTAAAGCCGCTGTGCCCGGGGATTGTCGGCACGCACTTCGAGCAGCACATCATCTGCTCCCCGGTGCTTGGCCTCATCCAGGAGGGTAGCCAGAAGCCTGGAGCCTGTGCCGGCACCTTCATGGGCGCTGTCCACAGCAATGGTCTGCACATCAGCGATGGGCAGCACACACATCAGCCCGGCATATCCGATGACTGTGCCGTCGGACCCCTCAGCCACATAGTAGGAACGGGTATCCCGCTGGCGCAGTTCGTCGTAGAACATTTCGGTTGGCCAGGCATCGACGGGGAACATCGCCTTCTCCAGCGCGTCCACAGCCGGAATATCGTCCTCGGTCATCGCCCGGATCACGGCGGGCTGCCCGCTCACAGTGCGCGCTTCCGCGGACCAGGCACCTTCGCATCGGATTCGCGGAGGTAGAGCGGCAGGTCCGGAAGCAGCTCCAAACCACGGACCAGGCGTACGACGGCGGTGCGGCCCAGCGCTTCAGCCGTCGGCTGGGCGCCGGCAAAGTCCTGCACCGTGCGCAGCACGTCCGGGTAGAGGCCTGCACCTGCACCGTAGGCAGGGAGACCCGGAACCTCAGCCGGAGAGCTGACATGAGGGCCATCGAGGAGTTCCGCAGTGCCGCCGGTACTGCGGTAACGGGCCCAGTAGACCTCTTTGCGCCGGGCGTCCGTGGCCACAATGAACTCATCCACCCCGGCCCGCCAGGCATCCAGGGCCGCGTCCACGGCGATGGCATCCAGGCTCATGAGGCCGTGCAGCGGTTTGTTCCATGCGAACGCGAGCGTGCGTGCGGTGGCAATACCTGACCGCAGCCCTGTGAACGGCCCAGGCCCTACACCGGCGACTATCGCATCGATCTGTCCCCCGGAAACACCGGCATCAGCCAGCAGTTTCTGGATACCGGGTGCCAGGACCTCTGCGTGGGATCTTGTGTCTTCGGTGGCGAAGGCCGCAAGCGTCTCTCCCTCACCGGTTAGGAGCGCCGCACTGGCAATGGCGGATGTATCAATGGCGAGGATAAGCACGGTGTCCAGTTTACGCGCTCGGCTCAAGGAGCCTGAGCTGGTCAGGGCACCACCGGCAGACCTGCAACCTGTCCCCCGCCGATGCCGGACTTTGTGCCCGCCCCGTCTGGCCCCAAGACGGGCGTCAGGGCAGGCATCCAAACGCCTGGAAACGTTTCATCATTCCCGGTGCGCCCTGAGGCATTCAGCCATTTTGACCCAGCGGGGAAGCATAAAGCGCGGCAGTCAAACCAGGCTGAGGATCAATCCCGCAAAGAATCCCATGCCGTAATCCCGGAGGTCCGGTTAGGGAGCCGGCACGGGCGCCTCAGCCCAGCGCGGACCATACCCGGCGATCCGGATGGTCCGCTCCTCGTCGTCGTCCTCCGCTGAGAAGTCCGTGACCAGTTCACCGGTTGCACCCGATGCTCCCCCGGTGGCACGCAGCAGGGTGATTTCAAGCCGGCTCTCAGAGAGATGCTCAACGAGTCCGTGTCCCCACTCCACCACCGTTACGGCTGTGTCCATGGTGTTCTCCAGATCGATGTCGTCGATTTCCGCCGGTGAACCCAGCCGATAGGCGTCTACGTGTACCAGATCCGGTCCGGTGCCCAGCGCTGGATGAATGCGCACCAGGACAAATGTGGGGGAAATGATCCCTGCCCGTACACCCAGGCCTTCGCCCAGACCCTGGGTGAAAGTGGTCTTCCCAGCACCCAGCTCTCCCGTCAGGAGCAGCAGGTCTCCTCCCCGCAGCGCACCGCCGAGTGTGCGGGCCAGTTCCCGGGTCTGCGCAGCGCTGGAGGTACGGTATTCGTGCTCCCAGGCCGGAGCTGCGGCGTCAGCACTCACGGCAGTACTGCCTCGGAGTCCGCGTCGAGGGAAACGTCAGCACTGCCGGCCTCCGAGTCCACATAGCTGCGGGTCACCCGGCCGCTGATCCTGGTAATGATCTCGTAGTTGATGGAACCCGCGGCCTGCGCCCATTCGTCCACGCTGGGTGCGCCGGCAGCTCCGAAAAGCACCGCTTCCTTCCCCAGGAAAGACTCAGCCGTTCCTGCAATCCCGGTGCGGCCCAGATCAATGACCATCTGGTCCATGGCAATGCGCCCGACTACCGGGAACACTTCCCCGTTCACCATCACGGGGCCTCCGGTGGCAACCCGCGGGATGCCGTCGGCATAGCCGACAGGCACCAGTGCCAGGGTCGTTGGTGCCGCTGTCCGGTAGTGCAGCCCGTAGGACACGCCCTGTCCGGCTGGTACTTCCTTGCAGTTGGCGATTCTTGTCTTCAGTGTCATGGCCGGGATCAGCCCCAGCTCTGCCGCGCTCTGTCCTGGGAACGGGGAGAGTCCGTACATGCCCAGCCCCACCCGCACCAGGTCAAAGTGCGAATCCGGCCGTGAGAGTACGGCAGGGGTGTTGGCGATGTGCCGGACCTCGTGGTCGACTCCGGCGTCCTCCGCCACGGCCACGGCATCACGGAACTTCCGCAGCTGCTGGTCGGTTTCCGTCCGGCGCGGCTCATCTGCCACGGCCAGGTGGGAGAAGATTCCGACGACGCGCAGCAGTCCCTCTTCCTGCCAGGCCAGCGCCTCTCCCACAAAGGACTCCCACAGTTCTTCGGGGCAGCCGTTGCGCCCGAGCCCGGTATCAATCTTCAAATGGACCCGGGCCGGGACTTCGAGTTCCCGGGCAGCGGCAACTACAGCGTCAAGTTCCCAACCGGACACCCCAATGTCTATGTTCGCGGCTACCGCGGCGGAGAAGTCGCTGTCCGCGGTGTGGAGCCAGGCCACGATAGGAGCAGTGATTCCTGCTGTCCGCAGCGCCAGTGCCTCGGAAATATGGGCAGTTCCCAGCCATGCCGCACCGGCGTCGAGCGCTGCTCGGGCCACCTCCAGTGCACCGTGCCCGTAGGCATCGGCTTTCACGACGGCCATGAGCCGGGCCGGCTTAGCGATTTCTGCGAGGTGGCGGACGTTGTGGCGGATAGCAGCAAGATCAACGACGGCGCTGCGTTCCGCCGCAGGGACAGTTTCGAGGTAATTCACGGGTCCATTCTTTCACTGACGGCCCGGCAACGAATCACCGGCCGCCGTCGACCAGGTCCTTGTGCATGATGTGCAGGCCGGTAAGGCCGTGCACAGGATGCCGAAAGGAACGCGGAACGGTCGCCAGGATCTGGAAGCCCAGTGACTGCCAGAGGGCGACCGCCCGGGTATTGGTCTCCACCACCGCGTTGAACTGCATGGCGAGGTAGCCCTGGGCAGCAGCCTGTTCCAGGACATGAGCTGCCAGGGCCCGGGCAACGCCGCGTCCGGTGGCAGCCGCAGCGGTCATGAAGGACGCGTTCGCCACATGGCTGCCGCCTCCGCCCCGGTTTGGATGAAGCTGGGCGGTGCCGAAGATCCTGCCGGCTTCCTCCGCGACGTAGACATAGGCGGGACGGGGCTCAAGCCAGGTTTCCCGAGCCCCGTCCTGTTCCATGTCCCGGTCCCAGCAGTAGGTCTCGCCCGCGCGGACAATTGGTTCCATCAGTTCCCAGAGCCCGGGCCAGTCCCCGGGCTCCGCTTCGCGGATGTTCAGCCCCAAGGATTTCCTCAGGCCTTCAGGGCAGCAGCCCAGAGATTGATGTCCGAGTCCTGGGCGAACGTGTCGATGTCCGTAAGTTCCTGGTCCGTGAAGGAAAGGTTCTGTACCGCGCCGACGCTGTCTTCAAGCTGGCGGACGCTGGAAGCGCCAACCAGCGCCGAGGACACCGAGCTGCCGTTCCGCTGCGGGCGCAGCACCCACGCGATGGCCATCTGGGCCAGGGTCTGGTTCCGGGCCTCCGCTATGCGGTTGAGTCCACGTACGCGTTCCAGGTTCTCCTCCGAGAGCTGCGCGGGGTCAAGCGACTTGCCCGCAGCCGCACGTGAATTCTCCGGGACCCCGCCCAGGTACTTGTTCGTGAGCAGGCCCTGGGCCAGCGGCGAGAACGCGATTGAACCGGTGCCGGTCTCGGCCAGCGCCTGGAGGAGGTTCGGTTCGCCCTGCTCCACCCACCGGTTCAGCATGGAGTAGGACGGCTGGTGGATCAGCAGTGGTGTTCCCATCTCTCCCAGGATCCGCGCCGCCTCCAGCGTCTTTTCGGCCGAGTAGGAGGAAATGCCTGCGTAAAGGGCTTTGCCGGAACGGACCGCCGTATCCAGGGCTCCCATGGTCTCTTCCAGCGGCGTCTCGGGGTCCGGCCGGTGGCTGTAGAAGATGTCCACGTAGTCCAGGCCCATCCGCTCCAGCGACTGGTCCAGGCTGGCCAGCAGGTACTTCCGCGAACCCCAGTTGCCGTAAGGACCGGGCCACATGTCATAGCCGGCCTTGCTCGAGATAATCAGTTCATCCCGGAACGGCCGGAAGTCGTCCTTCAGGTGCCGGCCGAAGTTGGTTTCAGCGCTTCCGAACGGCGGACCATAGTTGTTGGCCAGGTCAAAGTGGGTCACCCCCAGGTCGAAGGCCCGGCGCAGGATGGCGCGCTGCCTGTCGAACGGCACGTCATCACCGAAGTTGTGCCACAGGCCCAGCGACACAGCCGGCAGCTGCAGTCCGCTGCGTCCAACGCGGCGGTAGGGCATGGAGTCATAGCGGTCCGGAGCAGGGGTGTAAGTCATGACACCATCCTGCCATCGGTACTGCGGTGAATCGAGGATGCGGGCGGGGTGTCCGCGCGCTCAGGAACCGGAGACAATCGCCGCACCAAACCCGGGGAGCTGGATCGCGCCGTCGTACATTACCGAGGGCGCCGTCTCGAGGGCGACCTTGACCGGTCCCTGCAGTGGAAGCGGCAGTTCCCTCGGCGAGTCGGCAAAGTTCAGGGCCACGACCACCTTCCCTCGCTGGATGCTGAGCCAGCGGGAGACTTCGTCAAATTCAACGTCGATCTTCCGGAAATCGGGCTCGGTGAGCTCCGGCATGGATTTCCGCAGGGCCAGCAGATCGCGGTAAAGCCGCAGCAGCTCTCCGTGATGGTCATCAGTGAGTTCTGACCAGTCGAGTTTCGAATTCTGGAAGGTGGCCGTGTCCTGGGGATCCGGGACAGCTGCAGGGTCCCATCCCATCCGCGCGAACTCCTGAAGCCTGCCCTCAGCGGTGGCCCTGCCCAGGTCTTCCTCGGGATGGGAGGTGAAGAACTGCCAGGGTGTAGACGCCCCGAATTCCTCGCCCATAAAGATCATGGGAGTGCAGGACGACGCGAGGTTCAGGACCGCGGCGAGCGCCAGCTGCTGGTTCCCCAGGGTGGCAGTATTCCTGTCCCCGGCAGCACGGTTGCCCACTTGGTCGTGGTTTTGTGTGGCTACCACCAGCTGTCGCGCCGAGTGCAGTGCTGTGTCCAGCGGCCGGCCGTGGCTGCGGCCCCGGAAAGACGAGAACCCGCCGTCGTGGAAATACCCGCCCTGCAGCACCTTGGCCACGGCAGCGAGGGAGTCGAAGTCCGCGTAGTACCCGTCAGTTTCGCCGGTCAGGTTACTGTGGGCCGCGTGGTGGAAGTCGTCAGACCACTGCGCTGCAAGGCCGTAGCCGTTGAGGTCTCGGGGAGTTATCAGCCACGGATTGTTCAGGTCGGATTCAGCTATCAGGAACAGTGCACCGCCGAGGTCTGCGGAGAGGTCGTCCGTGAGCGCAGCCATTTCTTCGAGGATGTGGAGGGCCCGCTCATCCTGCAGTGCGTGCACCGCATCCAGCCTCAGTCCGTCCACGTGGTAGTCGCGGAACCACATTTCAAGGTTGCCCAGGATATATGCGCGGACCTCGTCCGAGTCCGGACCATCCAGGTTCACCGCATCGCCCCAGCCGGTGCCGCGCCCCGAATGAAGGTAGGGACCAAAAAGGTTCAGGTAATTGCCGCTGGGACCCAGGTGGTTGTAGACGACGTCCTGGATGACTCCGATTCCGTGCGAATGCGCTGCGTCAACGAACCGCTGATAGGCGGCCGGTCCCCCGTAGGATTCCTGCACGGCGTACCAAAGCACGCCGTCGTAGCCCCAGTTATGGGTGCCGTTGAAGGCGTTGACCGGCATCAGCTCGATGTACTGGATACCGAGGTCCGCCAGGTACGTCAGTTTCTGCGCCGCGGAGTCCAGCGTTCCTTCGGGCGTGAAGGTGCCAATGTGCAGTTCGTAGATCGCGCCTCCGGTCAGCCCGGGTGAGATCCAGGCCGAATCCGTCCAGGGGAAGGCCGCGGCGTCAAAAGTCCGGGACAGCCCGTGCACGCCTCCGGGCTGGCGCCTCGAGCGCGGGTCGGGAACTGGATCAGTCGCGTCGTCGAGGAGGTAGCCGTAGTCAACGTCACCCGGCACCGCCTCCGACGCATGCCACCACCCGCCGGTCCCCTGCGTCATCTGCTGCTGCTGCCCGTTGGCAACAAGCCGCACGTTGCCGGCGTTCGGAGCCCACACATCAAAGTTGGTGCTCATCGTTCCTCCTCGAGGGACAGCAGGGCAACGGGATACACAGCGAAAAGCTCATCAGCGTGGGCAGCGCCGCCGCTGAAAGTGCGGCCGGTCAGCCTGTCCCGGTAGGAACCGGGCGGCAGCGCCACAGTTGTTCCCCGCCATCCGCCGTCGCGGGCGAGCCCCAGCGGAAGCCGGGTCACCAGCGTCATCGCGCCCCCTCGGTCAAAGCCAAAGAAGTGACCAGCCGCCGGGCCGCTGGCTATCAGCGCCGAGTAGCCGGAAAAGAGATCCGGTCTGTCCCGGCGCAGCCGCAGCGCTTCCCTGGTCACCAGGAACTTTGCCTCACCTGCCCGGTCAATCCCGGGCAGCTTGCCGGTCCCCGCCCAGTCGGGCGAGGCGGCAGAAAGGGCCGTACGGGTTTGAAAGTCCACCGGCCGTCGGTTATCCGGGTCCACAAGGGAATAGTCCCAGAGTTCGGTCCCCTGGTATACGTCCGGGACACCCGGCATGGTCAGCTGAACCAGTTTGGCGCCAAGGGAGTTGGAGAATCCGGCGCTGCTGATACGTTCTGCGATTGTTTCCAGGATCGCGTTTGCCTCCGGGTGGTCGAAGGCACCGTCCACCAGAGAGTGAAGCTGCTTCTCGAAAGCCTCGTCCGGCGCTGTCCATGTGGTGCTCTGCCCGGCTTCCCGCGCCGCTTTCTCGGCGTAGGCATGGGCTCTTTCCCGGTCCAGCGGCCACGTCCCGGAAAGCGCCTGCCACATCAGGTCGGCCAGTGGGCGGTCTCCCAGCGGCAGCAGTTCCTCAAGCCGGAGAACAGCCTCGGTCCATTCCTGCGGCATCTCGGACAGGACACTTATTCGTGCCCGGGTGTCTTCACTCCGCTTGGTGTCATGGGTGCTGAGCGTGGTCATGGCATCCGGGGCTTCCTGCTGGCGGACCAGCATCCCCAGGTGCAGGTCGTGCGGTTCCAGGGCAAACAGGGAAGGGTCCGCGCCAACCTCGTTCAGGGATGTCAGCCTGGTGTAGCGGTAGAAGGCGGTGTCCTCGACGCCCTTGGCCATAACCATCCCGGAGGTCTGCTGGAACCGCACGGCAAGTTCACCGAGCCCGTCCCGGCTGTCCGGCGTGTTTCCACGCAGCAGGGGCACCAGCACGTCGAAGGCAGAGTCCAGGTCAGGACGACGAACGCGGGCGTTCAGGGCTGCTTCCTCAAGGTAGCCGGCGCCTTCGGGAAGATAGCTGCGGTACACCGGGAAACAGGCCAGCAGCTCCGCGAGGGCGTCTGCAGCTGTGCCGGTATCCAGACCGGACCCGGCGGGCAGCAGCCGCACCAGGCGCTGGACTTCCGAATGCAGCAGCCCGTCGGCGACCGCGCGCTTGGTGTCATGGATCATGTGCCGGTAGGGCTCTGCATCGGAAGCTTCGGTGAGCAGCCCGGCCGCGGCCTGATCCACGAACAACCGGTCAACCTCGGCGAGCGCGTCATACCCGGTGGTCCCGGCTACTGGCCAGCTGCCGGGCAGCTTTTCTCCCGGTTCCAGGATTTTCTCCACAAGGACGTAGGCCCCGCCGGTCAGCTCACTGAGCTGTTCCAGGTAACCTTCGGGGTCTGCCAGCCCGTCGGGATGGTCAATCCTCAGTCCGTCGGCCAGGCCTTCGCCGAACCAGCGGCGGATCTCGGCGTGGGATTCCTCGAACACCCATGGCACCTCCACCCGGATTCCTGCCAGGGTATTCACCCCGAAGAAACGGCGGTAGTTGAGTTCGCTGTCCGCGCGCCGCCAATTCACCAGCTCGTAGTGCTGGCGGGCGTGTACATCCCGGGCCGTATCACCGGGGCCGGCGGTTCCTTCAGCGATGGGGAACGCCTGCTCGTAGTACCGAAGCTCACCGTCCTCGATGCGCAGCTCGTCCAGGGCATCCGCGTTGTCCCCCAGCACGGGCAGCCGAAGCCTGCCGCCGCCCGCGGCCCAGTCAATATCGAAGGCCTCCGCGTAACGTGAGCCGCGGCCCTCCTTCAGCACGGACCACCACCAGCGGTTGGCGCGCGGCGTGGCGACGCCCATGTGGTTGGGAACAATGTCTACGAGGACGCCCATCCCCGCTGCATGTGCAGCGTCCGCCAGGGCACGGAAACCGTCCGGGCCGCCGCGTGCAGGATCAATGGAGGAGGGATCCGTCACGTCGTAGCCGTGGGTTGATCCTTCTTCCGCCGTGAGCAGCGGGGAGAGGTAGATCCAGTCCACTCCGAGGTCCTGCAGGTACGGCACCAGCGCTGCCGCGTCATACAGGGTGAAGCCGGAATGGATCTGCAGCCTGTAAGTCGAGCGCGGTGTCCTCATACGGTGCCCTCCCGGGTTTTCGCACCCGCCAGGGCGGCCAGCGAAGCTGCCACGGAGTGGTCGTGGTCTTCTTCCTCCTGCTGGTGCTCGCGGAGCACAACGAGGGACTTCGCCTCGACCTGGAGCTTTCCGTCAGCGCCAACCGGTTCACCGTCGGCCCCGGCACCGGCGGTGTCGATGACGTTGTCCCACAGCGTGCCGTACTCCTTCGGAGGCAGGGTTACTGTCACAGGCTCGTCGTCGGCGTTGAAGTACAGCAGGAAGCCGGCGTCGGTGATGCGCTGCCCGCGGCGGTCATTGCCGCGGATTCCTTCCCCGTTCAGGAAAACGCCGAGGGAGCGGCCCAGCTGGCTGTCCCAGTCCTCGGGCCGCATGGGCGTTCCGTCTTCGTTCAGCCAGACAATATCCGGCAGGACGTCCCCTTCCCCGCGCTCCGCGGGGCGGCCGTCGAAGAACCGGCGACGGCGGAACGTGGGATGCTCCGCGCGCAGCTTGTTGACGGCGGCGGTGAACTCCATGAGGGGTGTGTCCATCTGTTCCCAGTCAATCCAGGTCAGCTCGGAGTCCTGGGCGTAGCCGTTGTTGTTGCCCTGCTGCGTTCGGCCGAGCTCGTCTCCGTGGGAGATCATCGGCACACCCTGGGAAAGGAGCAGTGTGGCCAGGAAGTTGCGCTGCTGGCGTGCCCGAAGGGAGAGGACCTCAGGGTCATCCGTGGGCCCCTCGACTCCGCAGTTCCAGGACCGGTTGTGGGATTCACCGTCGTTGTTGTCTTCCCCGTTGGCCTCGTTGTGTTTCTCGTTGTAGGAGACAAGGTCGCGAAGAGTGAATCCGTCGTGGGCGGTGACAAAATTGATGGAAGCCACCGGGCGCCGCCCGGAGGATTCATAGAGGTCCGCCGAGCCGGTGATGCGGGAGGCAAACTCGCCCAGGGTGGATGGTTCCCCCCGCCAAAAGTCCCGCACTGTGTCACGGTACTTGCCGTTCCATTCAGTCCACTGGGGCGGGAAGTTCCCCACCTGGTAGCCGCCGGGACCGATATCCCACGGCTCGGCGATCAGTTTCACCTGAGACACCACAGGGTCCTGCTGCACCATTTCAAAGAAGCTGGAGAGCCGGTCGACGTCGTAGAACTCCCGTGCCAGCGCAGAGGCGAGGTCAAAGCGGAAGCCGTCTACATGCATTTCGGTCACCCAGTAGCGCAGCGAATCCATGATCAGCTGCAGCGAGTGCGGGTTGCGGACGTTCAGCGAATTGCCGGTACCGGTGTAGTCCATGTAATAGCGCTGGTCATCCTCCATCAACCGGTAGTACGCCGCGTTGTCGATTCCGCGGAAGGACAGTGTGGGGCCCAGCTGGTTGCCCTCCGCCGTGTGGTTGTAGACGACGTCCAGGATGACCTCGATGCCGGCCAGGTGCAGGGCCTTCACCATCGCTTTGAACTCCTGGACCTGCTGGCCGTCGTCCCCCGTGGAGCTGTAGGTGTTCTGCGGCGCAAAGAACCCGATGGTGTTGTAGCCCCAGTAGTTGGACAGCCCCTGGTCCTGCAGCGTGGAGTCATTGACGAACTGGTGCACGGGCATCAGTTCAAGCGTGGTGATGCCGAGTTTCTGGAGGTGCGCGATCACCGCCGGATGGGCAATGCCTGCGTAGGTTCCCCGCTGCTCCTCCGGGACCTCAGGGTGCTGCTGGGTCAGGCCCTTGACGTGTGCTTCGTAGATCACCGACTGGTGGTACTCGGCACGCGGCCTGCGGTCCCCGTCCCAGTCGAAGAACGGGTTGATCACGACTGCCTTCATCATGTTGGCGGCGGAGTCGTCGTCGTTGCGGGAATCCTCGTCGCCGAAGTTGTATCCGAACAGTGACTGGTCCCAGTTGACCTGGCCGGACACCGCCTTGGCATACGGATCCAGCAGAAGCTTATTGGGATTGCAGCGGTTGCCGTTTGCCGGGTCGTAGGGTCCGTCAACGCGGTATCCGTACTTCTGGCCGGGAACAACATGCGGCAAATAGCAGTGCCAGACGTACCCGTCGACTTCGGTAAGCGGTATGCAGGTCTCAGTACCGTCGTCGTCGAACAGGCAGAGCTTTACCGAATCTGCGACTTCACTGTAGAGAGCAAAGTTGGTGCCGTTTCCGTCATAGGTGGCTCCCAGCGGGTAGGCATCTCCGGGCCAGACTTCCATTCAAAAGCTCCTGACTGCTGTGGGTGGCAGGCAAAATACTATGCCTGCTTACTTTTCTACAGTATGTCAGCTTCAACGGAACCGGGACGCCACCTTTCGAGGCCTGCCACCACTGTCCGGACCGCAGCCGGCAGCTGGGAGGGCTGCACCGGTCCGTCGCTGGCAGCCAGGGCTCCGGCCCTCCCGTGGATGCTGGCTGCCGCAGCGGCCAGCCGGGCGTAGTACCCAGGCTCCGGAGACTGCGTTCGGGCCGTGGAAAGGAGCGCCCCCAGGATGCCGGAAAGGGTATCTCCGCTGCCGGCCGTAGCCAGCCAGGGGGTTGCTTCGGCCTGGCTGTAGACCGGGCCGCCGGGGGCCGCGACCAGGGTCGCCCAGCCTTTCAACAACACCGTGGCCCCGGTAAGCGCGGCGGTCCTGCGCACCCAGTTCAGGGGATCTGCCTCGATTCCCGCACGGTCCGCGCTTTCTCCCAGCCTGTTCAGGAGTGCGGTCATTTCCCCGGCATGCGGGGTCAGGATGACCTGTGGCCCAAGGCCGGGTTCGACAGCAGAGAGAGCATCGGCGTCGATCACGCAGGGGAGTCCGGAAGCCATCGCGTCCACGGCCCGGCGCCGCTGGGTCTCATCTGTTCCCGCACCGGGGCCGGCAACCCAGGCCTGCACGTGCGTCAGGGAGACGGTGCTGTCCGCGCATACGGCTTCAGGGTGTGCCTGGTTGATCAAACGTCGAACGGGTTCGGCCCCGAGGTACCGCACCATGCCGGTGCCCGTGGCCAGCGCAGCTCCGGTAGCCAGCACGGCTGCTCCCGGGTAGGTCTCTGAGCCCGCAGCGATGCCCAGCACTCCCCTGCTGTATTTCTGGTCGCCGGGGACCGGCTCGGCCAGCAGTGCGGCTATGTCCTGCAGCTCAAGGCGCTGCACCTCGGGCGCGCCAAGATACTCAGCGATACCAATGTCTATGAGTTCGATCCGCCCGGCTGCCTCTGCTCCGGGACCAGCGGCCAGACCGGTTTTCAGCGCCCCGAACGTCACGGTCACATCCGCCCGTAAGTGCTTCCCCGGTGTCTGGCCGGTGTCGGCATCAATACCGCTGGGCAGGTCGCAGGCGACGACGGCGGGAGACTGCCCGCGCCGAAGGCGTGCGGGAAGGAGCGCCGCCAATTCCGCGGCGGGTCCCCGCAGGCCGCCCCTGCCTCCGGTGCCCAGGATTCCGTCGAGTACCAGGTCCGCGCTGCGGCACAGCCGCACCGTTTCAGACGCGTTCTCCGCACTGAGCTCCAAGACCCTACCGCCCAGGCGCCTGAAGGCCTCAAGTCCCTGTTCATGGGCCGAAGAAGCCGTGAGGACTGCAGTTGCCGACGATCCCCGCCGAAGCAGGCGGGCCGCTGCATACAGCGCATCGCCGCCATTGTTGCCGGCACCGGCCAGGACCACCGTGGAGGCTCCGTAAATCCGTCCGCGGCGTTCCTTCAGAAGCCGTGCAGCGGCGGCGTAGAGCCCGTGGGCAGCCAGCTGCATGAGTTCGCTGCCGGCCCCTGCATCCAGCAGCGGACGCTCGGCAGCCCGGACCGTGGTCCCGGAGTACGCACTGATCATGCGTACCAGACTAGCCCTCTGCGACCACCATGGCAGTGGCCAGGTCCCCGTCATGGCTCAGGGACAGGTGCCAGGTACGGACACCGCGGGCTTCCGCGGCAGCCGCGACTGTGCCCTCTACCCGAATCCGCGGCGCTCCGGCGGAGTCGAGTTCAATCTGGCAGTGCTGCCAGTTCATGCCGGCGGGAGCACCGAGTGCCTTGGCCACAGCTTCCTTTGCAGCGAACCGGGCGGCCAGCGACCGCAGGTTCAGTTCGCGCTCGGCCGGGACGAACAGCCGTGACCGCAGGCCCGGGGTGCGTTCAAGCTGGCGTCCAAACCTCGGAACGTCCACCACGTCCACGCCAATACCAACAATCACGGTGTTCCCCCAGGTCTCTGGCTGCTGCTTATTCGACGGTTACGGACTTTGCCAGGTTACGCGGCTGATCGACGTCGTAGCCCTTGGCCGTAGCCAGTGCGCACGCGAAGATCTGCAGGGGAACCGTGGTCAGCAGCGGAGCCAGCAGCGTGGGCGACTCCGGGACATAGAAGACGTGCTCAGCGTAGGCCTTGACGGCGTCGTCGCCTTCTTCGGCGATGACGATTGTCTTGGCACCGCGGGCGCGGATCTCCTGGATGTTGGAAACAACCTTCGCGTGCAGTGAATCGCGGCCGCGGGGAGAAGGAACCACCACGAAGACGGGCTGGCCCTCTTCGATCAGGGCGATCGGTCCGTGCTTCAGCTCGCCGGCAGCGAAGCCTTCAGCGTGGATGTAAGCCAGTTCCTTGAGCTTCAGCGCACCCTCCATGGCAACGGGGAAGCCCACGTGGCGGCCCAGGAAGAGAACCGAGGACGTCCCTGCCATGAGGTTGCCGAGTTCCTTGATGGACCCGGAGCTGTCCAGGACCTGCTGGATCTTGGCCGGAACCTTGGCCAGGTCCGCCAGGATGTCCTTGATCTCGCCCTGGAACTTGTTGCCGCGGATCTGCGCCAGGTAGAGGCCAAGCAGGTACGTGGCAGTGATCTGGGCCAGGAATGCCTTGGTGGACGCAACAGCGATTTCGGGGCCGGCGTGCGTGTACAGGACTGCGTCGGCTTCGCGGGGGATCGTGGATCCGTTGGTGTTGCAGATCGCCATGACCTTGGCGCCCTGTTCCTTGGCGTACCGGACAGCCATCAGCGTGTCCATGGTCTCACCGGACTGGGAGATTGCCACGATCAGCGTGTTGGCATCAACGATGGGATCGCGGTACCGGAACTCGTGACTGAGTTCCACCTCAACCGGGATCCGGCACCAGTGTTCGATTGCGTACTTGGCCACCTGGCCGGCGTAGGCGGAGGTTCCGCAGGCCAGCACCATGATCTTGTTGATGGACTTCAGCTCTTCCGGGCTGACGCGCAGTTCATCCAGCGTCAGCCGTCCATCGGCGTCCGACCGTCCCAGCAGGGTATCGGCGACGGCCTGGGGCTGGTCGTTGATCTCCTTTTCCATAAAGGAGTCGTAGCCGCCCTTTTCAGCAGCGGCGGCGTCCCAGTCCACCTCAAACTCGGTACCCTCGGCGGGGTTGCCCTGGAAGTCCGTGATCTGGACGGTGTCGGGGGTGATGGTGACGATCTGGTCCTGGCCGAGCTCCACCGCGCGGCGGGTGAAATCGATGAACCCGGACACGTCGGAGCCCAGGAAGTTTTCCCCGTCACCAAGGCCGACGACGAGCGGGGAGTTCCGGCGCGCGGCCACAACGGTGTCCGGAGAGTCTGCATGGACTGCCAGCAGGGTGAAAGCACCTTCGAGCCGCTGGCAGGCAAGCTGCATGCTGCGGGCCAGGTCCTGGCCGCCGTCGCCGGCGTAGATACGGCCCAGAAGCGCTGCAGCAACTTCAGTATCCGTTTCTGAACGGAACACTGTTCCGTCTGCCAGGAGCTCTTCCTTGAGCTCGGCGAAGTTCTCGATGATCCCGTTGTGGATCAGAGCGAGCCTGTCCCCATCTGCGAGGTGCGGGTGTGCGTTGCCGTCGGTCGGTCCACCATGGGTCGCCCAGCGAGTGTGCCCGATGCCGGTAGTCGCCACAGGCAGGGGCGTTTCCTCCAGCACAGCCACGAGGTTGGCCAGCTTGCCCGACTTCTTGCGGGACTCGACGCGTCCTGAAGTAAGCACGGCGACGCCGGCTGAATCATAGCCGCGGTATTCAAGCCGCTTGAGGCCTTCCATGACAACGTCCAGGGCACTGTGGCCTACTGCTGCGGCTGCGCCCGGGCGGCCGGTATAACCTACGATTCCACACATGGTCCTAAGCGTACCGGCAGCAGTCGCTGCCGGTCTAAACGCCATCCACCGCTCCTCCCGTCCAAACTTCTTCTGCGTTTGGATTGCCTGCCCGGGCAGTGCACAATTCCTAGAGTGACCGAACCAACTCCGAAGCTATCTTCCGGCAACGGCCAAGAGACCAACTTCACTCCCTTCGTTGAGCTGGACCGGCAAACCTGGTCACGTCTGTCCCATGAGATTGAGTCCCCGCTCAACCAGGAGGACATCACCCGGCTTCGCGGTCTCGGCGACCAGCTGAACCTCGATGAGGTGCGTGAGGTCTATCTGCCTCTCTCCCGGCTGCTGAACCTTTACGTCGCAGCGGCGGGCAAGCTGCACAGTGCCACCACAACCTTCCTCGGGGAACAGACCACCCGCACGCCCTTCGTGATCGGCGTCGCCGGATCGGTCGCCGTGGGGAAATCGACCACAGCGCGCGTGCTGCGGGAAATGCTTCGCCGCTGGCCGGACACGCCCAACGTAGAGCTGATCACAACGGACGGGTTCCTCTACCCGAACGCCGAGCTGAAGCGCCGCGGACTGATGGAACGCAAGGGTTTCCCGGAAAGCTACGACCGCCGCCGGCTGCTGCGTTTCGTCAGCGCGGTGAAAAGCGGAGCCGAGGAAGTCCGGGCGCCGCGTTACTCCCACCTGACTTACGACATTGTTCCGGATTCGGAAATCGTCGTCCGCCGCCCCGACGTCCTGATTGTGGAAGGCCTGAATGTGCTCGCACCGGCACGGACGCGCCCTGACGGCCGCTCAGGCCTGGCACTGAGTGATTTCTTCGACTTCTCGATTTACGTGGACGCACGGACCTCCTACATAGAGGAGTGGTACGTCCAGCGTTTCCAGTCGCTTCGCAGCGGCGCATTCGCCAACCCTGCGTCCTACTTCCACCGCTACGCGGGGCTGACGGACCACGAGGCACGCCAGACAGCCCTGGACATCTGGAAGCGGATCAACGAACCGAACCTCGTTACCAACGTCCTGCCCACCCGTGGCCGTGCCCAGCTGGTGCTCACCAAGGACGCGGACCACTCGGTTCGTCGCATGTTGCTGCGCAAGACCTGAAGTCTTCGGTGAGAGAGGCGCCGCGGACCCCTGGGCGGTTACTCTGGCGAGATGCTAAAGGGATTCAAAGACTTCATCATGAAGGGCAACGTCCTGGACCTGGCGGTCGCCGTAATCATCGGCGCTGCGTTTACGACTGTTGTGAACGCCCTGGTCAACTCAGTGCTTATGCCGTTCATCTCCGGACTCGTCGGTTCGCCGAATTTCGACAGTTTTGCGGTGGTTACCTTCAACGGGAACCAGATTCAGTTCGGCGTGCTGCTGACCGCCGTCGTCAATTTCCTGCTCGTGGCAGCGGCCGTGTACTTCGCGATCGTGCTGCCGATGAACAAGATGATTGAACGCCGGAACCGCCGGCTGGGGATCACCCCGGAACAGAGCGCGGATCCCCAGGTCATGCTGCTGACTGAGATCCGGGACGCGCTCACTGCACAGCCCCCGAACGGAGCAGCGCAGGCCCCGGGCGGACCCAAACACTAGCTCCGCCCGGGGCCCGGCGGCGTTAGACTCCTGCGCCTTCGGAGGCTTTCAGCGAGAGGTTCGCTTCGACCACGGCCGCGAGCTTGGCTGCAACACTCTGTGCGGTGTCCATGTCTGCGGCTTCAACCATCACGCGCACCAGGGGTTCGGTCCCCGAGGGACGCAGCAGGACCCGGCCGGTTTCACCAAGCTTCTCCTGGGCATCGATGACTGCCTGGCGGACGGCTTCGTTGCTGGCTGCCGCGTTCTTGTCTACGTTCTTGACGTTGATAAGGACCTGGGGCAGCTTCTCCATGATGCTGGCCAGCTGTTTGAGGCTGCGGCCGGTACGTGCCACCTGGGCGGCGAGCTGGAGTCCGGTCAGGACGCCGTCGCCGGTAGTGGCGTACTGGGAGAAAATCACGTGGCCGGACTGCTCCCCGCCGAGGCTGTAGCCTCCCTCGCGCATGGCTTCCAGCACGTAACGGTCACCCACACCGGTTTCGCGGATGCTGATGCCGGCTTCCCGGAGCGCCAGCTTGAGACCGAGGTTGCTCATGACAGTGGCTACGAGAGCGTCGTCCTTGAGTTCTCCGGACGCTTTCATGGCTACGGCCATGATGGCCATGATCTGGTCACCGTCCACGATGCCGCCTTCGGCGTCCACAGCGAGGCAGCGGTCAGCATCGCCGTCGTGCGCTATACCGAGGTTCGCGCCGTGCTCCAGGACTGCGGCCTGCAGCGGCGCCAGATGCGTGGAGCCGTACCCGTCATTGATGTTGATTCCGTCCGGTTCGGCGCCAATGACAACGACCTCCGCACCGGCGTCAGCGAATACCTGCGGCGAGCAGCCGCTGGCTGCTCCGTGTGCGCAGTCCAGCACCACTTTGAGGCCGTCAAGCCGGTTGGGCAGTGTCTGCAGAAGGTGCACAACGTAGCGGTCTTCAGCATCGGCGAAGCGTTTGATCCGGCCGACTCCGGCACCGGTCGGGCGCAGGCTCGGGGCATCCATTTCAGCCTCAATGGCGTCTTCAAGCGCGTCGTCGAGCTTCTGGCCGCCGCGGGCAAGGAACTTGATCCCGTTATCCGGCGCCGCGTTGTGGGAGGCAGAGATCATGACGCCGAAGTCTGCTTCAAGGTCAGCGACCAGGTATGCGGCGGCTGGTGTCGGGAGGATCCCGGCGTCATAAACATCGACGCCGGAGCTGGCGAGTCCAGCTTCTATGGCCGCGGAAATGAAATCACCGCTGATGCGTGGATCCCTTGCCACGACTGCGACCGGACGCTTTCCGGCGGGCACCTGCCGATGTCCCAGAACCACTGCTGCGGCCTGCGCCAGTCCCAGGGCAACCTCAGCCGTGATCAGTCCGTTGGCCAGGCCCCGAACCCCGTCGGTACCAAACAGTCGTGTCATAGAAAAAATCCTTACAGCATGTGGTCGCCGGGGAATGAGTAGCCCGGTTCAGGGTGCACAGGCGCATCCCCCGGGCCTATTCTGCCACCTCAGTATCGCCTGCGGCGAAACGTGGTGCGGCAGAACGCAGCCCGGTGCCAGCATCCTGTGACCGGCGTATTCGCTGAACCCGGTGCTGGCTAGGGCATAGACCCCAGTCCGCGGTCTCTCCGCTGCCGCCTGCAGATCACAGCGCACCCGATGCCGCTGTCCTCTTTGACGCATCACTTCATGCGCTTCGTCACCCCTACGCCCCACGCGGTGCCAGTGCCTTCACGCTTGGGTCTGCTGGTAATTGGCGCACGCAAAAGCCCCGGTAAGAACCGGGGGTTTGCGAGCCACGCTGGATCAGCGCTTGTGGAGCCAAGCTCAAAGCCCCCGGTAAGAACCGGGGGCTTTGAGCGTCCGTGCCTGGATTAGCGCTTGTGGAGCCAACCCATACGCAAAAACCCCCGGCAGGACCGGGGGTTTGCGAGCCACGCTGGATCAGCGCTTGTGGAGCCAAGCACTGAAAAGCGCCGCGGGCCCCTTTGTGCTGACGCGCCAGCGGCAGCACAAAGGGAAGGCGCTTTTTAGCGCTTGGAGTACTGAGGTGCCTTGCGGGCCTTCTTGAGACCTGCCTTCTTGCGCTCGATGACGCGGGCGTCACGAGTCAGGAAGCCGGCCTTCTTCAGGGCCGGGCGGTTGTTCTCGCGGTCGATCTCGTTCAGCGAGCGGGCAACGCCGAGACGCAGTGCGCCGGCCTGGCCGGAAGCGCCGCCGCCGTGGATACGGGCGATGACGTCGTATGCGCCGTCCAGGTCGAGGAGCTTGAACGGCTCGTTGACTTCCTGCTGGTGCAGCTTGTTCGGGAAGTAGTCAGACAGCTCGCGGCCGTTGACGATCCACTTGCCGGTGCCGGGGACAACACGCACGCGGGCGATTGCTTCCTTTCGGCGGCCAACAGCCGAACCTGCGACGGTCAGTGCCGGGCGCTCCTTGACTGCCGATTCGGCAGCGTCAGGGGTTTCCGAGGTGTAGCTGGTGAGCTCCTCGGTGTTTTCATTGAGCTCTTCAGTGTTCTGAGCCACGATTCTCCTTGAATTAATTTCTTAGTTGGCGGGCCAGAACTACTGGGCGACCTGGGTGATTTCGAAGGTCTTGGGCTGCTGGGCTGCATGCGGGTGCTCGGCACCCTTGTATACCTTCAGCTTGCCCATCTGCTGTGCAGCGAGGGAGTTCTTGGGCAGCATGCCGCGGATGGCCTTCTCAACTGCACGCACCGGGTTCTTTTCCAGCAGTTCGGCATAGTTGACGGAGGACAGGCCGCCCGGGAAACCGGAGTGGCGGTAGGCACGCTTCTGTTCGAGCTTAGCGCCGGTCAGGGCAACCTTCTCAGCGTTGATGATGATGACGAAATCGCCCATGTCCATGTGGGGAGCAAAGGTCGGCTTGTGCTTTCCGCGCAGCAGTGTTGCGGTCTGGCTGGCAAGACGGCCTAGGACAACGTCGGTGGCGTCAATGACGTGCCACTGGCGGTTGATGTCGCCGGGCTTCGGGGTGTACGTACGCACGGTTTTTGCCTTCGTTTCTTCTTCTTAGGTGGCGCGCCGCGCATGGATGCCATACGCAGTGCAGCTTCTCTATGCGTTACCGGATGGTCAGGTGAGGACTGAATTAACCAGTGGTCCTGAGATCTCGGCTATTTCCCCGGGGCCAGGTGGCTCTGCAACTGAGCCGCTCCCGTGGGCATAGGCCTATCGAGGTAGGACACGCACAACGACTATAAACAATAGCCTGCTTGCCGGGTCAGGTCAAAAGTCCCGGCAGGCACGCTGCTGCTGGAGTCCATTCTACCCTCTGAGTGCCCGTGTCGTTTCCGCTCGGGCGGCCAGCTCAGCACCGCTGGGATACTTCACCTCTTCAAGTACCAGCGGATGCGGCGGGGCCAGCTTGGAGTTTGAATCCCGAATCCGGGCAAACATCCGCTCGGCCAGCCAGGCCGGCTTCCGCTCCCCCGTTCCAACCAGGAGGGCGCCTCCAATCAGGGACCGGACCATGTTGTGGCAAAAGGCATCCGCCTTCAGGTGCGCTTCCAGGATCCCGTCCGGGCGCCGGGAGAAGTTGAACTCCTGCAATTCCCGGATAGTGGTGGCACCCACGCGGGGTTTGCAGAAGGACAGGAAATCCTGGACGCCCAGCATGCTCTGCGCTGCCTCATTCATCGCATCCTCATCCAGCGTCGTTTTGTGCCACAGGGTGACGTTGCGCTGAAGCGGGTCCCAGGTCTGCTGCCGGTCCGCAATGCGGTAGCTGTAGCGGCGCCACAAGGCGGAGAAGCGGGCATCGAAACCGCGGGGCGCTATGGACGCCTGATGCACCTCGATCGCCCCTGCCATGGCCTCAACCGTGCGCTTGGAGAGACCGGCTTCCTTCAGCGGAACCGTCAGCTCGCGGTTCAGGACTCCCCGGAGCCTGCGCCGGAAGGCTTCGGCGGGTTCGAGGTCGGTACTGCGGGCCTGCGCTATCCACTGGTCTTCCGGGGTATCGAAGTGGACCACCTGTCCACGGGCGTGGACGCCCGCATCGGTTCGGCCGGCCACAGTGACACGGACCGGACGCCGGAACAAGACGGCAAGGGCGGTCTCCAGCGTTCCCTGGACAGTCAGCAGCCCGGGCTGGGTTGCCCACCCTGCAAACGGCCCGCCGTCGTAGGAAAGGTCCAGGCGAATACGAAGAGGCCCGCCGTCCGGGTTAGGGACAGCGGGCCTCTCGATCGTCATACCCCAATATTAAGGGCACAGCGGGCTAATCAGAGAATTACTTCTTCTCTTCGGTTTCCTCAGCAGCTTCGTCAGCAGACTCAGCGGACTCGGCCGAATCGGCGGAGTCAGCAGACTCGGCAGACTCTGCGGAGTCAGCGGACTCGGCAGAATCAGCGGACTCGGCAACCGGAGCCGGAGCTGCGGCAGCAGCAGCGGTGGATGCTTCTGCTACGACAGACTGCTTGGCGGAAAGCGGTTCCAGCACCAGTTCGATGACAGCCATGGGAGCGTTGTCGCCCTTGCGGTTGCCGATCTTGGTGATGCGGGTGTAACCGCCGTCGCGCTGGGCGACAGCCGGTGCGATCTCGGTGAAGAGCTCGTGAACGAGTCCCTTGTCAGAGATCAGGGCCAGGACGCGGCGGCGGGAAGACAGGTCTCCACGCTTTGCGAAGGTGATCAGGCGCTCGGCGTACGGGCGCAGGCGCTTGGCCTTGGTCACCGTGGTGGTGATCTGCTTGTGCTCGAACAGCTGGGCTGCCAGGTTCGCCAGCATCAGGCGCTGGTGAGCCGGGCTGCCTCCGAGGCGCTTACCCTTGGTGGGTGTAGGCATTACTTTTTCTCCTCAAACGGTGCCGCTGAAGTACCTCATGGCACTTACGGCAAGATTTTGCGTGTTTAGAGCTCGTCGTCCGAGAACTCGGACTCGTCCTCTTCGATGGCTGCGGCGCGGGCGGCCAGATCAAACCCGGGAGGGGAATCCTTCAGGGACAGACCCAGTTCGACCAGCTTTGCCTTCACCTCGTCGATGGACTTCGCACCGAAGTTACGAATGTCCATCAGGTCAGCCTCGGAGCGGGCAACGAGTTCACCCACGGTGTGGATGCCTTCGCGCTTGAGGCAGTTGTAGGAGCGCACGGTCAGCTCAAGGTCCTCGATCGGCAGGGCCATGTCGGCTGCCAGTGCGGCATCCGTCGGGCTCGGGCCAATTTCGATGCCTTCAGCTGCGGTGTTCAGTTCACGTGCCAGGCCGAAAAGCTCAACCAGGGTGGTGCCTGCAGAGGCGACAGCGTCGCGCGGTGCAATGGCGTCCTTGGTTTCGACGTCGACGATCAGGCGGTCGAAGTCGGTGCGCTGCTCGACACGGGTGGCTTCCACGCGGAAGGTCACCTTCAGGACCGGCGAGTAGATGGAGTCAACCGGAATACGGCCGATCTCCTGGTCGCCGGACTTGTTCTGGCTAGCGGAAACGTAGCCACGTCCACGCTCGATGGTCAGTTCGAGCTCGAACTTGCCCTTCGAGTTCAGGGTGGCAATGTGCAGATCCGGGTTGTGGAACTCCACACCGGCCGGCGGAGCAATGTCCGCGGCGGTGACGACGCCGGGGCCCTGCTTGCGCAGGTAGGCCACGACGGGCTCGTCGTGCTCGGAGGACACCGAGAGGTTCTTGACGTTAAGGATGATCTCAGTGACATCCTCCTTAACACCCGGAACGGTGGTGAACTCATGCAGAACTCCGTCGATCCGGATGCTGGTTACAGCTGCACCGGGGATGGAGGAAAGGAGCGTACGGCGAAGCGAGTTGCCAAGCGTGTAACCGAAGCCGGGTTCCAGCGGTTCGATGATGAACCGTGACCGGTTGTCGGCTACTACTTCTTCAGTGAGGGTGGGGCGCTGTGCAATGAGCACTTGCATTTCCTTTCAGCGAGCGTCCGCTATATGACGCAACACAAATGGTGGAAACGACGACGACGGGTCTTCCGCGGGCGTCTTGGACGTCTAACAGCCAGCCCTGGACCGGCTCCTCCGGCGGACACCCGCTTCGAAAAGCGAAATGCCCGCCGGAAGGAAACCGGAACCGCAGTGCTGCTTATACGCGGCGGCGCTTCGGGGGACGGCAGCCGTTGTGTGCGCTCGGGGTGACATCCTGAATGGTGCCAACTTCCAGGCCGGTGGCCTGCAGCGAACGGATCGCGGTTTCGCGGCCGGATCCCGGACCCTTCACGAAGACGTCGACCTTGCGGACGCCGTGCTCCTGTGCACGCTTGGCAGCAGCTTCGGCAGCCATCTGTGCAGCGAAGGGAGTGGACTTACGGGAGCCCTTGAAGCCAACCTCACCGGCGGAAGCCCATGAGATAACAGCACCGGTCGGGTCCGTGATGGAGACGATGGTGTTGTTAAAAGTGCTCTTGATATGCGCCTGGCCCAGCGCGATATTCTTCTTATCCTTGCGACGCGGCTTGCGTACCGCTCCACGAGTCTTGGGGGGCATTACTTCTCCTACAAAGAGTTTGGAATAGGTGACCTGCTGTGCAGGCCGTTGGCCTGGAGACCGCTAGATTTAGCGGCCGGCCTTCTTCTTACCGGCAACGGTGCGCTTCGGGCCCTTGCGGGTACGAGCGTTGGTCTTGGTGCGCTGGCCATGGACAGGCATACCGCGGCGGTGGCGAATGCCCTGGTAGCTGCCGATCTCAACCTTGCGGCGGATGTCGGCTGCTACCTCGCGGCGGAGGTCACCCTCAACCTTGAAGTTGCCCTCGATGTAGTCACGCAGCTGAACGAGTTCAGCATCGGTGAGGTCCTTGACGCGAGTATCCGGGCTAATGCCGGTCTCGGCAAGGGTCTGCTCTGCACGGGTCTTGCCCACGCCGTAGATGTAGGTAAGCGCAATGACAACCCGCTTTTCGCGGGGAATGTCTACGCCGGCGAGACGTGCCATATTGGCGGTTCTCCTTTGGTGTTACCGGAGGTCTGAAGCAGTACGTCCCTGTTTCCAGGTCCCCGGCCTCCGTACCGGGGGTGTGCGTCACGCGTATCAGACGCTGTACTGCCATATTCAATTACTACTACGCGTGGGCTTGGGCGCGTCCGCGGCCTGGGGCCGGAACAAAGAGCGCTTGTTAGCCCTGGCGCTGCTTGTGGCGCGGGTTCTCGCAGATCACCATGACTCGGCCGTTACGGCGAATCACCTTGCACTTATCGCAGATCTGCTTGACGCTCGGCTGGACCTTCATGGTTTTCCTTTGCGTGGTTGCAGGGTTGAACTCCGGTCCCCTCCTGGGAGGAAGCCGGAGCCTTGGTTGTTACTTGTAGCGGTAGACGATACGGCCCCGGGTGAGGTCGTACGGGCTAAGTTCCACCACAACGCGGTCTCCGGGGAGGATGCGAATGTAGTGTTGACGCATCTTTCCCGAGATGTGTGCGAGCACAATGTGGCCGTTGGCCAGCTCAACGCGGAACATCGCATTGGGCAGGGCTTCGTTGACCGAGCCCTCAATCTCTATGACGCCGTCTTTCTTGGCCATATCCTCCGCTAACGTCTGTGCCGCCCTTAATTGCAGGGGCAGCGGTTTTTGGTGTTAGATGGTCTCTCCCCAAGCCCATCCAGCCGGTCGAAACCGGTTGGAAAAGGGCACGAATGTAGAGACAACCAACAGATAACTCTACGGCACAGGGCCGGATAAGTTAAATCCTGCCGCCGCTGCCGCGTCCGTCAAGGGGTATCCGGGATGCCCGCGATCCAGGCGGCAAGCTCGGCGGGCCGGTCAGTAATGATCCCGTCGGCTCCCGCGGCTGCTGCTGCCGCCCACTGCTCCGGCAGGTTCAGTGTCCAGGTGCAGACTTTCACGCCCGCAGCCTGGAGGGCTGAAACCAGCTGCGGCGATGCTTCCAGGACACCCCCGTGGGGGTTGCAGTAGCCGGCACCGGTTTCTGCCAGGAAGCCAAGGAGGTGCTGCTCCTCCCCCGGAGCGGGGGGCAGGGTGATGAGCAGCCCGCGGTCAATGTCCGGTGCCGCCGCCTGAAGGCTGCGGAGAGTGCGCGGAGAAAAACCCTGCAGCACGCAGCGTCCGCCGAGACCTGCATCCCGCAGCATGCCGGCCGCGGGTGCGGCCTGGTCCGGTGTCCAATCGCCCTTGAACTCGAGCAGCCAGCGCAGCCCGGTGTTCCGGGTGGCAAAGTCCACCAGGTCTTCGAGCCTGGGAATGGGTTCCCCGGCGAAGATCGGCGAGAACCAGCTTCCCGCGTCTGCCTGGCCCAGTTCCGGGGCAGTCAGCTCGTCAACCCGGCCGGCCCGGCCACCCGTGCGGTCAAGGGTCTGGTCGTGGATCAGCACGACGGCTCCGTCCGCGCTGAGCTGCAGATCGGTCTCGATCATCCCCGCCCCTGCAGCCGCAGCCGAGGCGAAGGCAGCCAGGGTGTTTTCCGGTGCCTGTGCAGAGTTGCCGCGATGGGCAATGTTCAGCAGGTTCACAGGTACGGCTCAACGTTCTGCTCGAAGGACTTGGCAATGGCATCCGATGCCGCCGCGAAGGCTTCGGCCGCCGGAGTGTCCTGAAGCATGATCTTCTCCAGGGCGGTGGTCAAGTGCTGGTCGCCGGATGGCACGAAGGAGCGTGCCCAGTCCTGTACCCGGGTTGTGGCCAGCTGGTCGACGGCGGTACGGAACTGCGGTGCCTTGGCATAGACCGCCTGCATCTCGGCGCCGTCCGCGGCAGAGGTCCGCACCGGCATGTACCCGGTGTTCGCGGAGAAGTAGGCGGTCTGCTTCGGCTCGCCGATGAACTGCAGGAACATGGCCGCTGCCAGCTGCTGCTCGGGAGACTTCTCCGCGGCGATGGCAATGCCTGTTCCACCCGTAGGACACGCGGGCCCCGCCGGACCTTCGGGAAGGAAGCCCGTACCGACGTCGAACTTCGCCGCTTCCATAATCCCGCTCAGCGATCCGGTGGAAGCGATGGTGCAGGCGCTCACTCCGGCGGTGAAGTCCGCTACGTAGTCAGCGGCCGAAACCGCCACGCTCCTGCGCTCGTGGATCATCCCACGCAGGAACTCTCCTGCTTCGAGTGTCCTGGGATCGTCCAGGGTGAGGGTCCAGTCCTTGGAGTACTGCCCGCCCATGCCCCACATGATGTTGCAGAACCACCAGGCAGACCAGGAGGTGTCCGATCCGAGGGCCATGGGGACGGCACCGCCGTTGGCCTCTGCCAGGGCCGGCGCCCAGGAGTTGTACTCTTCCCAGGTTTTCGGCGCACGGTCGGGCAGTCCCGCCGCCGCAAACAGGTCGCGGTTGTAATAGAACAGCGGGGTGGACCGGGCGTATGGGAAGGCCCAGTGGTTCCCGTTGAACTCGTAGTCGTTGTACAGGCCGGTGTTGTAGTCGGCCGTTTCGATCCCCAGGTGTGCGGCTACGTCGTCGACGGGCAGGATCTGCCCGTTGATCATGTAGCGGAACCACCAGACATCGCTGGCGCCTACGAGGTCCGGAACGTTGTTTGTGCCGGCCGATGCCTGGAAGCGCTGGGCAACTTCGTCGTAATCGGCGCCGGCGGTCACCAGCTCCACCTCAATGCCGGTCTTGGCTGTGAACCGGCGGATGAGTTCCTCCTCGATCGGCTTCGAGGCACCGGGGTGGTTGGACCACCAGGTGATTTTGCCGGCGGCGTTGATGGACGCCCAGTCGGTTCCGGCAGTTTCCACTGCTCCTCCGGTGCCGGCAGTGGACGGTCCGCCGCAGGCTGCCAGGGCGGCGGTCCCGCCCAGGAGCCCGGCAAGGGCCAGCATGCTGCGGCGGGTCAGCCCGCCGGCGGGAGCTGCTGCGGCGACGGCGGGGGCAAGACGCTTGTTCATGGTTTCCTTCGGTTATGTAGCGGAAAGCGGGGCAATGAAAGAAAGGAGATTGGGACAGGTGGGATACGGGGGCGGGTATACGGACGGGGTCAGCCGGTCACGGCACCTGCGGTCAGGCCGGAAACGATCCGGCGCTGGAGAACGAAGAACAGGGCCAGGACGGGAACCGTAATGAGCACAGTTCCAGCCATCAGCACGCCCCAGTTGGTAACGCCGTCGTTGTTCTGCAGCAGCGTCAGCCCTACGGGCAGCGTCATCATCTCCGCGCGGTCCACTACCAGCAGCGGCCAGAGGTACTCGTTCCATTCGTTGACCACGGAGACCAGGGCAACTGCCGCGATCGTGGGCGCTGACATGGGAACCACAAACTGGAACAGCCTGCGCAGGTGGCCGGCGCCGTCAAGCACCGCGGCTTCCATGACCGACTGCGGCAGGGAGAGGAAGTGCTGGCGGAACAGGAAAGTTCCGAAGGCACTGGCCAGCCCCGGAAGGATGATGCCCTGGTAGGTATTGAGCCAGCCCAGTTCCGCCACCAGCGTGTAGTTCGGGATGATCACAATCTGCTGCGGAACGAGCAGGGCGAAGATGACGACGGCGAAAAACACCTTCCTGAACGGCACGTCCAGGAAGACCAGGGCATAGGCAGTGGTGAGGCCCAGGAGAATCTTGAGCCCGGCACCGATCACGGTTACCAGCAGCGAATTGGCAAAGAAGGCTCCGAACGGGACGCGTTCAAGTGCCGCCGCATAGTTGGACAGGTCCCAACCGGCGGGCAGCCACTGAATTCGCACTGTGTGGATCTCATCCGGTTCCTTGAAGCTGGCCAGCATCATCCAGACCAGCGGCAGGATCATGACGGCGACGGCGGCCGCCAGGGCAGCGTAGCCGGCCGGACGTCTCCGGGTTCCGGGACCACCGGGCCGCCGGGCGGTCAGGGCGGGGCGCACAGCGTTGCTCACGAGTAATGCACCTTCCGTTCAACGAACTTCAGCTGCAGGAGGGTTACGGCGAGGAGCACCAGGAACAGGATGGTCGCGATCGCCGACGAGTAGCCGGCGGTCCCGGCTACGAAGCCCTGCTGGTAGATCTGGTACATCATGGTGGTGGTGCCTTCCAGCGGTCCGCCCCTGGTCATGGCCTGAATGATGTCGAAGGACTGCAGTGAGCTGAGCAGGGTCGTCACCGAGAGGAAGAAAGTGGTTGGCCCCAGCAGCGGAAGGGTTATTCCCGCCAGCGTCCTCAGCCGTCCCGCCCCGTCCAGGGACGCGGCTTCCAGCAGGTCCCTGGGAATTGCCTGCAGGCCCGCCAGATAAATGAGGGCCACGTAGCCCACGTTTTTCCAGAGGTAGACGATGATGACCATGGCCAGTGCGTAGCCGGGATCGTTGTACCAGTCCGGCGAGGACAGGCCAAAGGCCTGCAGCAGCGCGGACGTGACACCAAAGTTCGGGTCAAAGACAAAGAGCCAAAGCAGTCCGACGGCGACGCCGGAGAGCACGTACGGCGCGACGACGATGGTTCGGGCTGCTCCCCTGAGCTTGAGCCTGCTGTTCAGGAGCAGGGCAAGGGCAAGTCCGATGACCATCCCTCCGCCCACGGTAGCCAGGGTGAAGATGAGGGTTACGGTGATGACCTGCGGGGTGCCGGGTGCGGTCAGCCAGTCGGTGTAGTTCCGGAAACCGACTGGACGGGCGATTGCCGAACCGATGTTCCACTGGAGCGTGGAGTAATACAGGGACTGAAGCAGCGGCTTGTAGGTGAAAACCAGCAGGAGCACGATGTTCGGGCCCGCCAGCAGCGCGAACAGGAGCCAGTTTGAGGGTTTGTTCCGGCGCCGCGCGTCCGGCCGCCGTGCTTCGGCGCGGCGGGGCGGCATGCCGGCCCGCGCGGACCCGTTTCCCGGACCGCTGGCGGCGGCCTGGCCGGGTGGGGACAAAGTGGAAGATGACATAACAGGTGCGAACCTTCGTCGGGAGATGATTGACGCCTTCAGCGTAGGTTTCAGCCCCGCGGCAAACGGCCGGAACCAGGGCATTTGAAGAAGACTTCAGCGTCCGTTGGAAGTGCTTTCAGCCGGAGTTAACAGGGCGTTCATTTAGTGACGCGGCCACCGCTCGTCTCCACTGCGGGTCTTGGTCCGTGTTCCCCGCCGGCGGGTCCTGCGCGTCCGTCCTGCTGCCATGCCGGAACACTTTTGCTAGGGTCGGGGCCATGAATTCCCCACGCACCGAAGTACTCAGGCCGGCCCGCAGGAACGTGCTTTCCGGAGTCCTGGTGGGTATTGGCGTCGCAGCGTTCGTCGACGAGGTGGTATTCCACCAGCTGCTGCAGTGGCATCACTTCTATGACAAGTCCACCGCTTCCGTTGGCCTGTTCTCTGACGGCCTGTTCCACGCGTTTGGCTGGTTTGCCATAGTCGCCGGCCTGTTCCTGTTCGCTGACCTTCGACGCCACAACGTCCTGAACCCGGCGCGCTGGGCCGGCGCAGTGCTTCTGGGCACCGGTGCCTTCCAGCTTTATGACGGCACTATCCAGCACAAGCTGCTGACCCTGCACCAGATCCGCTATGACGTTGAGCTTCTGCCCTACGACCTGGCCTGGAATATTGCTGCTGTGGTCATGATTGCGGCGGGGATATTCCTGCTGCTGCGGACGCGGGCAGCGGCCGCAGGCGAACCTGGACGCTAATGCAGCATCCTTCGGGCGCCTTTCCGGTCGAAGTTCTCTTCCTGGTCCCGGCCTGCGCGGCGGCGGCCGCCTATGTGGCGGGCGCTTGTTCGGCCAGGGCTGCGGGATGGCCGCTGCACCGTACTGTCCTGTTCATTCTGGGCCTGGTCCTGGCGCTGCTGACGGTCCTTGGTCCGCTGCCCGGCCTGGCCCACGGCAACTTCACTCTGCTGGCTCTTTCCCACGTCATTGCCGGCATGCTTGTACCCCTGCTGCTGGTGCTTTCCCGGCCCGTGACCCTCGCTCTGCGGTCCATGGACCGGATGCCGGCACTCCGTACCGTAAGGCTCCTGCGCAGCGCACCGGCCCGGCTACTCGCCAACCCGCTCACTGCGACGGTGCTGAACCTCGGCGGCATGTACCTGATGTTCCGGACTCCGCTCTTTGATGCGATGCGCACTTACGCACCGGTGCACTGGATCGTCACGTTCCATCTGGTGGCGGCGGGCTACCTGTGGACCGCGGCGCTGATCGGACGCGACCCTAATCCCCACCGGGCAGGCCTGCGGCTGCGGGCCGGTGTCCTGGTGTTCACTGCTGCGGCGCACAACATCCTGGCCAAGTCGCTGTACGCCCAGCCGCCCGCAGGTATTCCTGCGGGTGAAGCCGAGACAGGGGCCATGGCAATGTACTACGCCGGCGGAGCCGTCGAGCTGGCCGTGATGGTCGTCTTCTGTCTTCAGTGGTACCGGCGGTCCGCCCCCAGGGACGCTTCCGCGGCCGCCGCCGCACCGCCGTACCAGGCAACGCAAAAGGGCCTGTCCCGCTAAAAGCGGAACAGGCCCTTTTGCAGAGCTGCCTTACGGAATCGGCACGGGGGTGATGCCCAGGGGCGCAAGCCGCGAAGCACCGCCGTCGGGCGACGTAAGCACCCAGATCCCCTTTTCGTGGATCGCAACTGAATGCTCCCACTGGCAGGAACGGGCGCCGTCGGTGGTAACGACGGTCCAGTCATCATCCAGCGTGGCCGTTTCAATGCCGCCGCGAACGAGCATGGGCTCGATCGCCAGGCACATCCCGGCCTTCAGCTTCGGTCCCCGGTGGCTCGTGCGGTAATTGAGCACATCCGGAGCCTGATGCATTTCCGAGCCGATGCCGTGTCCGACGTAGTCCTCGAGGATTCCCAGCGGTTTCCCCGGAACAGAACTGACGTAGTCATCGATGGCGGCACCGATGTCCCCGACAAACCGGCCCTTGGCTGCAGCCGCGATGCCGTGCCACATGGCGTTCTCGGTGACGTCGGAGAGCCGCTGGTCCTCCGGATCAGCTGTACCGACAATGACGGTGCGTGCCGAGTCGGAGTGCCAGCCGTCCACGATGGCACCGCCGTCGATGGAGATAATGTCGCCGTCGGCCAGTACCCGGTTCCCGGGGATGCCGTGAACGACTTCCTCATTCACCGAGGTGCAGATGGTGGCCGGGAAATCGTAATACCCGAGGAAGTTCGACGTCGCCCCCGCCTCGGCGAGCACTCCGGCGAAGACCTGGTCGATCTCTGCCGTGGTGATGCCGGGGCGGGCGGCTGCAACCGCCGCGTCCAGTGCCTTGATCAGCACCAGGCCTGCCTCGCGCATGGTGCGCATCTGCGCATTGGTTTTGTACTGGATCCGTGGCTGGGCCAACGTCTCGCCTTCTGTCTGTTCTAGCTGGTCTGCTTGAGTGCCTGCATGACGCGCTCGGTAACCTCGTCGATGTCGCCCAGGCCGTCAACGCGGGTAACGATTCCGCGCTTCTCGTAGGCGTCGACGACGTCGGCTGTCTGCTGCTTGTACAGCTCGAGGCGGTGCCGGATGACTTCTTCGTTGTCGTCGGTCCGGCCCTCGATCTCCGCACGGCGGAGCAGGCGGGAAACCAGTTCCTCGTCGTCGGCCGTCAGCAGCAGCACGGCGTCAAGGCTGTCGCCGCCGGCTGCAAGGATGTCATCGAGCTCTTCGACCTGCGCAACAGTGCGCGGGTAGCCGTCGAGCAGGAAGCCCTCCGTAACGTCTTCTTCCAGGAGCCGGGCACGGACCATGTTGTTGGTGACCTCGTCCGGCACGAAGTTTCCGGCGTCGATGTACTTCTTGGCTTCGATGCCGAGCGGGGTCAGGTTCTTCACATTGGAGCGGAAGATGTCTCCCGTTGAAATCGCGCTGACACCAAGGCGTTCGGAGATGCGGGAAGCCTGTGTTCCCTTGCCGGCACCGGGAGGCCCAATAATGAGCAGACGTGTCATCGCAATAACCCTTCGTAGTGACGCTGCTGGAGCTGCGCGTCAATTTGTTTGACCGTCTCGAGTCCCACACCAACCATGATGAGGATCGAGGTTCCGCCGAACGGGAAGTTCTGGTTTGCCCCGACCAGCACCAGGGCAATCAGCGGAATAAGGGCAACAATGCCCAAATACATGGCGCCGGGCAGGGTAATGCGGGAAAGCACGTACTGCAGGTATTCGGCGGTGGGGCGGCCGGCACGGATGCCGGGAATGAAACCGCCGTACTTCTTCATGTTTTCCGATACTTCCTCCGGATTGAAGGTGATCGACACGTAGAAGTACGTGAAGAACACGATCATCAGGAAGTACACGGCCATGTACAGCGGGTGGTCTCCGCTGGTCAGGTAGTTGTTGATCCAGACAACCCATTCCGGCGGAGCAGAGCCGTCCGAAGGGGTGTTGAACTGAGCCAGCAGGGAGGGCAGGTACAGCATGGAGGATGCAAAGATCACGGGGATCACGCCGGCCATGTTGACCTTGATGGGGATGTAGGTGTTCGTGCCGCCGACCGTGCGGCGCCCAACCATACGCTTGGCGTACTGGACCGGGACACGGCGCTGGGACTGTTCCACGAAGATCACCAGCGCAACCGTCACGATACCGATCGCGATTACGCCCAGGAAGATGGTCCAGCCCTGTGCGGACAGGATAGCTCCGAGCGCGCTCGGGAAGCTGGCAACGATCGAGGTGAAGATCAGCAGGGACATGCCGTTGCCGACGCCCTTTTCGGTGACAAGCTCACCCATCCACATGATCAGGCCGGTGCCGGCCGTCAGCGTGATGATCAGCAGCAGGATGGTGATGATGTTGTCGTCCGGGATGATCGGCACGGAGCACATGTTGTTGAACAGTGCGCCCGAACGGGCCAGCGAGACCACGGTGGTTGCATTCAGCAGGCCCAGTGCGATGGTCAGGTAGCGGGTGTACTGCGTGAGCGTGGACTGACCCTGCTGGCCTTCCTCATACAGTGCCTGGAAGTGAGGGATCACCACGCGCAGCAGCTGCACGATGATGCTGGCGGTGATGTACGGCATGATGCCGAGGGCGAAGACTGAGACCTGCAGCAGGGCGCCGCCGCTGAAGAGGTTTACGAACTCGTAGAGGCCACCGGAAGTGGCACCAAGAGCCAAGCACTGCTGCACATTGCCGTAGTCAACACCCGGGGCCGGGATAAAAGCACCCATGCGGAAGATAGTGATGATTCCCAGCGTAAACAACAGCTTGCGTCGCAGGTCTGGCGTCCGGAAAGCCCGGCCAATAGCGCTAAGCAAGCGTCCTCCTGAAGAAAGTGTGGAAATGAGTCCCGGCGGGACTTGAACAAAACCTGAGTCTATCCGCTCAGGGCCGCTGTTGCGTTATCGAACATGGCAGCGGCGGGAGCGTTAAAGGCACCAAGCCCCCGGCTGGCCGTTTAAAGGCCTTCCGGGAGCTTAGTAGCACGCAGGTGTGCGCACAACCCGCTGCCGGCACCCGGGAAAACCCGGGGCCGGCAGCGGAGAAGTGCACGGAAAGTCACGGAGCTTAGAGCGCCGTGGTCGATCCGCCTGCTGCAGCGATCTTTTCAGCGGCGCTGGCAGAGAATGCATCTGCCTTCACATCAACCTTGACGGTGATGTCGCCGGTGCCCAGCACCTTGACGGGCTGGTTCTTGCGCACGGCACCCTTGGCAACGAGGGCCTCAACGGTGACCTCGCCTCCTTCGGGGAACAGCTCAGAGATCTTGTCCAGGTTTACAACCTGGAACTCGACCTTGAACGGGTTCTTGAAGCCGCGCAGCTTCGGCAGGCGCATGTGCAGCGGCAGCTGCCCGCCTGCGAAACCGGCCTTGACCTGGTAGCGGGCAGCCGTACCCTTGGTACCGCGGCCTGCGGTCTTACCCTTGGAACCTTCACCGCGGCCAACACGGGTTTTAGCCGTCTTGGCACCCGGAGCAGGACGCAGGTGGTGGACCTTCAGAGCTTTGTTATCTTCGGCCATGTTACTTCGCCTCCTCAACCTTCACGAGGTGCGGAACCGTGTTGATCATGCCAACGGTCACGGCATCTGCACTGCGGACGACGGAGTCGCCGATGTGCTTCAGGCCGAGTGAACGCAGCGTGTCGCGCTGATTCTGCTTACCACCGATGGTGGACTTAATCTGGGTGATTTCCAGCTGTGCCGAGCTGACGGCAACGCGCTTCGGAGTAGTCATCATGCACCAGCCTTCTGCATGTTGCGGATCATCGCTGCGGGAGCAACTTCGTCCAGCGGCAGGCCACGGCGGGCAGCCACAGCCTGGGGCTCTTCGAGGCGCTTCAGCGCGTCAACCGTGGCGTGCACGATGTTGATCGCGTTGGAGGAACCCAGCGACTTGGACAGCACGTCGTGGATACCGGCGCACTCGAGGATGGCTCGGACCGGACCACCGGCGATAACGCCGGTACCCGGGGAAGCCGGACGGAGCAGGACAACGCCTGCGGCTGCCTCGCCCTGCACCAGGTGCGGGACGGTGCCGGCAATGCGGGGAACGCGGAAGAAGGACTTCTTCGCTTCCTCGACTGCCTTGGCGATAGCCGAAGGAACTTCCTTTGCCTTGCCGTAGCCAACGCCGACCATGCCGTTGCCGTCACCGACAACTACCAGAGCGGTGAAGCTGAAGCGACGACCACCCTTGACCACCTTGGCGACGCGGTTGATGGTAACGACGCGTTCAATGAACTTGTCCTTGTCATCGTTGCGTCCGCCGTCGCGTCCGCCGCGTCCGCCGCGGTCACGGCCTCCACGGTCAGAGCGCTGCTCGCCCCGGCGGCCGCCGCGGCGGTCGTCGGTGCCTGCGGCAGCGGTTTCCTTGGTCTCAGTTGCCTCAGCAGATGTAGCTTCAGTCACCTGATTTTCCTTTTCCTTGTTTGCCTCGGTCACAGTGCCAGCCCACCTTCGCGTGCGCCGTCTGCAACAGCCGCGATGCGGCCGTGGTAGCGGTTGCCGCCGCGGTCAAACACCACGGCTTCGACGCCGGCAGCCTTGGCACGTTCGGCAACGAGCTCGCCGACGCGCTTCGACTTGGCAGTCTTGTCGCCCTCCATGGAACGCAGATCTGCTTCCATGGTGGACGCGGATGCAACGGTTACGCCGCGGCTGTCATCGACAACCTGGACGAACACGTGGCGCGAAGAGCGGTTGACGACCAGGCGCGGACGGGCCGCGGTGCCGGCAATGCGCTTGCGGATCCGCAGCTGACGGCGGCTCCGGGAAGCGGCCTTGCTCTTGGAATTGCGCTTCTTATTGATGCTGATGGCCATGATTACTTACCAGCCTTTCCGACCTTGCGGCGGACAATCTCGCCGGCGTAACGAATGCCCTTGCCCTTGTAGGGGTCAGGCTTGCGCAGCTTGCGGATGTTGGCGGAAACCTCGCCGACCTGCTGCTTGTCAATGCCGGAAACGGTGAGCTTGGTCGGGCCCGTAACGGTGAGCGTGATGCCCTCCGGAGCCTTCACGGATACCGGGTGGCTGTAGCCCAGGGCGAACTCGAGGTCCGAGCCCTTGGCCTGCACACGGTAACCGGTGCCAACGATTTCCAGGTCCTTCTTGTAGCCTTCGGTCACACCGGTGATCATGTTGGAGATCAGGGTGCGGGTCAGGCCGTGGAGGGAACGGGATTCGCGCTCGTCATTGGGGCGGGCGACGGTGATGGTGTTCTCGTCCATGGAAACCGAGATCGGGCTGGGCACAACGTGGCTCAGCTCGCCCTTGGAACCCTTGACCGTGACGGTGTTGCCATCAATGGCAACGTCGACACCGGCGGGGACAGAGATGGGCAGACGTCCAATACGTGACATTATTCTTTCCCTTCCCTGCTACCAGACGTAGGCGAGGACTTCCCCACCCACACCCTTCTTGGCGGCCTGGCGGTCGGTCAGCAGACCTGACGACGTCGACAGGATGGCGATACCCAGCCCGCCCAGAACGCGCGGCAGGTTGGTGGACTTTGCGTATACACGCAGGCCCGGCTTGGAGATACGGCGGACGCCAGCAATCGAACGCTCGCGGTTCGGACCGAACTTGAGGTCCAGGGTCAGCGTCTTGCCAACCTGTGCCTCTTCTTCCTTCCAGCCGGCGATGTAGCCTTCGGCCTTCAGGATGTCGGCAACGCGTGCCTTCAGCTTGCTGTACGGCATGGACACGGTGTCGTGGTATGCCGAGTTTGCATTGCGCAGACGCGTGAGCATGTCTGCGACAGGATCTGTCATTGTCATGTGGGCTCTAGCCCTCCCTCGTAACGGTTTCTGCTGCTCGGCGCAAAGCGTGCCCTGCGTTAAGCAACAGACCTTTTACGTAGTAATTAATCTTCGGATTTGAACGGGAAGCCGAGCGCCTTCAGCAGCGCGCGTCCCTCGTCATCGGTCTTGGCGGTGGTAACCACGGTGATGTCCATGCCGCGTACGCGGTCGATCTTGTCCTGATCGATTTCGTGGAACATCGACTGCTCGGTCAGACCGAACGTGTAGTTGCCGTTGCCGTCGAACTGCTTGCCGCTCAGGCCGCGGAAGTCGCGGATACGCGGGAGCGCCAGGGTGACCAGGCGGTCCACGAATTCCCACATGCGGTCGCCGCGCAGCGTAGCGTGCGCACCGATCGGCATGCCTTCGCGCAGCTTGAACTGTGCGATCGACTTGCGTGCCTTGGTGATCTGCGGCTTCTGGCCGGTGATGGCCGTCAGGTCGCGTACAGCACCGTCAATGAGCTTGGAGTCCTTAGCGGCATCTCCAACACCCATGTTCACAACGACCTTGACGAGGCGCGGAACCTGGTTGACGTTTGCGTAGTTGAATTCGTCCTGCAGAGTCTGCTTGATTTCCGCTGCGTAGCGGGTCTTCAGACGGGGAACGATCTTGGTGACAGTCTCAGTCATTAGAGGTCCTTCCCAGAGCCCTTGGCGACGCGGATGCGCACGGTGCGGGTCCGGCCGTCTTTTTCGACGATTTCGGTGCGGTAGCCAACACGGGTGGGCTTCTTCGTCTCGGGATCCACAACGGCCACGTTGGAAACGTGGATCGGGGCTTCAACAACCTCGATGCCGCCGGTCTTGGAACCACGGGAGGACTGGCCAACCTTGGTGTGCTTGGTGACGCGGTTGATGCCCTCTACGAGCACGCGGTTGGTCTCCGGGAAAACCTTCAGTACCTTGCCCTGCTTGCCGCGGTCTCCGCCGCGCTCAGCCTTGGCACCGGTGATGACCTGAACCAGGTCACCCTTCTTGATCTTTGCCATGATCTACAGCACCTCCGGAGCCAGCGAAATGATCTTCATGAACTTCTTGTCGCGAAGTTCGCGGCCGACCGGGCCGAAGATACGGGTACCGCGGGGGTCGCCGTCATTCTTCAAGATCACTGCAGCGTTCTCATCGAACTTGATGTAGGAACCGTCCTGGCGGCGGCGTTCCTTCTTGGTACGGACGATGACGGCCTTGACCACATCGCCCTTCTTGACGTTGCCGCCGGGAATTGCATCCTTGACGGTGGCAACAATGGTGTC
Source organism: Arthrobacter sp. BL-252-APC-1A (assembly GCF_009696625.1). Lineage (NCBI taxonomy): Bacteria > Bacillati > Actinomycetota > Actinomycetes > Micrococcales > Micrococcaceae > Arthrobacter > Arthrobacter sp. BL-252-APC-1A. Next base: position 294,822 of record NZ_VULS01000002.1, on the reverse strand, counting down.
GCCAATGCCTGCGTAGCGACGGCCGGATCCACCGAGAACGCGGATGGTCAAGATTTCCTTGGCACCCGTGTTGTCGGCGACCTTCAGTCGCGACTCCTGCTGAATCACTTATTACTCCTGTCGTCGCGCCGGTTCTCAGTGTTTCCTGAGCCTTGCGGAACGGATATGGGTGGACCCCGTAATACTGGTACTCAGCACCGGCCCCTACGGGCCGCTCTGCAGCGCAAGCCGCAGCACCATGCTGAACAAGATTATCGGGCTTTTGTCTTATTCGGCGGTGAGGATGGGTGTCCAAAAGAGGACATGCTTCCGCACCACACAGACAAGATTTCAAGTTTACCGCGAAAGGGCCCCGGAAACGAAATCGAATGATTCCGCCGCCGGGGCCCTGACGCTTTGGACGGCGCCTGCGTGACGAAGGAGCTGCTTCTCAGCCTCTCCCCCGGCACACGCTCCGGCCTGTTATGTGCTTTGCAGCTACTGTGCCTTTCGGCGTTTGGCTACTTGGCCTTTTCGATGATCTCGACCAGGCGCCACCGCTTGGTAGCGGAGAGCGGGCGGGTCTCGGCGATCAGCACGAGGTCACCAATGCCGGCAGCGTTCTGCTCGTCATGTGCCTTGCGCTTCTCGGTGCGGCGAAGAACCTTGCCGTACAGCGCGTGCTTCACGCGGTCTTCAACCTCGACGACAATGGTCTTGTCCATCTTGTCGGAGACCACGTAGCCGCGAGCGGTCTTCCGGTACCCGCGGGCATCGGCTCCGTTTGCGTCAGTTGTCACTGCTGCCTCATTCTTGTTTTCGCTCATTTGGCATCATCCTCGGCAACCGCAGCTTCGGACTCCGCAGCCTTCTTCTTGGACTTCTTCTTCTCGGGGGCTGCTTCCTCGACGGGAGCAACTGCCTCGGGACGAATTCCCAGTTCACGCTCACGCAGCACCGTGTAGATGCGGGCGATGTCGCGCTTTACGGCACGGAGCCGTCCGTTGTTTTCCAGCTGGCCGGTGGCCGACTGGAAACGGAGGTTGAACAGCTCCTCCTTGGCCTTGCGCAGTTCTTCAACGAGACGCTCGTTGTCGAACCCGTCCAGCTGATCAGTTGCAAGTTCCTTTGAACCGATAGCCATTGCTATTCACCACCCTCGCGACGCACAATGCGTGCCTTCAACGGCAGCTTATGGATCGCCAGGCGCAGTGCCTCGCGAGCTACCTCTTCGGAAACACCGGAGAGTTCGAACAGAACCCGCCCCGGCTTGACGTTTGCAACCCACCACTCCGGCGAACCCTTACCGGAACCCATACGGGTTTCAGCAGGCTTCTTCGTCAGCGGACGGTCCGGGTAGATGTTGATCCAGACCTTGCCGCCGCGCTTGATGTGGCGCGTCATGGCAATACGTGCAGCTTCAATCTGGCGGTTGGTTACGTATGCAGGCGTAAGAGCCTGGATACCCCATTCACCGAAGCTGACAGCGGTGCCACCGGTTGCAGCGCCGGAACGACCCGGGTGGTGCTGCTTGCGGTACTTGACTCGACGTGGGATAAGCATTTAAGCCTGTCCTCCTTCTGCTGCGGGGGCAGCTGCCTCAGCGGCCGGAGCCTCTGCAGCAGGCGCGGCGGCCTTGTCGCCGCGGTCGTTACGACGACGACGGTCCCCACGGTCGGCCGGGCCGCGGCCCGGACGGTCGTTGGAACGTCCGCGGGACGGTGCAGCAGCCTGCTGTGCAGCCAGTTCCTTGGAAGTGACGTCGCCCTTGTAGATCCAGACCTTCACGCCAATGCGGCCGAAGGTGGTCTTGGCTTCGAAGAAGCCGTAGTCGATGTTCGCGCGGAGGGTGTGCAGGGGCACACGGCCTTCGCGGTAGAACTCCGAGCGGCTCATTTCAGCGCCACCCAGGCGGCCGGAGCACTGGATACGGATACCCTTTGCGCCTGCACGCTGTGCGGACTGAATTGCCTTCTTCATCGCACGGCGGAAAGCCACGCGGGAGGAGAGCTGCTCTGCAACACCCTGGGCAACCAGCTGTGCTTCCATCTCGGGGTTCTTGACCTCGAGGATGTTCAGCTGGACCTGCTTGCCGGTGAGCTTTTCGAGCTCGCCGCGGATGCGGTCTGCTTCGGCGCCGCGGCGGCCGATCACGATGCCCGGACGTGCAGTGTGGATATCCACACGGACACGGTCGCGGGTGCGCTCGATCTCAACCTTGGCGATGCCGGCGCGGTCCATGCCGGTGGACATCAGCTGACGGATCTTGATGTCCTCGCGGACGAAGTCCTTGTAACGCTGGCCCGGCTTGTTGCTGTCAGCAAACCAGTGCGAAACGTGATCAGTGGTGATGCCGAGTCGGAACCCGTGCGGGTTTACCTTCTGTCCCACTTAACGGTCCTCCTCGTTCTCGGGGGTTGCGACAACCACGGTGACGTGGCTGGTCCGCTTGTTGATGCGGTAGGCGCGGCCCTGGGCCCGCGGCTGGAACCGCTTCATGGTGGGTCCTTCGTCAACGAATGCTTCGCTGATGTAGAGGTCACCTTCGTCGAAGGCCACGCCGTCACGGTCCGCGAGGACACGTGCGTTGGCCATTGCCGACTGAACTACCTTGAATACCGGCTCCGAAGCTGCCTGGGGGGCAAACTTCAGAATTGCCAATGCCTCATTCGCTTGCTTGCCACGAACAAGGTTGACGACGCGCCGGGCCTTCATAGGCGTTACGCGGATATGACGCGCAATTGCCTTGGCTTCCATTGCTTTCCTTCTCTCGTCTTCTGCCGAAAGAGCAGCGCCTAGCGGCGCTTGCCCTTGCGGTCGTCCTTCACATGGCCGCGGAATGTACGCGTCAGAGCGAATTCGCCGAGCTTGTGCCCGACCATCGACTCGGTGACAAACACCGGAATGTGCTTGCGTCCGTCGTGCACGGCGATCGTGTGCCCGAGCATGTCGGGGATGATCATCGAGCGGCGGGACCACGTCTTGATGACGTTCTTGGTGCCCTTCTCGTTTTCGGCCTGCACCTTAAGGAAGAGGTGCTGGTCGACGAAGGGGCCTTTCTTCAGGCTGCGTGGCATGTTTCCAGGCTCCTATCGCTTGTTCTTGCCGGAACGACGGCGACGCACAATAAGCTTGTCGCTCTCTTTGTTGGGGCGGCGGGTACGGCCCTCGGGCTTACCGTTCGGGTTGACCGGGTGGCGTCCACCACTGGTCTTGCCTTCGCCACCACCATGCGGGTGGTCAACCGGGTTCATGGCGACGCCGCGGACGGTCGGGCGAACGCCCTTCCAGCGCATGCGGCCGGCCTTGCCCCAGTTGATGTTGGACTGCTCGGCGTTGCCGACCTCGCCAATGGTGGCGCGGCAGCGGACGTCGACGTTGCGGATTTCGCCGGAAGGCAGACGCAGCTGGGCGAAGCGGCCTTCCTTTGCAACCAGCTGAACCGATGCACCGGCGGAGCGGGCCATCTTGGCACCGCCGCCCGGGCGCAGTTCAACGGCGTGGATAACGGTACCCACGGGGATGTTGCGCAGCGGCAGGTTGTTGCCGGGCTTGATGTCAGCCCCGGCGCCGGCCTCTACGAAGTCGCCCTGCTTGAGCTTGTTCGGCGCAATGATGTAACGCTTGGTGCCATCAACGTAGTGCAGCAGCGCAATGCGGGCGGTGCGGTTCGGATCGTATTCGATCTCGGCAACGCGAGCGTTGACGCCGTCCTTGTCGTGCCGGCGGAAGTCGATCAGGCGGTACTGGCGCTTGTGTCCGCCACCCTTGTGCCTGGTCGTGATCTTGCCGGTGTTGTTACGGCCGCCCTTTTTGGGCAGCGGACGTACCAGCGACTTTTCCGGCGTCGACCGCGTGATTTCGGTGAAGTCGGCTACGCTCGAGCCGCGGCGGCCCGGGGTAGTCGGCTTGTATTTACGGATTCCCATTATTTATTCCTCGTTAAAGTGGTCTCCGCCCTAGCTGAGCGGACCGCCGAAGATGTCGATTGTGCCTTCCTTCAGGGTGACAATCGCACGCTTGGTGCTCTTGCGCTGTCCCCATCCGAATTTGGTGCGCTTGCGCTTACCGGCACGGTTGATGGTGTTGATCGAGTCGACCTTGACGGAGAAAATCTTCTCCACGGCCAGCTTGATCTCGGTCTTGTTCGAGCGGGGGTCGACCAGGAAGGTGTACTTACCTTCGTCGATCAGGCCGTAGCTCTTTTCCGAGACGACGGGTGCAAGCACCACGTCGCGAGGGTCCTTTGCGGTGGTCGCGCTCACTTGGCGTCCTCCTTGACAGTGTTCTTGCCGACGAACTCGTCGTAGGCAGCCTGGGTGAAGACCACGTCGTCAGCAACGAGCACGTCGTAGGTGTTCAGCTGATCTACGTAGATCACGTGAACATCGGTGAGGTTGCGCACGGAGAGTGCAGCAACATCGTTGGCGCGCTCGATAACAACGAGCATGTTCTTGCGGTCGGTAAGTGAACGCAGCGCTTCGCGTGCAGCCTTGGTGGACGGCGTTTCGCCGGCTACCAGGGTTTCCAGCACGTGGATGCGGCCGTTGCGTGCCCGGTCAGAGAGTGCTCCGCGAAGTGCGGCGGCAATCATCTTCTTGGGGGTGCGCTGGCTGTAGTCGCGGGGCGTCGGTCCGTGGACAACGCCGCCACCGGTCATGTGAGGAGCACGGATGGAACCCTGACGGGCGCGGCCGGTACCCTTCTGCTTGAACGGCTTGCGGCCTGCACCGGAAACCTCGGCGCGGGTCTTCGTCTTGTGCGTGCCCTGGCGGGCGGCAGCAAGCTGAGCCACAACTACCTGGTGCAGCAGCGGAACGTTCGTCTGAACGTCGAAGATTGCTGCGGGGAATTCAACAGTTGCTTTGTTAGCCATGAGACTAAGCTCCCTTCACGGCGGTGCGTACGAGGACGACCTGGCCGCGGGCGCCGGGAACGGCACCCTTGATCAGCAGCAGCGACTTCTCGGTATCCACAGCGTGGACGGTGAGGTTCATCGTGGTGTGGCGGACGGCGCCCATGCGGCCGGCCATCCGGAGACCCTTGAAGACGCGGCCGGGGGTGGATGCGCCACCGATGGAGCCGGGCTTGCGGTGGTTCTTGTGGGCACCGTGGGAAGCGCCAACGCCGTGGAAGCCATGACGCTTCATGACACCGGCGAAGCCCTTGCCCTTGGAGGTACCGACGACGTCGACCTTCTGGCCGGCTTCGAACATCTCAACAGAGAGTTCCTGGCCGAGCTCGTAGGTGTCAGCGTCAGCGGTGCGCAGCTCAACAACGTGACGGCGAGGCGTAACGCCGGCCTTCTCGAAGTGGCCGGCCAGCGGCTTGGTTACCTTGCGGGGATCGATCTGGCCGTAGCCGATCTGAACGGCGGTGTAGCCGTCCTTCTCCGCATTGCGCAGCTGGGTGATGACGTTGGAATCAGCCTGGACCACGGTGACGGGGATGAGCTTGTTGTTCTCGTCCCAGACCTGGGTCATGCCCAGCTTGGTGCCCAGGAGGCCCTTAACCTGGCGGGTAAGTGAAGAAGACATAATTATCTGCTCCCCCCTACAGCTTGATTTCGATGTTCACGTCTGCAGGCAGGTCAAGACGCATCAGCGAGTCAACGGCCTTAGGCGTGGGGTCAATGATGTCGATCAGACGCTTGTGCGTGCGCATTTCAAAGTGCTCGCGGCTGTCCTTGTACTTGTGCGGCGAACGGATAACGCAGTACACGTTCTTTTCCGTGGGCAGCGGCACGGGGCCTACTACCGTTGCGCCTGCACGCGTGACCGTCTCAACGATCTTCCGTGCTGATACGTCGATGACCTCGTGGTCATACGACTTCAGCCGGATGCGGATTTTTTGTCCCGCCATGGCGTCGTGCCTCTTTCTTCGAGTATTGCTCTCTGTACAGTTTTTGCCCCTGGCGGCCATGTTGGCCCCGGCGCTCCTCCAACAAGCTGAATCCGGAAGCTCCGGGTTCCTCAACCTGCCGAGGCTCCGACCCCCGCGCTCGGGCGTGTCGCAGATTCGAAACTGGCAACACCCGTTCAAGAATGGGGGCGGGTTATATATGGGCTTTTCCCCTGAAGGATCCGACCCTGCGCCAGGCATTATCCTGACCGGGACGCAATCTCATCACGCACACAGTGCCGCGTTAGCGGCCTGCTGAAGCGCGTGCGGGCACAAAAGCGCTTGAACAACTTCTCTAGTCTGCCAGATCTTCCGGCAGAACGCGAATCAGCGTCCACCTTCTGTTTGTGGCTTTTAGCATATGGAGTTGCCGCGAACCGGGATTGCCCGATTCATGGCGCGTCATTTTCTATCAGTCTAGCCCAGCACTGTTCACGGCTAAAATCAGCCGCCGGGCCATGCTGAACATTCCGCGGCCCGGTGGGGGCTCTCCGGGAATGGCCTACGTGTCGCGGCGGTTTGCCCGGCGGATCCGCTTGGCCCGGTCAATCTCATGGGAGAAGTGCCGCCTGCCCCACGCTACGCCGCCAATAACAACCACCGCGATGACCAAGAAGATAAGAAGTTCCATCTCCCGAGCCTAACGGAGCGGGCTGCAGTGTGTCAGCGCACTCCCGGACTCTCTTCTCCCCCGCCCTCCCCGGTCCTCCCCCGCACCGAAAAGGGCCGGGCGGATTGGCCGGTCCCCAGCGTGCCGGGAGGCTGGTCTGTTCCGGCTCCGGAACCCAGCTGGTAGCGTCGGCAAGCGGGGTGGCCGCCTGAAAAGGACAGCCGTTCGAAGGGCATCGGTGCCATGTATCTTTCAGTCCTGGGAACACAGCAGCGCATCTTTGGTGAAGCACAGGTGCCCAACTCGAAATACCATGCCCACCGGGCGCTGATCCTGGCTTCCCTGGCGCCCGGCATCAGCCGCATCACCGGTCTCACGGACGCCCGGCACGTCCACTACACCGTGGCCATGCTGCGCCTGCTCGGCACCCGGATCGATATAGACGGCGGCACTTATGTGGTGCACGGCGGGCCTTACCGTCCCGTCCGGAAGGAGGTTTCGGCCGGCAGCTCCGGAACCACGCTGTATTTCATGGTGGGACTGGCTGCCCTTGGCTCCAGCGACGTCACCGTAACGGGCCAGAAGTACTTCCAGCGGCGCCCAGTCGGCCCGCTGCTGGCAGCGCTGACGGCTATGGGCCTCGACGTCGATTCACCAACCGGCTGTCCGCCGATTCGGGTCCGTGCCCGCCGCCCCTCAGGTGGAGAGGTCCACATCGCCGGGACGCTGTCCCAGTGGATCTCCGGTCTGCTCCTGCTCGCCCCGTTTGCCGACCGGCCCACTTCTGTGGTGGTGGACGGAACCCTCAACGAGAGGACGTATCTGGAGCTGACCGTCAACATGATGCGGCGCTTCGGCCTGGAGGTAGAGGTTCGCGATGACTGGCACCGCTTTGAAGTACCTCCGCAGCAGGAGGCACTCCCCACGGACATGCGCATGCCGGAAGACATTGGTTCAGCCGCCTTTGGCCTCGCGGCGGCGGCCCTGCATCCCGCCGACCTGCTGTTGAAGGGACTGCGGTCCGTCACTGCAGGAGGTACCGACCATCCTGAGTCGGACTTCCTGGATATTGCCGGGGCCATGGGGCTTCCCATGGAGTACGACGCCGGGGCTGACGGCGTGCGCGTTCGCCACAACGGGCTGAGGCTTCAGCCGGCGGAGATCGACTGCCGGACGGTCCCTGACATGCTGCCGGTCCTGTCCGCGATGGCTGCCTGCGCGGACGGCGAAAGCATCTTCCGCAACGTGGGCCACGTGAGGCTGAAGGAATCGGACCGGGTAGCGGCCATGCTGCAGCTGAACTCCATGGGCGCGGGGGTCCGGATTTCAGGCACCGACCTGCTGGTCAGCGGCACGGAACAGCTCACTGCAGCAGATTTGTCCTCCTTCAACGATCACCGGGTCCTGATGTCCCTGGCCGTGGCTGCCTCCGGAGCAGTGGGGCGCAGCACCTTGAGCTATCCGAACGCATACCGGATTTCCTACCCGGAGTTCCTGGACGCGATGAACTCCTTCGGGCTCCCCATGAAGGTCCAGGAGGGCCCGGTACCGCGGCAGAAAACCAGCCGCACGGCCCGCGCCCAGGCGAACCGGCAACAGGTCCTGTCACCGGACGAGGCAGCCTCGGTTACCGGCGCGGACTGGGTCCGCCGCTGGGCGGCGGAACGGCCGGACCACACTGCGGTCACAGACGGGAGGGAGGACGGGCACCTTACCTGGGCCGAGCTCGACGCCGGTGCCGACCAGGCCGCGGCCCTTCTGCTGAACCTGGGGGTCCGTCCCGGAGACCGGGTGGCTTTCCAGTTGCCCAACTGGTCCGAGTTCGTCCTGCTCTCCGCAGCGGTGCTGCGGATTGGAGCGGTCGCTGCACCCGTTATGCCAATCTTCAGGGAACGGGAAGTCGCCTTTGCCCTCCACCGCTCGCGTGCCGCCGTCGTAGTGGTTCCGGAGGAATTCCGCGGCCGGCGCTACGCGGAGGAACTGCGCGGAATCCTTTCCTCCGGGACCGGCGCGGATCCGGCCTATGAACTCGCGGTACGCCATGCAGTGGTCATAGGCGCAGCCGCTCCCGCCCTGCCGCCGGCCGACGGCGGCGTCACCTGGCACGCCTGGGAGCAGGCACTCGCTGAGACATTCGTGGACCGTACCCGAATCGATGCAGCGGCCCCGGCGTCCGATGCCCCGGCCCAGCTGCTGTTCACCTCGGGCACCACGGGCGAACCCAAAGGGGTACTGCACCGGCATTCCACCCTCTCCATGGCTGCCGCCCTGCAGGCCCGGCATCTTGGGCTGCAGCCGCAGGACGCCGTGTTCGTGCCTTCGCCACTGGCTCACCAGACGGGCTTTCTCTACGGAATGTGGCTTTCCTTCGTACTGGGAATTCCCCAGATCCTGCAGCCGGTCTGGGATCCGAACCGGGCACTGAACCTGCTGCAGGGTTGGAAAGGCAGCTTTGTCCAGGCAGCCACCCCCTTCCTCAGCGACCTGGTGAAGGCCGTGGAAGCCGGGGCACCGGCACCTGCCAGCCTGCGGATTTTCGTCAATACCGGTGCCGCCGTCCCGCGCCATCTGGCCGAGCGGGCCACCCGGGTCCTCGGCGCCTGGGTCTGCGGAGCGTTCGGCACCACAGAAACCTGTCTTGGCGCTGTCTCCTCCCCCGGGGGCGACCCGGCCCTGGTCTGGGGAACGGACGGACAGCTGCTGCCCGGTGTGCGGGCCCGGATCGTCAGCGACAACGGGCAGCTCCTGCCGCCGGGGACGGAAGGCAACTTCGAGCTGCTGAGCCCCACCATGTTCGAGGGTTACCTGGACCGGCCGGACCTCACCAAGGAAGCCTTTACCGAAGACGGCTGGTACCGGACGGGAGACCTGGCCGCGCTCGACGACGCCGGCTACCTGCGCATCACGGGGCGGGTTCTGGACGTGATCAACCGCGGCGGGGAGAAGATCCCGGTGGCCGAAATCGAACAGCTGCTGTACCGGCACCCGTCCGTGGACGACGTCGCACTGGCAGCCATGCCCGACCCCCGGCTCGGTGAGCGTGCCTGCGCGTTTGTTGTTCCGGCTCCGGGCACCCCTGCACCGACCCTGGCGGAACTCACGGACTATCTGGACAGTTGCCAGGTGTCCAAGCACTATTGGCCGGAACGGCTGGAACTGCTCGAGGCCATTCCCCGCAACCCGGTGGGAAAGGTACAGAAGTTCCTGCTGCGGGAGCGGGCACGGCAGGCAGCGGGGAATCCCTCTGCCGGAACAGACAGGAGCCAGTCGTGAAGACCAGCAGCGTCAACGCCAGCACCTTGACCGCAGACGGACGCGGAAGTTCAATCCCGGAGGGCGAGTACCGGGAATTGCTGGCCCGGGTGACGGACTGGGTCCAGGGGCCCGGTGAGGCCTGGGCAGAGGAAATCGAGTCCACCGGAAGCGTCTCCGATGACCTGTGGAAGGAGCTGCGAAGGGAAGGCTTCCTGTCCCTGGCCGCGCCGCGCAGCCTAGGCGGGGCGGGGCTTAGTTTCCTGCAGTGGATGGGCCTCATGGAAGTCTTTTCCAGATCCCATGCCTCGGTGCGGATGATCGTGCACGTGCTTAACGGAACGTGGCGCGCCATGAACCCGTTCGCAGACGAAACGCAGCGGCAGAAGTTCATTATTCCGGCGGTGGCCGGGGAATCCGTGGTGGCGTTTACGCTGACCGAACCGGCGAACGGCAGCGGCGTGGACATTACCTCTTCGGTCCGCCGTGACGGCGACACCTACTACCTCACCGGGCGCAAGCACCTCATCACATTCGGAGTCCGCTGCGACTACTGGCTGCTCTTCGCCCGGTTGGAGGGAAGTACGGGACGCGGGGGCACTGTTGCCCTGCTCGTGGACCGGAACACGCCGGGCACGGTGGTGGAGGATACGTCCCGGACCATGGGAGTGCACGGCACCGACCATGCATCACTGACTTTTACCGAAGCCCCGGTTCCTGTGGCCAACCGGCTTGGCGCCGAAGGGGACGGATTGGCGGTAGCCCTGGGCGGTTTCCTCACCCCAAGCCGCATCTCCGTGGCCATGAGCTGTGTGGGCCTGGCGCAGCGTGCCCAGCAGCTCGCCGTTGACTATGCCCGGCAGCGCACCACGTTTGGCAAGCCGCTGACTTCGCGGCAGGCAATAGCCTTCAGTCTTGCGGAGAATGCGGCGGACATCGCTGCTGCGCGGGCACTCACCCTCACGGCAGCGTCGGCATGGCAGGACGCGGATCCGGGTGCCGCGGCGTTGTCTTCCATGGCCAAGCTGACTGCCGTGGACATGCTCACCCGGGTCACGGACAAAGCCCTGCAGGTGCACGGCGGAATCGGTTACTGGCAGACCCAGCCCATTGAGCGCGTCTACCGCGACGCCCGTGCGCAGCGCTTCGAAGAGGGCACCAATGAGATCCAGAAGGCGGTCATCGCCAGGGACCTGCTGGGCGGGGACCTGGGTTAGGAGCAGCCCGGTGCCCGATGATCCGCGGCTGGGAGTCCGCAGCTTTCCGCACGTGTTCTCACCCGGCGGCATAGGCGGGCTCGCCCTGCCGCACCGGATCATCATGGGCTCCATGCATCTGAACTTCGAGTCCAATCCCCAGGCTCTCGCCGCCTTCTACGGGGAGCGCGCTGCTGCCGGAGCGGCACTGATCGTCACGGGAGGTGCTGCCGTCAACCGGGAGGGTTCCGGCGGCAGTACCTACCTTGTCAGCGCCGAAAAGCCTTTCCTCAAAGCCGCTCGCTCAGCGCTGGAGGCAGTGCACGACGCCGGCGGGCGGCTCGCCCTGCAGCTGTTCCACGCCGGGCGCTACGGCTTCCAGGACACCTACGGGCTGCAGCCACTGGCGCCATCGGCTGTGTGGTCCGCCTATTCCAGCGTCCTGCCGCGTGCCATGAACGAGTCCGACATCGCGCGCACCGTCCAGGACTTCGCCGCCGCGGCGTCGCTGGCCCGTGAACTGGGCTTTGATGCGGTCGAAATCATGGGCTCCGAAGGTTATCTGGTCAACCAGTTCGCTTCCCCGCTGACAAACCTGCGGGACGATGAATGGGGCGGAGACGCGGAGCGCCGTCAGGCATTTCCGCTGGCGGTGCTGGCTGCAGTCCGTGAGGGAGCGGGCTCCGGCTTTCCGGTAATCTTCCGGATGTCCGGCGATGACCTGGTTGAAGGCAGCGGCCCGCCCAGGGAACATCTGGCACTGGCAGCGGCCCTGGCACGCGCAGGTGCCGACGCACTCAATATTGGCATCGGCTGGCATGAATCACGGACACCAACGGTCCAGGCGCTGGTACCCCACGGCAGCTGGCTGCCGGTCGCCGGCCGGATCCGCAGGAACCTGCGCGGGCAGGGACTCAGCGTCCCGGTGATTGGTTCCAACCGGATAAACTCCGTGGCCCAGGCGGAGGCTGTGCTCACGGACGGAACCGTGGACTTCGTGTCGATGGCGCGGCCGTTTCTGGCGGATCCCCGGATCCTGGCGAAGACCGAGGCCGGACGGATGGATCTGGTGAATACCTGTATTGCCTGCAATGAGGCGTGCATCGACAGGTCGCTGGGAACTGAACCTGTTTCCTGCCTGGTGAATCCGCGTGCCGGGCGTGAACTGGACTATCCTGCCCTCCGTTTAACCGGGCGCATTTCCGGAGACAGAGCACGTGCCGCTGTAGTCGGTGGTGGACCTGCCGGAATGCAGGCTGCTGCCACGCTGGCCGCCGCGGGTATTCAAGTAGTCCTTTTCGAAGCCGAAGCGGAGCTGGGAGGGCAGTTCCGCCTAGCCCGTTTGGTGCCCGGCAAAGCCGACTTCGACGAGACAATCCGTTATTTCAGTGTGGAACTGCCCCGCCTGGGCGTGAAGATCCGCACCGGATTCCGTGCCGGTGCGGTGCACCTGGCCGGCTTCGACCACGTGCTGGACGCCACCGGTGTCCTGCCCCGCGCAGTCCGGCTGGCCGGTTCCGGCAGTGTGCCCGTTTTGGACTACCACCAGGCGTTCGCCGACCCGGCTGCTCTTCCCGGGCGGGTCGCTGTCGTCGGCGCCGGAGGCATAGCCGTGGACCTGGCGCACCTGCTCCTGCAGCCCCATGCACTCCCCCGCTCCGGGCCGGAATCAACGGATGCCGCAAGGGCACGTTTCGCGCGGGAACACCTGCGGGACGGAACCGCGCAGCCGGGCGGCCGGTGCGTCACCCTGCTTCGCCGCGGCGGACGCATCGGCGAAGGAATCGGACCGTCGACGCGCTGGGCGGCACTGCAGGCCCTGCGCAGCGCCGGGGTCCGCCTGTACACCGGCGTGAGCTACCGGGGGCTGGCTCCCGGCGGCCTTGAAATCACCGCTGCCGGCGGCACTGAGGAACTCATCCCCGCGGAGGCGGTCATTGTCGCTGCGGGACAGGTGGAGAACACCCGCCTGCAGCGGGATCTTCGCCGCGCCGGCGTGCCCCACACCGTGATCGGCGGTGCTGCCTCCGCCGCGGGACTCAACGCCGTCCGCGCCTTCGCCCAGGGGCTGGAAGCCGGCACAGCTGTCGCGCAGCAGCTGGCCGGCGTCACCCGGGAACGCAAAAGGGCCCCGCTGCCGTAGCAGCGGGACCCTTTAATGCTGAACCGGATGGTCCGAGCGTCAATAGATCAAATTACTTGATGATCTTGGTGACGCGGCCGGATCCAACGGTGCGGCCGCCTTCGCGGATAGCGAAGCCGAGGCCCTCTTCCATTGCGATCGGCTGGATCAGTTCAACGGTCATTTCGGTGTTGTCACCGGGCATAACCATTTCCGTACCCTCGGGCAGGGTGATGACACCCGTGACGTCGGTGGTGCGGAAGTAGAACTGCGGGCGGTAGTTCGAGTAGAACGGGTTGTGGCGGCCGCCTTCATCCTTGGACAGGATGTAGACGTTGGCCTCGAAGTCGGTGTGCGGGGTGATGGAACCCGGCTTCACGACAACCTGGCCACGCTCTACGTCTTCGCGCTTGATGCCGCGGAGCAGCAGGCCACAGTTCTCGCCGGCCCATGCTTCGTCAAGCTGCTTGTGGAACATCTCGATACCGGTAACCGTGGTCTTCTGGATCGGGCGGATGCCAACGATCTCGACCTCGGAGTTGATAGCGAGGGTACCGCGCTCGGCGCGGCCCGTAACAACGGTGCCACGACCGGTGATGGTGAAGACGTCCTCGATCGGCATCAGGAACGGCTTGTCCTTGTCGCGAACGGGGTCAGGAACGTTGTTGTCAACGGCTTCCATCAGTTCTTCGACGGACGCAACCCACTTGGGGTCGCCTTCCAGTGCCTTCAGGCCGGAAACGCGAACGACGGGAGCGTTGTCGCCGTCGAACTCCTGGGAGCTCAGCAGTTCGCGAACTTCCATTTCCACGAGGTCGAGGAGTTCTTCGTCCTCAACCATGTCGGACTTGTTCAGTGCGACCAGCAGGTAGGGAACACCAACCTGGCGGGCCAGCAGAACGTGCTCGCGGGTCTGAGCCATCGGGCCGTCAGTAGCGGCAACCACGAGGATTGCGCCGTCCATCTGAGCAGCACCGGTGATCATGTTCTTGATGTAGTCAGCGTGGCCCGGGGCGTCAACGTGTGCGTAGTGACGCTTCTCGGTCTGGTACTCAATGTGCGAGATGTTGATGGTGATACCGCGCTGGCGCTCTTCCGGCGCGGAGTCAATAGCAGCGAAGTCGCGCTGCTCGTTCAGGTCAGGGTACTTGTCAGCAAGCACCTTCGAAATGGCAGCGGTCAACGTGGTCTTTCCATGGTCAACGTGACCAATGGTGCCGATGTTGACGTGCGGCTTAGTCCGCTCGAACTTTGCCTTCGCCACGGGTTCCTCCTAGAAAGGTTAGAAGACTCAATCACCAGCCGCGCTTCTCGCAACTGATCCGATACAAGTCTACTGGGGGCTGTTTATTTGATGAAATTGCCTTGTGCCACGGTTCCCGCAGGTCCCGCCCAGTCTGGCCGTGCGGCCCGTCCGTCCGGGTTTCCCCTTAGGACGGGCCACACACGGCCGGCGTTCCGGATGTCCGGAACGCCGGCTTGGTCTTACTCGCCGCGCGTCTTCTGGATGATCTCGTCGGCTACTGCCTTCGGGACCTCTGCGTAGCTGTTGAACTGCATCGAGTAAACGGCGCGGCCCTGGGTCTTGGACCGCAGGTCACCGATGTACCCGAACATGCCGGACAGCGGAACGAGGGCACGAATGACCTTCACGCCGCTGGCGTCTTCCATCGACTGCATCTGCCCGCGGCGCGAGTTGATGTCACCGATGACTTCACCCATGTATTCCTCAGGGGTGCGGACTTCGACATCCATGATCGGTTCCAGAAGAACCGGGCTGGCCATCTTCGCAGCTTCCTTGAAAGCCTGGCGGCCGGCGATCTTGAACGCCATTTCGGAGGAGTCAACATCGTGGTAAGCGCCGTCAATCAGCGTTGCCTTGATGCCCACCACCGGGTAGCCGGCGAGGATGCCGTCGTTCAGGGCGCTCTGGATGCCCTGGTCAACGGAGGGGATGTACTCGCGCGGAACACGGCCACCGGTGACCTTGTTGTCGAACTCGTACAGCGCACCTTCTGCAGTATCCAGCGGCTCGATGGCAATCTGGATCTTTGCGAACTGGCCGGAGCCACCCGTCTGCTTCTTGTGCGTGTAGTCGTAGCGCTCGACCGTACGGCGAATCGTTTCGCGGTAGGCAACCTGGGGTTTGCCCACGTTTGCCTCAACCTTGAACTCGCGGCGCATGCGGTCCACCAGGATGTCCAGGTGGAGCTCGCCCATGCCGGCGATGATCGTCTGGCCGGTGTCTTCGTCGAGGGAGACCTGGAAGGTCGGGTCCTCTTCGGAGAGCTTCTGGATGGCCGTGGAGAGCTTCTCCTGGTCACCCTTGGTCTTCGGCTCGATTGCCACGGAGATGACGGGCTCGGGGAAGCTCATCGATTCCAGGACGATCGGGTTCTGAAGGTCGCACAGGGTGTCGCCCGTGGTCGTATCCTTCAGGCCGATGGCTGCATAGATGTGACCGGTGGTGATTTCATCCACCGGGTTCTCCTTGTTGGCGTGCATCTGGAAGAGCTTTCCGATGCGCTCCTTCTTCTGCTTGGTCGAGTTCATGACCTGGGCGCCGGAAGCAGCCTTGCCGGAGTAAACGCGGATGTAGGTCAGACGGCCGAAGAACGGGTGCGTCACAACCTTGAATGCCAGTGCGGAGAACGGAGCATCAGCGTCAGCGGCGCGTTCGAGGATGACCTCTTCGTCGCGGATGTCGTGGCCCTTGATGTTCGGGACATCGAGCGGGGACGGCAGGAAGGCGACGACGGCGTCAAGCATCGGCTGAACGCCGCGGTTCTTGAACGCGGAACCACACAGCACCGGGTAGACCTCGGAGTTGACGGTCAGCTTGCGGATACCGGCCTTCAGTTCCTCAACGGTGAGTTCTTCACCTTCGAGGTACTTTTCCATCAGCTCTTCGCTGGCTTCGGCAACGGTTTCAACGAGCTTGGCGCGGTACTCTTCGGCCTTTTCCTGCAGGTCTGCGGGGATCGGCTCAACTTCGTACTTGGCGCCCATGGTCACGTCGCCCTTGGCGTCGCCGCGCCAGGTCAGTGCACGCATTTCGAGGAGGTCAACAACGCCCTCGAATTCGCTTTCAGCACCGATCGGCAGCTGGAGGACCAGCGGCTTGGCGCCAAGGCGGTTGATGATGGTGTCGACGGTGAAGTAGAAGTCGGCGCCCAGCTTGTCCATCTTGTTGACGAAGCAGATACGCGGAACGTTGTACTTGTCAGCCTGGCGCCAGACAGTCTCAGACTGCGGCTCCACGCCTTCCTTGCCGTCGAATACGGCTACGGCGCCGTCAAGCACGCGCAGGGACCGCTCAACCTCGACAGTGAAGTCAACGTGACCCGGCGTGTCGATGATGTTGATCTGGTTGTTGTCCCAGTAGCACGTGGTAGCTGCGGAGGTAATGGTGATACCCCGCTCCTGCTCCTGTGCCATCCAGTCCATGGTCGAAGCGCCGTCGTGCGTTTCGCCAATCTTGTGGTTGACACCGGTGTAGAACAGGATGCGCTCGGTGGTGGTGGTCTTGCCGGCATCAATGTGCGCCATGATGCCGATGTTGCGGACCTTGTTGAGGTCGGTAAGCACGTCCAGTGCCACGGTTACTCCCTAGTTTTGGTTCTGGCCCCGCCGGTCACCTATTCGGCCTTCGGCCCTGGGCCCGCCGAAGCGGGCCGCAGGGCCTTGGCTGAAAAGATGTACGTGGTGCTTATTACCAGCGGTAGTGGGCGAAGGCCTTGTTGGACTCGGCCATCTTGTGGGTGTCTTCGCGACGCTTCACAGCAGCACCAAGACCGTTTGAGGCGTCCAGGATTTCGTTGCGCAGACGCTCAGTCATCGTCTTCTCGCGGCGGGCCTTGGAGTAGCCAACCAGCCAGCGCAGGGCCAGTGCGGTTGCACGGCCCGGCTTGACCTCAACCGGAACCTGGTAGGTGGCGCCACCGACACGGCGGGACTTGACCTCAAGGCTCGGCTTGATGTTGTCCATGGCCTTCTTCAGGGCTGCAACCGGATCCTGGCCGGTCTTCTCCTGTGCGCCTGCAAGTGCACCGTAAACGATGCGCTCTGCGGTGGACTTCTTGCCGTCGACGAGGACCTTGTTGATCAGCTGCGTGACCAGCGGGGAGCCGTAGACGGGATCGACTGCGAGCGGCCGCTTGGGGGCCGGACCCTTGCGGGGCATATTACTTCTTCTCCATCTTCGCGCCGTAGCGGCTGCGAGCCTGCTTGCGGTTCTTGACACCCTGGGTGTCCAGTGCGCCGCGAACGATCTTGTAACGGACACCGGGCAGGTCCTTCACACGACCACCGCGGACCAGCACGATGGAGTGTTCCTGCAGGTTGTGACCCACACCGGGGATGTAGGCAGTAACTTCCACGCCGCCGTTGAGGCGGACACGGGCTACCTTGCGCAGAGCCGAGTTCGGCTTCTTCGGGGTGGTGGTGTAAACACGGGTGCACACACCACGGCGCATCGGGCTGCCCTTAAGGGCAGGAGCCTTGGTCTTGGAGACCTTGGGTGAGCGGCCCTTGCGGACCAGCTGCTGAATCGTAGGCACTTATCAGTTCTCCGTTTTATCTCGAGAAAAATTCTCTGGTTGCGCTTGCTCCGGCCGGCTTGACGCAGGTCACGGAGCGAGGCTTTTCAAAGTTGTTGCCGCAGTACCCCCGAGACGTTCCGTGATCCGAAGCGACCGTAGGCGTGCAAAAGTGTGGCATTCGTTGCACAAGAACCCTGCAACCCGGAAACAGGCCCCCACCCGCGCCCCGGAGACGGAATCCAGGAAACATGCGAGCGGCCTTCATCCACTGCCACACAAACAATTATTAACAGTCTAGCAGACATCCCGGCAGACTTAATCCGGGGCTGCCGGGCCCCGCGGGAGCCGGTCTCAGCTACGGGCTGCCAGCGCCTGGGTGATCTTCCGTGACGCCTCCTGCAGCTGGGGCAGCACCTGCGCCGCCGCCTCCTCCAGTGTAGGCCCGTCCAGGCCCAGGGTCGCCTGCATCGAGGTATTCAGCGCCGCGATCACTTCGCCGCCGGGGCTGAAGATGGGCACCGCCACTGAACGCAGTCCCCGTTCAAGCTCCTGGTCCACCACGGCCCAGCCCTGTTCGCGGACCCGGCCCACTTCACGGCGCAGGGCCGCTTCATCGGTAATAGTGCGCTCGGTCAGGGGAACCAGTTCCACCGCGGCGAAGTAGGCGTTGAGTGCTTCGGCGTCCAGTCCGGCCAGCAGCACCCTGCCCATGGAAGTCGCATAGGCGGGGAAGCGGGTACCAACGGTAATACCCACGGTCATAAGCCGGCGGGTATGAATCCTGGCAACGTAGACAATCTCGTTTCCGTCCAGGATCGAGGCAGAGGTCGATTCGTGGATTTCCCGCGAGAGATCCTCCAGGAGGGGCTGTGCCAGCTGGGGCAGCGACTGCCCGGCCAGGTAGGAATAACCCAGCTGCAGCACCAGGGCCGTGAGCTCGAAGCTGCGTCCGTCCGTGCGGACATATCCCAGTTCCACCAGGGTCAGCAGGAACCGGCGGGCGGTTGCCCGGGTAAGGCCGGTGCGGCGGGAGACATCACTCAGCGTCATCTGGACGTGTTCTGCGTCGAAGGCCCGGATGACAGCCAGGCCGCGGGCCAGTGACTGGACGAACTGGTCACTGGCCGCGATGGTTTCGCTCATGTCTCCCCCGCTGATGGTCTTAGTCGGTACCGGCTGACGGGCCGATCAACGGCACGTCCACCTTCGCGGCAAGCTCCTCGAAGCTGATCCCGTAGGTCTCGCGAACGTGGACCCCGTCCTCCTTCAGGAGAAAGACCGCCTCATTAGTGTAAACGCGGGTGACGCAGCCAACACCGGTGAGCGGGTAGGAGCACTCCGCCACGAGCTTGCTCACGCCCTCGCGGGTGAACAGGGACATCATCACGTAGACATCCTTGGCGCCGGTGGCGAGGTCCATGGCACCACCGACGGCGGGAATCGCATCAGGTGCGCCGGTGTGCCAGTTGGCGAGGTCGCCTGTGGCAGACACCTGGAAGGCCCCAAGGACGCAGACGTCCAGGTGTCCCCCGCGCATGATCGCGAATGAATCCGCGTGGTGGAAATAGGACGCACCGGGCAGTTCCGTGACCGGGATCTTGCCTGCGTTGATGAGGTCACCGTCGATTTCCTCGCCGCGGGCCTCAGGACCCATGCCCAGCATGCCGTTCTCGGTGTGGAGGGTGACATGCTGCTCAGGCTTGAGGTAGTTGGAGACCAGGGTCGGCTGGCCGATGCCCAGGTTGACGAAGGAACCCGGCGCAATGTCCCCGGCAACGAGTTCTGCCAGGGAGTTGCGGTCCAGTTTTTCGCTCACGATGGTATTCACTGCCTTCTCGCTCATGCTGCTGCCGGTTCTTTTTCGCGGGATACCTGGACCAGGCTGTTGACGTAGATGCCTGGAGTCACGACGGTTTCCGGATCGATCCCGCCTACTTCCACGATCTGGCGCACCTGGACAATTGCGTTCTTTGCCGCTGCCGCCATGATCGGGCCGAAGTTGCGGGCAGTCTTGCGGTAGATCAGGTTTCCGGCTTTGTCAGCTTTAAGTGCCTTCACCAGCGCGAAGTCCGCGTGCAGAGGAGTCTCGAAGACATAACCGCGCCCGTCGATGACACGGGTTTCCTTGCCCTCCGCCAGCGGAGTGCCGTAGGCGGTGGGGGTGAAGAACCCGCCGATGCCGGCTCCGGCGGCGCGGATGCGTTCAGCAAGGTTGCCCTGCGGCACCAGTTCCAGCTCGATCTCCCCGGCACGGAACTTCGCATCAAAGATCTGGCTGTCGGACTGCCTCGGGAAGGAGCAGACAATTTTCCGGACGCGGCCGGCGCCGATGAGTGCCGCCAGTCCCTCTTCTCCGTTGCCGGCATTGTTGTTCACGACCGTCAGGTCTGTCGCTCCCTGGCGCAGCAGCGCTTCAATGAGCTCAACCGGCTGTCCGGCTTTGCCGAATCCACCGATCATCACGGTGGCTCCGTCGTAAATCGGTGCGACGGCTTCGTCGACATCCTGCAGTATGTTCAGCACGGTTCTCCTAGGCGTTGATGTTTTCGAGTACGACGGCGAGGCCCTGCCCGACGCCGATGCAAATGGCTGCGACGCCCCACCGTTCGCCGGTGGCTTCGAGCCGGCGGGCGAGTGTGCCCAGGATGCGGGTGCCGGAGGCGCCCAGCGGATGCCCGATGGATACGGCGCCGCCCCAGGCGTTGACGATGTCCGGGTCGATATCCCACGCATCAAGGCAGGCCAGCGACTGTGCCGCAAAAGCCTCGTTGAGTTCCACAGCACCGACGTCACCCCAGGAAATCCCCGCGCGCTTCAGCGCGGTATTTGCTGCTTCGACGGGTGCGTAGCCGAAGAACTGGGGCTCATTGGCCGCAGCGCCCCGGCCTGCGATCCGGGCCAGGGGCGCCAGGCCCAGCATCCCCGCTGCTGCTTCACTGCCCAGCCATGCGGCGGAGGCTCCGTCGTTCAGGGGCGAGGCGTTGCCCGCCGTGACCGTGCCGCCGGCAGGCGAATCGGAGACCGGACGGAAGACCGTTTTCAGGGTTGCGAGTTTTTCCACCGTGGAACCGGCACGGATGCTTTCATCCCTTGCCAGGTCTGCGCCGTCGACCGCAATGGTGAGGTTCGCGTAGCGGCCCTCATCCCAGGCGCGGGCTGCCGCCTCATGGGACTTCGCGGCGAATTCATCCTGGCGTTCTCGGGTGATTCCGTATTTTTCACGCAGCTGCTCGGTGGCTTCGCCCAGCGAAACTGTCCATTCCCTGGGCATGTTCGGGTTCACCAGGCGCCACCCGAGGGTGGTGGACGCCAGGGTCTGGTCGCCGGCGGGGAACGGCTTCTCATTCTTGGGGAGCACCCAGGGCGCCCGGCTCATGGATTCAACACCGCCCACCAGCATCAGGTCGGCCTCTCCCGTGTTGATCTGGCGGGAAGCGATCATGGCGGCATCGAGTGAGGAACCGCAAAGGCGGTTCACCGTCGTGCCGGGAATTGATACCGGGAGACCTGCAAGCAGCGTGGCCATCCGCGCCACATTTCGGTTTTCCTCACCGGCACCGTTTGCGTTGCCAAGGATGACTTCGTCGATCCGTCCTGGATCAAGTTCCGGTGCGCGGGACACCGAGGCCTGAATCACCTGCGCAGCGAGGTCGTCGGGCCGGATGCCTGCAAGGGCACCGCCAAAGCGCCCGAACGGAGTGCGGACGGCGTCATAAATGTATGCCTGGTTCACCATGGCTCCTTTGGCTGGTTCCTGTACGCATCGTTCCGGGCAAAACCCGAATGTTCATTCAGCGAACATGCGTACAAGATGCGAATTTATCCGAGATCGGCTGTTTGTGCCAGCCTTATTTCTCAGCGGCGTCGAGTTCCCTGAAGACGTTCTGCGCCGTCTTGAAGGCCGCGTTGGCGGACGGCACGCTGCAGTAGATGGCGGACTGGAGCAGGATTTCCTTGATCTCGTCCCGGGTCAGCCCGTTGCGCAGCGCTGCACGGACATGCATGGCGAGTTCTTCCAGATGTCCGTGGGCGATGAGCGCGGTGAGCGTGACGGCGCTGCGCATCTTCCGGTCCAGTCCGGGGCGGGTCCAGATGGTCCCCCAGGCATAGCGGGTGATCATGTCCTGGAAGTCGCTGGTGAAGTCATCCTTGGCTGCGTTGGCGCGGTCCACGTGGGCGTCACCCAGGACTTCGCGGCGTACCGCCATGCCCTCGTCGTAGATTTCCTGCTGGGTCTTGGCGCTGGAGGATTCGTTCACTGTGTTGCCTGTTCTCTGGACTTCAGGGGTACTCGGATGCGTTGGTTACTGTGCCGTGCGGAAGAAGCTGCCAAGCAGTTCGGCGGTATCGGCCGGCTGTTCGGCAGGCACCAGGTGGGCGGCATCGGGGACGACGGCGGAACGGCCGCCTGGTACGCCGTCGGCGATCAGTTCGGCGAAGGATGCAGGCGTCACCGCATCTTCGGCGCCGGTCACGGCCAGGACCGGGACCTGGATCTCCGCCAGCCGGCTACGGACGTCGAAGGCAGCCAGGGCCTGGCAGCAGAAGGCGTAGGAGAACCGGTCGGCGTCTTGGAGGGAGTGAAGCAGTGCCGCGGAGGCGCCCTTCTCGCGTTCGATGAACCCTTCGGCGAACCAGCGCTGGGCCGAGCCAATCAGCACCGCGGGCGTGCCCTGGTTCCGGACGGTCTCGGCGCGGGCTTCCCAGCTGTCGGCGTCGCCGATCTTCGCGCCGGAGCACAGGATGGCCAGGGACTTGAAGGTGGACGGGAAGTCCAGTCCCAGCTGCAGGCCCACGGCTCCGCCCAGCGAGACACCGGCGTAGTGCAGCTCCTGTGCCGCGGAGATATCGCCGGCAGAGACGGCGGCTTCCACAAGCCGGGATACAGCGGTGGCCAGTTCTTCCATGGAGAAGCCGTCGGCGGCGGCCGGGCTG
This sequence comes from Arthrobacter sp. BL-252-APC-1A, assembly GCF_009696625.1. Taxonomy (NCBI): domain Bacteria; kingdom Bacillati; phylum Actinomycetota; class Actinomycetes; order Micrococcales; family Micrococcaceae; genus Arthrobacter; species Arthrobacter sp. BL-252-APC-1A. The sequence continues at coordinate 272,286 of NZ_VULS01000002.1, read as the reverse complement.
TTTCCGTGTCCGGGCAGGTCCCAGGCGATGACGGTGAAACCATCCAGCAGCGCCGCGGTGCTGGCCCAGAGTGCAGTGCCGGAGGTGCCCAGGGAAGGGCCGGCGATCAGCACGGGTGCAGAGGGGCCTGCGTTGGAGAGCTGGGTTGCTTTGATCTGCGGGACGCTCACGCGTTGTTCCTTCCGGGGTAGGCCGAGATAATTCGTTCGATCAGTGCGCTGGACTGGCCGACGTAATTTGCCGGGTCCAGCAGCTCCTTGATTTCGGCATCGCTGAGGGCTTCGGCCGGAACCGCCGAGCGCAGCAGCGCAGCGAAGTCCTCGCCTGCCAGCGAGCGGGACACCAGTTCCTGGACCTTCTTCTTTCCCTGGCCCGGCGTACCGGCGTCCAGCAGCGGGGCCACGCGTGCCATGACCTTCTCGCTGACAATGAGCGGGCCGGCGAGGGAGAGGTTCCCGGCAACAGCGTCGGTATGGACCTGCAGACCGCTGGTGAGTTCGGCGAGTTTGGCTGCTGCTCCCCCGGCCAGCCGCAGCAGCTGCCGCAGTGCCTGCCATTCGACATGCCAGGATCCGCCGGGACGCTCATCGTCGGCGGCGCCCGCGGCAGCCTGCAGCATCGCTGCGTAGCCGGGGGCGGACAGGGCAGCGCTGCGGATCAGCACCGAAAGAACGGGGTTCTGCTTCTGCGGCATGGCGGAGGATCCGCCGCGTCCGGCTGCCCGGGGCTCGCTGACTTCTCCGATCTCCGGCCGGCTGAGGAGCAGAACGTCGTTTGAAACCTTCCCGGCGGCAGCCAGCAGGTCCGCCAGGGCTGTGCCCAGAGAAGTGACCGGAAGCCGGTTGGTCTGCCACGGAGCCACTGGATCGGCGAGGCCAAGGCGGGCGGCGAGCTCGGCAGCAAGATCGAGCGGCGACGCCTGGGTCCCTTCAACCGTCGCGGTGAGCGCTGCCATGGTGCCCGATGCTCCGCCCCACTGCAGGGGCAGCGACGCAGCTGCACTCTCCAGCGCCGCCGTTGCCTGCCCAATTCCGTGGAGCCACTGGGCTGCCTTGAGCCCGAAAGTGGACGGGAGCGAATGCTGGGTGAGGGTGCGCGCCACGCTGAGGGTTTCGGCGTGGCCGCGTGCGAGGGCGGCCAGTCCCGCCTGGGCCCGGTAGGCGTCGGCGAGGATGGTTTCCAGCGCCCGCGCAGACATCAGCATGAGTGCTGTGTCCAGGATGTCCTGGCTGGTGGCAGCTTTGTGAATTGGTCCCACTGCTGCTGGAGCTTCTTCGCGGACAATTGCCCGGAGGTCTGCGAGCAGCGGAATGACGGGGTTACCGCCGCCCTGCGCCCGGGCTGCCAGGTCCGCAATGTCATAGCGGGCGGCCTGGCAGGCCGGGGCAACGGCGTCGGGAACATGCGCATCGATCAGGCCCGCGGAAGCGAGCACCCGCAGCCACTCGAGTTCGACGTCGAGCATCGCCTGCAGCAGCGCCTCATCAGAGGTCAGCGCGGCTGCGCGGGTGCCGGCCCATGCCGGCGACAGGAGTCCGTAGTCGGCAGTTTCCGCAGAGGCCAAGGGATTACGCTTCCGGGTAGGCGAGGAAGACGGTTTCGTCTTCGCCCTGCAGCTTGATGTCCCAGCGCAGTCCGCCGTCGGCTTCGCGGGTGGCGATCAGGGTGCGGCGGCGGTCCTCCGGGAGGGAGGACAGCAGCGGATCGCTGGCCAGGGCAGCTTCGTCTTCCGGCAGGTACATCCGGGTGTGGAGCTTGTTCAGCAGGCCGCGGGCAAAAATGACCACCGAGATGAAGGGCGCCGATCCTTCTTCGGTTGGCCCGGGGTTGACCGTGGTGAACGTGTAGTTGCCGGTGTTGTCAACGGGGACCCGGCCCCAGCCGGTGAACGTGTAGCCGTCACGGACCAGCGAACCGGTCTTCTGCGGAATGTTGCCGTCTGCGTCGGCCTGCCAGATCTCCAGCAGCGCGTCGGGAATCGGGTCTCCGGCTCCGTCACGGACTGTTCCCTGCAGCCGGATCGCCCCGGGCAGGCCCGGGGCCAGCAGTTCCCCGCCCTTCTCGAAGGGGAGGGCATAGCCGTAGAAGGGACCAATAGTCTGGCCGGGCGTGGCGGTGAGTTTCTCGCTCATTACTCTGCGTCCTCTTCTTCCATCCAGGTGCGGTTGCTGCCGGTCAGCACGATGTCCCAGTTGTAGCCGGTGGCCCACTCATGGGAGGTGATGCCGTGATCGTAGGTCGCCACGAGGCGGTCGCGGGCTTTCTGGTCGGTAATGGACTGGTAGATCGGATCCAGTGCGAAGAGCGGATCACCCGGGAAGTACATCTGGGTGATCATGCGCTGGGTGAAGTCAGTCCCGAAGAGGGAGAAGTGGATGTGTGCCGGGCGCCAGGCGTTGAAGTGGTTCTTCCACGGGTAGGGGCCGGGCTTGATGGTGGTGAACTCGTAGGAGCCGTCATCACCGGTAATGGCACGGCCGACACCGGTGAAGTTCGGATCGATCGGCGCCGGATGCTGGTCCCGCTTGTGAATGTAGCGGCCGGCAGAGTTGGCCTGCCACACCTCGATCAGCTGGTTGCGGACCGGACGGCCATCGCCGTCGAGCACCCGTCCGCGCACAATGATGCGCTCACCCAGGGGCTCACCGTTGTGCTGGATGGTCAGGTTTGATTCCAGGGGATGCACGTCCTGGTGCCCGAACGCCGGCGACCACAGCTCAATGGTCTCCGGGTCGGTGTGGTGCAGGTTCTTGGTGGGATGGCGCAGCAGCGAGCTGCGGTAGGGACGGAAGTCCACGCGCGGCTGGGTTTCCTCAGCAGCACCGTTTTCCACGCCCTTCCGGTACGCTTCGTGGATTGTCCGGATCTCATCGGAGATCTGGTCCTGCGATGCCTCAGCGGCATCGAGCCGCTCGATGACATGGCTGTCCGCGAAGAGGTCTTCCGCAAGCGCGGAACCGTTGTCCGTGTCCATGGTGTTCTCGTCCATGGTCCTTCTTCCTGTCAGGGCAGGACGCGTCGCTGCGTCCCGCGATGGGTAGGCATCCCGTGGATGGAACCCACAGTACACCCGTGTTCACTCTTAGTACAGACGTTCACAATGTGAACATTTGCTGACGGACCCTAGTGTTCCGGCCAGCCGGTGTAGGCCTCGGCAAGGTACGCCTGGCCGTGGCGGGAAGACACGACGCCGTTCAGCTCACCCAGCGCGCGCTTGCGCTCGAAGTCCGTGGCATCTGGACGGGTGTGCAGCATCGAAGTCATCCAGTAGGAGAAGTTCTGCGCCTTCCATACCCGCTGCAGGGCCTTGTCGCTGTAACCGTCAAGCAGGTCCGCGGACTTTGTCGCATAGAAGGAATCGATGGCCTCATGCAGGACCTTGACGTCAGCCAGGGCCAGGTTCAGGCCCTTGGCACCGGTGGGGGGAACGGTGTGCCCGGCATCGCCGGCCAGGAACATGTTGCCGTAGCGCAGCGGCTCGCAGACGTAGGACCGGAACTTCAGGACGGTCTTTTCGAAAATGGGACCGCGCTTGAGCTGGAATCCGTCCGGCCCGTCGACCCGTCGCTGCAGTTCATTCCAGATCTGTTCATCGCTCCAGGCATCAGCATCCTCGTTGGGATCGGACTGGAAATACATGCGCTGGACGTTGTCATTGCGCTGGCTGATCAGCGCGAAGCCGTGCTCGGAGTTCGCATAGATAAGCTCGGGCGCGCTGGGCGGAGCTTCGGTGAGGATGCCGAACCAGGCGAACGGGTATTCGATGAAGTTGTCCGTCCGCAGCTCCCTGGGGATGGAGCGCTTGCAGATGCCCTGGGAGCCGTCAGCGCCAACCAGGATGTCGCAGTGGATTTCGAAGTCGGCTCCCTCAGCGTCCGTGAAACGGATCTTGGGCACGGACGTCGTCTGGTCCAGGACTTCAGTGTCGCTGACCGCATAGCGGACGTCTCCGTTGTCCCGCTCCCGCGCTGCGGCGAGGTCCACGAAGACCTCGTTCTGCGGGTAGAGCCAGACGGACTCCCCCACCAGGTCTTCGAAATCGATCCGGTGGCTTTCCCCGCCGAAGCGCAGGTCGATTCCGTCATGCTTGTAGCCGTCGGTCAGCACACGCTTGCTGACGCCGCCTTCGGTCAGCATCCGGACGCTGCCGTGTTCCAGGATGCCTGCACGGTGGGTGGTGCGGATGGTTTCGTGGTCACGCTTTTCCACGACAATGCTCTCGATGCCGGACTGGGCCAGCAGGTGGGAGAGCATCAGTCCTGCAGGACCACCTCCGACTATGCCGACTTTGGTCTTCAGGACGGTACGGACTGCAGCCAATGCAGGACTCCTTTAATGCGGGCAGGCGGATCGGGGGCGCGGAACGCCTTTCTCCAGTGTGAGGACCGGCACAATCCCGGCGCGAGCCGTTTCCCATTCAATGAGAACAACTCCCCCGGAGTCCTAGTCCGCGGGGCCCTCATTACGCGGACCGGCTTCTGAAGCAGCAGTGCCAAGGCCCCGGGAGATCCCCCGCGCAGCCGTCATGAGGGCAGGTACCGTGGCTGCCGTGTTCTCCTGCCCGCGCGGCACCACCACACCCAGCGCTGCGACGGCGGACCCCTCGGGACCGAAGACAGGTACCGCGATTCCGGTGGTGTCCGGGTCTACGACGCCGGGCAGCGTGGCGCACCCCTCCCGGCGGATCCCGGCCCACTGCCGGCGCAGGACGTCTGCTGCCGGGAACGGGCGCGGTGCATCACGGTGCCGCTTCAGGAATTCCTCCTGCACATGGCGGGGCGAATGCGCCATCAGGACCATTCCCGAGGAGGAGATGTGCAGCGGCAGGCGCCCTGCCACTTTTGCAAAGTTGGAGACTGATCCGCGGCTGGAAAGGCGCTCGATGAAGAGGACCTCATCCTCCTGGAGCACGGAGAGCTGCGTGTGCTGGCGGATGACTGCCTGGATGTCTTCCATAAAGGGCATCGCCACCTGTCTCAGGTCCAGGGCAGATGAACTGCGGCTGGCAAGTTCCCACAGCCGCAGGCCGAGCCGTAACTCACCTGACGTCGTCCGCTGCAGCAGACCCAGGGAAACCAGTTCCCCGGCCAGCCGGTGGGCGGTGGACAGCGGCAGTCCTGCCCTGCGCGCAAGCATGGCGACCGGCATTGCGGGGCGCACGGCGTCGAAAGCCGAGATCACGCGCACGATGCGCTCCGCCATGGAGTCGCCGGAGGGGGAATTGGCCATACCAGTACTTTGGCATACGACGGCGGTGCCTCCCTCCGTGTGTACTGCGGCGGTCAGACTGGAGAGTCTCCGTAATTCTGCGCCCGGATAAAAAGTTCATCCCCCCTACCGGAACTATGGCCTCAGGCCACGGACTTAAACGGGGAAGGACCCCGCCTTTCGGCAGGGTCCTTCCTTCGCGGTGTGCGGTCCGTTTTAGCTTTTCAGCCTTAGCGGAACTCGCTGCCCATGTCGTAGTCATCCAGCGGGATGGCGTGGAACTCGGGGCTAAGGCCACCGTCAACTCCGGCGTAGTCGAAGTCGCTGAAGGCGCTCGGGCCGGTGAAGAGATTGGCCTTTGCTTCCTCAGTCGGTTCAACCGTGACCTCGGTGTAACGGGGCAGGCCCGTTCCGGCCGGGATCAGCTTACCGATGATGACGTTCTCCTTCAGGCCGAGCAGCGGATCGCTCTTGCCTTCCATGGCCGCCTGCGTCAGGACGCGGGTGGTTTCCTGGAAGGAAGCAGCGGACAGCCAGGACTCGGTCGCCAGGGATGCCTTGGTGATACCCATCAGTTCCGGACGGCCAGCGGCCGGACGGCGTCCTTCGGAGACCACACGGCGGTTCTCGCTTTCGAACCGGCGGCGCTCGGCCAGCTCACCCGGGAGCAGGTCGGAATCGCCGGATTCGATCACGGTCACGCGGCGCAGCATCTGCCGGACGATGACTTCCACGTGCTTGTCGTGGATGCCTACGCCCTGGCTGCGGTACACGCGCTGGACTTCGTCCACCAGGAACTCCTGAGCCTTGCGCGGGCCGAGGATGCGGAGGATCTGCTTGGGATCCACTGCACCTGCAACCAGCTGCTGGCCAACCTCGACGTGGTCGCCGTCGGCAACCAGCAGGCGGGCACGGCGCAGGACCGGGTACGCGATTTCCTCGGAGCCGTCATCGGGAGTGACAACCAGACGCATCTGGCGGTCGGTCTCTTCGATGGTGACCCGGCCGGCCGTCTCGGAGATCGGAGCAACACCCTTGGGGGTACGTGCTTCGAAGAGCTCCTGGATACGGGGCAGACCCTGGGTAATATCTTCGGCCGATGCAACACCACCGGTGTGGAAGGTACGCATGGTCAGCTGGGTACCGGGCTCACCGATGGACTGTGCGGCGATGATGCCTACGGCTTCGCCAATGTCCACGGTCTTGCCGGTGGCCAGCGAGCGGCCGTAGCAGAGGGCGCAGGTTCCGACAGCCGACTCACAGGTCAGCACGGAGCGGACCTTGATGTCGGTGACGCCGGCCTTGAACAGCTTCTCGATCAGCACATCGCCGACGTCGTCGCCGCCCTTGGCCAGGACATTGCCTTCTGCATCGGTGACGTCGGTGGCCAGCGTACGGGCGTACGCCGAGTTCTCGACCTCTTCGTGCAGCACCAGTTCACCGTTGTGATCCGGAACGGCAATGGTGACGTTCAGGCCGCGCTCGGTACCGCAGTCCTCTTCGCGGACAATGACGTCCTGCGAAACGTCCACCAGACGACGGGTCAGGTAACCCGAGTTGGCGGTACGCAGAGCGGTATCGGCCAGACCCTTACGGGCACCGTGCGTGGCGATGAAGTACTCCAGAACCGACAGGCCCTCACGGTAGGAGGACTTGATCGGACGCGGGATGATCTCGCCCTTCGGGTTGGCCACCAGGCCACGGATACCGGCAATCTGCCGGACCTGCAGCCAGTTGCCTCGTGCACCGGAGGAAACCATGCGGTTGATGTTGTTCTGGATCGGCATGTTGTCACGCATAGCCTTGGCAACCTCGTTGGTCGCCTGGTTCCAGATGTCGATGAGCTCCTGGCGGCGCTCGTCTTCAGCGATCAGGCCCTTGCCGTACTGGCTTTCAACCTTGGCCGCGCGTGCTTCGTAAACCTCCATGATGGCCGGCTTGTCGATCGGAGCAGCGATGTCGGAGATGGCGACGGTAACGCCCGAGCGCGTGGCCCAGTAGAAACCGGCATCCTTCAGGTTGTCCAGCGTGGCAGCGGTGACGACCTTCGGGTACCGCTCAGCGAGATCGTTGACGATCTTGGAGAGCTGGCCCTTGTCGGCAACAGCCTCGACCCACGGGTAGTCCGCGGGCAGGGTCTGGTTGAACAGCACCTGGCCAAGGGTGGTCGGGATGAGCGCAGGAGTGCCCTCTTCCCAGCCTTCCGGAGCCGGCTGCTCATCGCTGGGCACAAAGCCGTCAACGCGGATCCGCACCGGTGCGTTCAGGTGCAGCTCGCCCAGGTCGTGTGCCATAACGGCTTCAGCCGTCGAGGAGAACACACGGCCTTCGCCGGCAGCGTCTGCCCGCTTGGTGGTGAGGTGGTGCAGGCCGATGATCATATCCTGCGAAGGCAGGGTGACCGGGCGGCCGTCCGACGGCTTCAGGATGTTGTTCGAGGACAGCATCAGGATGCGGGCTTCAGCCTGTGCTTCGGGGCTCAGCGGCAGGTGCACTGCCATCTGGTCACCGTCGAAGTCAGCGTTGAATGCGCCACAGACCAGCGGGTGAAGCTGCAGTGCCTTGCCCTCAACCAGCTGCGGTTCGAAGGCCTGGATGCCGAGGCGGTGCAGGGTAGGTGCACGGTTGAGCAGCACCGGGTGTTCGGTGATGATCTCTTCCAGCACGTCCCAGACCTGCGGACGGAATCGCTCGACCATGCGCTTGGCGCTCTTGATGTTCTGGGCGTGGTTGAGGTCAACCAGGCGCTTCATCACGAACGGCTTGAAGAGCTCCAGTGCCATCTGCTTGGGCAGGCCACACTGGTGCAGCTTCAGCTGCGGACCAACGACGATCACGGAACGGCCGGAGTAGTCCACGCGCTTGCCGAGCAGGTTCTGGCGGAACCGGCCCTGCTTGCCCTTGAGCATGTCGGAGAGCGACTTCAGCGGACGGTTGCCCGGTCCGGTGACCGGACGGCCGCGGCGGCCGTTGTCGAACAGGGAGTCAACAGCTTCCTGGAGCATGCGCTTTTCGTTGTTCACGATGATCTCGGGGGCACCGAGATCGAGCAGGCGCTTCAGGCGGTTGTTGCGGTTGATCACGCGGCGGTACAGGTCGTTGAGGTCGGACGTCGCGAAACGGCCGCCGTCCAGCTGCACCATCGGGCGCAGTTCCGGCGGGATCACCGGAACGGCGTCGAGGACCATGCCCATGGGGCTGTTCGACGTGGTGAGGAACGCGTTGACAACCTTCAGGCGCTTCAGGGCACGCGTCTTGCGCTGGCCCTTGCCGTTCTGGATGATCTCGCGCAGGTTCTCGGACTCCTGCTGCATGTCGAAGTCCTCAAGACGCTTCTTGATGGCTTCGGCACCCATGGAGCCTTCGAAGTACAGGCCGTAGCGGTCGCGCAGTTCGCGGTACAGGCCTTCGTCGCCCTCGAGGTCGCCGACCTTGAGGTTCTTGAAGCGTTCCCAGACCTGCTCGAGGCGCTCGATGTTGTTGTCGGCGTCGCGGCGGACCTTGGCCATCTGGCGGTCGGCGGAGTCGCGTGCCTTCTTCTTGTCCGCTGCCTTCGCACCTTCACCTTCAAGGCGCGCCAGTTCGCCTTCGAGGTCCTTGGCGATCGCGGCGATGTCGGAGTCGCGCTGGTCAACCAGGTGCTTGCGCTCCAGGTCGTGCTCGGCCTGCAGGTTCGGCAGTTCGGCGTGGCGGTTCTCTTCGTCAACCGAAGTGATCATGTAGGCAGCGAAGTAGATGACCTTTTCGAGGTCCTTCGGAGCCAGGTCAAGGAGGTAGCCCAGGCGGGAGGGAACACCCTTGAAGTACCAGATGTGGGTTACCGGAGCGGCGAGCTCAATGTGGCCCATCCGTTCGCGGCGAACCTTTGCGCGGGTAACTTCGACGCCGCAGCGCTCACAGATGATGCCCTTGAAGCGCACGCGCTTGTACTTGCCGCAGTAGCACTCCCAGTCACGGGAGGGACCGAAGATCTTTTCGCAGAAAAGACCGTCCTTCTCCGGCTTCAGGGTTCGGTAGTTGATGGTTTCCGGCTTTTTGACCTCGCCGTAAGACCAGTTGCGGATTTCGTCCGCAGTGGCAAGGCCGATTCGCATGAGGCCGAACGTGGAATCGTTGGACATGGGTCCCTGTTCTCTCTTGTTCTCTAAATCTGAATGTCTCGGGTACGGGAAGAAGCGAAGGCAACCATCCAACCCCAGCCCCGCGCCGGTGTCCGGAGGAAGGCGGCTTTAATATTCCTTGCGAGCTCTGCGAGCTGGGAATTTCGTTGCCGCCGTTCCGGGCACCGGTGCGGAGCCAGGACGGATGAAACCTAAACCTCTTCTACTGAGCTCGGCTCTGCGCGGGACAGATCAATACCCAGCTCTTCCGCGGCCCGGAAGACTTCTTCATCCGAGTCACGCATTTCAATCGTGTTGCCCTCGGTGGAGAGTACTTCCACGTTCAGGCAGAGCGACTGCATTTCCTTGATGAGCACCTTGAACGATTCCGGAACGCCGGGCTCCGGGATGTTCTCACCCTTGACGATGGCTTCGTAGACCTTGACGCGGCCGTGGATGTCATCGGACTTGATGGTGAGCAGTTCCTGCAGGGTGTAGGCGGCACCGTAGGCCTCCAGGGCCCAGACTTCCATTTCGCCGAAGCGCTGGCCACCGAACTGTGCCTTACCACCCAGCGGCTGCTGGGTGATCATGGAGTACGGACCCGTGGAGCGTGCGTGGATCTTGTCATCGACAAGGTGGTGCAGCTTCAGGATGTACATGTAGCCAACGGAAATCGGATCCGGGAACGGCTGGCCGGAGCGGCCGTCGAACAGACGGGTCTTGCCGGAAGCACCGATCAGGCGGTCGCCGTCGCGGGTGACGTTCGTGGAGTCCAGGAGGTTGGTGATCTCATCCTCGCTGGCGCCGTCGAACACCGGGGTGGCAACGGTCGTCGGACCGGTTTCACGCGGCAGTGCAGGCAGGTCCTTGACCCAGTCCGGCTCGCCTTCGATCTTCCAGCCCTGCTTGGCAGCCCAGCCCAGGTGGATTTCCAGAACCTGGCCGACGTTCATACGGCCCGGAACACCCAGCGGGTTCAGGACGATGTCAACGGGGGTTCCGTCTTCCAGGAACGGCATGTCTTCGATCGGGAGGATCTTGGAGATGACGCCCTTGTTGCCGTGGCGGCCGGCCAGCTTATCGCCGTCCGTGATCTTGCGCTTGTGTGCCACGTAGACGCGGACCAGCTGGTTTACGCCCGGGGGCAGCTCGTCGTCGTTGTCGCGGTCGAAGATGCGCACGCCGATGACGGTTCCGGACTCGCCGTGGGGAACCTTCAGGGAGGTGTCGCGGACTTCGCGGCTCTTCTCGCCGAAGATGGCGCGCAGCAGGCGCTCTTCGGGGGTCAGTTCCGTTTCGCCCTTCGGGGTGACGCGGCCAACGAGGATGTCGCCGGCTTCAACCTCGGCACCGATGTGGATGATGCCGCGCTCGTCGAGCTGCGAGAGCACTTCCTCGGACACGTTGGGGATGTCACGGGTGATTTCCTCGGCACCAAGCTTGGTGTCGCGGGCGTCAACCTCGTGCTCCTCGATGTGGATCGAGGTCAGGACATCGTCGGAGACCATGCGCTGCGAGAGGATGATGGCATCTTCGTAGTTGTGGCCTTCCCAGGACATGAACGCGACCAGCAGGTTCTTGCCCAGGGCCAGTTCACCCTGATCGGTGGAGGGACCGTCGGCGATGACGTCGTGGACCTCAACCCGGGTGCCCTCGGAGACGATCACGCGCTGGTTGTAGGCGTTGCCCTGGTTCGAGCGCGCGAACTTCATGATCGGGTAGCTGGTCTCGGTGCCGTCGTCGTTCATGACGGTGACCAGGTCAGCCGAAACTTCGGTGACGACGCCGGCCTTGACGGCGGTGACGGAGTCGCCGGCGTCAATGGCTGCGTACTTCTCCATGCCGGTGCCCACAACGGGACGCTCGGAACGGAGCAGGGGAACAGCCTGGCGCTGCATGTTCGCACCCATGAGGGCACGGTTGGCATCGTCATGCTCGAGGAACGGGATCAGGGCCGTTGCGACCGACACCATCTGGCGCGGGGAAACGTCCATGTACTCCACGCCTTCGGGCTCAACGAGCACGGGCTCGCCGGATCCGCCGCGGGCACGGACGAGGACCAGGTCCTCTTCGAAGTGCATGTCTTCGCGCAGCGGGGCGTTTGCCTGTGCGATGGTGCGCTCAACTTCGTCATCTGCGGTCAGGTAATCAACCTGATCGGTAACGACGCCGTCCACAACCTTGCGGTACGGGGTCTCGATGAAGCCGAAGGCGTTGATCCGGGCGTAGGACGCCAGCGAACCGATCAGGCCAATGTTCGGGCCTTCAGGGGTTTCGATGGGGCACATACGGCCGTAGTGCGAGGGGTGGACGTCACGGACTTCCATGCCTGCACGGTCACGGGACAGACCGCCCGGGCCCAGCGCGGACAGGCGGCGCTTGTGCGTCAGGCCGGCCAGCGGGTTGTTCTGGTCCATGAACTGCGAGAGCTGGGAGGTTCCGAAGAACTCCTTGATCGCAGCAACGACCGGACGGATGTTGATCAGCGTCTGCGGCGTGATGGCTTCGACGTCCTGGGTGGTCATCCGCTCGCGGACAACACGCTCCATACGGGACAGGCCGGTGCGGATCTGGTTCTCGATCAGTTCACCGACTGCGCGGATGCGGCGGTTGCCGAAGTGGTCGATGTCGTCGACCTCAACGCGGATATCCACGTCCTGGCCGTCGCGCTTGCCCGGGATGGTCTTTTCACCGGCGTGCAGGGCCACCAGGAACTTGATCATCGCGACAATGTCATCGATGTTCAGTACCGACGCGTCCGAGTCACCGATCGGCTTCTCGACACCGAGCTTGCGGTTGATCTTGTAACGGCCAACCTTGGCCAGATCGTAGCGCTTCGGGTTGAAGTACAGGTTCTCCAGCAGCGTCTTGGCAGCCTCAACCGTGGGCGGCTCTCCCGGACGGAGCTTGCGGTAGATGTCCAGCAGGGCATCTTCCTGGGTCTCCGTGGGGTCCTTCTCCAGGGTCGCACGGATCGAGTCGTACTCGCCGAACGTCTCCAGGATCTGGCCTTCGGTCCAGCCCAGGGCCTTCAGGAGGATGGTGACGGACTGCTTGCGCTTGCGGTCCAGGCGGACGCCCACCTGGTCGCGCTTGTCGATTTCAAGTTCGAACCAGGCACCGCGGGAAGGGATGATCTTCGCGGTGTAGATGTCCTTGTCACTGGTCTTGTCAGCGGCGCGCTCAAAGTAGGCGCCCGGGGACCGGACCAGCTGGGAAACGACGACGCGCTCGGTGCCGTTGATGACGAAGGTACCCTTGTCGGTCATCAGCGGGAAGTCGCCCATGAACACGGTCTGCTGCTTGATTTCGCCCGTGTTGTTGTTCATGAACTCGGCCTTAACGTACAGCGGGGCCGAGTACGTTGCGTCCCGGTCCTTGCACTCGGCCATGGTGTACTTCGGGTCAGCGAATTCCGGCTCCGAGAAGCTCAGGGACATGGTGCCCTGGAAATCTTCAATCGGGGAGATTTCTTCGAAGATGTCCGCGAGGCCGGAGGTTGTCGCGAAGCCCGCGTCGCCCTCTTCCTGGGCCTTGCGCAGGCGCTCCTTCCAGCGCTCGTTGCCTACAAGCCAGTCAAAGCTGTCTGTCTGCAGGGCAAGAAGATTGGGAACATCCAGCGGTTCGTGAATCTTTGCGAATGAAATCCGGGAAGCTGCGTTCTCCGGAGTGGTAGCGGTTGCATTATTAGAGGTGCTCGAGGCGACCAAGAGGGATCCTTCCACAGACCTTCAGGCGTGTTCGCGCTCCCACTCTGCACTGACGGACCTGGTCCGCGTGCGTCCTGAACGGGTTTTGGGCACCGTAACTGTCTGCCGCGTTTACGAGAAACGCCTGCATGAACACTCCGGACGCCGCCTGGCCCGTGACACAGCCCACCGCTATATGAAGGCTGAAGGTTAAGAGAGGGAAGCAAATATCTACTATAGGGCATTGGGGACACAGAAGTCTACCCGGTAATCGAAAACCCTGCCAGCTCGACCCCGGATCCTCAGGCCGGAACTACAAAGTTCCTGCTCTGAGGCTTCCTGTCGGGGAGCTGCGGGCGGTGCCAGCGAACCGATATGACGCTTGGCTACCCACATAGAGTACCCCAAGTCAGGCGGATGCGCGCCTTTTCCTTCCCCAGGTTGCACGGTGATCTTCCCTGTCCTCTTCCCGGCACTCTTCCCTGCCCTCCTCCCGGCACTGCACAGCAGGCGCCCGGGACGCACCGTCCGACGGCATCCGATGGCATCACGCAGGCCCGGGTCCACGGGACGGAGTGTGTTCCCGGCCACGTCAAACGGGTAGCCTAAGGGCAAAACCTGTTGGAAAGTACGACTCGCCTTCGATGAAAGTGGACTTACCGCATGAGCACTGAGGCATTTGCAGGACCCGGGACGGACTCGATCCCGGAGGTAGTGATCGTCGGCGGGGCACGCACCCCGCAGGGCAGGCTCAACGGCCAGCTCGCGTCCTTCACCGCCGTTGAACTCGGCGCCTTCGCCATCTCCGGCGCCCTGGAGCGCTCGGGCGTGGACGCGTCCCAGGTGGACAGCGTGATCATGGGCCACGTGGTGCAGGCCGGCTGCGGCCAGAATCCCGCACGGCAGTCCGCCATCAAGGCCGGCCTGGGCTGGGATGTGCCCACCGTGACCATCAACAAGGTCTGCCTCTCGGGCCTGGCAGCGGTCATCGACGCTGCGCGGCTGATCCGCGGGGGCGAGGCCACCGTGGTGGTGGCCGGGGGCCAGGAATCCATGACACGCGGCCCGCATGTGCTGCCCGGTTCAAGGCAGGGCTGGAACTACGGCAGCATGTCCGTGCTGGATTCCGTGGCGCACGACGGCCTGACGGATGCCTTCGACAACGAATCGATGGGCGTTTCCACTGAACGCGGCAACTCTGCACTGGGGATTGGCCGTACCGCGCAGGACGAGGTCGCTGCTGCTTCCCACCAGCGCGCCGCTGCCGCAGCCGCGGCGGGGATTTTCGACGTCGAAATTGCCCCCGTAACGGTGCCGCAGCGAAAGGGCGACCCGGTGGTCCTCACCGCGGACGAGGGCATCCGCCCCTCCACCACCGTGGACACGCTGGCCGGGCTGCGTCCCGCTTTTGATCCTGAAGGCACTATCACTGCTGGAAATTCCTCTCCGCTGTCCGACGGCGCCAGCGCCCTGGTCCTTACCACCCGTGCCTTCGCCGAGGAGCAGGGACTGGAGATCCTGGCCGGTGTGGGAATGCCCGGACAGGTGGCCGGGCCGGACAACAGCCTGCACTCCCAGCCTTCGAATGCGATCGCCCAGGCCCTGAAGCGGGCAGGCTGGACTGCAGCAGACCTGGACTTCGTGGAAATCAACGAGGCCTTTGGGTCAGTGGCCGTACAGTCCCTGCAGGAGCTTGGTGTTGAGCTTGAAGACTGCAACATCCACGGCGGAGCGATCGCGCTGGGCCACCCGATCGGTGCGTCCGGTGCGCGTCTTGCGCTGCATGCCGCACACGAACTGAACCGCCGCGGTTCCGGGCGCGCCGCCGTCGGGCTCTGCGGAGGCGGCGGCCAGGGTGAAGCCCTGCTGCTGTACCGGAACTAGTGCCGGAGTCCTCCCCCGCCGGCCGTGAACGGGTGCTGGCAGCAGCGGAGCGCCTTGGCCTGGATGTCCAGGTCACCGAGCGCCCTGCTGCTGCCAGCCTGGCCGAGGCGGCAGCACTGCTCGGCATCACCCCGGCAGATATCGTCAAGTCGCTCGTTGTCCGCCGCAAGGCCGGTGAGTACCTGTTTGTCCTGGTCCCCGGCGACGCCCAGATCTCCTGGCCCAAGCTTCGTGCCGCAGCAGGGGCAAACAAGCTGATGCTGCCGCCCGCGGACGAGGCGTTCGAAGCCACCGGGTATACCCGCGGAACCATTACGCCGCTGGGCAGCACTGTGGCATGGCCTGTCTTTGCTGCTCCGGACATCCGGGGCCGGCGTGTATCGATGGGTGCCGGCGAGCACGGGGCCAGCCTCTTCGTGGACGGAGATGCCCTGCTGGCGGCCCTGGACGCAACCGTCGCCGACATCACCGACCCTCTCCCCTAGGCTGCCGGCATCCCGGATACGCAAAGAACCCCCGCCTCGAAACGAAGCGGGGGTTCTTTCTGTACTGCGGCAGTGCCGCAGAAGCAGTACTACTTAAGGGTAACCGTGGCGCCGGCAGCCTCGAGGGCTTCCTTGGCCTTGTCAGCGGTCTCCTTGTTGGCGCCTTCGAGGATAGCCTTCGGAGCACCGTCAACCAGGTCCTTGGCTTCCTTCAGACCCAGGGAAGTCAGCGCGCGGACTTCCTTGATCACTGCGATCTTCTTGTCGCCGGCGGCTTCGAGGATAACGTCGAATTCGCTCTTCTCTTCAGCAGCTTCAGCAGCGCCTGCTGCCGGGCCGGCAACTGCAACAGCAGCAGCGGTGACGTCGAAGGTCTCTTCGAAGAGCTTCACGAAGTCGGAGAGCTCGATGATGGACAGTTCCTTGAAAGCTTCAATGAGCTCTTCGTTGGTGAGCTTCGCCATGATGTGGCGTCCTTCCTATAAGTGGTGCGCTGGGCACCGGGAGTTGAGGGTGAAGAGTTATTACTCTTCGGTGGCTGCTTCGGCGGCCGGTGCTTCTTCTGCGGCAGCCGGAGCTTCCTCCGCAGCGGGAGCAGCAGCGCCGCCTTCTTCTTCGAGCTTGACGCGCAGGGCATCAACCGAGCGGGCCAGCATGGACATCGGGGCCTTGAGGACACCGGCGACCCGTGCAAGCTGGAACTCGCGGGACTCGAGCGCAGCCAGGGCAGCAACACCGGAGGCGTCAAGGGCATTGCCCTCGAAGACACCGGTCTTGATGATCAGCTGCGGGTTGGTCTTTGCAAAATCCGTCAGGCTCTTCGCAGCGGCAACTGCGTCACCCTTGATGAAGGCAATTGCAGTGGGGCCGGAGAGCTGGCCATCGAACGCGTCGATGCCGGCTTCCTTGGCTGCAATGCCCGTCAGGGTGTTCTTGACGACCGAGTACTTGGTGTCCTGGCCGAGCGAACGGCGCAGCTCCTTGAGCTGTGCAACGGTGAGCCCGCGGTATTCGGTTAGGACAGCAGCGGTTGAATCCTTGAAATCATTGGTGATTTCTTCAACTGCTGACACCTTGATTGGCGTTGCCATAACCCTCCTTCCGGGGAAAATAATGCCGGTGGATCGGGTCCCGAACACAAAAAACGCCCCGGGCAGATGCACGGGGCGGCACTCAACGGAATAATCTTCCGGAGTTCACTTCGTTCACCTGCGCAGGCCGCCCTTGGAAGGGACTTTCGGATGGTTCTCCAACCGGATTCCACACACGTAAACTGAAGGTTCAGCTTGGCTGTGGGGTTGAAGGCACATCGACCGACGGTCTTTGGTAGTTCAAGAGTACGGGAGATCCCGGGCAGGGACAAATCGGGGTGCCTAGCTCACCGAGAGCTCCTTCTGCCACTCCCCCGCATAGCCGATGGCGCGGAACCCGAGCTGGACGTTAATGGCCAGCATGTACCTGTTCTTCTCCGCGTTCCAGGTGTAAACCCGCTGCACTTCGGGAAAGAGCCGGCCCAGCTGCTGGAGGTTTCCGGCCTTCAACATCATGCCCAGCCGGTTGCCGCGGTGATGCTGCAGCACCAGCGTATCGTCCTGATAGGCCACGCCTGGGTTACTCCGCGCGACTTCCAGCACGGTATGGCCCGCGAGCTCGCCCGAGGCCGTATGGCGCACGGCGCACACCAGCACGTCATACCCCATCCCCCGTGCCTTCTCCTCAGCTTCCCGGACCCTCGGCACGTCCCAAACCTCCGGCGTCAGGTCCAAGCCACCCAGGGGGGCGTCGGTACTCATCTTCTGCCTTAATTGGGCGTAGGCATCCGCCAGGGCATCCGGGCACGCGTCCTGCCAGAAGACGAGTTCGTAGCCGGAGCCATCGGTGCTGCCCGGGAGCACTTCGCCGGCACTGTGCACCGGAAGGTCGAGCCGGCTGATCCGCTCAATGAGTTCCAGGCTGAAGCCACAGGCCGAGGCGAAAGAAGCCGCTGCGTCCTGCGGGATCGACGGCGCCGGAACGTCGCCGGCGGTTAATTCCCCGCCGTCCTGCCGATGGTCGGTCTCCGCTATCAGGGTCCGCCGTCCGTCAGCGGCAGCCAGCTCCTCAGCCGCAGCACAAAGCGCCGCACCGACGCCTCTCCGCCGCGAACGGGCATCCACCACCACGTTCAGGGTGGCCGTGTGCAGATTGTCGGTCAGGGGAAGGTTGAGCCGGGCAACGCCGAGGATTTCCTGCCCGGAACCGGCCCGTGCAACCAGCTGCTGCCGCCGTCGGGTGGACGTGCTCCGGAGCCCGGCCAGCTGCGCCTGGGGCGTTTCGAAGAAGTCGTCATTTCCCCAGATCTCTCGCTGCTGGTCATTGAAGAGCCGGGCAACAGCCAGGAAGCCGCCCGCGTCCGGGGAGTCGGAGCTTTGCGGCAGGACAAACGGTTCCACAGCCAAGGGAGTCATGGCCCTTATCCTGCCGGAGAGCTCCGCCGGAACCAAAGCGGTTTCCGCCGCGGAAACACAAAACGGCCGCAGCTTAGGAGCTGCGGCCGTTTTGGGGAGGAGGTCTCCCGAAGTAATGCGCTGACTATGCGTCTGCGAGAACCTTGGTGACGTTCGGGTCCACGGCGATGCCGGGGCCGAAGGTGGTGCTCACGGTTGCCTTCTGGATGTAGCGGCCCTTGGAAGCGGACGGCTTCAGGCGGAGTACTTCTTCAAGGGCAGCAGCGTAGTTCTCGGCCAGCTTCTGGGCGTCGAAGGACGTCTTGCCAATGATGAAGTGCAGGTTGGAGTGCTTGTCGACGCGGAAGTCGATCTTGCCGCCCTTGATGTCGGAGACAGCCTTGGCGACGTTGGGGGTAACGGTGCCGGTCTTCGGGTTCGGCATGAGGTTACGCGGGCCGAGCACGCGGCCCAGGCGGCCGACCTTGCCCATGAGGTCCGGGGTAGCCACTGCGGCATCGAAGTCGGTCCAGCCTGCTGCAACCTTTTCGATCATGTCATCGGAACCAACGAAGTCGGCGCCGGCAGCGATAGCTGCTTCAGCCTTCTCGCCGGTGGCGAAGACGAGGACGCGGGCGGTCTTGCCCGTGCCGTTGGGCAGGTTGACCGTGCCGCGGATCATCTGATCAGCCTTGCGGGGGTCAACGCCCAGGCGGAAGACAACCTCAACGGTTGCATCCGTCTTGGACGGGTTCGTTTCCTTGGCCAGTGCTACGGCGTCAACCGGCGCGTACAGCTTGTCCGCGTCGATCTTTGCCACAGCGGCCTCATATGCTTTGCTGCGCTTTGCCATCTGCTTTTTCTCCTTGTGCAGTTGTGGTCTGTCGGACCGCGCTCGGCCCTGCCACGTGCCGGCGTACCCTCATGGGCCGTCCGGCTGAATGAATTTGGTGATGCCCGGCTTCTCAGCCGTGCGGTGAAGCTTTATTAGCCTTCGACGGTGATGCCCATGGAACGGGCGGTTCCGGCGATGATCTTGGCGGCAGCCTGAACGTCGTTGGCGTTCAGGTCTTCCATCTTTGCGGTGGCGATCTCTTCGACCTGTGCCTGGGTCAGCTTCGCAACCTTGACGGTGTGCGGGGTGCCGGAGCCCTTGGCAACGCCTGCAGCCTTCTTGATCAGTTCAGCCGCCGGGGGCGTCTTGGTGATGAAGGTGAAGGAGCGGTCTTCGTAGACCGTGATCTCGACCGGGATAACGTTTCCGCGCTGGGATTCCGTTGCAGCGTTGTACGCCTTGCAGAATTCCATGATGTTGACACCGTGCTGGCCAAGGGCAGGACCAATCGGAGGAGCCGGGTTTGCGGCACCTGCATTGATCTGCAGCTTGATAAGGCCGGTGACCTTTTTCTTGGGGGCCATGAAAGGGTCCTTCTCTAAAATAAGTTCCCGAAGGACAGGAGCGTCCGTCCGGGTTGGTGGCCGCCGTGGCGCGGCGGCCGTACGCTGCCGTACAGGATAAAGCGGTCCTGCGCGGAGCGAAGTCTGTTACTGGATCTTGGTGACCTGTCCGAAGGAGAGCGTAACCGGGGTTTCGCGCTCGAAGATGGTCACCAGAACCACAAGCTGCTGGGATTCCGGCTTGATCTCGGAGATCGTGGCCGGGAGGGTCTCGAACGGGCCCTCGTTGACGGTCACGGACTCGCCGACCTCGAAGTCCACGGCAATGGCGGACTGCGCGGCCTTGGCCGGAGCTCCGGAAGCAGCTGTCTTCGGGGAAACCACGGTGTGCTCAAGCATGGAGAAGACTTCGTCCAGGCTCAGCGGAACTGGATTGTGTGCGTTGCCGACGAATCCGGTGACACCGGGGGTGTGGCGGACAACGCCCCAGGAAGCGTCCGTGAGTTCCATCCGGACCAGCACGTAACCGGGGATGCGCACGCGGTTCACGATCTTGCGGGTGGTGTTCTTGATCTCGACGACTTCCTCCATCGGGACCTCGATCTGGAAGATGTTGTCTTCCATGTCGAGCGTCTGGATGCGGGTCTCGAGGTTTGCCTTCACGCGGTTTTCGTAGCCGGCGTAGGAGTGGATGACGTACCAGTCACCCTCCTGGCGGCGCAGCTTTGCCTTGAACGCAACAACGGGATCTTCTTCGGGCTCAGCAGCAGGAGCCGCTTCAGCGTCCTCGGAGGCAGCCTCTTCGGCTTCCTCAGCGGGAGCTTCTTCAGCGTCTTCGGCCGATGCGTCACCGGCAGCCGCCGCGGCGTCTGCTTCGGTCACCTGATCCTCGGTGTCCAGATCAGCGGTTTCGTCATTGATCTGTGAATCGAGTTCTTGCTCGGACACGTAGATTCCTGCTTTCTTCTTCAGCTCTATTGGGTTTGTCACTAGCTCAGTTCTTCGAACGGACCTTCCCCGCACTGCGGGCGGAAGGGACTTCGATGGCTAGCTTTCGCCGCCGCCCGAACCGAAGATCCACAGTGCGCCAGTTCCAAAGACAAAGTCCAAAAGGGACACGATGATGATCATGACCACCACAAAGGCGAGAACCACGACGGTGAACCGAAGCAGTTCCTTGCGGGTGGGGGTCACCACCTTCTTCAGTTCGGCAATGACCTGGCGCAGGAAGAGGGCGATGGCGCCGAAGAAGCCCCGCTTCTTCGCTGGCTTGCCGGAGGGGTGTCCCTTGGAGCTGCTTGCAGCTGTCTCGGTCACCTTTCGCCTCACTCATCTGTTCGGTTCACAGTGCCGCAGCCTCAGGCCGGGAACTGCTGCTTCATGAAGGACTGCTTTAGACGGCGAAACCGACGTCATGCGCAGGGCAGACAGGACTCGAACCTGCAACCTGCGGTTTTGGAGACCGCTGCGCTACCAATTGCGCCACTACCCTTCGGGAGAGTTCCACTTTACCGGTACATCCCGCTTCCGGCCTAACCGGTTCGCGGGCATGCTCCAGCATCGAGAGAACAACACCGAGGAACTAGTCTACGCAATCTTTTGCCCGGAGTCGAACCGGGCCCGCAACAGGGCATCGGGCCCCCGCTGCCTCCTCCGGCAGGCAGTGCTGTGGACCCGGCAAATCACGGCCCTGAACCGGGCCGCGGAAGTGTAAAAGACTGAAATGTGCTCCCGGCACGCCTAAGCTTGGCTTGCATAAAGTGACGGCGCGGACAATCCCGAGCCCCGGCTCAGAGGGACTTCCAGCGCAGGTCACGGGCAATACCAAACCGAACACTGCACGCATCCAGTACAAAACCAGACGGGAACGCCATGCCTTCCAACGGCCGAATCTCAGAGCGCATCGCCTCCATTGCAGAATCCGCCACCCTTGCAGTTGACGCGAAGGCCAAGGCCCTGAAGGCCGCCGGCCGGCCGGTCATCAGCTTCGGCGCCGGCGAGCCCGATTTCCCCACCCCCGGGTACATCGTTGACGCCGCCGTGGCCGCCGCGCGGGAGCCCCGGTTCCACCGCTACTCCCCTGCCTCGGGACTGCCCGAACTGAAGAAAGCCATCGCCGAGAAGACCCTGCGGGACTCCGGCTATTCCGTGGACCCGTCGCAGGTGCTGGTTACCAACGGCGGCAAGCAGGCTGTGTACGAGGCCTTCGCCACCCTGCTGAACCCGGGAGACGAAGTCCTGGTACCCACCCCGTACTGGACCACGTACCCGGAGGCCATCCGCCTTGCCGGAGGTGTTCCGGTGGAGGTCTTCGCGGGCCCCGAGCAGGATTATCTGGTCACCGTGTCCCAGCTGGATGCGGCCCTGACGGAGAAGACCAAGGTGCTGCTGTTCGTTTCCCCGTCCAACCCCACCGGAGCCGTCTACCCGGCGGACGACGTCGCGGAGATCGGCATGTGGGCCGCCGACCACGGACTGTTCGTGGTGACGGATGAAATCTATGAGCACCTCACGTACGGCGACGTGCCCTTCACCTCCATTGCGACCCGCTGCCCCGAACTGGGCGACAAGGTGGTTATCCTCAACGGCGTTGCGAAGACCTACGCCATGACCGGCTGGCGGGTGGGATGGATGATTGCCGCCCCCGACGTCATCAAGGCAGCCACCAACCTGCAGTCCCACCTGTCATCCAACGTTTCGAATATCTCCCAGATGGCTGCGCTGGCCGCCGTCTCCGGTCCGCTGACGGCCGTGGACGAGATGAAGATTGCCTTCGACCGCCGCCGGAAGGCGATGGTGGAGGCACTCAACTCGATTGACGGCGTCGACTGCCCCATGCCGCAGGGCGCGTTCTACGCCTACCCGGACGTCCGCAGCCTCCTCGGCAGGGAATTCCCGAATGCCGCAGGTCCCGTGCGTCCGCAGACCTCAGCGGAGCTGGCCGCCCTGATCCTGGACGCGGTGGAAGTCGCCGTGGTTCCCGGCGAGGCCTTCGGACCGTCCGGATACCTGCGCCTGTCCTATGCCCTGGGCGATGAGGACCTGGCCACCGGAATGGAACGCCTCAAGGACTTCCTGGGCCAGGCCAAGCCCTAAAGCAGCCTGCGGGCTGCAGCCCACCTGGTGAGTTCATGCCGGGATGAGAGCTGCAGCTTCCGCAGGACGGCGGAAACATGGGTTTCGACCGTCTTGACCGAGATAAACAGCTCCTTCGCAACTTCCTTGTAGCTGTAGCCCCGGGCAATCAGGCGCATCACTTCGCGTTCCCGGACTGAGAGCCGGTCAAGTTCGTCCTCGACGCTGACGGTGGTCGATGCCCCGAACGCGTCGAGGACAAAGCCCGCCAGCCGGGGCGAGAAGACGGCGTCCCCTCCGGCGACCCTCGTAACGGCGTCGGAAATCTCCGCACCCGAAATGGTTTTGGTGACGTATCCCCTGGCTCCGGCACGGATCACCGTGACCACGTCCTCGGCGGCATCGGAAACGCTGAGGGCAAGGAACCGCGTGGTTCCCAGCATGTCGGCACAGCCGGCAATCACTTCGGCCCCGCCGCCTCCGGACCCGCCGGGCAGGTGCACGTCCAGGAGCACAACCTGGGGCCTGGCCTCACGGACGGCCGCTACAGCCGTTTCAACGGTGGCGGCCTCAGCCAGGACCCTGATCCGTCCGTCCAGGTCTGCCTTGAGGCCGGACCTGAAAATGGCGTGGTCGTCCACCACCACCACCGTTATGGGTTCTGCCGCGATGCTCACGAGTTCTCCGCTTCCCTTTCCTGCGCCGCCGGAGCGTCTGCTCCGGCCAGGGGCAATGCCAAATGTATCTCGGTGCCGTCCGCGCCGCTTCGCACCGTTGCTGTGCCGCCGTGGCGCTGCATACGGCCGATGATCGATTCCCGCAGGCCCAGCCGGTCCTGCGGAACGGCGTCGGGATCGAAGCCGGCACCCCGGTCCCGGACGAAGACTTCCGCCGCTTCCGGGCTGCACTCGAGGTAGAGCGAAATCTGTCCGCCCGCGTGCTGGGCGGCGTTGAAGAGCGCGGCCCTGGCTGCCTGGACCAGTGCGGAGCTCTGGGCAGTGAGCTCAGCGGTCCCCACGGCCACGAAATCCACAGGGTGCCCGTAGGCGTCTTCCACCTCGGCGGCAGCGCTCTTCAGGGCGTCCGCCAGGGTCCCCGTCCCCTTCTCCGGATCAGCGTAAAGCCATTGGCGCAGCTCGCGTTCCTGGGCCCGGGCAAGTTTGATGACGTCGGCCTCGGAACCGGCACGGTTCTGGATCAGGGCCAGTGTCTGGAGCACGGAATCGTGCAGATGGGCCGCGATCTCGGCACGTTCGGTCTGGCGAATGCGGCCGGCACGCTCTGCCTGGAAGGCACGCCATGACTTCACGGCCCACGGTGCAAGCACCAGTGCGATGCCGGCGAGGACAGCCAGGGAAGCCAGCGACGCCGCCAGCAGGACATCCCAGCTAAAGGATCCGGAAATCACGAGCAGGAACCCGGAAACTACAAGCACCAGTCCAGTGACCAGACGGACCAGGCCCATCTTCCGGTCTGCTCCTGCCCCGGCAACCAGCCCGGCTTTCCTGCTTGCGTCCAGCTGGGACCAGGCCAGGACTGCGCCGGCCACGATCACAGCGAACGGGAACAGCAGCTGCAGATTGATTTGTGCACCAAGCGCCTGCGCAACCATGGCCCCTGCCGCCAGCAGCAGCCCCACTCCCACGAGGATCTCCCGGGTGCCAAGCAGAGAGGCACCGGTGCCGTTGGCGGTTCCCTGTCCCTGCTGGAGATAACGTGCAAAGTTCTCCGCCACGCTGCGTGGGTTCTGCGGGCCCGCTGCAGCTTCCTCCTCCGCCGTCGGGACCATGATCCACAGCCAGCCGTAGAGGACAACACCGGCGCCCGCCAGGGCCGAGAGCACCATCATCAAAATGCGGACCGTGCGCACCGGCATGCCCAGATGGGCAGCAAGGCCGGCGCACACGCCGGCAACCACCTTCTCGGGCGAACGGAGCAATGGGGGTCTCATGCTCCAATCCAAGCACGGCAGAGGGCCCGAACCGCCATCATTTCGGTTCCCGCAGCACAGATCAGGGACACGTTCAGGGGTGGCTCAGGGGAATCCCCGATGTGGTGCAGGACCGTTCCGGGAAGACTGAAGGCATGAACTCGCATCCAACTGACCCCGGACGCCCGTCCGGGGACCCGTCCCAGCCCTTCCCCCCGGCTGCTCCCGGCGCAGCACCCCAAGGCACACCCAGCGGTGCTCCGGGCGAAAACTCGTTCTTCAACTGGCTGCGGCAGCTGGGTATCCGGCGCTCCCCGGACCGCTGGATCGGCGGCGTCGCCGGAGGAATCGCCCAGCGCACCGGGCTGGATCCAATCCTCGTCCGCGGAATCGTGATCGTCCTTGCCCTGTTTGGCATCGGCATCGTGCTCTACGGCGTTGCCTGGGCCCTGCTTCCGGAGCCCGACGGCCGCATCCACCTGGAAGCAGCAACGCGCGGCACCTGGACCGCGGGAATGACCGGCGCCCTGACCTTCACCATCCTGGGCCTCAGCGGCCCGGGCATTTCCTTCTGGGCCTGGGACGGCTGGCTGGGCTCAATCTTCTGGGGCCTGTTCTGGGTGGCCGCAGTGGTGCTCGTCATCTACTGGCTCACCACGCGGAACAACAATTCCCCAAACCGTGCCCCGCAGACGCAGGGACCGTCAGCGCCCGGCCAGCAGGGCTGGCCTTCCGCCGGCGGATCTACTGCCCCTGGCCAAGGCACCAATCTCCCCGGTCCGTTTCCCGAAACGCCGGCCGCCAACCCGCCGGCAGCCGGATACCCCGGCCCCGATGCTCCAACCATGCCGCTGCCGTTCGGTGCGCACGCTGCCGGCTCCACGGGCCAGCCACCAGCACCCGAGCGCCCGTTCGACGGACTGTATGTGCAGTTCCCGCCGCCGGCTGCGGTCAAGGACACGCCTAAACCGCCCAGCACCACCCCGCCCGGGGCCTGGGTAGCCCTGATCTGCGGCCTTGCACTGCTTGCAGCAGGAGTCCTGCTGGCACTGGATTACTCCGGCATTTACCAAACCGGGTCCCCCGCGGCCGTAGCACTGGCAGCGGCAGGGGTGGTCCTCGGCCTGGGAATCGTCGGGCTCGGCGCTGCAGGCAGGTCCTCCGGGCTGGCGGGAGGCCTCGGTGTCATTACGCTCATCGCCGCCCTCCTGTTCACCGGCAGCTTTGCCTACCGGAATCTCGTGGTGGCCAACCAGTCCAACTGGAGTGCGGACCGTTCCGGGACAGCAGCCGAGGGCTACAGTGTCGCGGCTGCGGACGGCAACCTGGACCTGCGCGGGGTGGCTGCGGACCTGAGGGACGGAGACGTTACCGTGCCCGTCAGCGTCGCCGCGGGCGACCTCACGATCCTGGTTCCCGACGACGTTCCCGTTTCCGTGTACTCGGAAATGGCGATGGGCAATGTGGAACTGGAGCACGACGGGACGCACACGTCGTCCGGCGGGCTGTGGGTTGGCCCGCAGGAGCGGAAACTCAACCCGGATGCCCGGGGCAACCGCATCATCATCGAAATCAAGGGAATTGCCAGCAGCGTGCTGGTAACCACGAATGAAAGCAGCCTGGACCGATGAGCGAATCCAGAAACGAGCCGAAGAACTACGACGCCGATCCCGCCTCTTTCGGTACGCCTTCCGAGGGAAGGTACGTCCCCGAGCCTGAGCCGGAGCACCGCCCGCTGCGGGTCGGAACCATCGTGTGGGGGCTTGTCCTGGCGGCGGTCGGTGCCCTGATCCTGACGGTCCAGCTCACGGGAATCCGGCTCGATGCGGGCATGGTCCTGCTCGGCCTGCTGATCGGAGCCGGCACCGCACTGGTGATCGGCGGCCTGCTGGCAGTCATGGGCAGAAAGCGGAGCTAACAGCGCTGCTCCGCCCCACCCCGCATCCAATTTCGCCGCTGGCCAAAAGCGGCAGGAAACCCCACCCGTCCCTTCGAAAGAAGGCAGAATCTCCAGATGGACAAGTTCTTTGACGTACTGCGCACCTCCCCGATCAAACGTGCCCCCGGCGGCTGGGTGGCCGGCATCTGCGCCGGCATCGCCCAGAAGTTCGGATGGGATGTTTCGCTGGTCCGCATTGCGGTCCTGCTCAGCTTCCTGCTCCCGTTCATTGGCCTGGGCACCTACCTTGTAGCCTGGCTGCTGCTGCCGAAAACCGACGGCACGATCGTGCTGCAGAAGCTTCTGAACCGCTGAGCAGCGGTCAACAGCGCAATATTGGGCGTCACACCGCGCCCAACCAGGCACGAAGTACCGGGCCGCCGCCCGCTGGTGGATAGAATCGGAGAGGCCGCCGCCCACCTACCAGATCCAGGGGTCACGCAATGAAGATCGGCATCCTTACCAGCGGGGGCGACTGCCCCGGACTCAACGCGGTGATCCGCGGAGCGGTACTCAACGGAATCAAGACCCACGGAGTGGAGTTCGTCGGCTTCCTGGACGGCTGGCGCGGAGTGGTGGACGGCGACATCATCGACCTGCCGCGTGCCCGCGTCCGCGGCATCTCCAAGCAGGGCGGCACCATCCTGGGTACCTCCCGCACCAATCCCTTCGAGGGCCCCAACGGCGGACCGGAGAACATCCGGAAGACCCTGGACCGGCTGGGCATTGACGCCGTGATCGCTATTGGCGGCGAAGGAACCCTGGCCGCCGCCCAGCGCCTCACCGATGCCGGGCTCAAGATCGTAGGCGTTCCCAAGACCGTGGACAATGACCTCGACGCCACTGATTTCACCTTCGGCTTCGATACCGCTGTGCAGATCGCCACCGAAGCAATCGACCGTCTTCGGACCACGGGTGAATCCCACCACCGCTGCATGGTGGCCGAGGTCATGGGCCGCCACGTCGGCTGGATCGCACTGCATTCGGGCATGGCCTCCGGTGCCCATGCCATCCTGATTCCGGAGAAGCCCGTAAGCCTGGACCAGATTGCCCAGTGGGTCAACGAAGCCCGGGAACGCGGACGTGCTCCCCTGGTTGTTGTTGCCGAAGGCTTTGTCACCACGGATATGGAAGCTCCGCACTCCGAACGCGGGCTGGATTCCTTTGGGCGTCCGAGGCTGGGCGGCATCGGTGAACTGCTTGCACCTGAGATTGAGGCGCGTACCGGAATCGAGACGCGTGCCACCGTCCTTGGACACATCCAGCGCGGCGGCGTGCCCACGGCCTTTGACCGCGTGCTCGCTACCCGGCTGGGCATGGCGGCGGTGGACTCCGTGGTTGACGGGCTTTGGGGAACCATGGTTTCCCTGGATGGAACGGACATAGTCCGCGTCGGATTCGAGAAGGCCCTGGGCAATCTGAAGACCGTTCCACAGCACCGCTATGAAGAAGCCGCCATCTTATTTGGTTAGGGCACCTATCAAATTCGTTCCCCAGCCTTGCTTTGCCCGCCGCCCATGCGTGTAGCTTGACTCTTATGGATCTTGACCCCGGCACGATTGCCATCATTCAGCTCGCCTGGTCGCGCAGGCTCGGCCTTGAGGATGACGCACTATCCGGCGCGGAGTGCGAAGAACGCATCTACGACGTGCACGATACAGCCAGCGAGGTTCGGTTTGTCCGTCTCTTCGACCGCGAGGTTTTACGCGGAGGCCCTGGAAAGGCTGTGCCCGCCGGACGACGTGGTGGAGGCAAAGCTCTCCCGCCATGACATCCTGTTCGTGCTGGTGGATGACCGGGGGCCGGGTACGCCCGTGCCCGTCGCCGGTGCCGGCTACACCATCCGGGAAGGGATCCTTGCAGACGTCGGTACGCTGACTGCGCCCGACCACCGGATGCGGGGCCTGGGATCCTATGTGACATCCATCGCCGTGGAAGACGCCATGGCAGCCGGGCTGATCCCCCAGTCGCGCATCCAGAGCAATAACCTGGGGGCTACGCGCACCGCGGCCGGAGCCGGGTTTATCCCGGCAGGCCTTTGTACTTCGGTTTCCCTCCCCGCCTGAGCGGCCGGGAAGGCTAGGAATCCAGCAGGTCCGCGCGCTGGAAGTAGGCGGCTGTTGCCCGGGCGGACGGGTTGCCGGTGTCGGCGTCAGCGCCCGCGGCCAGCAGGGTGCGCACAACGTCCGCGTAGCCCTTGAACACCGCACCTGCCAGCGGGGACTGTCCCCGGTCGTTGAGGGTATCCACGTCCGCACCAAGGTCAATGAGGAGCTGCACTGTCCCCGCATGCCCGTGGTAGGCAGCCAGCATCAGCAGTGAATCACCGGCGGCGTTGGTCAGGGTCGCAGGAACTCCCGCGCTGATGTAGCTGCGCAGCAGCTCCGTGTCTCCCTGCCGGGCGGCGTCGAACAGCCGCTCGGCGAGTTCGAGCATCTCCTGGTCTTCTGCGCCGTCCTGGGCCGGTTCCGGGGAAATCGTCATGTTTGTGTCCTTCCGTGCCGGCTGCAGCCGGCAGTCCTCTGTATCCGCTGACCGTACAGCGGGACCTTGGCAGGCTAGCTGCGGGGCCTGGGGGCACGCAGCAGTCCGGCGGGACGTCCCACGGCAGCTCCGGCATCGGGTGAAACAATTAGTTCCTGGGCCGCTGCGTAGAGTTCGCCTTCGTCTTCCACAACCAGCTGGGCATCGGGGGCAACCGAGCGCTTGATGAGCGCCAGGGCCACCGCGCCCATTTCGTAGTGCTGGGCGACCGACGTAACCCGGCCGACTGCACGCTCACCAAGCTTCACCGGGCTGCCGGCGGCCGGAAGCGTGTGCTGCGATCCGTCCAGCTGCAGGAAGACCAGCCGGCGCGGAGGATGGCCCAGGTTATGGACGCGGGCGATTGTTTCCTGGCCCTTGTAGCACCCCTTTGCGAGGTGGACTGCGGTACGGATGAGGTCCAGCTCGTGCGGAATTGCCTTGTCGTCCGTCTCCGCGCCCAGCCGCGGACGCCACGCTGCAATCCGCAGGGCCTCGGCGGCCATCGCGCCGGCGAGTGACCGGCCGGATTCGTCCACGGCCGCTTCAAGTCCATCGCGCGGAATCAGGTACTCATACCAGGGCCGTTCATAGCCCGGGTGGGCTGCATCTTCGGTTTCGGTGTAGGCGTGGCCCCCGGATCCCACGCGGGGCCACGGGTCGGTCCAGACCAGGAAGTCAGCCCAGGCCGGAACCGGAGCCGTGGAACCGACAACAGCCCAGTCCCCTGAAACGTCGCTGATCTCCACCCGGAGCATGAATTTCATGCTTTCGAGCCAGGCCGCCAGGTCCGCTGCCTCGGAGCCTTCCACAATCAGCCAGGCCCGTTCGCCGTCGTCCAGTACGTGGGCATCGTGCTCAATCCTGCCCTGCACGCTAAGCAGCAGCAGCTCAGTGCTTTCTCCGGGAGCCAGGGAAAGGACCTGCTGTGAAGAAAGGGTGTTCAGCCAGCTCAGCCGGTCCGGCCCCGATACGGTTACCACGCCGCGGCTGGAAAGATCGGTTACTGCTTCACCTCGGGCCAGGGCACGCTGTTCACGCAGCGGGTCGCCGTAGTGCGCTGCGGTGCCTGCATCCGCTCCGGCCGCTTCAACGGCGCCGGGACGGGCAAGGAGGGGGCTTTGAATGCTCATGTCAGGTGCAACGTCCTATCCGGGGACCGGTATTCCGAACGAATGGATGACCTGGGCGAACGGTGTGGCTCAGGCCTGCTTTTTCAGGATGGCGGAAGCGTGTGCTTCAAGCGCCTTGCCCTCTGCCGCAACGTCCCAGCGCCAGTAAAGGTCACCGTTGACCAGGCCGTAGATGCGGGTGGCCGCGGTGTACTCCTTCGAGTTGACACCGCGCATCACCAGGTCCGTGGTGAGCTGGATCTGCGGACCCTTGATCTGGCCGTAGTAAAGTTCGGCGATTCCGCCCGGGTGCACGATCGTTGCCGTGATGTCGAAGCCGCCGGAATCGTTGCGGAGCGCCTCAACCTCGTCCGCGCTGCGGAGGGCAGGAACAATGTCCGCGGGGATAAGGCCGGGACCGCCGTCGGAGTCGTTCAGCGGCCGGTCCAGCGCCCAGAAGCCGGTCTCCACGGCGAGCGGGCGCAGCACTGTGCCCGCCTCATCCGTGAGCCAGCTCTCCGCGGTGTACTGCAGGTAGGGCAGCCCGTTCTGCCTAAAGGTCACACGCTGGGAGAAGTGCTCGGATTCGGCGTCGCCCTCACCTAGGCGGCCGGACCCTTCCCAGGTTCCCAGCAACCAGGAGAGGGGAACGAGTTCGGGCGTGAGGTCTGTGGGGATCTCCATTGGCATGGCCGGACCCTTCCCTGTGGAATTCGGGTGGTGTTAGCGGGTTCGGGCTACTTCTGACCCTTGTACAGGCGAGCAACAACCAGGGCTGCGAAACCCGCCATGGCCAGGCCAGTGATACCCAGAAGGACAATAAAGAAGATTTCGAGAGCAAGAAGCGACATGCCTACATCCTAACCCGCCCAGCGGGTGCTTTGTCTCTTGTGACTCCCTGTGCGAGGGGTGGTCAGGGGACCAAAAGGCGTCCGGCGAAGTAGACCGCCGCGCCCAGCGCCAGCACCGGAGCCATGCCCGCGGCCAGGATCCCGAGGACTCCGGGAGAGTCGTCCCGGGTGAGCGCGAGGCGGCGGACGGCGACGATCACCGCAGCACACAGTGCGCCAAGGAAAGCTCCGGACAGGACGGGCAGTCCCGGTACCAGGGCCGCTGCCGCAGCTGCTGCCAGCGCGCCGGCAACCACTCCGAAGGGAGCGATGATCCGGTCCGGCAGGGGGATCAGGGAAACGAGGACGGCGACGAGGACTGCGGCTGCACTTGAGGTTATGAGACCTTCGGATCCGGCTGCGCCCGGCAGGCGGTCTGCCGCCACCCAGCCCGCTGCCATTCCGGCTACCAGGGCTCCGGCAATGACGCCGATGGTGGATTCCAGCCGGTGCGGCTGTCCTGTACCGCGGAGCAGCTGGATGAGGAAGACGGCGCCTACGCCAACGGCGACGACGCCGGGAAGCCAGGTCAGCATGGCGGTGGCGGGAGCGAAGTAGGCCGCGGCAACCCCGCCGGCGCCAACGAGTCCGAGCACCAGGCCCTGGCTCTTGCGGGCCGGAACACCCAGCAGATATGGCCAGCTGAAGCCGGCCAGTGCCGCAGCAGCCCCGGTAAAGAGCGCCGTGGCCCCGGGTGAGACAAAGGATGCCACCACAATGCCGACCAGTACAGTTGCCGCCGGCACCGCTATGCTCCAGAGTTTCACCCTAGCCATACTGCCTTATTACGCAGCGCGGATAAAAGCTACGGGCTGGCGGACCCCTGCTGGGTATACTTTCAACCACTCTTCGGCCGCTGGGGACCGGATGGAACAACGTGCCCGATGATGTGCGCCTAACTTTCGGAGGATCTATGTCGCACATTCTGCTGCTGACCAACAGCCCTGGGTCATCTGTCGACGTCCTGCCTGCCCTGGAACTCCTCAACCACCGGGTCCACATCGTCCCCGCTGAACCGACTGCGCTGCTGGACATCGACCCCTGTGACGTCGTCCTGATTGATGCACGCAAGGACCTCGTTGGAGCACGGTCGCTGACCCAGCTGCTGAAGGCAACGGGGCTGGGCACCCCCTTGGTCCTGGTGCTGACCGAGGGCGGAATGGCAGCCGTCGCCGCGAACTGGCTCGCCGACGACGTCGTACTGGACACCGCTGGGCCGGCCGAGCTGGAGGCCCGGCTGCGCCTGGCAGTCTCCCGCACCCAGGCCGCCGCCGAGGACACCAACTCCGAAATCCATGCTTCCGGCGTCGTCATTGACGAGGCCAGCTACACGGCACGGGTCAGCGGCACCGCGCTGAACCTGACATACAAGGAATTCGAGCTCCTGAAGTACCTCTGCCAGCACCCCGGACGTGTCTTCACCCGGGACCAGCTGCTGCACGAGGTCTGGGGCTACGACTACTACGGAGGCACCCGCACCGTGGACGTGCACGTCCGGAGGCTGCGGGCGAAGCTTGGCCCGGACCACGAAAACCTCATTGGTACTGTCCGCAACGTCGGTTACCGCTTTGCAAAGGCCCGGATCCATGAGGACCAGGCTGCCGGGGCGCGGCACGAAGCATAGGCAGCCTCCCGCGGCGCCCTCTGTTTGGTTAGTCTTCTTCAATGAGCGAGAACCCCCTGACCACATGGCCTGTCCTGACTACCCGAGGAACCCCGGAAGCGGCAGCGCTGCGCGGTGTCCTGGAGCTGGCGTCCTCCGCCGCCGAAGCCGACGGCAATCCTCCCCTCTCGGAACAGACCCTGGTGGAGCTGCGCTCCGCCTCAGCCGACCCGGACCTGCTGCGGGTGTATCTCGCGCTCACCCACGACGACGGGTCTGACCCCGCAACCGCACAGGAGCTCGCCGGCGTCGCCGTCCTCACCGCCCAGGCCGGAGACCCGGCAGGTGTGCTGGAACTCGTGGTGCATCCGAACTACCGCAACAAGGGCGTTGGTTCCTCACTGGCCTCTGCTGTCCGGCAGGACACCGGACGGGAGTTCAAGGCCTGGTCCCACGGCAATCATGAGGCAGCGGTCAAGCTCGCAGCCCGCTTCGGCTACCGCCCGGTGCGCGAACTCTGGCGGATGCGGCTCTCCCACGATGCCCTGGCTGACGGCCTGCCGACCGCAAAGCTGCCCGAAGGCGTGCTGCTGCGTCCGTTCGTGCCGGGACAGGACGAAGATGCCTGGCTTGCTGCCAACGCCGCGGCCTTCGCCCATCACCCCGAGCAGGGGGCAATGACGCGCGCAGACCTCGAAGCGCGCATGGCTGAGGACTGGTTCGACCCCAGCGGTTTCCTGCTTGCCGTACGCGAGTCCGACGGCGAGCTGCTGGGCTTCCACTGGACAAAGGTCCACCCCCGCACCGGTAACCATCCGGCCATCGGGGAGGTTTACGTAGTAGGCGTAACGCCACAGGCACAGGGAAGCGGACTGGGCAAGGCACTGACCCTGGCCGGCATCAACCACCTTCACGAGTCCGGGCTGGACGCAGTCATGCTCTATGTCGACGCTGACAACACTCCCGCAGTTGCCCTGTACCGCAAGCTCGGTTTCGTGCAGTGGGACGTGGACGTGATGTACGCGGCCGAATAGGCACCGGCTGCTTGTAGTGTTGAGGATGATGGCCTTAGCCGCTGCACAGCAGTGGTTCCGGGCCTGCCAGAACTGCCAGGGAGAGACACTATGGATTCCGACACCGTAGCCAGCGCGCGGTCACCCTTCGGTTCGTCCGAGGCGATGCCGGCACCGCGGGCCACGCAGGACCGCATCGACATTCCGGACTTTGGGCCGGCGCTCCTGCCCAGCGGTGACATCACGCCGGAACGTTTCCTTGACCGGGAGATCAGCTGGCTCCACTTCAACGCCCGGGTGCTGGAGCTTGCGGAGGATCCGGATCTCTATCTCCTGGAACGCGTCAACTTCCTCTCGATTTTCGCTTCCAACCTGGACGAGTTCTTCATGGTCCGGGTTGCCGGACTCAAGCGGCGCATTGCCACGGGACTAGCCGTACCCTCCGCGGCCGGCCTCAGCCCGGTGGAACAGCTGGAGCAGATCACCGAAGCGGGCTACCGGCTGCAGCAGCGGCATGCCGAGGTCTTCGCCCGGCAGATCCGCCCGGCGCTGGAGAAGGAGAACATCCATCTGGTTGGCTGGCAGGACCTCGACGACGCGTCCAAGGCCCAGCTGCACCGCCAGTTCGCGGCCAAGGTCTTCCCCATCCTCACGCCGCTGGCTGTGGACCCGGCCCATCCCTTCCCGTACATCTCCGGGCTGTCCCTGAACCTCGCCGTCGTGGTCCGCAATCCCGTGAGCGGCAAGGAGTTCTTCGCCCGGGTGAAGGTTCCGGACCAGCTTCCCCGCCTGATTTCCGTGGATGGCCCCCGCGCGGGGAACATTGCGGGGCGGACCGCCCGGTTCATCCCGCTGGAAGACGTGATTGCCGAGCACCTGGACCAGCTCTTCCCGGGCATGGACGTCATGGAGCATTACACCTTCCGCGTCACCCGCAACGAGGACCTGGAAGTCGAGGAGGACGACGCCGAGAACCTGCTTCAGGCCCTGGAGAAGGAACTGCTGCGCCGCAGGTTCGGGCCGCCCGTGCGCCTGGAAGTCACCCCGGACATCAACCCGAGCATCCGGGAACTGCTGGTCCGTGAGCTCGGCGTGGAGGCAGACGAGGTATACACGCTGCCCGGCCCGCTGGACCTGCGCGGGCTGAGCCCGATCAGCCAGATTGACCGGCCGGATCTCCACTACCCCAAGCAGGTGCCGCACACTTCCCTTCACCTGAAGGAATCCGAAACCTCCAAGCCTGCAGATGTCTTCGCTGCCATGCGCCGCCGGGACATCCTGCTGCACCACCCCTACGATTCGTTCTCCACCTCGGTCCAGGCGTTCCTGGAGCAGGCAGCGGCTGATCCCCGCGTACAGGCGATCAAGCAGACTCTGTACCGGACCTCGGGCGACTCCCCCATTGTCGATGCCCTGATTGACGCCGCCGAGTCCGGCAAGCAGGTCCTTGCCCTGGTTGAAATCAAGGCCCGCTTCGACGAGCAGGCCAACATCTCCTGGGCCCGGAAGCTGGAGCAGGCGGGTGTCCACGTGGTCTACGGCATCGTGGGACTCAAGACGCACTGCAAGCTGTCCCTCGTGGTGCGGCAGGAGGTTGACGGGCTTCGGCGCTACTGCCACATCGGCACCGGCAACTATCATCCGCGCACCGCCCGCTACTACGAGGACCTGGGCCTGCTGACGGCGAACGAAAAGGTGGGCGAAGACCTGACCAAGCTGTTCAACCAGCTCTCCGGGTACGCCCCGAAATCAACGTTCAAGCGGCTCCTGGTGGCGCCGCGTTCCGTGCGCTCCGGCCTCATCGACCGGATTGAACGGGAGATCGCCAACAAGAAGGCGGGACTGGACGCCCGGGTGATCATCAAGGTCAACTCCATGGTGGACGAGGCGATCATTGATTCCCTTTACCGCGCCTCGCAGGCAGGGGTGCGCGTGGACGTGATTGTGCGCGGCATCTGTTCCGTGCGTCCCGGGGTACCCGGCCTCAGCGAGAACATCACCGTACGTTCAATCCTGGGCCGCTTCCTGGAACACTCGCGGGTCTTCGCCTTCGCCAACGGGGGCGATCCCGTGGTGTACATCGGCTCAGCGGACATGATGCACCGCAATCTGGACCGCCGTGTTGAAGCGCTGGTCCAGCTGGGTTCCACGGACGACATAGCGGATCTGATTGAGCTCATGGACCGCTACCTGGATCCCAAGACAGCCAGCTGGCACCTGGACGCCGACGGTATCTGGACCCGGCATCACAAGGACGAGGACGGCAGCCCGCTTGAGGACGTGCAGTCCTGGCTGCTCGCCTCCCGCTCGCGCCTGCGCGCCCTGGCCCGCCGCTGATGCAGGGGACAGAGAAGAGCGGCAGCGAACAGCCGGATCTGGAGGTTCCCGGGGACGGCCGGGATGCCCCCGCGGAAACCGCCGCACTGCTGCTTGGCGAACGTGAAATCGCCCTTGATCTCACCGGCGAACCAAAGGTCATCGCGGCCGGTGCGCTGTGCTGGCGGGTCCGTGCCGAGCAGCTTGAAGTACTGCTCATCCATCGCCCCCGCTACGGCGACTGGTCCTGGCCGAAGGGAAAACTCGACTCCGGGGAGACCATTCCCGAGTGCGCGGTGCGGGAAGTCATGGAAGAGGTGGGCCTGGAGATCCGGCTGGGTATTGCCCTCCCGGAAACCCGTTATCCGGTTGCTTCCGGGCTGAAGTCGGTCCACTACTGGGCAGCGCATGTAAGCACTGCCAAGCCTCGTCCGGACGGCAAGGAGGTGGACGGTGTCCGGTGGTGTTCCCCGGAAGAAGCGGCGTCCCTCCTCACCAACCCCACGGACCGGCTGCCGCTGGAAGCACTCGCCGTCGCGCATGAAGCCGGGGACCTGGACACCTGGCCCCTGATCATCGTGCGGCATGCAAAAGCCAAGCCGCGCTCCTCCTGGGCACGTGCAGAAGGTGACCGCCCTCTGGCCGCCACCGGGCAGCGTCAGGCCAAGGCCGTGGCGCGCCTGCTGCAGGCCTGGCATCCGGACCGGGTGGTATCCAGTCCGTGGCTGAGGTGCGTCCAGACCATGGGCCCCTACGTGAATGCCCGCAAACCCAAGTTCAAGACAGTCGATGCCCTTACCGAGCACAACGCCAAGCGGAAACCCGGCAAGGCCCGGCTGGCGGTGGACAACCTGTTTGAGAAAGCACGGCCGGTGGCGCTCTGCACCCATCGGCCGGTGCTCCCCCTCGTCTTCGAGGTCCTCTCGCAGCAGATGACGAATTCAATGTCCTCCCTTCTTCCGGAGAAGGATCCGTATCTGGCGCCCGGGGAAATGATCATCTGCCAGGTGAGCAGGCGAAACCCGCGCCGGATAGTCTCCCTGGAGCGCTACCGCCCGTTCGACGACTAGCTTTGGGGTGAGCTGAGCTGAGCCAACCCTTAGCGAGCTAAGCCTATCCGTCCTTTCTTTGCGCAGGTCAGCGGCATATTGTGAGACCATGAGCAAATTCACGGATCTTCTGGAAGCCCAGATCGGGAACGAATTCAACGCTTCGCAGCAGTACGTGGCCATGGCCGTGTACTTCGACGGCGAAGACCTTCCGCAGCTGGCCCGCCACTTCTACGCCCAGTCAGTGGAAGAGCGGAACCACGCCATGATGCTGGTGCAGTACATGCTGGACCGGGACCTGCCCGTCCGCATTCCCGGCGTGGACCCCGTAAAGAACGACTTCAGTGACGTGGTGGAGCCGATCGCACTGGCCCTGGACCAGGAGAAGCAGGTCACCTCGCAGATTGAAGCGCTCTTCGCGGCAGCCCGCGAAGAAGGCGACGCCCTGGGTGAACAGTTCATGCTCTGGTTCCTGAAGGAACAGGTCGAGGAAGTTGCCTCGATGAGCACGCTGCTGACCGTCGCCCGCCGTGCCGACAACCTGTTCGATCTGGAGAACTTCATGGCGCGCGAGCGGGTTGGTGACGGCGGCGACGACGCCGGCGCTCCCGAGGCTGCCGGCGGCGCCCTCTAACCCCTGAGAGGCCAGTTGCGGCTGGTTTCAGCCTTCAGAAGAGCCGCAACTGACCTCTCGACGGACCAGGGCGGGGGGTTGACGGAGAAAGTTATGTACCAGAGACTTGGCACAATCTTTTGTCCATCGTTTCGGGGGATCCCATGGCTGCAGCCGCTCTATCGGTTTTCGGCACAATCACGTTCTGCGCGGTAATCGTCGCTTTTTTGGTCCTCACGGTGCGGCCAAAACCCGGCACGGATCCACGGACCATTACCGAAGCAGCGCAGAAGTATGCCCGCCGGATTGGGATGGTGGCCCTGGGCACGGCTCTGTGGTTTCCGGGGGTTCTGCAGCCGGCGCTCCGGGAAACCGGCGGCGAACTCTGGTGGGACGGACACTATGCCTTTTCCTCCGCCCTGGTGCAGCTGGGAGCTCCCACAGTCTTCGCCCTGGCGGTGCTGGCCGTCGGAGAAATCACGTGGCCGCGGCCGCGGGGAACCGTCCGCACTGCGCGGCTGGAGCACCGCGGAGCCCGCGCGCTGATCCCCCGCTACATGACAGGCATCGCCGGCGCCTTCCTGGCCTACAACCTGCTCATCCTGGCGACGACGCTGGCCCGTGATCCCGGATCCGCTTCCGCGCAGCACCTTCTGACAGGCTGGGCGCCCTGGCTCCTGGTCACCGTGGCCGCGGTTGCCGGGGTCCTCAAACTCATCTCCGTGCGGCCTGCCGTTCCGGGCACGGCCCCTGAAGCCGACGCCGCACTCCGCCTGGCCTCGGCCCACCGGGTAATGCGCACAGCGGCCGGCATCCTGATCATGCTGGCCTGGTCCGGAGGTGTCTTTCTCTCCAATTATCCGAACCCTCCCGGGCTCAGCGCAGGCGGCGAGGCACTTCGGTATGTGTCTCTCTGGATTGTCTTTGCCGGCATTCTGGCTCTGCTGGTCCGGGCGCCCCGGGTTCCCCTGCCGGAGCCGTCCACCACGGACGCCAAAGTTTCTGCTCCATCCAGGCTCGCCGTAAAGTCGATGGCTACCAGCCTGCGCCTGAGCATTGCCGGTCCCGTAGCCGCGGCAGCAGCCGGAACCGGGATACTCGCTCTAACCTGGGGCCACCGGATGGCAGCTCCCCTGGCACTGGCGGCCGCCGCTGTGCTCTTCACCGTGCTCTGCCTCGGAACGGAAATCATTCATGCCCGCCGGATCCGGCAGCACACCCCCGGCAACGAACAGCCCGGCCCGGATGCGCAGAACTTCCTCCGGCCGCCTCGCTGGCTCGGCTGGATCGGAACGGCTGCCGCAGCGCTGAGCCTCGCGGTCCTTCTGGGAACGGCGATGCTCGGACCGTCAGTGGACCGGGCGGCGTGGCAATACGCCCGGGACATCGCCAGCCGCCCGGATCCATCCGGAGGACTCGGTGCCGTCCAGGAAGCCAGTCCGGTTATTGCCCCGGAGCCCTTTTTCGACTGGCGGTTCGCGCTGACCATTGCGCTGCTGGTCCTCCTCCTGCCGCTGCTGACAGATCTGGTGTCCCGGAAGGTGCTTTTCCGGCCGGCTCTGCCTGCAGACCGTGACGTTGACCTTCGTCTGCGCCGGGTTGCCCTGTTCCGGCTGACCCGCGCCAGCACTGCCACGTGCCTCGCCGCTGCGGGCCTGGTCTTCTGGGACTTGTCCTCTGACAACCGCTGGGCCAGAACCTACAACGGGGACATCGACCTCCAGCCGCCGCTGACCTGGCTCACTCCGCTCGTTCAGCAGACCAATGCTGTGTCCTCCCTGCTGCTGCTCGCTGCGATCGTCGTCGCCTGGCGCCAGTTCGGCCCGTCCCATTTCCCGGATGATCCCCGCTACACGGAGCAGGCGGACCTTCCTCCGGCGCAGCGGGCATGAGCGCCCAGATCCGGGTCGACCTGGCCTCCCCTGTACCTCCCTACGAGCAGATCCGTTCACAGGTGAGCACGCTTGCGTCCACCGGCACCCTTGCGGTGGGAGACCGGCTGCCCACCATCCGCATGCTGGCCGCTGACCTTGGTGTAGCCCCGGGGACGGTGGCCCGGGCCTACAAGGAACTCGAAGCCGAGGGAACCGTCACCGCCCTGCGCCGCCGAGGCACGGTCATAGCGCAGCGCGCTGCCCCGCCCGCCGCCGAACCGGATGCTGCTCCGGACGAGGTACGCGCCGCCGTCGGGCAGCTTGCCGAAACTGCACGCAGGCACGGACTCAGCGACGCCGTTGTGCACAGCCTGCTGGCTTCAGCCCTGGCCCGCCCCACTAGACTGGAGCCGTGACCACGATTCCCACACCGTACGAAGACCTGCTCCGCGACATCCTGGCGCACGGCACCCCAAAATCCGACCGCACGGGCACCGGAACGCGCAGTGTCTTCGGCCGGCAGATGCGCTTTGACCTCAGCGAATCCTTCCCGCTGATCACCACCAAGCGGGTGCATTTCAAGTCCGTTGCCCTGGAGCTGCTGTGGTTCCTGCGCGGGGAGTCGAATGTGCGCTGGCTGCAGGAACGCGGCGTCACCATCTGGGACGAATGGGCGGACGACGACGGCGAGCTGGGCCCGGTTTACGGCGTCCAGTGGCGCTCCTGGCCTACTCCGGACGGGGGCCAGATCGACCAGATTGCCAAGCTCATCGATGGCCTGAAGAACAACCCGGACTCTCGGCGTCACATCGTCACGGCCTGGAACCCCGCAGAGGTAGAGAACATGGCCCTGCCGCCCTGCCACGCCATGTTCCAGTTCTACGTGGCGGACGGCGAACTCTCCTGCCAGCTCTACCAGCGTTCGGCGGACACCTTCCTGGGCGTCCCGTTCAACATCGCTTCCTACGCGCTGCTCACACTGATGGTGGCGCAGCAGGTGGGCCTGGAGCCGGGCGAGTTCGTCTGGACCGGCGGCGACGTGCATATCTACGACAACCACCTGGACCAGGTCACAGAACAGCTGTCCCGCTCGCCGTTCCCGTATCCTAAACTGCGGCTGAGGCGGAAGCCTGACAGCATCTTCGACTACGAGCTTGATGACTTCGAGGTCCTGGACTACCAGCACCACCCCGGCATCAAGGCACCTATCGCCGTGTGAAAGGGCACCCGTCTTGACTGAATCGAACAGGTTCGCAGATTCAACCCGCTATTACCCCGTCGGCCGCGCCGGCGAAGAGGGGCTGGAACTCGACGACGCCCTGGCAGCCCGGGGCTACGGGAACACCGGCGTGCCGCTCGTTGGAATGATCTGGGCGCAGACCACCGACGGCGTGATCGGCAAGGACGGCGGTATGCCCTGGCACCTGCCGGAGGACCTTGCCCATTTCAAAGCCAGCACGCTTGGCCACCCCGTCATCATGGGCCGGCGCACCTGGGAGTCCTTCCCGGAGGCGTTCCGGCCACTGCCTGGCCGCAAGAACATCGTGATCTCCTCCCGCGAGGGCCTGGCCGCCGAGCTGGAACCGACGGGCGCCGTCGTCGTGCCGTCCCTGGAAGCTGCGCTGGAAGCCGCTGAAGGCAGTGAGGGCAGCAGCCGAATCTGGGTCGTTGGAGGATCGCAGGTGTATGCCGCGGCCGAACCGCTGGCAGACATTGCGGTTGTCACAGTGATCAATACCGAGACCGAGGGCGACAGCTATGCCCCTCACCTTGGGTCAGACTGGACGTTCAGCGGCGTCAGCCCTGCCCAGGACTGGTACACGTCCGCGAACGGCCTGCAGTACCGGTTCGCACTGTGGACACGGAACCGGAACGTAACCGAGCAGGACGGCTGAGAGCGGCTGCCCTAGACTGAAGGCATGACTTCAGCAGCTTCTTCTGTTCCCACCGCGGGCTTCGTCGGCTGGCGGGGCATGGTCGGTTCCGTCCTGATGCAGCGCATGCAGGACGAAGGCGATTTCGACCTGATCAACCCCGTCTTCTTCTCAACCTCCAACGCGGGCGGCGCAGCGCCGTCCTTCGCTGAAGGTGCCGGCGCCCTGCAGGACGCCTATGACATTGAGACGCTGGCCAAGCTGCCGATTATTGTCACCACCCAGGGCGGCGACTACACCTCCGAGGTCTACCCCAAGCTGCGCGACGCCGGCTGGGACGGCCTGTGGATCGATGCTGCGTCGACGCTGCGCATGGATGACAGCGCCATCATCGTGCTGGACCCGGTCAACCGGGACGTCATCGACGCCGGCCTGGCCCGCGGCGTGAAGAACTTCGTGGGCGGCAACTGCACCGTGTCCTGCATGCTCATGGGCCTGGGCGGATTGTTCCGCAACGGCCTCGTTGAGTGGGGCACGTCCATGACCTACCAGGCAGCCTCCGGCGGCGGCGCCCGGCACATGCGCGAACTGCTCAACCAGTTCGGCGCGCTGAACTCCGCCGTGGCTTCGAACCTGGCCGATCCGGCGTCGGCCATCCTGGAAATCGACCGCGCAGTGCTGGCCCAGCAGAAGGATCCGTCCATGGATTCCTCCCAGTTCGGCGTACCGCTGGCCGGCTCCGTGATCCCGTGGATCGATGCCGACCTGGGCAACGGGCAGTCCAAGGAAGAGTGGAAGGGCGGCGCGGAGACCAACAAGATCCTCGGCCGCCACACCGTTGACGCGGCCCGCATCCCCTTCGACGGTCTCTGCGTCCGTATCGGCGCCATGCGCTCACATTCCCAGGCACTGACCCTGAAGCTCACCGAGGATCTGTCCGTCGCAGAGATCGAGCGGATCATCGACGCAGACAACGAGTGGGCCAAGGTGGTTCCGAATACCAAGGAAGCCACCATGGAGCAGCTCACCCCCGTGGCCGTGACCGGCACGCTGGATATCCCCGTGGGCCGTATCCGCAAGCTCGAAATGGGCCCGGAGTACATCAGCGCGTTCACCATCGGCGACCAGCTGCTCTGGGGTGCAGCCGAGCCGCTGCGCCGGATGCTGCGCATCGCGACCGGCAACCTCTAGGTTCCAGCTTCCCCTTATCGAGAGGCCACTTACGGCTCTTTTCACGCCCGGAAAGAGCCGTAAGTGGCCTCTCGCTGGTTGGGGGGACGGACGTCCCCACGGCGGCGCGCTAGTCGGCGCCGACGGCCGCAGCTTCCTCCGGTACCGCGTGCGGATCCGGATCGCCGGCACCGCCGCTCAGGAGCAGCAGTCCCGCAGCTACGGCACAGCAGATGGCTCCGACCCAGAACGGTGCGCGCATACCCAGCCACTGCGCGATGTGGCCCACCAGGATGGCCGAGACAGCTCCGCCGAACCAGCGCAGGAAGTTGTAGCCGGCGCTGTTCACCGCCCGCGGTCCCGTACCCGAGCTCATCGCGGTGCCGGTGAAAAGGGTGTTCAGGATGCCGGAGAAGATGCCTGAGACAACGATCCCGATCACCACCACGGTCTTGTTTCCGGCAGCCATGCCCAGCAGCACCAGTGCGTAGATGAGCACCGTAATCACCGCTCCCCCGCGCTCACCGAACCAGCCGGCCACCTTCGGTGCCAGCATCACTGATGAGACCGCCACGCACAGGCCCCAGCCGAAGAAGACAAAGCCAACGAAGAAGGCACCTTCTTCCAGCACAAACGGCGACCAGGCAATAATCGAGAAGAATGCCGCGGTGTAGAACGCCGAACCGAGGGATGTCATCACCAGGTTCCGGTTCCGCAGCGCCAGGAGGGGATCCACCAGGCGGATTTTCTGCCGCTGCGTCCTGCCTTTGTCCTTGGCCAGCATGGCTGAGCACAGGATCACGCCGATGGCCATCAGCACGGCCGTTCCGGCGAACGGACCGCGCCAGGAGATGGAGCCCAGGGCAGCGCCCAGAAGCGGCCCTACAGCGAGGCCGACACCCAGTGCTGCCTCATACAGCAAGATGGCTCCGACCTGTCCGCCGGCTGCGGCGCCAACGATGACAGAGAGTGCCGTGGCGATGAAGAAGGCGTTGCCCAGCCCCCAGACTGCCCTCAGCCACACGAGTGTCTCAATGCTGTTCGCCAGAGAGCAGGCCCCGGCAGCGAGCACAATGAGCACAAGCCCGGCCACAAGCGTGCGCTTGGCGCCGAAGCGGTAGGACATCACGCCGGTCAGCAGCATGGCGAGGACCTGGACGCCCAGGTAGGAGCCGAAAAGGAGGGTGGTTCCCGTGGGGGACGCACCCAGGTCCTCGGTGATGGTGTTCAGAATCGGGTCAACCAGGCCAATGCCCATAAACGCGATTACTGCGGCGAATGCCGTGACCCAGACAGTTTTCGGCTGTCCGCGCAGCGCATCCGCGAGCCGTGGATGTGCGGGAGCCTCCCGCACGGCTGCAGCTTTACTCATTGGTTGTGGTGCCTTTCGGAGAATGTCTTTTTAGTCGGCGGCGGGGGCGCCAGTATTTCGGGCCTCGGGATCCGGGGTGTTTTCGGGGGCAGGCCCCATGGACAGGAGCCGTTCAACAGCCGGCAACGCGTCCTGAAGCAGCCTGCGGTCCTGGGCCGGAAGCCGTTCCAGCAGCAGCGCAAAAGAATGGTTGCGGCGCTCCACGAGCTGGTCCACCTGGCGGCGGCCCTTCGCGGTCAGGTCAATGACGACGGCCCGCCGGTCAGCGGGGTCGGCCCGACGTTCCACCAGACCCAGTTTGACGAGGCCGTTCACCACGGAGGTGGCCGAGGGCAGCTGAACGCCTTCGAGGGCCGCGAGCTCTCCCATGCGCAGCGGACCTCTGTCTACGAGCGTGGCCATAGCCGAGGACTGGGAGCCCGTCAGGTCCCAGCCCGGGATGCGGCGGCGGCTGAGGTGGTAGAGCCGGGGCAGCATGGGGCGCAGCTGCCGGGACAGTTGCAGGGACTCATCGAAACTCATAGTTAAAGATTCTAAGTATTAGAATCCCTAAGCACAATCCTGCCCGTATCCGGACACCCCGAAATTACAGAAACTGCCCGTTTGGAGCTCCAAACGGGCAGTTTCTGTAATCTCGGTGGTTAGGCGGCTGCTACAGCGCGCAGTTGATCAGCAGCGGCTCCGGCCGGAGCCGGATTCCAAAAGCCTGCTCGACGCCGTCGGCCACCGCCCGTGCCACGGCCAGCAGGTCCTCTGCCGAGGCCGACCCGCGGTTGGTGACTGCAAGGGTGTGCTTTGAAGACAGTGAAGCCCGGCCTCCGGCGAGGCCGGCACCTGCTGTTCCGGGAAGTCCGAAGCCCTTGGTAAACCCGGCATGC
Source organism: Arthrobacter sp. BL-252-APC-1A (assembly GCF_009696625.1). Taxonomy (NCBI): domain Bacteria; kingdom Bacillati; phylum Actinomycetota; class Actinomycetes; order Micrococcales; family Micrococcaceae; genus Arthrobacter; species Arthrobacter sp. BL-252-APC-1A. The sequence goes on along the minus strand of NZ_VULS01000002.1, from coordinate 227,862 downwards.
TCAATCAGCCAGGCAGCGCTGAGCTTGACCATCCCCGGTTCGGCAACCGGATAGCGCGGAGCGTCTGCAGGCAGCCGGTCGGCATCCGGGGCGGGAAGGATTGGGTTGGTGAAAAACGATCCGGTGCTGAAAGTGTCAGGGTCCTCCGGGTTCAGGACCATGCCCTTCCCGGCCCGCAGGCGGAGCACTTCACGCCGGACGTCGGCGGTGTCGGCGCTCTCTCCCACTTCGACGCCAAGTGCCCGGGCGAGTTCGGCGTACCGCACCGGCGCGCTGGCACTTCCCCGGGCCAGGGCGAACTGAACGGACAGGACTACGTAGCGCGGCGAGCCGTTAACCGTGGTGCGCTTGAGCAGTGAATCCCGGTACCCGAACTCCAGCTCGGCGGCACCAAAACGCCGCCGCTCCCGGGCGTGCCGGTCCCAGGCCAGCACGGAGACGATGCTGTGCGAGACGTCGGACCCGTAGGCACCCACGTTCTGCACCGGCGTCGCACCCGCCAGCCCCGGTATTCCGGAGAGAGCCTCCAAGCCTGAGTAGCCTTCAGCAACGGTAGTCGCCACCAGCTCGTCCCAGGGATGTCCGGCCTGGACATCAACGACGGCGGTGCCGCCTTCTCCGGTCCGGAACTCAATGCCGCGGTTACCCACGTGTACAACGGCGCCGTCGAAGCCCGCGTCGGAAATAAGGAGGTTTGATCCTCCGCCGACAATCAGCAGCGGTTCGGATGCTTCATCGGCTGCCCGGACCATGGAGATGAGCTCATCCGGGGTCTCAGCGTTAAGGTAGCGGCGGGCAGGTCCGCCCACCCGTGAGGTAGTTAGCGATGCAAGCTGCATCGAGGTCAGCGCGCTCACCAGGCCCGTACAACCGCCTGTGCTTTGACCAGCACCTTCTGACCGTTGAACGTGACCGTCAGGTCGATCCGCGCGGTTGAGTTGTCGGGGTCCAGGGCGCCCACGGTGCCGGTGATTTCGACGACGGCACCGGGCGCGTCATCGACGTCCTCCACGGTGACGGGCCGGGTAAAGCGGGTCTGGTAGTCCAGGACGGCCCCTGGATCCCCGATCCAGTCGGTGACCAGCTGGACGGCGGCACCCATGGTGAACATGCCGTGTGCAATGACGCCGGGCAGCTCAACGGACCGGGCAAACCGTTCGTTCCAGTGGATCGGGTTGAAGTCTCCGGAAGCACCGGCGTAGCGGACCAGGTCCGCCCGGCTGATTTCAACAGTGGTGCGGCCTATTTCCTGGCCGGCAACAAGTTCGCTGAGTGCAATGGACACGGTTACTGGCCCTCTCCGCGGACGAGAATGGATGAGAGAGTGGTGGCGACTTTTTCTCCCTCGACGGTGGTTATTTCGGCGCGGGTGGTGATGAGTGCGCCGTCGCCCATCGCCCGGATGCTGTCCACGTGGAGCTCCGCAAGAAGCTCATCTCCGGCCACAATCGGCCGGTGGTGGGTGAACCGCTGGTCAGCGTGGACCACACGGGAAAAGTCGATGCGGGCTTCGGGATCATTGATCAGCTGCGCGTCGGCGCGCTGCGCCACAATGATCGCAAAGGTCGGCGGAGCAACGACGTCGGAGTAGCCGAGCTTTTCCGCCGCCGTGGTGTCGAAGTGTGCGGGGTGGGTCGCTTTCACGGCCAGGGCGAACTCACGGATCTTCTCCCGGCCCACCTGGTACGGCTCAGTGGCCGGGTACCGGCGGCCCTGCAATTCAGTGTTGATGCTCATTGGTTGTCCTTCATCCGGCGTTTGGCGTCGCGGGCTCGCACCACCATACCGCTCAGGTGTGCGCTCATGCCCACGACGATCACCGGCAGCGCCAGGTACATGATGATCTGCTGGTTGGTCACGGCTCCCAGAAGGACCATCAGGATTCCCGCGCCCGTCACCGACAGGGCGATGACAACCAGGCGGCGGTAGAGCGGAGAACCGGTTTCCCAGGGGGTGTTAAGCATGGCTTCAGAATACAGTCGGGGCACCTGACCCGCCGAAACGGCCAAGCCAGGCGTAGGGGAACCACAGGTCAGAAGAGCGGCTCCTGGAGGGCCGGAAGACTGGTCGAATAGTCGCCCAGTTCCAGCCGCTGCCCCTTCAGCGAGGTGAGATCGGCGAGGAAGTTGAGCCCGGCGTCGTCCGTGCCTGCGAGCGCCGTGCTGCCGAGTACGCCGCGCAGAACCAGCCCGTGTTCTCCCGCCGTGAGCTGAAGGGGATACACCCCCGCCCCGTGGTTCTGCAGCACTGCATCGAACTCCCGGGGACGGCCCCAGGATTCCTTCACCACTTCAAAACCGTCCTGTCCAAGATCAAACAGCACGGTGCGGGCGGCGTCGGCGTGGCCGGCGTTGATGGCCTCGAGGGTCGCGGAGGGCAGCGGCGCGGACAGGGCAGCGCACTTGTGGCCGGAACGCACCGCCTGGGTAAGTCCCAGTGCCGAGGAGAGAGTGTCTTCCAGGACCCGGACGCGGATTCCGTTGTCTGCGCGGGCCACATACTGGGCGGCCAGGGCACCCTGCTCGGTCAGCCGCAGGACCTTCCGCCGGTCCGCTGCGGTGCCGACCTTCGTGGTGCCGTCCGCAAACGTGGCGATGTAGAGCCACTGCGGGCGGGCAAGGAAGCTGCGAAGTCCGGCCGGCAGGTCACCTCCGCGGTGGCTGTTGTGAACCAGCCTTCCCTCGTCCTGGAAGAAGCAGCGCCGGCACTGGTAGCCGCGTTCGGCGCAGGCCTGGTCAGGACAGGGGTGGGATGTGCGGCCGTCTTCCCGGACCAGTTCATAGCCCAGGCAGTAGCGCCGGGCTTCGGAACGGTTCCTGAAACGCAGCTCCGTTCCCGGGGCGAGGCGGAGGAACGCTGCTGCTCCCCCGGGTTCGGCCAGGCGCAGGAATGCACCGTCGCCGTCCCAGGCGGTGCCGCCGCACAGAAAGACGGAACTGGTCATGCTGCGGAGGCCTCCAGGGTGCGGTACGGGTTCCATTTCACGGTACCGCACCCGGATGGCAGCCCGGCCGGGCAGGCGGGCAGCTGCCACCGGACAGCGTCCACCCGGCGGCTGCCACCGGTGCGGGAGGGCTAGCTCCGGGAGACGAACCCTCCGGCCGCGACCCGGCCCAGCAGCTCCGTCAGGAGATCCAGGCCGGCCAGCATGTCCTCATCGCTGGTCAGTTCCTTCTCGTTGTGGGAGATTCCTTCGACACTGGGAACGAAGAGCATGATGGTCGGCACCACGTCCTTGAGGTTGGTGGAATCATGGCCGGCCAGAGTCCGGACAGTTCCGTGGGGAAGGCCCAGTTCCTGCGCACAGGCTCCGGCAAGCTCCATCCCGGCCTGGTCGTAGGCCTTGGCGGCCCAGACATGCTCGGCGCCGCGTTCGATCCGCACGGATGCGCTTTTCTCGATCGCCGCCACCCGCCTGTGCAGTTCGGCGTCGGCCGCAGCCAGTACGTCAGGGTCCGTGCTGCGGATGTCCACCAGGAGATTGACCCTGCTCGCCACCACTACGGGAGAGTTCGGGAACACGGTGAACTCACCGCAGGAGGTGATGACGGCATGCTCGGCAGTGCTGAAGGTATCCGCGATTTCCCTGGCTGCCATTACCAGTGCACTGGCACCGAGCAGTGCATCGTGCCGGTCCGCAATGACGGTGGCCCCGGTGTGGGCCTGCTCGCCATGCACGATGAACTCATACTTGTTCGCACCCCAGGTGGACTCCACGAGTCCAATGGTCAGGCCTGCATCTTCGAGGGAGCGGCCCTGTTCGATGTGGATTTCCAGGTACGCTGCCAGGTCAACTTCAAAGTCCCCGATGGTCCCTATGCTTTCAAGCGCTTCCTGCACTGTGGTGCCCGAGGGGTCGGTGGTGGCAAGGACCTGCCCAAGCGGCAGCTTCCCGGTGAAGACCGCGCTTCCCATCATGGAGGGCTTGAACCGGCATCCTTCCTCGTTGAACCAGTTCACCACTGCGATGTTGAACTGGGCGTCGAGTTCCCCGCGGCGCACCTTCTCCAGCAGCCGGATCGCCGCGTGGGCCCCGGCAAGGACACCGTACGCGCCGTCGTACTTTCCGCCCAGCGGCTGGGAGTCCAGGTGGGATCCGACGGCGATGCACGGCGCTCCCGGCACGAGTTCCAGAACGGCGAACTGGTTTCCAACCGCGTCGTAGCGGACCTCGAAGCCGTGCCCTTCAAGCAGCCCCCGGAACCAGTTCCGCACCTGCCCGTCGGCTGCCGTTCCGGCCTGCCGGTCCACGCCTCCCCCGGCAGTAGCTCCGAAAGTGCTCATGGACCTGAAGTCGGCGAGAAAGGACCCTGTTTCCTGCGCGGACCCGGGGGAAGTGCTCATGCCTGTGCTCCTGTACGTCGGTTGGCCGGGGACGGGACGGACCCGTCCCACGCTGCCAGCTGGTTGTAGGTGAATTCCCCGCCTGCGACTGTAGCCAGCACGGAGAGCTCCGAAATGTCCGGTGCGGTCAGCGGTGATCCGGAGAGGACAGCGAAGTCCGCGAGTTTTCCGCGGCGGAGGGTTCCTTTGTCTGCGAGGGCGCCTGTGGCGCGGGCAGCCCATTCGGTGTAGCTGCGCAGCGCTTCCTCAGGGGTCAGGCATTCTTCGGGTCCGCCCAGGATCCTGCCGCCTTCCGTGCGCCGGTCCACGCAGGACTGCAGTGCCCGCAGCACGTTGTTGTCTGCAACGGGCAGGTCGGAGCTCCCCGCTACCAGGATTCCTGCGTCTACCAGGGACCTTCCGCGGTAGAGCCAGCCCTCACGTTCGGGACCGACCATCTGTGCGAACTGGTCGCCCAGCGGGCCGATGAAGGCTGCCTGCGGTGTCACGGCGATCCCTGCTGCTGCGACCGGTTCCAGCTGGTCCGGCCGGGCGATGCCGTAGTGCTCGATCCGATTCGGCAGCGCGTTGCGGCCGTACTTTTCCTGGCAGCTGAGGATGATCTCCGTGGCCAGGTCAATTGCGGCGTCGCCAATGGCGTGCAGCGCAATCGGCCAGCCTGCGCGGTACGCTGCATCGACCCGTTCCCGGTAGGTGTCGGGGGCATCCAGCAGGTAGCCGCTGGTGTGGTGGTGTCCGCAGTAGTCCTCGGTGACCGCTGCGGTGGCTCCCAGCAGGGAACCGTCCATGAACACCTTGACCGGCCCCAGGGATATCCAGTCATCGCCGAAGCCGGCGCCTGCTCCGAGGTCCAGGCCCCTGCCGGTTCCCGTGCCGTGCATGTCGCCGGCGTTCGATGTAATCGGATGCAGCGAGTCTAGGGCCGGCATCAGCTGGGCGCGGGCGTGCAGCTTTCCGGCCAGCCGGGCCTGCAGGTAGGCCTGGAGTTCAACCGGGCTGTGGCCAATCCATCCTCCTCCCACCCCGGCTTCGGTAAAGCTGGTGATTCCCGCCATCGCATACCGGGTGGTGGCCGCGTCCAGTGCCTCGATGATCTCCTCGACCGGGTACGGCAGGAGCAGGTTCTGCAGCAGCTGCTGCGCCGATTCCTCCACGATCCCGTTCGGGTAGCCCCCGGCACCGCGCTGCACCGCTCCGCCCGTGGGGTTTTCGAACCCGGGCTCGAAGACCCCTGCCAGCCGCAGCGTCGCCGAGTTGGTGATTGAAAGATGGCCGGAGACGTGACGCAGGTACAGCGGGTGGTCTCCGGTGATCTCATCCAGCCGGCGGATGTCAGGATAGGCGCCGCCGTGGTGCTTGTGGTTGAACCCGGTGCCTTTGATCCAGGCGCCCGGGCTGTCCTTCAGCCGCCGGGCCTCCTCCTCGATCAGCCCATACAGTTCCTCAAGGCCGCGCGCCTGTTCCAAATCCACGGCGCTGAGCCCCAGACCCCACCAGGTGGTGTGGCAGTGGGCATCAATAAAGCCGGGAACCACCACAGCGCCGCCCAGGTCGATGTCCCGCTCCGCCGTACAGCCTTCGAGTTCCTCATCGAATCCGGCGATACGCCCGTTGAGCACTCCGACGGCGTGGGCCGAGGGACGTTTGGGTTCCAGGGTGAGAATGTCTGCGCCGCGCAGGATCAGGTCAAGTTTCATGCCGGGCCTCCTGCAGAAGCGCTCTGCTCAGAGTTGGACGCCTCGGGTGGCATCAGCCCCGGATCGACCACAAGATGGATCAGCGCCAGCCGTCCGCTCTCCAGCGCCCGGTCAAGCGCCGGGCCAAACTCGCTGGTCTTCTCCACCCGCTCGCCGTGTCCGCCGAAATTGGCAATCCAGCCGGCAAAGTCCGGGTTGGGAATAGCGGTTCCGGAAGGCCTGCCGGGATAGTGCTTCTGCTGGTGGGCCACGATGGTTCCGTAGATGCCGTTGTCCACCACAATCACAAGCGGCGCCGCCCCGTGCGCTGCCGCCACGGCCAGCTCCTGGGCGTTCATCAGGAAATCCCCGTCTCCGCAGACGGCAACGACACAACGCGATGGATGGACCAGCGACGCGGCTACGGCCGCCGGAACGGCCAGTCCCATCGCACCGTTGCGGGGTCCCACCAAGGTGCCCGGTCCGCTGTGGGCCAGGTACCGGTGTCCCCAGATCGTGGCGTTTCCCGCGCCATAGGTCACGACGCGGTCCTGCGGAAGGCGTTGGTCCAGCAGCGCAAAAGCCGCAGCGAGGTCGACGCCGGTGCCTGCGTCCTTCTGTATGTCCGGGACCCGCGGGGCGCAGAAACGCTGCTGGTCCGCGGCGAGCGCCTTCATCCAGGTGCCGTCCCGTTCGCCGGAGACCGCGTCGGGGTCCGGGAGCGCTGCCGCAAAGGACGCCGGCTGCACCGCGATGTGCTGGTCGATCCTTCCGGCGTGGCCGGAAGCCTCAGGGTCCGGCAGTACCAGGACGGTGGGTGTCTCCATGCCCCGTGTGTAGCCGTCGCTTGGCACGTCGGTGCGTGCACAGCCCACATAGAACAGGAGATCCGCCTCGTCCAGGCGCTGCGCCAGCGTGTCAGCCCTTCCGTACCCCAGCCAGCCTGCGAAGGCCGGCGACTGGTGCGAAACGGCGTCGTAGGCCCGCCAATCCCCTGCCACCGGAATCCGGGCGGCCGCCGCCCACCTCGCCAGCTCATGGCTGTCTCGGGCTGCCCAGCCGTCTCCACCCACGATCATCAGCGGGCGGCCGGCGGCGGACAGTCGTTCCGTGAATTCCTGCATGGCCGGTGCACCGGGGTCCGCAGCAGACTGCTGCGGACCCCGGTGCGGAACGGTACCGGCGGAGGCAGTACGCACAAGGACGTCTTCCGGCAAGCCAACGATGACCGGGCCGGGGCGTCCCGCCGAGGCAATGCGCATCGCGTCTGCCACCACCTCGGCGGCCCGCAGTTCATCTTCCAGCACCAGCACACGCTTGGCCGTGGTGGAGAACCATCCTTCCAGGCTGAATTCCTGGAAGGCGTCCCGGCCCCGGTCCGCGACCGGGACCAGACCGACGAAGAGGACGAGCGCCGTCGCGTCCTGCCAGGCCGTGTGGACGGCGATCATGGCGTTCGCTGCCCCAGGGCCGCGCGTGACCATTGCTATGCCGGGGGTACCGGTAAGCCTCGACTCCGCGAGCGCCATAAAGCCCGCGCCTCCCTCATGCCTGCAGACCACGGTTTCGATCGGTGAGTCATGAAGCCCGTCCAGGACATCAAGGAAACTCTCACCGGGCACGGTGTAGATGCGGGGCACTCCATGGGCTTCGAGCTGGCGGACAATCAGGTGGCCGGCGGACGTCATACGGGTCTCCTCGTGGTGCTAGTGCTTGAAGCCGGGCAGGTCAACGCTCAGCCGCGGAGCGAGAATCCCCGCTGCCGCGGTGAACAGGCTCAGGCCAACCAGCAGCGCGGCAGCGGGCCACCAGTGGTCCGCCGCGGCGGCCACCATTCCCGTTGCCGCCAGCGGGATGAACCCCGAGACCATGCCTGCAGTGTTCTGGGCGAATCCAACACCCGTGTACCGGGTCCGGGCCGGGAACAGGCCGGTGAGAATGGTCCCGTTGGCGGCATACGGCAGGGAAAGGGTGGCTACGGCCAGTGTCATGCCCAGGATCACCAGCACCGGGGTGCCGCTGGTAATCAGGAGGAAGGACGGAACAGCGGCGACGGCAGAGCCGATTCCGCCGTAAAGGATGACGCGGCTGGCCCCGAAGCGCTCGCCGAGCCGTCCGCCCAGAATCAGGACCGGGATTTCAACCACGGCAGCCACCATGCCGCCGAGCAGCATGAGCTGCGAGGAATAGCCCAGGATGGACACGCCGTAGTAGACCACGAATGCAGTGACGAGATAGAAGCCGCCGACGCCCAGCAGCGCCGCTGCCATGCCGATGAAGATCTGCCGCCAGGATTCGGACAGGGTGGTGCGGATCGGAGTCTTTTCAACCTGCCCGCGTTCAAGCAGTTCTGCGAAGACCGGAGACTCGTCGAGTTTGCTCCGGATGTAGACGGCGACCAGGAGCATGGGGATCGCAGCCAGGAAGGGGATCCGCCAGCCGAAGCTGTCGAAGTTCTCCTGGGAGAAGATCAGCGTCATGATGAAGAAGCCGCCGGAGGAAAGAATCGTTCCGATGGGCGAACCGATCTGCGGGAACGCGGCGTAGCGTGCCCGGCGTTCAAGCGGGGCGTTCTCGACGACGATGGTCATGGCCCCGGACCATTCGCCGCCGACGAAGAGGCCCTGCGCGATCCGCAGGAGGACCAGCAGCACCGGTGCCGCTATTCCGATCGCAGCGTAGGTCGGCAGCGCGCCGATCAGGCCGGTGATGACTCCAATGCCCACGATCGTCACCATGAGCGTCTTCCGGCGGCCGATCTTGTCTCCCATGGATCCGAAGATCATTCCGCCAATGGGGCGGGCCACAAGACCCACGCCGAAGGTTGCAAAGGAGGCCAGGGCTGCAGCAGTTGCGTTCTCGTTGGAGAAGTACTGGACGTTGAAGACGAGTGCGGCAGCGGCGCTGAAAAGGAAGAAGTCGTACCACTCCATAGCGGTACCAATCAGGGCTCCGACAGAGACCTTCATGGCCTCCTTGTCGGTGAGGGTGCGTGCCGCACCCACCTCGAGGTTCGTTGTCTGTGCCATTGGGGGCCTCCGCGTCAACTGGAGTCCGCAGGAACCGGCTTTGCGCTCCAACGGACGGGAACGAGCCAAGCTTGTCAGGGAACCTAACGTGGCGGGAGTAACAAATCGCGCGGGTTTGGGCCGCTAGGATGTGCGAAAGCCCAAAAATGGAGGTTTTCGCGCCGTGGTAATCACACAGAAACGCAGTATTAACACGCCCGAGTCTGAGCGCTGGAACACCCTCCTGGACGGCCTGAGTGTAGAGCGCCTCACAAACTGCTTCCTGGACCGGGTCCTGCAGCTCGAGGACTACCGTGACGGCACCCTGCCGGCCAGTGAAATCCGGCGTACCGCCGCTGCATCCTTCGAAGCACTGATCGAGAGCCTGCGCAGCGGCCAGGACAGTCCTGAGCTGGTCGCTGCCCGGCAGGACATTGCCCTGGAGGTCGGAGTTTCCCGGGCACGGGCAGGACTGCCGGTGGAGTCGCTCATGACGGCGATCCGCCAGGACTTCACGGTGCTATGGAGCGAGCTGACCGCACTGGCCGGCAGCAGCGACGCGGAGCTTATGGTCCACCGTGCCGAGACTGTCTGGGAGGTGGTGGACTCCTACGCTGCACAGACGCAGGCGACCTACATGCGTGAACGCCAGCGGATGGCCCAGGAAGCGTCATCTCTGCGTCAGGGACACGTCGCCGCTTTGTTCGGTACCGCTGTTCCGCCCCCGGAAATACTCTCCCGCATTGCCGAGGGACTCGGTGTTGCGGCCGGCGCGACCCTCGTCGTGGCAGCTACGACCACCGAGAACACCCCCGCACTGCATCTGGTGGTGGCTGCGGCCGCGCGCCGGGGAACGGACCTCTTCACCCACCCCATGCCTGACGGGCTGACCGCCTTCTGGGCGGCGGACGACCGCCCCGGAAGTCCCCGCCAGGAAGCCACCGCGCAGGTCCGCAGCCTGCGGTGCGGGCTGGTGGAGCAGGTACCCGGGCTCGCAGGGGTGCGGACGGCAGCACAGACGGCACGAACCCTGGCGTCCCTGGCAGGGGAACAGGACTCCGGGGCCCTGACCATGAGCAACGCCTGGGCCCGGCTCGCCCGGCTTCGCCTCGCGGAGACCGGCGCTCCGGTTGTTCCCGATGTCGACAGCGCACTGGCCTCCTGCGGCCCGGCGGAGAGGGCCCGGCTGAGCGAGGCCGTCCGCTCCTACCTGGCCAGCGGCAGCGTGGCGCGGTCAGCAGAGGAACTCTTCTGCCACCGCAACACCCTCATGAACCGGCTGCACCGCTTCGAGCAGCTGACGGGAATCGACGTCACCGTCCCGCAGCAGGCTGCCAGGCTGGTTGTGGCCTGGTCCTAGCGCCCGTCCACGGGCAACAGCCGGGCCGGCCGCTAGCGTCCCTTCCGGGCAGCCAGGCGTTCCAGCAGGTTCTCTTCGGCACCGATCCCGGGACGGATCCCGGCTGGAATCCGGAACAGGAAAACCATGCCCAGGATCCACCACAGGCCGAACATCACCCATGGCGCCAGGCCCAGGGCTGCGGGCATTCCGGGCAGGTAGAGCGAAAGCAGTCCCAGGCACAGGATGAGCGCCGCGATCCCGATTACCTGCCCGCCGTTGCCCCGGCCTCCGATCCGCAGCGGCCGGTCCATGCCTGGTTCGCGGCGGCGCAGCAGGACGAACACCAGGGAGACCATCGCGTAGGCGATCACGATGCTGGGTGAGCCCGAATCCACCAGCCAGCCGAGCATGTTCTGCCCAAAGAACGGTGCCAGGACCGATAGTCCGCCGATGAACAGCAATGCGTTGGCCGGGGTGCGGTACTTCGGGTGCAGGCGGCCAAACCACTCCGGCAGCATTCCGGAACGGGCCATTGAGTACATCAGCCGTGATGCTCCGAGAAGCAGGGAATTCCACGAGGTGAGGATGCCCGCTATACCGCCGGCAATCAGGACCTTGGCCATGGTGTCGCTGTTGAACAGCGCACCCATGGCGTCCGCCGTCGCAATGTCTGCTCCGGCCAGCTCTGAGGCGGGCATGGCGGACGAGGTCGTGAGGATTGCACCCACGTACCAGACGGTGGCGAGCACGACGGCGATGACTACCAGGCGCCCAATCTGCCGGGGCGGGATTTTGGCTTCCTCTGCGGACTGGGGAATCACGTCGAAGCCGACGAACATAAACGGCACCACCACCAGGACGGCGAAGAATCCGCCCAGGCCGCCGCTGAAGAACGGCTCCATGTTCACTGCGGAACCGCCGGTAAAGGAGCCAAAGACCAGCATGAGGCCGATGACGAGCAGCAGCAGGACCACGAAGGTCTGCGCGATACCCGCCTGCTTGACGCCGAGAATGTTGATGCCGGTAATTACGACGGCGGCAATCACGCCAACCAGCGCCCAGGTCAGGTGCACCTGGTCCCCGGCTATCTCCCACAGCGGCACGGCGTTGAGGTTGGGGAAGAGGTAGGTGGCGGTGCGGGGAAGGGCAACGGCTTCAAAGGCAACGATGCTGATGTAACCGCCGGTGATGGCCCATGACCCAATGAACGACCAGCGCGGCCCCATGCCCCGCAGCAGGTAGTTGTGCTCGCCGCCTGCTTTGGGCATGGACGCCACGAGCTCTGCATAGGTCAGCCCCACGACGGCCATGATCAGCCCGCCCGCCGCCATGGCCAGGACGGCGCCCATGGTTCCGGCGGAGGATATCCAGTCCCCGGTCAGCACCACCCAGCCAAAGCCGATCATGGCTCCGAATCCAAGTGCCAGGACGTCCCAGTTGCCCAGGACCTTCAACAGCGACGGTTCCGCTTTCGCGGCGCCGACTTCCGATGTAGCCATTCCCTTACCCCTTTGGTTGCGGTGCGTGTGATGCAGAGCGTTGGTGAAGGTGGTGCAGAACCGGCGGTTCGCCTGCCGGGGCGAAAAGTCCTAACCGGGGGTACCCCCGCGGAGGTAAACGGTGGTGGTGTGGGTGAAGAACTCCCTGGCGGACTGGCCCTGCTCCTTGGGTCCGTACCCCGACTTCTTCGCCCCGCCGAACGGAACGTGCGGGTCTGCACCGGCGGACTCGGAGTTCACGTGGAGGATCCCGACGTCGAGGCCGTCCACGGCGTCGAGCACCCGGGTGACGTCCTGAGTGAAGACCGCGGCGGAGAGGCCGTAGTCTCCCTGGTTGGCCCATTCGAAAGCCTGGGCGGTGCTGGCCGCCCGGCGGACTGCCAGCACCGGGCCGAAGAACTCCTCAGTCCAGGCCGGGTTGCGGTCCGCTTCGGAGCCCTCCGGCAGTTCCAGGATGGTTGGCGCCACGAACGCCGAGTCTTCGCCGGCGTCCCGGGGAATTGAACCCTGGAAGGCAACACGGGCGCCGGCGGAAACTGCGGCGTCGATCCCCCTGCGCACGTCCGCTGCCGCTGACGCGCTGACCAGTGGGCCCATGTGGATTGAGGGGTCGGCCGGGTCCCCCGTGGACCACTCCCCCAACCTGCTGGTCAGCCTGGCCAGCAGGTCATCCGCGACCTGTTCCTCCACGATCAGCCGCGACGTTGCCGTGCATTTCTGCCCCGTGGACCGGAACGCACCGAACAGTACCTGCTCTGCGGCCAGGTCAAGATCTGCCCCGGCCAGGACAACGGCGGCATTCTTTCCGCCCATTTCCGCCTGCACGGGGACTCCCCGTGCAGCGCCGGCCGCCGCGAGCTTCCGGCCCACCCCGGTGGAACCGGTGAAGGTGAGTCCGTCCAGCAGGGGATGTTCCACCAGTACACTTCCCAGGGCACCCGGACCGATCACGAGGTTCAGGACACCCTTGGGCAGACCGGCTGCGTCAAGGGCCTCGGCGAGCCGCTGTGCCAGGAGCGGCACGGTGCTGGCAGGCTTCCACACCACGGTGTTGCCGTACACCAGGGCAGGAGCGATCTTCCAGGCGGGGATGGCGATGGGGAAATTGAACGGGGTGACAACGCCGATGACGCCGAGCGGCTTGCGCACTACCAGGATCTGTTCGCCGCGTCTCGGAGAGGAGAAGATTTCTCCGGCACTGCGGTCTCCCTCGTTCCCGTAGTACCTCAGGATCTGCGCTGCGCGGGCCACTTCTCCCCTGCCCTCAGCCAGGGTCTTGCCTTCTTCACGTGCCAGTTCCAGCCCGAGTTCATCGGCTGACCCCTCCAGCAGGGCGGCAGCACGGAGCAGGACGGCGCCGCGTTCGTGCATCGGCACCGCTGCCCAGGACCGTGCCGCGTCAGAAGCCGCAGCTACCGCCTGCTTCAGCTGCTCCACCGACGCCTGGTTCCCCTCCGCCACGGTTTCCTGCGGACGGGCGGGATTGGCGGAACTGAGCCGGGCGGCCTCGCCGTCTTCCCATTTGCCGGCGATGAACTGCCGGAGCGCTGCGGCAGGTGTGTTGTTGGCCAAGGGGTTCTCCTGTGTGGTGTGCGGACTGGTTAGCGGAAGGCTGGGACGCCGGTGAGGTGCTGGCCGAGGATGAGCGTGTGTACCTCGTCCGTGCCCTCGTAGGTGCGCACCGATTCAAGGTTGTTCGCGTGGCGCAGCGGCGAGTAGTCCAGGGTGATGCCGTTGCCGCCCAGGATCGTCCGCGCTTCGCGGGCGATCGCGATGGCTTCGCGGACGTTGTTCAGTTTCCCCACGGAGATCTGGTGGTTCTGCAGGGTGCCCGCGTCCTTCAGGCGGCCCAGATGCAGGGCAAGCAGGAACCCCTTGTTGATTTCCAGGGCCATATCCACGAGCTTCTGCTGGGTAAGCTGGTACCCGGCCAGGGGCTTGTCGAACTGCAGCCGCTCCTTGGAGTAGGCCAGCGCAGCTTCGAAGGAATCCCGTGCCGCGCCCATGGATCCCCAGATGATTCCGTAGCGTGCCTCGTTGAGGCAGGAGAACGGACCGCGCAGTCCGCGTGCCCCGGGGAGCATCGCGTCGGCGGGCAGGCGGACGTCGCTGAGCTCGATTTCGCACTGGATGCTGGCTCGCATGGACAGCTTGGGCTCAATCGGCGTTGCGGTGTAGCCCGCAGTTTCAGTGGGAACCACAAAACCCCGGATTCCCTCCTCGGTCTGTGCCCAGATGACTGCCACGGAGGCTACGTTGGCAAGGCCGATCCAGCGCTTGGTGCCGTTTAGTACCCAGTCATCGCCGTCGCGCCGGGCGAAGGTTTTCATGGCTGAAGGGTCCGAACCGGCAGTGGGCTCGGTCAGGCCGAAGCAGCCGATTTCCTCGCCGCGGGCCATGCCTGGAAGCCAGCGGGTCTTCTGTTCCTCGGAACCCCACTTGGAGATCGCGCTCATGGCCAGTGACCCCTGGACGGAGACGAATGTCCGCAGCCCGGAGTCTCCGGCTTCCAGTTCAGCCCCGGCCAGTCCGTACTCCACGGCCGAGCGTCCGCCGCAGCCGTACCCGTGCAGGTGCATGCCCAGCAGGCCAAGCTTCCCCATTTCCGGGACTATCTCCAGCGGGAAGTGTGCTGCCTCGAACCATCCTGCAATGTTGGGGCGGATAGCCTCATCCACGAAAGTGCGGACGCGGGCGCGCAGCTCCAGTTCCTCGCTGGTCAGCAGCGAGTCGAAACTGATCAGGTCCGAGGGGTCCAGGGTCTCCGTGGCAGGTGCGGTGGTTGTGCTCATGGTGTTTCATCTCTTTCGGACGGCCGGCGTCAGCCGGCTGGCGGTGGTTGACCGGTTGGCAGCTGGCTAGGAATTCGCCGCGGCTTCGAGGATGGCCGAGCGCAGGACATGAAGTCCGTCGAGGAGCAGGTCCCGGGGTATGACCAGCGGAGGCAGGAGCCGGATGACGTTGCCGTAGGTGCCGCAGGTGAGTGTCAGCACGCCCTGGGCGTGGCAGGCTGCGGACGCGGCCTGGGCCAGGTCCGCACGCGGTTCCAGAGTTTCCGGGTCCGCGAATTCGAGGGCCAGCATTGCGCCCCGGCCGCGGAACTCGGCAACCGCGGGCACTTGGGCCACCAGCGGTTCGAGGACTTCGCGGACCGTCTCTTCGATTGCACGTGCATTCGCCAGCAGCGTGCCGTCCTCGAATTCTTCGAAGACGGCGAGTGCCGCTTCGCAGGCCAGCGGGTTGCCGGCGTAAGTTCCGCCCAGGCCACCGGTGTGCACTGCGTCCATGAGGTCCGCGCGCCCCGTGACCGCGGAGAGGGGCAGCCCGCCGGCCAGGGCCTTGGCGCTGAGCGTGATGTCTCCGGCCACACCTTCGTGCTCGCTGGCATAGAGGGTGCCGGTGCGGCCCATGCCGGCCTGGATTTCATCGATAACCAGCACAATCCCGTGCTGGTCGGCCAGGGACCGCAGCCCCTGCAGGAAACCGGGGGCCGGGACAACGAAACCGCCCTCTCCCTGGATCGGTTCGATCACCATTGCTGCGAAGGACCCGGCCCCGTGCTCGGACAGGAGCTCTTCGACGCCGGCCAGCGCGGCAGCGGCAGGATCGGCCCCGGGAACGGACGCCCGGGACGGACGCAGCGGATTCGCTGACGGTGCCCGCAGCACTTCTCCCGGCAGCGGGCCAAAGTTGAGGCGGTAGGGGTTTTCCTTTGCCGTCATGGCCATGGTGAGCAGGCTTCGGCCGTGGTATGCCTCGTCAAAGACCAGGACGTTCGGCCGCCCTGTCGCGGCGCGGGCGATCTTGACGGCGTTTTCGACCGCTTCCGCACCGGTGGAGAAGAGAGCCGTCCGCTTCTCGAAAGTTCCCGGGGTGTGTTCATTGAGCCAGCGGCACACCTGTGTGAAGGATTCGTATTCGGTGACCATAAAGCAGGTATGGGTGAACCGCTCCAGCTGTGCTGCGACCCGCTCCCGGACCCGGGCGTTGGACGCGCCAACGCTGGTCACTGCGATGCCCGAGGCAAAATCGATGAAACGGTTTCCGTCCACGTCCTGGAGGATTCCGCCCTCTGCCCGCTCGATGAAGACCGGCAGCACCGTGCCGAATCCAGAACTGACCTGCTGCCTGCGTTCAGCGTGCAGTTCCCGGGAGCGGGGCCCCGGAACTGCGGTGGCAAGATGACGGGTCTGGGGCAGCGTGGCCTCGGATGCAGTGAAAGTCATGACCACACGCTACGGACGCCTGCGACATGCGTCATTGAGCATTCCGGCCAAGTTCCGGCCCGATAGCGGATGATTTATCCCATGGTCTCCCTTTCTGAGCTTTGCGCGGTGCTCGGCCCGCATCTGGTTCCCGTCAGCGGCCACTCCCTCCGGGGCAGGCAGCTGACCGGCGTCCACGTCTCCGAGCTGGAGGATCCCACGCCGTACCTCGACGGCGGCGAGCTCCTGCTGACCACGGGCATGCCCCTGGGAGGGAGTCCGGCAACGACTGCCAGGTACGTGGATCGGCTGCGCGCCAAGGGCCTGCATGCCCTCGGCATTGGCCTGGGGCCCTGGCTTGCGGAGGTGCCGGACTATTTGTCCCAGGCGTGTGACGAGGCAGGCATCCATCTGCTCGCCGTCCCCGACGGCGTGCCTTTCCAAAACGTTTCCCGGGCATTCTGGTCCCTTTCTGCCCGCAGCGGGCAGGCCGAGCTGCTGGGCAGCCTGGGAACCCAGACTTCGCTGGCACAGGCCGCCATGCGGCCGGACGGCGCCGCCGCCGTCGTCCGCGGACTTGCCCAGGCGCTGGGCGGGTGGGCCGTGTTTTTACCCTCGGGTACCGAGCCTGCACGTTACTGGCCGGAGAGCACCGGCGCCCTGCTCGAGCCCCTGCGCGAAGAGACCATCCGGTTAAACCGCGCTGGTACCCATTCGGCTGCGACTTTCGAGCTGCACGGCCAGCCTGTGGTGGAGTACCCCATTGCGGTCAACGGCCGGATCCACGGCTTCCTGGCGGTGGGCCCGGGGCGGAAGCTCGCAGCGCCCGACCGCCAGGTAATCATGACGGTCTGCACGCTCCTGGCTCTCAAGGCGCGGCAGCGTGAGGCTGCCTCCGGTGCCGCGGCAGTCCTCCAGTCTGCAGTAGCCAAGCTGATACTGCACGGGCTCACCGAAGCAGCACGGATACTGGCCGAAGACGCAGGGCACTCCGAGCTCCCCCGGCGGGTGCGGGTCCTGGCACTCTCCGCACCCGGCGGGCACGCTGCGGAGCAGCTGGTGCGGGCGGCGCTGTCACTGGAACCTGCTCCGGGGGTAGAGCCTCTGCCGGCGCAGAGCACTTCCTGCACGCTCCGGCACGAGCGTGACAGAGTGCTCTACGTCCTGGTGCCCGACAACGGCCAGGAGGCCTGGGCGGCAGCTGAGTCCGTGCCGCTGCCCGCAGAGGTGCCGGAGCTGTCCGGCGCGGTCAGCGAACCCGTCACGCTGGGCGAAGTCCCGGGGGTGCTTCCTGGCCTGCGACGTGCGCTCGGCCAGGCAGCCGCCGGCGCACTCGCCGGGACAGCAGGACCGGCACATCCGGCTGCCCAGGCCTGGGCTACTGCCCTGGCGGAGTACCCGCGAACGGACCTGGCGGGAACCGTGAGGGAGTACCTGCGGCACCGCGGCCACTGGGAGAACGCTTCACGGGCGTTGGGCGTGCACCGGAACTCACTGCGCCACCGCATCGGACTCGCAACGGCGCTGCTCGGCGTCGACCTCGATGACCCGGACGTTTCGGCGCCGCTGTGGCTGGAGCTGCGTCAGCGCGAGAGATGACCTTCCTGCACCGGTGTCCGAAGCCACGCCCGGATCTCCTCCGTGTGCGCACCAAGCTTTGGCGGAGCCTCAGCCCGGGTCGCCAGCGGCGGTTCCCACGTGGCCGGGTGCCGGATCTGCCGGCCTGCCGGATCGCCGTTGGAATCCAGGACTTCCAGAACCGGATCCAGGCCGAGGGACTCGGCGAACGCTATGCCCTCATCGATGCCGGAGACCTTTCCTGCCGGTATCCCTGCCTTGCTCAGCCGTTCCTGCCACTGTGCTGCCGGTGCGGCGGCAAGCCGGCGCTCCAGCAGAGGAATCAGCACTTCCCGGTGTGCAACCCGGGCGCTGTTGGTGGCGAACCGCTCATCGGAAGCCAGCTCCGGGGCTCCGAGCTCCGCGGCAAGCCGGGCAAACTGGGCGTCGTTGCCGCACGCGACTGCCAGCGGAACGTCGCCGCAGTCCAGCAGCTGGTAGGGCACGATCGACGGGTGGGCATTGCCCATCCTGCCGGGGACCACTTCGGCGCCAAGCCAGGCCTGGGCCTGGTTGGCCAGCGCACCCTGGAGGCTTGAGAGCAGATTGACCTGCACATGGCTGCCCCTGCCCGTCGCCCGCCGGGAGGAGAGCGCAGCCAGGACGGCGATGGCGGCGTCCTTGGCAGTGAGTACATCGACCAGCGCCACTCCGGCCTTCAGCGGGGTGCCGTCGGCTTCTCCGGTTATGCTCATCAGCCCGCCCAGGGCCTGCACCACAAAGTCGTAGCCGGGAAGGTCACGGCCTCCGGCTGACCCGAACCCGGAGATGGAAGCGTAGACCAGTCCGGGGTTCGCGGCGCTCAGTTCTGCGTAGCCGAGTCCCAGCCGGTCCAGGCCGCCGGGCTTGAAGTTCTCCACCAGGACGTCGGCCCGCAGGGCCAGTTCGCGGGCCAGCTGCCTGTCTCCCTCATCTCCCAGGTCCAGGCAGACCGACTCCTTGTTCCGGTTGACGGACTCAAAGTAGGTGGACCCGGTGGGCGACCAGGGCGGGCCCCAGCTGCGTGTGTCGTCCCCGGTCCCGGGCCGTTCCACTTTGATGACCCGGGCGCCCAGGTCCGCGAGGGTCATGGTGCACAAAGGCCCGGCGAGGACACGGGAAAAGTCTGCCACCACAATCCCCTCCAGCGGCCGCTGGCCTGGGCCCGCCGGTACGTTGTCGCTGCTGATCGCAGGCATACTCCCCCTTTGCTCGGCCGCCGATGCGGACTCCATGGTTGCCACCCACCCTAGGGAGCCTGGGGCAAAAGACCATGGACGTCTCATCCAAGGCCTGGGTCAACCCGCACAGAACCCCGGACAGCACTCCGCCCCGGATGCCTGCCGGCATCCGGGGCGGAGAAAGGCGGGAAGCGGCCTAGGCGTGCTGTCCCGCGTGCTGGCCTTCGGAGATCTCCTCCACAACCTTGGCGTTGAACGCCTCCAGGTCATCCGGGGTGCGGCTGGTGACCAGTCCCTGGTCGACGACAACTTCCTCATCGCTCCAGTTGGCACCGGCGTTGCGCAGGTCGGTGGCAAGGGTGTGGAAGGACGTCAGGTCACGGCCCTTCACAACTTCGGCGTCGATGAGCAGCCACGGTCCGTGGCAGATCGCGGCGACCGGCTTGCCAGCTTCGAAGAAGTCCCGCGCAAACTTCTGGGCGTCCTTGTTCACGCGCAGGTAGTCGGCGTTGACGACGCCGCCGGGCAGTACCAGTGCGTCGAAGTCCGAGGCGTTGGCATCCGCGACATCGAGGTCGACGGAGAACGTGTCGCCCTTGTCCACACCGTTGAAGCCCTGGATGCTGCCGCTGGACGGCGAAACCAGGACCGGCGATCCGCCGGCTTCCTTTACGGCTTCCCAGGGGCTGGTGAGTTCGACCTGCTCTACGCCGTCCGTGAGCAGGAAAGCGACCTTCTTGCCGGAAATATCATGTGCTGACATTTTGCCTCCGTTCGTGGGTCTGGCGGTCCGGTCTGAACCGCCGCTGCTACCTACCCTAGGAAAAAGAGGTAAAGATAAGCAAGCTGATCTTTCTAGAGGCCGCCCGCAACAGCGGCCGCTGCCCTCAGCCACGCCCGCTGGGTTACCGGCCGGAGCGAGGCATAGCGGATCTGTCCCTTGACCAGTGCAGGGTCGTAAGGAATGGTCACCGCCGCCCGTGCCAGCACCTTGAACGCCTCGGCCACCCTGCGTGCCTGGGCTTCGGTCCCGTTACGGTCTGCCTGGGAGACAATCACGACGGCGCCGCGCGCCAGTTCCGCATATCTCCCACCACGTTCCTGGAGGGCTTCCAGAAGCAGGGCACCGGCCTCGGCATGCTCTTCGACCGTAGTGGTGGCAATGACCAGCTGGTCCGTGTGGTCGATCATCCGCAGCCAGCGTTCGGCACTTTCATCGTTGCCGGAGTCCACGATGTTCAGCCGGAAGTACTTCGACGCCACGGAGTGCAGGGAATCAAAATCTGCCTTCGTGACCTTCTGCTCCGAGGCGAGCACGTTCGGGTTGGAGCGCAGGACGTCGTATTTGTCGTCCGTCTGGTGGTGGACAAACTTCGCGAGCATGGCCGACTGTGCGGCAGGCGAGAGCAGGAGCCCCGTTTCGGGGAGCAGGTCCATAACGGTGGCATCGTGCTGCGCCTGCTCGGTGCGCCAGCCCAGGGTGCCGCGGGTCTCGTTGTTGTCCCAGGCCAGGACCGGCCCGCCGCCGTTGCGGGCAAAGATGGCGGCCAGCATCACGGTGGTGGGCGTTTTGTTAGCTCCGCCCTTACCGTTCACCACGGAGATGGTGCGCGGGCCGGGCCAGTGCTGGCTCACCATGCGCGTGTCCCGCCGTTCCTCCAGCTCACGGGCAGACGGCGCTATCCGGATTCCCAGTGAAGCCAGGAATCCGCGGAAACCGCGGGTGGCGGGGATCTTTGCGGTTTTGGTATCCAGGAAGGTGGCCCTGCGGACGTCGTTCGGTTCGCCGCGCACTGCCTGGCGAGTGCGTTCGCGCAGGTCAGAGGGCATCAGTACTGGATCAAGCGGCAACCCCGCGGGATGCCCCGCCTCAACGTCCGGTTCCGCTTCAAGGTCCGGTTCCGGTTCCGCTTCAAGGTCCGGTTCAGCGTCCACCGCGGCTTCCGGCGAGGTTTCGGATTCCGGTTCAACTACAGCTTCCGGGACCGGTTCAACTACGGCCCAAGCTTCTGATTCTGGTTCTGATTCCGGTTCCGGTTCCAGTTCCGGTTCCGGCTCCAGGAAAACGGGCTCAAACGCATTGCCTGCCATGGAGCCGAAGCCGTCTGCCAACGGGCGGTCCTCCCCTTCCGGCTGCGGCAGGGCCGGCGGAGCCTCCGGCAATTCGAGAAGGATGACGGCGGTGCGGGGATCAAAGGGCGCCGCGCTGGGCGCCTCCGCTATGGCAGCCGCCGGTTCCGGCTGGATCACGGGTTCGGGCGGAGCCGCTTCGGTCCAGTCCATATCCGGCTCCTGGCCGGTTTCGGCTGGGCCCTGCGGGACGGACCACTGGGGCACGGAGTCGTCCGCCGCGGATTCGGTGGAGGGACCGGTGCTGGGACCGGCGCTTTCGGCGGATGGGCCGGCATGACCGGTGGAAGGACCGGCATGCTCAGTGGGAACATCCGAAACGGGTTCCTGCCCGGCAGTGACATCCGCGGCGGTCTCCACCGGCACCCGCTCCGCAGGAACACTCTCTGCCTCGGGAATATTCTCTGCCGCAGGAACCGTGCTGCCGCCCCAGGACCGGAGTTCCGCCCGGGCACGCCGGCGGGTGAGGGGTTCCTCCACAGGCGCCTGCACTGCTGAACGTTTCGCAGCGGAGGCAATGCCGTCGCCGGCACCGGGATGTGTCCCTGAACCGGATTGAGCCCCTGGATCAGACTTTGCCCTTGAACCGCGCCGTGTAACCGATCCGTCCGCGGCGGAGGCACCGGCGTCGGGGTTCTGCGCAGCCCTGCGGGCCCGCCGGCTCGGAAGGGCCTGCTCGGCAGCAGCGGGAGTGTTCTCTGTCATCGGGTCTGCATCTTTCGTTCCGTGCTCGGTGCGATTGATCGGGACGGCGCTCTGATGTGATCCTACAAGCCGGTCCCTTCCGGCTTGGTCCGGGCGCTGCGTGTCCCTGCGTAGTTTCCAGGTGCCGGGGCAAACAGAAAACCCCCGGGAAGATCCCGGGGGTTTTCTTTTGGTAGCGGTGGGGAGGCTCGATCTCCCGACCTCACGATTATGAGTCGTGCGCTCTAACCAACTGAGCTACACCGCCATAAATGAGTCAAGCCCGCGCACCTGGCCTAGTGTGGAACAGCAGGCTTAGAAACGCGGACCCTCCCATTGAGAGCCCCGACCGGGAATCGATCCCGGGACCTCCATCTTACCAAGATGGCGCTCTACCACTGAGCTATCGGGGCATCGCCCCTGTCCGGGGCAACGACATAAGACTCTACCAGTACTTTCTGCGCATCACGAAATCGATTTCCCCCAAACCGCCCCAGTGTGATTGAAGACACTGTTCCTGCATGTCAGCGGCCTGTCTTGCGGCACCTGGAGGCAAGAGCGGACTTAGACTGCATAACAGGGAACAACAGGGTTTCCACACCGCCGTTCCCCTGCCGGCCGGATCAGATTCTTACAGGAGTGCGTGGATGCCTAGGCAAATGGGTCCCGGAACGGTCGTGGGCGGCAGATACCGCCTGCAGGAGCGGATCGGTTCCGGCTCCATGGGCTCGGTCCACCGCGCAGTGGATGAACTGCTGGGCCGCAATGTAGCCGTGAAACTCATTGCTTCCCGAGCCCGGACGGAAGAAGAACGCAGCCGCAACGAAGCGGAAGCCAAAGTCCTCTCCCAGCTCAACCACCACAGCCTGATCACACTGTTCGACGCCGGTACCGAAGTTTCGCCGTCGGGCACCTCGATTGTGTGGCTGGCCATGGAACTGGTCCAGGGTTCCGATTTGAGCCGCAGGCTGGCCACGGACAAGCTGCCGGCCCGCCAGGTAGCGCATCTCGCGTATGACCTGGCCATCGGCCTCGATTACATGCACCGCGGCGGCATTGTGCACCGGGACATCAAGCCGGCGAACATCCTGCTCTTTGACTACCGGGAAGACGAAACCCGGCTGCGCGCCAAACTGACCGACTTCGGCGTGGCACAGATGGCCGGAGATCCCAACCCGCAGGGAGAAGAGTTCACCGGGACTGCTGGGTTCATGAGCCCGGAGCAGGTGCGCTCCGAGCCGGCGGGGCCGCACAGCGATGTCTATTCGCTGGGACTGGTACTGCTTCGCTGCCTGACCGGAGAGCGCGCCTTTCCCGGCCTGGCGGTTGAAAGCGCACTGGCACGCCTGTTCCGCGGTCCGGAGATCCCCGATTCCCTGGGACCGCAGTGGGCTGGAATCCTCCGTGCCATGACGGCCCTGGACCCCGCTGAGCGGCCATCGGCCCACGAGGTGTCCGAGGCCATGCAGGACTTGGCGACGGCAGGCCGCGGACGCCGCAGCATGGCTGCAGGTGAGGATCCCGAGCGGGTCCGTGCGGCCGAGGAGCTGGGAGCGGCGTCAGAAGACGAAGCGGATCCAATCCTGGACCGGATCACCGCCCTCACCGCACGCGTGCTGGGCGTTCCAGTGGCGGCAGTTTCAATTGTGGGCGGGGAACAGGTCTGGACAGTGTCCGGCTGCGGCGCCAGCAGGGGTTCCACGGATCAGAGCGGCTCCCTGTGCCCGGTGACGGTCCGGGAAGACGATCTGTTCATCGTCGATGACGTGCAGAAGGACCCGCGCACCTCTGATAATCCGCTGGTGGCCGCGTCCCCCGGTTTTGGCTTCTATGCCGGAGTGCCGCTGCGCAACGCCAACGGGCTTGCCCTTGGCACCCTCTGTGTCATGGACCGCAGGGCGCGCAGCCTCACCGGGGAGCAGGAAGCGACGCTGCGCGACTTCGCTGCACTGGCAGCCGATGTACTGCAGCTGCGCAGGGACGCCAGGGACGCCAGGCATGCCGCTGAGTTCCTGAACGGCGAGCCTGCTGTGGCAGACTGACTCGGAACCGCGCCGAAAGGCGGCAAGCGTTCAAAGAGGAGCCCAGCATGGACCAAGGCACCAATCCGGCCGTTCCGGCAGTATGGGAGTTCATGGTCACCGCCATGGGAGCGGTGATCCTGGCGCTGACAGTCGCTGCGGTCATTTCCCTGGCCCGGGATCGTACCCTGACGCCAGGCACGAAGTTCCTGTGCCTGCTCGGCATTCTCGGGTTTCCCGTCCTGGGACCAGGCGTATGGTTCTTCCACCTCTACCGTGTCCGGCGCAGCCGCCGCGTAAACCAGACAGAACCCGCGCCGCCGGCGGCAAACCGGCAGCACCAAGGGCGTTAAACGCAGGTTGGGTGCCCCCTTTCCGGGGACACCCAACCTGTTAGGAACTCTTAGTCGCGGAAACGCGGCTTGCGCGCACCGGCGCCGGCACCGGCAGGCTTGCTGAAGCTGCGGTCGCCGTCGAACTTCTTCTTGTACGGGCGGTCCGAGCCGCGGTCACCGAAGGACCGCTCGCCGTCGCGCTTCTTGAAGTCCTTCTTGAAACCGCGGTCAGCGCGGTCGTAGGAGCCGCCTTCGCGGGAAGGACGGCGTCCCTTGTCCAGCTCCAGGTGGATCAGCTCGCCGCCGATCCGGGTACGGGACAGGGCACGCAGCTGGTCCTTGGAAAGGTCAGCCGGCAGTTCCACGAGGGTGTGGTCGGCACGGATGTCGATGCCGCCGATCTGCGAGGAGGACAGGCCGCCCTCGTTCGCGATGGCGCCGACAATCGAACCGGGCATAACGCGCTGGCGGCGTCCGACGGCGATGCGGTAGGTCGCGTTGCCTTCGGTCAGCGGGCGCGTCGGGCCACGGGAGCCGAAACCGTCGTTGCGGCCTTCGGAACGCTCACGCTGGCGGGCCGGTGCCTGCGGAATCTCTTCCATCAGCAGCGGGCGTCCGCCCTGGGCCATAACGGCCAGTGCAGCGGCGATTTCCTCGGCCGGAACATCATTCTCCGCGATGTACTTGGTAACCAGGTCGCGGAAGACGGAGAGGTCTTCGGTGTTCCGGGTTTCGGTGATCCGCTCGGAGAACTTGGCAAGGCGCTTGGCATTGACCAGGTCAACGCTCGGCAGCTGCATGTGCTCAACGGGCTGGCGGGTGGCCTTCTCGATGGCGCGCAGCAGGTACTTTTCGCGCGGGGTCATGAAGAGGATCGCGTCGCCGCTGCGTCCTGCACGGCCGGTGCGGCCAATGCGGTGCACGTATGACTCGGTGTCGTGCGGGATGTCGTAGTTGAAGACGTGGCTGATGCGCTCGACGTCCAGGCCGCGGGCGGCGACGTCGGTGGCAACCAGGATGTCGATCTTGCCGTCGCGCAGGGCCTCGACGGTGCGCTCGCGCTGCTGCTGCGGGATGTCGCCGTTGATGGCGGCAGCCTTGTAGCCGCGGGACTTCAGCTTGTCAGCCAGGTCCTCGGTAGCCATCTTGGTACGCACGAAGGCGATGACGCCGTCGAAGTCCTCGGTCTCGAGGATGCGGCTCATGGCGTCCAGCTTGTGCGGGCCCATGACCTGAACGTACCGCTGGCGGGTGTTGACGCCGGTGGTGGTCTTGGACTTGACCGTGATTTCCGCAGCGTTGTTCAGGTACTTCTTGGCAATCTTGCGGATGGCCGGCGGCATGGTGGCGGAGAACAGGGCAACCTGCTTGTCCGCCGGGGTGGAGGAAAGGATCTGCTCCACGTCTTCGGCAAAGCCCATGCGCAGCATTTCATCGGCTTCGTCCAGCACCAGGTATTCAAGGTTGGACAGGTCCAGTGAGCCCTTGGCGATGTGGTCGATCACTCGGCCGGGGGTTCCAACAACCACCTGGGCGCCGCGGCGCAGTCCGGCAAGCTGGGGGCCGTAAGCGGATCCGCCGTACACGGGCAGGACGGTGATGGCATCCATGTGTGCTGCGTAGGAGGTGAAGGCCTCTGCGGACTGCAGTGCCAGTTCACGGGTGGGTGCCAGGACCAGAACCTGGGTGTCCTTGGTGGCCGGGCGTCCGGCCAGCAGGGACAGTGCGGGAACAGCGAAGGCGGCGGTCTTGCCGGTACCTGTCTGTGCCAGGCCTACGACGTCGCGGCCTTCGAGGAGAAGCGGAATGGTGGCTGCCTGGATAGGCGACGGCGTCTTGTAGCCAACGTCCTTCAGAGCGGCAAGGACGCGGGGGTCCAGATCGAAATCAGAGAACAGCACCTCGGCTTCTTCAGCTTCGGGGGTGGTGTTTTCTTCAAGAATGTCTTGGGCGTTATCAAGCAAAGGAGTATTCCTCATCAGTGGGACCGGGCAGCGCGCTCTAACGGCTGCGAGTACATAAGTCCGGGCACTGTTGCAATCCCAGGCAGGACTCTCCGTCACAGCTGTGGGCCTGTATCACTGGGTTGCGACCGCGGCTCGGTGTGACGATTTCTTTGCCGGCGCTCCCAGGAGATGAATCTGCCCGCATGTTTCATGCGGGCCCCAACACAACGTACCTGCAATGGACTCAAGTCCGCAGGGAAATCAGGGAATACCGGAGTGGGGGATTCCTCAAGTGTACGGCATGGCAGCCGCTATCCCCGAAGATTAGGGCAGTGAGGTCCGGCACACAGCCTAAACGGCGTCCTGGACTGCAGCCTGCCGGCGGAGCACCTTGCGGATTTCCGGAGACAGGTACATGCCCTCCGAATGTGCTTCTGACAGGCGGAAATGCTGCTCAGCGGAGAGGCCGGTAAACACGTCCGCCACGCTTACTCCGTGCTCCGGGCGGGAAATGACTTCCACTGCGTCTCCGGCCTGGATTGAGCCGCGGCTGACAACGCGGAGGTAGGTTCCCAGTCGTCCGGCCGCGGCGAACCGGGCCACCCACTTCGGCTGGCCCATGTACTGGGCGAAGTTCCGGCAGGGTGTGCGCGGGCAGGTCACTTCCAGGACCACATCCGCACCGATCCGCCACTGCTCCCCCACTACCGCGTGGGACGCGTCGATGCCTGCCACCCGGAGGTTTTCACCGAAACGGCCCGGCGGCACCGGCTCGCCCAGTTCCGCAGCCCAGTAGTCCGCGTCCTCCTGCGAGTACGCGTAGACAGCCTTGGATTCACCGCCGTGGTGCCGGCGGTCTGCCTGCACATCGCCGGTGAGCCCCAGCGAGTAAAGCTTGACGGGTCCCTCAACGGCACGCTTGTCGATCGCGCTCACTCCCACCGCGTCGGAGGTGGGCCGCAGGGCGTGCACGCGGCAGATAGCCAGGAGGGATCCGGTAGTCATGGGCAACAGTCTAGGTCCGAGGTACCTGGATATCCCCGGAAACGGGTGCGGCGCGCCACCAGCGGCGGGGCCGGGCGGGCCACAGCAGGACCAGGAACCAGGCCAGCAGGCCGGCGCCGCAGAAGACTCCGGCGCTGGCGGCCATCAGCCACAGTCCCGGGGCTTGGGAGTCAAGGTCCCCCGCGCCCAGCAGAGTGGCAATGCCCTTGGGCGTCAGGTAGAAAATCACTGTCGTGGCGGCCAGCAGGATCCAGCCGGTGGCACGCATCGTCCTTCGCCGTCCGGGAAGCCCCTGCACCGCTGCCGCGGTCAGGGGAAGGAAGATGGCCACCCAGACCCAGTGGTGGGACCAGGAGACCGGTGAGGCCAGCAGCATCAGCAGTGCTGCGGCCGCCAGAGCCAGCAGATCCATCCCGGCCAGTGTTGCCAGCCGGATGATGACGGCTGCAGCAGCCGCTGCGGCGAGGCACAGGAGCAGCCAGGGGGCAGTCACGTCCGCATCCGGTCCGGCGAAGTGCAGCAGCGCGCCGCGGAAGGAAAGGTTGTCCACGTACGCTCCCCCGCCGACCCGTGACGTGTCCGGGAGCAGTTCTCCCCAATAAGTCTTCGATTCCCGGGGCAGGATCAGGAACCCCAGCCCGAAGGTGGCAAGGAAGCCAAAGGCCATATTCCGCAGCCCCCGCCAGTCGCCGCGCACCAGGTAGTAGAAGGCGAAGGCCAGCGGAGTCAGCTTGAACCCGGCGGCCACACCGGTGAGCAGCCCCCGCGGCCACTGCTCGCTGCGGTTGAGGAAGTCGATCATTACCAGTGCGAACAGGATGATGTTGATCTGGCCCAGCGCCAGTGTGTCCCGCCATGGCCCCAGGGCTGCTATGAGCCCAAACGCCACGATCGCCGCCGGCCGGAGCCAGAACCCCCTCAGCACGGCCCTTACACTGCCGGAACCGCTGAAATTAGCCACCAGCCACAGCGCAGTCAGCGCGGTCAAGGCCAGGGAGAGCCCGAAGAAGATGTTGAATCCGATGACGTCGCCGAAAGGCGCCAGGACCGCGAACAGCAGTGCCGATACGGGCGGGTAGGTAAACATCAGCGAAGGATTAGGCGGATTGGGGATCCCCACGGAATAGAGTTCACCACTGGCTTTCAGGACAGTCTGTCCACCGGCCACGTAAACCCGGAAGTCGATGCCGTCCCGCGGCGCCAGGACCATGGCGAGTGCCAGCAGCGCGGCGCAGACCGCGGCCGCACCGAGCACCAGCGCCGCGCCTGCGGCCTGAGAACGCAGTCCCTGCGCCATGTGCTTCCCTCCTGTGCTGCCGCCCTTCGGCGATTGGGCGGGCGAGCGACACTCTACCTGCCGGCCTTTCCCAAGTGGCCTCAGGAGGGGTTTTTCCCGCTGAACTTCCCCTAATCGGTTTAAAGCTCTGCGGCAGGGTCGGTCATGTTCGGGCAGCGCGTCCCCTACTGCCGCTACGGTAGTCAGTGAACGGGATGCCTGCACAGCCTCCAGCGGCGGCAGGATCCCCGATAAGGAGAACCAGCTTGAGCAAGACACATCCACTGACTCCCATGCCCGGGACCATGCGGCTGGCGACGGCAGCCTGGTCAGTCGCCGCCGTCGTCCTGTTCCTGGCCGGCGGCTCGTTCCTGTTTACAGCGCAGACGCAGCGCCAGGATTCCCAGGGCCTGCTGACGCTGGGCATCCTGGGGATTGCGCTGGGTGCCCTCACCGCCTTCTACGCCCTGCGGCTCCGCCGCGGCAGGCGCAGCAGCAGGGAAACCCTGACCACACTGGGGCTGATAGCCGGTGTTCCCCTGCTGTTCCGCGGCCCCTCGCTCATGGCACTGGGCGCACTGCTTCTGGCCTGTGCCGTCCTCCTCTGGCTCCCGCAGAGCAGCCGCTTCTACGCCCAAACGGACCCGAAGGTGCGCCGGCGCCGTCTCACGGGACGCCGCTGAGCGCAGGACGGCTGCGGAATCAGAGCTGCTTCAGCGCCTGGTCCAGGTCCGCAATGAGGTCCTCAACGTCCTCAATGCCCACGGAGAGCCGCAGCAGGTTTTCCGGCACGGCCAGCTCGGTGCCCTTCACGGAGGCATGCGTCATTTCCGAGGGGTAGTTCATCAGGGACTCCACCCCGCCCAGGGACTCGGCCAGGGTAAACACCTTCGTGGACTCGGCAACCTTGCGGGCTGCTGCTTCCCCGCCCTTGAAGCTGACCGAGACCATGCCGCCGAAGTCCTTCATCTGGGCCTTGGCCAGGTCATGGCCGGGGTGCTCTTCCAGCCCCGGATAAAGCACCGACTCGACCGCGGTCTGGTCCTTCAGCCACCGCGCCACCGCCATGGCATTGGAAGAGTGCCGGTCCATGCGCACTCCCAGGGTCTTCAGCCCGCGGGTGGTCAGCCATGCTTCCATCGGAGCTGAAACGGCGCCCACCGCGTACTGGATGAACCCGATCTTCTCCGCAGCGGCGTCGTCGTTCAGGATCACTGCCCCGCCCACCGCGTCAGAATGGCCGCCGATGTACTTGGTGGTCGAATGCACCACGATGTCCGCTCCGAAGGCCAGCGGCTGCTGCAGGTACGGGGACGCGAAAGTGTTGTCCACTACCAGGAGGGCACCGGCGTCGTGTGCGGCCTGCGCCACTGCGGCGATGTCTGAAATCTTCATCATCGGGTTCGACGGCGTTTCAAGCCACACGATTTTTGTGTTCCCCGCTGAGATGGCCGCTGACAGGGCAGCGGTGTCGGACATGTCAACGGCCGCGTTGGTGATGCCCCAGGCGGAAAGCACCCGGTTGATCAGGCGGTACGTTCCGCCGTAGGCGTCGTTGCCCAGCACAATATGGTCTCCGGGTGCCAGCAGCGCGCGGATCAGGGCGTCCTCAGCGGCAAGGCCGGAGCTGAAGGAGAACGCGTGGCGCCCGCCTTCCAGCGCCGCGAGCTGTTCCTGCAGCGAATCCCTCGTGGGGTTGGTGCCGCGGCCGTATTCGTAGCCGTTGCGCAGTCCGCCGATCCCGTCCTGGGCATAGGTGGTGCTCTGGTACAGCGGCGGGATCACGGCCCCGGTGGTCGGGTCGGGGGTCTGTCCGGCGTGGATGGCGCGGGTGTTGAATCCTGAAGTCATGGTTTTCCTCCTGTGCCGGCGCGGCGGCGCTCGGGGTTTACGGGTCTAGGCGCTGAGGTAGGAGAGCAGGTCGCGGCGGGTGAGGATACCGTGCCAGGTGCCGCCGGAGGCGACCAGCAGCGTGTCTGCCTCTGCCAGGCGTTCCATCGCTGCGGATACGGATTCCCCGGCACCAATCTGCGGCAGTTTGGCCGAGAGGTGCTCACTGACCGGGTCCCCGGGCTTGGCTTCGCCACGGAAGAGTTTCTCACTCAGCGAGCGCTCATCCACCGAGCCGTGCACTTCACCCAGCACTGCCGGCGGCTCGTGGGACAGCACCGGAAGGCTGCTGCCGTACCGGGCCAGCAGTTCAACGGCTTCCAGGACGGTGGCCGTCTTGGGTACGTACGGTGCCGGCTCGCCGCCCCGGGCTGCCAG
This sequence comes from Arthrobacter sp. BL-252-APC-1A, assembly GCF_009696625.1. Lineage (NCBI taxonomy): Bacteria > Bacillati > Actinomycetota > Actinomycetes > Micrococcales > Micrococcaceae > Arthrobacter > Arthrobacter sp. BL-252-APC-1A. The sequence goes on along the minus strand of NZ_VULS01000002.1, from coordinate 197,346 downwards.
CACGTCCGCTACGGAGGCATCCTGATCCTGATCGGCCAGGAACCCGTGGGACTTCATCCAGCCGTCGTTGAAGATCTTGCCGATGTATCCCCGGCCGCTGTCCGGCAGCAGGACCACCACAACGTCGTCGGGCCCCAGATCCTTGGCGGCACGCAGCGCAGCCACCACGGCCATGCCGGAGGACCCGCCTACCAGCAGGCCCTCTTCCCGCGCCAGGCGGCGCGTCATCGCAAAGGACTCGGCGTCGTTGACGGCAATGACCTCGTCCGGAACCGACGGATCGTAGTTGCCGGGCCACATGTCCTCCCCGACGCCTTCCACGAAGTACGGGCGTCCGGTGCCGCCGGAGTAGACCGAACCATCGGGATCAGCAGCGATAATCTTCACCGGGCCTGAGGGGCGGTCCGCGGAGACTTCTTTCAGGTAGCGGCCGGTGCCGGTGATGGTTCCGCCGGTGCCTGCACCTGCAACGAAGTGGGTGAGCTTTCCCTCGGTGTCGTTCCAGATCTCGGGTCCGGTGGACTCGTAGTGGCTGGCCGGAGCGGCCGGGTTGGAAAACTGGTCGGGCTTGTAGGCGCCGTCGATCTCCCGGACCAGCCGGTCGGAGACACCGTAGTAGGATTCGGGGCTTTCGGGCGCGACGGCGGTGGGCGTCACCACCACCTCGGCACCGTAGGCGCGCAGTACGTCGCGCTTTTCCACACCAACCTTGTCCGGCGTGACGAAGATGCAGTTGTAGCCCTTCTGCTGGGCCACCAGGGCAAGGCCGACGCCGGTGTTGCCGCTGGTCGGTTCAACCACCGTCCCGCCCGGGCGCAGTTTGCCTTCCGCTTCCGCCGCTTCGATCATCTTCACGGCGATGCGGTCCTTGATGGAACCGCCGGGATTGAGGTACTCCAGCTTCACCAGCACCGTGGCTTTAATGCCTTCGGTGACGTGGTGGAGTTTCACCAGCGGGGTGTTGCCGATCAGGTCCAGGACAGTGTTGGCATACTTCATGCGCACCACGTTACTGGCTGAGGCGCGAAGGAACAGGCCGGGCTGAACACTGCGTAGCAAACTTGCTTACGTCCCCGTGGTTTTGGGACAGAAGTTCACTCCGGGCGTGCGAGCATGGTGGCATGTCTTCCGGATCGGCCTCCAGTCGCGGTGAGTTCGAGTTCTCCCGCCCGCTGGAGCTGGTACGCACGCTGCGGACCCTGGCGAACGGGGCCTCCGATCCTACCGTGCAGCTTTCCGATGCAGGGGTCTGGCTGGCTTTCCGTACCCGTACCGGACCGGCAACGCTCCGGCTCACCCAGCATGCCGGCGCGCTGCGTTCGCCCGCCCGGGTTTCGGCCCAGGCCTGGGGTCCGGGCGCGGAGGAGGCGCTCGCCTCCGTTCCGGCGCTGCTGGGCGAGCACGACGACTGGTCTTCTTTCGACGATCCGGCCTTCCTGGCAACCCTGCCTGCGGCTGTGCGTGAGGCCCGCAGGCGCCACCCCGGCCTCCGGCTGCCCAGCACCGGAAGGATCCTCCAGACCCTGGTGCCCATGGTGCTGGGCCAAAAGGTAACCCAGATGGAAGCGGTCCACGCCTGGCGGTACCTGGTACAGCGCTTTGGTGAGCCGGCGCCGGGGCCGGTGCCCCCGGGGCTGATGCTCGCTCCCGAGGCCTCGGGATGGCGGAGGATTCCCAGCTGGGACTGGCACCGGGCCGGCGTTGATTCGCACCGTTCCCGCACCATCCTGCGGGCCTGTGCCTCGGGGTCGGGCCTTGAACGCCTGGCCGGCATGCCGCTGGGAGAGGAAGTCAGCGCCAAGCTGCAGTCCCTTCCGGGAATCGGGCCGTGGACCGCGGCAGAAATCCTGCAGCGCACGCACGGCTCCCCCGACCATGTTTCCGTGGGAGACTTCCACCTCGCCGCAGATGTGGGTGCCGCGCTGACCGGCAAACGGACGGACGACGCCGGGATGCTGGCGCTGCTGGAACCCTGGCGCGGGCACAGGCAGCGGGTAGTGCGCATGATCGTCCTGACCGGTTTCCGCAAACAGGCCTACGGTCCGCGGCTTGCGCCCCAGGACCACCGCAGGCACTGACGCTGCCCGGTGTGCCGGTCGCCTAAGGTTGGTTGAATGAGCGCACCCGTAGATCTGACAGCCGTATTCGTTCCCAACCCCGGAGAGTTCTTCCGCGTGAAGCTGGCCCTGGAAATCGCGATCGAACAGGTTCAGGCCGAGCCGGGCTGCCTGCGGTACGAAATCACTGAGGAATCAGAGGACCGGATTGTCCTGACCGAACGCTGGGCATCCGAAGATGACCTGGCCCGGCACGCTGCCGGCGCGGCCAAGCAGGACCTGGATGAATCCCTCAGCGCCCTGCTGGCAGAACCGGTCGCACTCCACCGCGGCTGATCCCCCTCCCAAAAAACGGAACAGTTCCCGGGCAGCCAAGGTGCGGCCCGGGAACTGGCTAAATCCGCGGCCGGCTACGGACTGATTTCCAGCCGGTGGACCGATTCAGGTTCAGCACCGAAACGCCGCAGGACGGCGGCTACGGCCTCTTCATGCTCGTCGTCGACGGCTGCGTACACCCGCATCCGTTCCTCGAAGTCCAGCTTCCGCACGTTGGAACGGAAAACCTCGGTACGGACCCGGCCGGTATAAACCGTGGTCTCCATCAGTTCAATGGATCTGGCGCCGGCCATCAGCAGGGCATCGCGCAGCCCGTCGATCCGTTCGGTGTTGACGATCGCGCTGATCACATGCCGTGGTTCGCCCGGCCCGGCCGCATCCCCCTGAGGTGCACCGGCACCTCGTCCGCTGGTCGTGGGGTGGGCAGTAACACCGCTCAGGGAATATCCCGACTGGCCCTGCTGTACCTGATCCAGCGAGTCCTGTTCCGGGCCCGGTTCGCGCAGGCCAATGGTCCGGTTGATGAGCGCCGCGACGATCCAGCTCAGCACGAACGAGAACACCACGACGCAGACGATTGCCACGGTCTGATGCCACAGCAGGAGCCCGCCGCCGCCGGCGAACAGGCCGTCGGCGCTGACCGGGTTCACGGCGCTGTCCGCGAAGAACCCCAGCATGAACGAACCGATAAGGCCTCCGACGAAGTGCACGGCGATTACATCCAGTGCATCGTCGTAGCGCAGCAGGTGCTTAAGCCGGACCGCGAAGCAGCAGACACAGCCGGCGATCAGCCCAATGAGCAGCGCGGAGCCGGTGTTGACGAATCCGGCGCACGGGGTAATCGTGGCCAGCCCCGCCACGGCTCCGGACACTGCCCCAACCAGCGTGGAGTGTCCGCTGGTGAGGCGTTCAACCAGCAGCCATGTCAGCATGGCGGCTCCGCCGGCCACGTGGGTGTTGATCAGAGCCTGGGCGGCGATGTCGTTGGCCTGCAGCCCATCGCCGGCGTTGAACCCGAACCAGCCGAACCACAGAATCCCCGCACCCACCAGCATTAGCGGCAGGTTGTTGGGTGAGGTCGTGAGCTGCGGCCAGCCCCGGCGGCGTCCCACTACCAGGAGCACTGCCACGGCTGCGGCACCGGCGGAGGCATGAACCACGAGGCCGCCGGCCCAGTCCTGGGCGCCGAGCTGGGCGAGCCAGCCCTTGGGATGCCAGAGCCAGCGGGCCACCTGGGGATAGACCAGGATTGAAAAGGCCACCAGGAATACCGTCCAGCCGGCGAATTTCAGCCGTCCGGCGGTGGCACCGGTGAGCAGGGCAGGAGTGATGATTGCGAACATCATCTGGTACGCCACGAACGCCAGGGCAGGGATGGTCACCCCTGCGGTGACGGTATGGAACTGGGGTGTGTCCACGGTAATCAGGGCGAAGGCATCGAACTCTCCCAGAACGGAGTTCCCCTTGTTGCTGAAGGCCAGTGTGTAGCCCACCAGAATCCAGGTCAGGGTGATGACGCCCAGCGGGATGATGTTCTGCATCATCATGGTGAGCACGTTCCGTACGGGAACCATCCCGCCGTAGAACAGTGCCAGCCCCGGCGTCATGAACAGCACGAGCCCGGCGCATACCAGGACCCAGGCGGTATCCGCCCCGTTCACTGCACTGCTCCGTCAGGTTGAGGGCATATTGGCCAACTGCACCCAGGCGGCGGGGCGGTGCCCCGGCGGAGGGGTTGTAACCCGTCCCGGCGTGTGAGGATTGTGCGCATCTGGTCCCCGCTTCCAACTCGTGTCCCGCATGAGTGGTGCAGCCGAAGGTCCACGAAAATACTGGGTGGGGGGTCTCCGGCTCATCGAGTCTAGCGAGGCGCCGTCAGCGGGCGGAAGGTGCGGTCGCGCAAAGAGCCGCCGGGGAACGCAATTCGTGCGTCCTTCCCGGCGGCCCTTCACCTCCGGACCCTAGTTGGCGTTGGCTCCGGTAACTCCGTGCGGGTCAATGACATACTTCCTGGCCGCACCGGAGTCGAACTCCCGGTATGCCTCCGGTGCATCATCGAGACGGATAGCGGTGGCGTTCACCGCCTTGGCAATCTGCACGCGGTCATTGAGGATGGCCATCATCAAGTCGCGGTTGTACTTCATCACCGGACACTGGCCGGTAGTGAAGGACAGCGACTTGGCCCATCCCGTTCCCAGGCTGATGGACAGCGAGCCGACCTTGGCTGCCTCATCAATTCCGCCGGGGTCGCCGGTGACGTACAGGCCCGGGATGCCCAGCGCCCCGCCTGCCGCAGTGATGTCCATCAGCGAGTTCAGGACCGTCGCCGGAGCCTCCTGTCCGGATCCGTGCCCGTGCCCGCGGGCCTCGAACCCCACGGCGTCCACGCCGCAGTCCACTTCCGGAACACCCAGGATTTGCTCGATCTGGTCCTTGGGATCGCCCTTGGAGACGTCCACGGTTTCACAGCCGAAGCTGCGCGCCTGCGCCAGCCGGTCCTCATTGAGGTCACCGACGATGACGACGGCGGCACCCAGCAGCTGTGCACCCGCTGCCGCGGCCAGCCCGACGGGGCCGGCACCGGCGATGTAGACGGTGGAGCCGGTACGCACGCCCGCCGTGACGGCGCCGTGGTAGCCGGTGGGAAAGATGTCGGAGAGCATGGTCAGGTCCATGATCTTCTCCATGGCCTGCTCAGAATCCGGGAACTTCAGCAGGTTCCAGTCCGCGTAGGGCACAAGCGCGTATTCTGCCTGGCCTCCCACCCAGCCGCCCATGTCCACATAGCCGTAGGCGCTGCCGGGACGGTCCGGGTTCACGTTGAGGCAGATCCCGGTTTTCCGCTCCTTGCAGTTCCGGCAGCGGCCGCAGGAAATGTTGAAGGGGACGGACACCACGTCGCCAACCTTGATGAACTCCACATCCGGTCCGGTTTCAACTACCTCGCCGGTAATCTCGTGTCCGAGGATCAGGTTCGCCGGTGCCGTGGTGCGCCCGCGGACCATGTGCTGGTCCGATCCGCAGATGTTGGTTGTCAGGACCTTCAGAATGGCCGCGTGGGGCAGCTTGCGTCCCACATTGGCCGGGTTCACCCCCGGACCATCCCGGAGCTCGAAGGTTGGATAGTCGATGTCCTGGACTTCCACAACACCGGGCTCGATATAAGCAACTGCTCGATTACCGCTCATTTGGTATTCCTCGCCTTGTAACCTTGGTCGTCGTTGACTGGGTTCCCCCGGCAGACGGGCAGCCGGCGTCAGCGCGGCTCCCCCGGGATGCACGAGCCTACAACTCGTCAAAGCTCGCGGCTAGGGAAAATACTTATCGGTCAGGGGGCTCCGGCAGCGGCTCGGAAGGTTAACGCGCAGCAGGGAGCCCCTCCGCTGCCGGAGGAGCTCCCTGCTGGTGTTTAGCTGTGGAGCGCTGGTGCGCTAGCTGACCTGTCCATCCTGGCCGGCTGCTGCCTGGCCCTGTTCCTGGGCGGCGATCTGCTCGTGGACAGCCTTCATGTCCAGTCCCTTCACGGCTTCGACCAGTTCGCTGAACTGGTTCGCGTTGAGCGCGCCGGGCTGGGAAAACACCAGCACCTTTTCGCGGAACGCCATCAGGGTGGGGATGGAAGTGATGCCAGCGGCTGCGGCTAGTCCCTGCTCAGCCTCGGTGTCCACCTTCGCGAAGGTGATGTCCTCGTGCTGCTGCGAGACGGCGTCGTAAACCGGTGCGAACTGCTTGCACGGGCCGCACCAGTCCGCCCAGAAGTCAACGAACACAATGTCGTTTTCCTCAATGGTCTCGGGGAACGTTGCCTCGGTGATGTCAATAGTTGCCATAGCTTCCACGCTATAGCGCCTGCCGGACGATGTCTGCAATTGTTCGCTCTGCGGTGAAGACCGGGTTCAGCCGACGGTGGAGAATCCCATCTGCGTGACCTTGGCGATCACCGGCAGCGCCTCGCGCAGTTTCTCCTGCTCTGCGGCGCCCAGCTGGCCCAGCAGGTCCGAGAGCAGCGACTCCCGGCGCTCGGTTTCAACTGCCAGTTTGCGGCGTCCGTCCGGAGTCAGGCTGACCCGTACACCGCGTGAATCCTCGGGGTCCGGACTCCGCCGCACCAGGCCTGCATGCTCGAGGCGGATAATCTGCTCCGTGGCGCTGGGAACCTTGACGCCCAGGTTCCTGGCGACGTCGGAAACCCGCATGCCGTCGCCGTCCACCATCCGCAGCGTACCCAGCTGATTAGAGGTAATGCCGAATTCCGTGTCCATGTGGCGCACGAGGAAGACGGCTTCGCGCAGCGCTTCCCGAAACTGTTCGGCAAGACGGTCCAGAGCCAGGTCCTCTTTCATGCTTAGAAACACTAGACGGCCCAGTCACATAGTTCTCGGGGGCGTGCCCATAACCGGTGCTTTTGTGCCGAACTTTTGGCTGCCGGTCACTTCGGCGGCGGCTGGGACGTGGGAAAACAAAAAAACATCCCCGGTCCTAAGACCGGGGATGTTCTCTCTTCGGTGGCAGATGAGGGATTCGAACCCCCGTAGGCATTGCCAGCTGATTTACAGTCAGCCCCCTTTGGCCGCTCGGGTAATCTGCCGAAGGCCTTCTTGCGAAGACTTTGTCCGCGGTAACCGCGGGCAAGACAACTTTACAGAACATTGGCCCAAGAATCGAATCGGCGCCCCGGGCTAGAGTCCGCGGGCAATCCGGGCGCTGATCTGGGCATAGAAATGCTCCGCCTGGGAAGCAGTCACGCTGCCCCATGCGACCGCATTGGCGAGGTCCTGGCGGACGCCGGCAAGTCGCTCGGCACCGTCCCGGGCTGCTGCAGCAGGGCTGGCCAGCGGCAGCTGGGCAGATGTTTCCTCCACGTCTTCGGCGGGGACCTGCCACGCAGCTTCCTGCGGTTCCCGGGCCTGCGCCGATGCCGCGCCCACACCCGTCACCGACACGGCAGCGATCATGGAGGATGCTGCCACCCGCCGCAGCCGGATTCCTGCAGACAGACGCGGCGATGCCGCAGACACCAGCGCCGCTGCCCCGGGCGGCACGGGCGTTCCCGGCGGCACGGGGCTCTGTCCCTCTGGTTCTTCGGTCTCCGCCTTCGCAGCTGTGCGCGGAGGCTCCTTGGGTTCAGTGGGGTGCGTGCTCATGGTCCCAACCTTTTCCCAGGCAGATGTGAGGACGGTGCGCTGGGGCTGAATACTGCCTGTGAGCACCCGCGGCTGCCCGGGGGCCCTGCCCACCTATTAGGCTGGTGCACAGGAGAAGTCCACCTACCCACGCACACCTAAGGAGCGCATTATGGCCAGCGAGTCATCATTCGACGTCGTCAGCAAGATCGACAAGCAGGAGGTCGCCAACGCCCTGAACCAGGCCCAGAAGGAAATCGCACAGCGCTACGACTTCAAGGGTGTCGGTGCGGAGGTCGATTTCAGCGGCGAAAAGATCCTGATGAAGGCCAACTCAGAGGAACGCGTCAAGGCCGTCCTGGACGTCTTCCAGTCCAAGCTGGTGAAGCGGGGAATCTCGCTGAAGTCCCTCGATGACGGCGAGCCCTACGCCTCGGGCAAGGAATACCGGATCGAGGCCTCCATGAAGGAAGGCATCGCCCAGGACCAGGCCAAGAAGATCAACAAGATGATCCGTGACGAGGGCCCGAAGGGCGTCAAGTCCCAGATCCAGGGCGATGAGCTTCGTGTCAGCTCCAAGTCCCGCGACGATCTGCAGGCCACCATGGCAATGCTGAAGGGCGCCGACCTGGACGTCGATCTGCAGTTCATCAACTTCCGCTAATCACTGCATCTAACGCAGACGAAGAAAACGACGGCGGCGCTCCCCTTCCGGGAAGCGCCGCCGTCGTTTGTTGCCGGGCTCAGGGCGTGAGCTCGACGTCCTCGCCCGCCGGGCCGTCAGCCCCCGGGTCCTCCAGGGTGGAGCCGCCGACGGCCTCCCCCTGCCAGGTGAGCAGCCCCCAGGCATGGCCGTGGGCTTCCGGACGCGGTTTGGACTCAAGCACCACAATTCCCGTATTGCTCAGCGTGTTGTGGACAATGAAGTCCGGCCCCACATTGCGGGCGCGTGCGGTGGCCCAGGCCCGGATGATCGCGCCGTGGCTGAAGATCACCGGCGTCTGCTGCCCCGTGCGCTGCAGCTCGGAGACCACCTCGTCAAAGCGGCCAAGCGTCTCCGCGCCGTCCGGCCCGCCGGGCATCGCCACGGAAAGATCGCCCTGGACCCAGGCGTAGACGGTGCGCAGGTAGGCCTGGATGGATTCGCTGTCCCCGCGCATCTCCAGGTTTCCGGCGGAGATTTCGCGCAGCCCGTCCCGGACCTCGATCGGCTGGGCCAGCGCATCGGCCAGCGGCGTGGCAGTGAGCTGCGTGCGCACCAGGTTTGAGGCGTAGACGCCGCTGATCTGCTCATGCCCGAGGGCCTGAGGCAGGGCCGCTGCCTGGGCCAGTCCCAGCTCGGTCAGCCCGGGGCCGGGGGCTCCGGTGTCCAGCAGCCGTTCAATGTTCGACGGCGTCTGGCCGTGGCGGACGAGGATCAGCCGCATGTGTGCTCGCTTTCTGTGTCGATGCCGCTGCGCTTAGGAACCGAGTGGGCGTCCCGCCATGTTTTCGAGGCGACGGATCCGGTCAGCCATCGGCGGATGGGTGGCCAGCAGGCCGCGCACGCCGTTGCGGAACGGATTGGCAATCATCAGGTGGGAGGTGTTGACCAGCTTCTGGTCCGTGTTGGGCAGCGGGGCCTGCTGGGTTCCGGTTTCAAGCTTCCGTAGCGCCGATGCCAGCGCCAGCGGATCGTCGGTCAGGGTCGCGCCGTCCTCATCGGCGTCGTACTCCCGGGTACGGCCGATGGCCATCTGGATGAGGCTGGCCGCCAGCGGAGCCAGGATGGCCATGGCGATCATGGCCAGCGGGTTCTGGTTGCGGCGGTCGCCGCCGCCGAAGAAGAGCAGGAACTGCCCCAGCGAGGTGATGACGCCGGCAATCGCAGCGGCAACCGAGGAGGTCAGGATGTCCCGGTTGTAGACATGCATCAGCTCGTGGCCCAGTACCCCGCGCAGCTCGCGTTCGTTGAGCAGCGCCAGGATGCCCTGGGTGCAGCAGACAGCGGCGTTCTGCGGGTTGCGGCCGGTGGCGAAGGCGTTCGGCGCCATGGTGGGCGAGATATACAGCCGGGGCATCGGCTGGTTGGCCTTGGCCGAGAGCTCACGGACAATCCGGTACATTTCCGGGGCCTGGGCTTCGGTTACCGGCACGGCATGCATGGCCCTGATGGCGAGCTTGTCGCTGTTCCAGTAGCTGTACGCCGTCGTGGCCAGGCCGATCACCAGGAAAATCCAGATGAACGAGGAGTTCCCCGTGCCGCTGGACAGCAGCCCGCCGATTCCCAGCAGCACGGCGAAGAGCACGCCAAAGAGGAGTGCGGTCTTCAAACCGTTGAAATGTCGGTGCACGTGTACACGATCCTTCCTGGGCGGAAGGCCCCACCCTCCCATCAGGAGCGCAGGTCCAAAACCTTCCGCGGTACTTTTCCTAAGCGTTAACGTATCTGCCCCGCTCACTGTTCCACGGCGGTTCTTCCCGGTCCTTGGCGAATTATGGAGCCGGGTGCCTGGCGTCGTACCGCGCAAACGCGGGCTGCAGCCGGGCCAGGACCACGACGGCGGCAACGCACGCCAGTCCTCCCGCGACGGCGGCCCAGCCCTCTCCCAGAAGGGAAGCGTCGATTCCGGCCACCAGGTCTCCCAGCCGGGGACCGCCGGCGACCACCACCACAAAGACTCCCTGGAGCCGGCCGCGCATGGCGTCCGGTGTGGCGGCCTGCAGGATCGTGGAACGGAAGACTCCGCTGATCGAGTCGGCGATGCCCGCAGCCCCCATGGCCAGCGCCGCCGGAAGGAGCCACGGTGAGACGCCGCCGCCGTCGTGCTCACCTGCCAGCACCACCACCACACCGAATGCGGCAACTGAGAGTCCCCAGGCAACCACCGACCACATAACGGCCAGCCCCTGCCGCCGCACCAGGCCCAGGGGCCCGGAGAAGAGGCCGGCGAGGAACGCGCCGGCAGCCGTGGCAGCGAGCAGGATGCCCACTGTTTCAGCTCCCCCGCCCAGCATCAGCGCCCCAATGGCGGGCAGCAGTGCACGCGGCTGGGCCAGGACCATGGCCGCCAGGTCCACAATGAACGTCATGCGGATGTTGGGGCGTGTGCCAAGGAAGGTGAAGCCCTCGAGCACGGACTTCAGCCCGGCCTTCTGCACCTGGCCAACCGGAGGCATTGGATCCAGGCGGTACAGCGCCCACATGGCGGCTGTGAATGTAACGACGTCGATCGTGTAAGTCCAGCCGTAGCCCACCTGCCCCACCAGCACACCTGCCAGAAGCGGCCCTACCGCCATGGCCAGGCCGAAGGTAATCATGCTCAGGGCGTTTGCTGCCGGAAGCAGCTCGGTGCGGATAAGCCGCGGAATGATTGCACTGCGGGCGGGATGGTTCAGGCCTCCGGCACCGGCGTTGACGGCCACCAGGGCAAAGAGCAGCCACACGTTTTGAAGGCCGAGCCAGGCCTGCACCGCGATGCCGATGGTGGTAAGCCACAGAACGACTGCGGAGAACAGTGCCACCTTGCGCCTGTCGTAGGCGTCCACCACTGATCCGCCGTACAACCCGGCCAGTACAAGCGGCACCAGGCCGACCACGCCGAGCATTCCCACGTACAGGCTGGACTGGGTCAGTTCATAGACCTCCAGGCTTACGGCGACGAGGGTGAGCTGTGTACCGACCGCGGAAAGCGCTGTTCCGGTCCACAGTCGGCGGAAATCCCGGCTTTCGCGCAGCGGGGTGAGGTCAGCGAGCAGTCTTGGCACTCGAGCAGTCTAGGCGAGCGCTGCCCGGTGGCCGGTCAAGGTGACCCCTTGCGGCGGAGCTGGCACCATCAGGCGGAAAGCAAGCTTAGGATTGTCCTTTCACCGCATGCCTAGGAGGAACCATGCTGACCCGCAACGTTGCTGACGGTATCCACCTGATCGAGCACGCCTACACAAACGTGTATCTGGTCGAGGGCGACGGCGAGGTGATGATCATCGACTCCGGACTGCCTGCCGCCCAGCACGAGATTTCAGGAGCCGTCCGGTCCCTTGGCTACGGCCCGGGTTCGGTCAGCGCAATTGTGCTGACACATGGACACTTTGACCATGTGGGCACCGCGGCGAAGCTGCGCACCGAGTTCCGTGCTCCCGTCCTGGCAGATCCGGCGGACCACTACATCGCTGCCCACCCGTACCGGTACGCCCATGAACGGGCCCGGTTCCAGTATCCGATCCGCTTTCCCGGTTCCCTTCGGCAGCTGGGGGCCATGACTATGGCCGGCGCCCTGATGGTCCGCGGCGTAGCGGACGTCCACGCGCTCGACGCCGGGTCTGCGGCGGTCCTGCCCGGTGCTCCGCAGGTGATTCCGACGCCGGGACACACCGCCGGGCATGTGTCCCTGCATTTTCCGGACCGCGGGGCACTCATTGCCGGCGATGCACTGGTCACCCTCAACCCCTATACCGGCCATCGCGGCCCGCAGATAGTCTCAGGGGCGGCGACGGCCAACAGCGCTGCGGCGCTTGAATCCCTGAACGCGCTCGCCGAGACGCGGGCTCCCCTGCTGCTGACAGGCCACGGCGACCCCTGGACCGCCGGCGTTGAATCCGCCGTTGGACAGGCGCTGGCGCACGGAGCCAGCTAGGGCCGGCTTTGAGCGCTGCCCGGCGCACCCTGGTTCTCCAGCACCTCGGCAACGAGCCGGTGCACCTCGGGGTCTCCGACTGGGCGGAAGTGTCCCATGGCCTCGAGCTGGATGTTGCGTGCGCCGTCGAGCCTGCTGCCGCCGGGGATGTGCGGGTCAAAGCCGGCATAGATGGAGGTAATCCTGGAATTCGCATCCAGGCTTGCCTGCAGGCTGCGGAGCAGGGCATTGCGCGGGGAGAACGCCCGGATGGACGGGAGGAAGAAGAGCCGGGCGTACGGTGAGCCGGAGAAAGGCGTGTTGATCGCCACCAGGTGCCGGATGCGGTGCCCCTTCGGCCCGAGCAGGACCTGCTTTCCAATCAGCCCGCCCTTGCTGTGCGCCACGATCACCGCGTCCTGCAGGCCGGCGGAGTCCAGGTAGGCCTCCACCAGCCGCGCCATCCTGTCCACCCTCCCCCGGTTGTAGCCCAAGCTGTTGACGGTGTGCACCGGGTGACCGCGTTCGGCGAGCGCAGCGGCCAGCGGCCGGAGGAACTGCCAGTTTTCGTAGACGCCGGGGATCAGCACCACCGGCAGGCGGGGTGCCTGGCCTCCCGCAGGCTCCAGATAGGGGGCCGGATCAAGACGAAACAGGAATCCCTGCACCTGCCACCGCGCCACGTAGGCGTAGTCGGCCGCCCACGCCGCAGCCAGGCGCAGCCGGTACCGGACCCGCCGCAGAAGCCCCGGACGTTCTGCGCTTCTCCCGGTACCGGTCACGGGACTGCTTTCCCGAGTTTGCGCACCCACTGCGCTGTCTGGGCAGGGTGCGTCCACATCAGTACGTGCGGGGCCGCAGGAACTTCGCCAAGCTGCACGCCGGACCCGGCCTGCTCCAGCCGCAGGAGCCAGGAGCGCGGCACGATTGGATCCCTGCTCCCGCTCACCACCGCAGCCGGGCAGGCTGCAAGGGCAAGGCGTTCCTCAAGCCTGTGCTCCATCATCCGGCGAAGGGTGCCTAGGTACCAGCGGGGCCCGGTGCGAAGGTAGTCCGAGAAGACAGTCCAATTGACTGCCGGGTGTTCACGCAGGGTGTCCTGGCCCAGGCGCAGCGCCTGCTCGGCGATGGTGCGTTCGGCCCGGTTCACTGTTGGAGCGAGCAGCAGCAGTGACCTGGCGAGGTCCGGATCCGCGAGGGCCGCCTCCACCACCACCTGGCATCCCATCGAATGGCCCACCAGCACTGCCTCGGAAATTCCGGCCTGGCGCAGCGACTGGGCAACGGCGGCGCCGTACCCCGCCATGCTGAGCGGCTCTTCCGGCTTCGGCAGGCCCGCATGCCCCGGCAGCTCTACACAGTGGACGGAGTGGTCCCGCGAGAGCTCACGGACCAGGGGCTCGAAGTATCGCGGTGACGCGCCGATCCCGTGGACAAGCACCACTGATGGCCCCGGCGTCCCGGATGAGCGCAGCCCCACCTCGGTTTTGCCCACTCGCAGGCGGAGCGCCTGGGGCCGGGCAGCTGTTGCGGACACTTTGCCTCCTGGTTGGCTGCAGCACACGTTGCCGCACCACCACCCTAAGCGTGCACGGTTAGGGTCACCTTATTATGAATAATTCAGAATAAACGGTACTGTTGACGCATGACTTCCACAGCAGCCTCCGCGGCAACCACTGACAAGTGGTCAGCGCAGCTGCGTGCACACGGACGCCGGGTCACCAAGCAGCGCCTGGCCGTGCTGGACGCCGTCGAACATTCACCGCACGCAGGTGCGGATGAAGTCGCAGCTATTGTGCGGACCACCCTTCCGGACATCAGCCTCCAGTCCGTCTACGTTGTGCTCACCGATCTCACGGAAACGGGCATGCTGCGCCGGATCGAACCGCCGCACTCCCCCGCCCGTTATGAGACCCGCGTCGATGACAACCACCATCACGCGATGTGCACCGGCTGTGGACGCATCGAGGACGTTGACTGCGCCGTCGGACACGCACCGTGCCTGACCCCCAGCAACACCCACGGCATGACCATCCAGATTGCGGATGTGCTCTACCAGGGCCTCTGCGCCGACTGCGCAGCCAAGCCGGACACTGCCGGCAAGACTTCCTGACCCATCGACTTAAACACTCCACCCAAAGAAGAAAGAGAGAGAATGTCGAACTTCACCACCACCCAGACCGGCACTCCGGTTGCCAGCGACGCACACTCGCTGTCCCACGGAGCTGACGGCGCGGTTGTACTCCACGACCGTTACCTGGTTGAGAAGCTGGCCCAGTTCAACCGGGAGCGCATCCCGGAGCGCATCGTGCACGCCAAGGGCGGCGGCGCGTTCGGCGAATTCACCGTCACCGAAGACGTTTCCATGTACACGCGTGCCGCTGTTTTCCAGCCCGGCACCACCACCGAAACCATCCAGCGGTTCTCCTCCGTTGCCGGTGAAATGGGCTCGCCCGACACGTGGCGCGACGTCCGCGGTTTCGCACTGCGTTTCTACAGCTCCGAAGGCAACTACGACATCGTCGGAAACAACACCCCGGTGTTCTTCATCCGCGACGGCATCAAGTTCCCGGACTTCATCCACTCGCAGAAGCGCCTCCCGGGTTCCGGCCTGCGTGACGCCGACATGCAGTGGGACTTCTGGACCAACTCCCCCGAGTCCGCACACCAGGTCACGTACCTGATGGGCGACCGCGGCATCCCGCGCTCCTGGCGTGAAATGCCCGGTTTCGGCTCGCACACCTACCAGTGGATCAACGCTGCCGGTGAACGCTTCTGGGTGAAGTACCACTTCACCTCGAACCAGGGCAACCACGAGATCACCGGTGCAGAAGCAGAGCGCATCGCCGGCGCAGACGCCGATTACTACCGCCGCGACCTGTACGAGAACATTGCCGCCGGCAACTTCCCGTCCTGGGACCTGCACGTTCAGGTCATGCCGTACGACGATGCCAAGAACTACCGGTTCAACCCGTTCGACCTGACCAAGGTCTGGCCGCACGCTGACTACCCGCTGATCAAGGTGGGTACGCACACCCTGAACCGCAACCCGGAGAACTTCTTCGCCCAGATCGAGCAGGTGGCACTCTCCCCCGCCAATCTGGTTCCGGGCATTGCAGCCTCCCCGGACAAGATGCTGATGGCCCGCATCTTCTCCTACCCGGATGCCCAGCGCTACCGCGTTGGCACCAACTACAACCAGCTGCCGGTCAACGCACCGAAGGCCCCGGTTAACAACTACTCACAGGACGGCTCCGGCCGCTTCTTCTTCAACTCCCCCGAGACTCCGGTCTACGCCCCGAACACCCTGGGCGGCCCCGTGGCCGACCCGGCACTCGCCGGCGAAGGCACGTGGGAGAACGACGGCGCCCTGGTGCGTTCCGCCGCGACCCTGCACTCCGAGGACAGCGACTTCGGCCAGGCCGGCACGCTGTACCGCGAGGTGTTCGACGACGCCGCCAAGGCCCGTTTCCTGGAAACCATCACCGGTGCAGTCTCCGGTGTGCAGCGCCCGCACATCCGCGAAGCTGCAATTCAGTACTGGACCAACGTTGACGCCGACCTCGGCGCGAAGCTGCGCGCCAACCTCGCCACCGGCGAGACCACGGCCAACGAGCAGGCTGAGTTCGTCGGCGTCGCTGACTAATCAGCGTCCCTTCGGCTAGCGAAAGCGGCCGGTCCCTTCGGGGGCCGGCCGCTTTCGTCTTCCCCGACTCCGGCTCCACACATCGAGATGACAGAAACTGCCCGTATCAGCGCTGTAACGGGCAGTTTCTGCTATCTCGATGATTGGGGGGGGAAGGGGAGGGAGGGGCGGGGGATCAGCGGGAGGGCCAGTACCAGATGAGCAGCATCGTTACGAGGAAACCGGTCAGGAAGTTCAGCTTCAGGAACCGCTTCCAGCCGGCGTTGGCTTCCTCCGACCGTTCGTCCGTGATGGAGAGGAAGGGCAGCAGGTTCAGCAGATACGGCAGCGCCAGCAGGGACCCGAGCAGCGCGGGCCACGGAGTGAACAGCATCAGCGCGCCGGCTGCGGCGTAGGCGCCGAAGGCCAGCCGAACCACAGCCTTGCCGCCCAGCACCGTGGCAATGGAAGACAGGCCGCCTTCCCGGTCCGGAATGATGTCCTGTACCGCTCCGAAGGCCTGGCTGGCCATCCCCCACAGGAAGAAGGCACCCAGCACGGCCCACAGTCCGGTCGTGAACTGCGCCCCGGCCAGCACCAGCGCATACACCGCCGGGGAGACAAAGTGCGTGCTGGAGGTTATCGAGTCCAGGAAGGGACGCTCTTTGAACCTCAGCCCGGGAGCGCTGTACGCGATGACCGCGAACACGCTGACGGCCAGCACCAGCCAGGACAGCGGGGAGCCCATCAGCGCCAGCACCACAAGGAACGGCACATTGGTCACCACTGCGGCGAGCAGGGTGACCCGGTGGAAGCTGCGGTCCAGCAGGGCGCCCTCGACGCCGCCCTTCCGCGGGTTGCGCAGGTCCGATTCGTAGTCGAAGACATCGTTGATTCCGTACATGGCCAGGTTGTACGGGATGAGGAAGTACAGCGTCCCGATGATCCAGGCGGCATCGATGCGGCCGGCGGTCAGCAGGTAGGCCGCGGCGAACGGGTACGCGGTGTTGACCCAGGACAACGGCCGGGACGAGACCAGCAGCATCCGCAGGGTGGAACTGGGCGTGCGGGTGGCAGGGGCGCTCATCGTTTTTCCTCCGGGACAGTGGCGGTGCGCGGGGAGAGCAGTTCCCAGAGCGCCGGCAGGGCAAGCACGGCCGCCAGCGGGTAGGCGAAGTCCTCCAGCGGGGCCAGTCCCAGGAACGCACCGGAAATCCGGTCCGGGTTGTAGCCGAAGAGGTCCACCGCGATCATCAAATTGTCGAACATTGCTGTCAGCAGGAGCAGGACCGCCGCGGTACCGGCGAGGCGGAGCAGGAAGGTCCGGTTGCTGTGTCCGGCACGACGGCGGCGCAGCAGTGCCGCTGCCAGCACCAGGGCTGCGGGCAGCAGGAAGCAGAGGTTCAGCAGCCAGTACGTCACCGCTTCACCGCCTGACCGCTGCGGGTTCGCCCAAAGTGCGTGGCGGCAACCTTCAGCAGTCCAAAGAGCACCATGGTGAGGTAACAGAGGAAAGCCAGGAAGAAGGCCTCCTCCACCGGCAGATGCGGGGCCAGCTCCAGTCCGAGCATGAACTGTGTCTCTCCCCGGTAGAAAATGTCCAGCCCGATCCCGAAGAGGTCCCAGACCAGGAAGAACGCCAGGCCGGCGGCGAGCACCAGTGCGGCCCGCAGCGGGGCCCCGGCAAAGAAGAACAGCTTGAACCGGTGGTCAAGCAGTGCCATGCAGCCAATCGAGGCCAGCAGGAACAGCAGGTAGAGGACCCCCATCAGTCCAACCGCTCCGCCGGGCCGGCCGGCTCGGGAAGCGCCCCGGTGCTGGTGTCCCCACGCAGCCGCTTCAACACCAGCTCAGCGCTGATCAGGCACATCGGCAGACCGATGCCGGGCAGTGTTGACCCGCCTGCGTACAGCAGGTTCTCCACCTTGCGGCTGGCGTTGGTGCCGCGCAGGAACGCACTCTGCTTCAGAACGTGCGCGGGACCCAGGAGGGTCCCGCGCCAGGAGTTGAACTCCGCGCTGAAATCGCCCGGACCCACGGTCCGGCGGACCGTGATCCGTTCGGCCAGGTCCGGAATCCCGGCCCATTCGGAGATCTGTCCAATCACGGTGTCCGCCATGGCTTCAAGCCGCGGATCGCCCCCGCCGTCAATCCCCCCGGAACCCAGCGCCGGGTCCGACGGGACAGGAACCAGTACAAACACGTTCTCCTGGCCCGCAGGTGCGGTATCCGGGTCCGTGGCCGAAGGCTTGCAGATGTATAGCGAAGCCGGATCCGGAACTGATGTGTGCTTTCCGAAGATCTTCTCGAAGTTCGCTTTCCAGTCCTTCGTGAAGAGCAGGGTGTGGTGTGCCAGCTGGGGCAGCTCGCCGCGGACGCCCAGGTGCAGCAGGATCCCCCCGGGGCCCGGGATCCGGGATTCCCAGTACTTGGGCGGGTAGGTCTGCAGCTGCGCGGGAAGCAGGCGGGTTTCAGTGTGGTGCAGGTCCGCAGCGGAAACCACCAGGTCGGCGTCGAGCGCCACCGGGTTGCCCGCAGCGTCCCGGTACTCGACGCCGGTGGCACGCGCTTTGCCCTTGCCGGAGCCCTCCGTGCGGATCGCAGTAACGTTCGCTTCCAGCCGGATCTTCACACCCTCGGATTCAGCCAGCGCGGCAATGACAGTGATCAGCCGGTGGAAACCCCTGCGCGGATAGAGGACACCGTCCTGGAGGTCCAGCCGGCTCATCAGGTGGTACATGCTCGGCGTCGTGAACGGGGAGGAACCCAGGAACACTGCCGGATAACCCAGGATCTGCCGGATCCGCGGGTCGGTGAACCGCTTCCCCACAAATGAGCTCAGCGGCTGCAGCAGCAGTTTCGCCAGCCGTGGTCCCCGGGAGAGCACATCCGGACGCAGCAGCGGAAGG
This sequence comes from Arthrobacter sp. BL-252-APC-1A, assembly GCF_009696625.1. NCBI lineage: Bacteria > Bacillati > Actinomycetota > Actinomycetes > Micrococcales > Micrococcaceae > Arthrobacter > Arthrobacter sp. BL-252-APC-1A. The sequence continues at coordinate 178,704 of NZ_VULS01000002.1, read as the reverse complement.
AATGAGGCGAACGTGCTGTACAGGAAACGCTTCTTGGCCATGTCATAGACCTCGGCAGCGGAATCCAGGTAGGACGCCAGCCGGGCCCCGGCACCCGGTTCCAGCGACTCAAACAAGGCAATGTTCTTTTCCCGTGTGGCCTGCACGTCTACGGGGGCCTCATCACCCTCGAAATACACCCGGTAGCCGGGGTCCAGCTGCACCAGGTCCAGCTGCTCCTCGGCACTGGTTCCCAGCATGCGGAAGAAGTGGTCGAACACCTCGGGCATCAGGTACCAGGACGGACCGGTATCAAAGCGGAACCCGTCTGTTTCCCAGCTTCCGGTACGCCCTCCGGCAGTGCTGTTCTTCTCGAGTACGGTCACGTCCAGGCCCTCACGTGCCAGCAGTGCAGCGGTTGCCAGTCCCGTAATGCCTCCGCCAATGACGATGGCCGTGCGCGGGCGGGACTTGGTTTTTGCGGAGTTCATGGCGCCCTTTCGGCGTCGGGGGCGGAGAGCTGCGGCGCCGAAGCGCGGCGGAGCCGGTGAGTGTAGACGGCGTCAGCAGCGATGCGCAGCTTCACCGGGTTGGGCACCCGGATCCGGGTGGTGCGCAGCTGCGACGCGGGGGTCCGGCGCAGCCTGCGGGCCAGTTCCGCGAAGAGTTCCTGCGCCAGGGCAACGGCGGCCCGGCACTCACGCGGCAGCTCGGCAATGGCGGCACCGGAAACCACAAGGTCCGCTTCAATGTCATCAAGGAGACGGTGTTTGTCCGTCTCGGTGAACGCGTCCACAGTTATGCCCGGGAAATAGCTTCGGCCCAGTGCCTCGAAATCCTCTGCCAGGTCCCGCAGGAAATTGACCTTCTGAAAGGCCGCGCCCAGGCGCTGCGCCCCTTCGCGCAGCCGCTTCTCCTGGTCTGCAGGCACCTCGCGGCCGTTCAGGAAACACTGCAGGCACATCAGGCCCACTACTTCAGCGGAACCGTAGACGTAGTCCTCAAAGCTTGCCTGAGTGTGCTCGGCCCGGGTGAGGTCTGCACGCATGGAGCGGAAGAACGGAGCGGTGAGGTCGGTTCCGATTCCGGTGCGGCGTGCAGTTACCGCAAAGGCGTGGACCACCAGGTTCACGCTGTAGCCGGTGCGCAGGGCGCTGGCGGTCTCGGCTTCAAGGTCATCAAGCATGCGCCGGATTTCGGCCGGGGGAATTTCCGCGGCCAGTGCAACGCCGTCAACAATCTCGTCGGCCAGCCTGACCAGCGCATAAATCGTCTCAATCTGCCGCCGGGTGCGGGAGTCGAGCAGCCGCGACGCGAGGCCGAAGGAGGTTGAATAGGCCCGGATCATCACGGCCGCGGTCTCAGCTGCCACCCGGTTGTACAGCGGGAGGCCGGTTTCCTGTGCCATGCCTACCGCCCCCGGTTCACGGAGGAGGAGACGACGTCGTCCAGCACCGAGGCCAGCCCAACCGGCACTTCGGCGCACTCAAGGTGGCTGCGCGCGGTGGAGGCATAACGGTCGGCGAGGTCCTGGGCGTACCCGCGTGCCCCGCAGTCCACGAGGATCTGCCGGGCACGGTCGGCATCGGCCGGCCGCATGTCCGGGCGGCCGATCAGTCCGGAGAGCTCTTCCCAGCAGGGCGTCTGCGCGGCGTAGGCAATCAGGACCGTGCGCTTGCCTTCACGGAGGTCTCCCATGCTGGACTTGCCCGTGGCGCTCTCATTCCCGAAGACGCCCAGGAGGTCATCGACTACCTGGTAGGCGATTCCGGTGTCCCGGCCGAAGCGGCCCAGGGCCGCTGCCACCTCCACGCCGGCACCGGCCAGTACTGCTCCGGCACGCAGCGGAGCTTCGAAGGAGTAGACCGCCGTCTTGAGCCGTTCCATGTCCAGGATCTCTGACACGGGCGGCGATCCTGCGGCAAAGGAAAAGTCGACGTCGATGAGCTCCCCTCCCGCTGATGCGAACACTGCCTCATCCAGGATTCCGGCAAGGACCTCCCTGGTCAGCGGATCCGTGGAGACGGAATCCAGCATCCGGAAAGCGCCGCTTAGGGCCAGGTCTCCGGCGATGACACCAACTGAGAGTCCGCGGTGCCGTGCCACTTCATTCGGCTCACCTGCGGTTTCGGCCATCCGCCGGTAGACCCCGGCGACGTTGTCCTGCCCGCGGCGGACAAAATCCAGGTCGATCACGTCGTCGTGGACAATCAGGGCGGTGTGCAGCAGTTCGAAGGCCGCACCCACGCGGGCCGCGGCTTCCAGGTCTGTTCCGCCAAGGTGCGTGTAGGCCGTCATGACGATTTGGGGGCGCAGCCGCTTGCCCCCGACCGTAGATTTTTCGAGAGTCTCCCAGAGGCTAAGGTAGCTGGGACTGATACGCTCCGCGCGCTCCTTGGCCGCGGTGAAAAACCCGTCCAGGACACGTTCCACCTGCTTTTGGCCAATTCTCTCGTCTGGCAAGTGTTCTGTCTCCATACATAAAGTAAACACGCTGATCGTTAGGGGAAGAAATGCCGCAACGCCGGGAAGAAGTCATTCTGGTCGATAACGAGGGTCAAATGATAGGTACAGCGGACAAGATGACCGTCCACACCACGGACACGCCGCTGCACCGGGCCTTCTCCACGCACGTCTACCATCCGGACGGACGCATCCTGGTCACCCGCAGGGCACTGTCCAAGCTGACCTGGCCGGGAGTCTGGACCAACTCCTTCTGCGGCCATCCCGGACCGGGTGAAGCCACGGAGGACGCCGTGGTGCGCCGCGCCGAACGCGAGCTGGGCCTGAAGGTGCGGGACATCGCCGTCGCGCTCCCCGGCTTCCGGTACCGCGCTGTGGATGCCTCCGGAATCGTTGAGAACGAAATCTGCCCCGTGTACACGGCCATAGCTGAAGCCGACCCGGTCCCTGCCGCAGACGAAGTGATGGACTGGACCTGGGCAGATCCTGCCCGGGTGGTTGAATCCGTCAGGTTAACGCCGTGGGCCTTCAGTCCCTGGCTGGTGCTGCAGCTGCCCCTGCTATATCCCGAAAACGCCTGACCCAACGCTGCCACGGCGGCTCAGCCTGCCAATGTACGGCCAGCGTATGGAACGCCCGGCGGAACCGGCGGGCCAGGTTCGCGCCGCCCAGGACAGCGCGCGGAGCCATGCCCACCACCAGCGTCCTGTCCCAGGCACACCGGTAATCCAGGCCCAGATGCGCGCTAAGGCACACGTCGTCGTGCTGTTCGGGATCCTCCCGGTGGACAGCATCCTTCACCTCGTGCCAGACCGCTGTCCGCAGGGCGAGGTTTGATCCAAAAAGCGGCCGGTGAGCCAGGGCCAGGGTCATCGCCTGATAGTAGGACCCGAGGTAGATCCGGGAGAGCACCCTGCCCAGCCACGGGGAAAAACCGTAGAACCTGCCGGGCCCGCTCACGGCGGCAAGCTGCGGATCGGCAGCGAAATGTTCAGCTAACTGCTGAATCCAGTTGGGCGGCAGGATGCAGTCCGCGTCGCATCGGGCAATGATTTCCGACGCCGCAGCGTCATAACCGGCGGCCGCAGCCGCCGGGATGCCCGGCCGCGGCTCGAACACCACCTTCGCACAAAACTCCGCCGCTACCTCCGCACTGTTATCGGTGCTGTTGTTATCCACCACCACGATTTCCGCCGGCTGCATGCTTTGTTCAGCCAGGGAGGCCAAGCATGTCCGGAGCACCCCGGCGTCATTCAGGCACGGAATCACAACGCTCACTGCGGGAAGGTCTGGGGCTTGCATGCCAGTGATCCTACGTGCAATTCCTGCGTTGCCTGCGGCGTCCGAGGCTGGGCGGCGCCAACTCTGCTCGGATACCGTAGCTACATGATCGATGCCCTCCTGCGCCGTCCGGCCTCCACAGCGGAGGTGGCTTCGGACGGAGTCCGGCTTCTCGGCGTGGTGAGCCTGCTGGCAGTACTGCTTTGGCACGGCCCGGTGGAGGCCGCATTGTTCGCGCTGGTGCTGCTGGGGCTTCTGGTCTCCCGCTGCCTGCCGGCGGCACCCCTGTTTTCCTCTCTTTACGGCCTCACCCTTCTTCTGGCGGCCTGGAGCAGCGTGATGGACCTTTACGCCCGCATCTCCTGGTGGGACCTGGCTGTGCACTTTGCCGCTACGGGGACCATCGCGGTGATGGCCTGGTATCTGCTCGCCGCCTACGGAGCAGTGACAGCCTGGCATCCTGGAGGCCGTCCGGTGCCGCGGTTCGCGGTTCCCGCCGTCGTCACCGCGCTCGGACTGGCACTTAGTGTCCTCTGGGAGTTCGGCGAGTGGTGGGGACACTACTACGTGGATGCCACGATCAACGTCGGCTACCGGGACACGATCGGAGACCTGGCTGCGGGCGGACTGGGATCGCTGCTCTCCGGCATCCTGCTGGCCCGCCTGATCCGGCGGAACCCGCCGCCCTCTGCGGCCGGCGCTGCGGAAGCCCCGCTCCAGCGCCGCCTGCAGGGCTGAAGGCGGCACTGGAGCGGTGACCCCGCACAGGACGCGTCAGCGGCGTCCTGAGACCGGCGGAATGCCGAAGGTCCGGAACTCTTCGGGCCGGTAGGAGCCCCACATGTTCCACCAGTTGTCGTCCGCACCCCATTTCACGGGCGGACGGGCGTCGTCGTAAATCTGTTCCAGATCCGTGTAAAGCTCCACGACCGCACCGGAGGATTCAACGTAATAGGCCGCTATGTTGTGTCCGGCGCCGTGGCGGACGGGACCCCAGATCAGCTCCCGGCCCAGCCGGTTCAGCCGGTCCCCCAGTTTGCCCAGGTCCGCGATGGACTGGGTCTGCCAGGCATGGTGGTGGAAGGTCCCCTTCCCCTGGATCAAGGCGATGCCGTGGTGGTCCGGGTTGCACCGCATAAAGTAGGCGAAGTCATCGCCAATGACGTCGGACAGCCGGAAATCCAGTACCCGGGCGAGGAATTCCATCATGGCCCGGACGTTGCGGGGGTGGAAGTTGATGTGCCCGTAGCGGTCCGGTCCGAAGGATAGCGGCCCGGCCTCACTCGCCTGCAGGTCCGTGTAGATATCGAAGACCCAGTCTTCCGGTCCAATGAAGCTGAAGCCGTCCTGCACACCGGCGGAAACCGGCTTCTCGCTGATCACCGGCAGGTTTTCTGCTTCGACCCGGCGCCGGATCTCGCGCAGTGCGTCTCCGTCCCTGGCCACCAGGCCCAGCGAGTGGATTCCGTTGGTGTCCGATTCGACATACACCAGTTCGTGGTGGACCGCCGCTGCGGCCAGATAGGTTTCCCGGCCCGCCTGCTCAGTGACGCGAAGGCCCAGCAGCCCGGTCGCATCCGCAACCGCAGCATCGACGTCGGTGGTCTGAATGGACACATGGCCCATTTCCCGGATCAAGCCCCAAGACATGTTTTCTCCTAGATAAATAGATTCGCCGTGCGGGGCGTTAGAGGTTCCGGGCAGCCGTGCTGCCCACGCGTCCGAGTTCCGGCACCAGCTCGGCCAGCTGCGCCAGGACGGCGGATTCGCCGCCGGCTTCGAAAGCAGCTGCCACGTAGCGGTCCGGGCGGACGATGAGTCCTGTGCCGGGCGGCAGGGCACGGAACACACCTTCGGTGTCCGTTACCCGTACGGTCCGCCGTTCCGCGGAGTCTGCCCCGGCAGGTGCCACCTCGATGCGGTTCGCACCGAGGAACCGCAGCCAGCTCCAGCCGCGGCCAAGAACAGCATCCAGGCCGTATTCCGCTCCTTCGTCATCCCGGACGGCCGGCTGGGCGAGGGCGCGGCCCACCAGTTCGGCAGCCGGCTTGGACGTTTCCCGGGACGGCGGGACCAGGCACCCGGCGGTGTAGTGCGGCTGCTTGAGGAACCGCATCTGGGTGATCCACCGGTTCAGCGGCGGAACCAGTGAGGAAGCAGCGAGCAGCTTGTCGCGTGCTGCGGCTGCCAGCGGGTTGGTGGCCATCACTACCTGGCCGATCAGGTGCGACAGCCGGACCATGTCCGCTGTGTGCGGCCTGCGCTCTGCAGCATAGGTATCCAGCAGGGCTTCCGGCGCACCGTTGACCTGGGCTGCGATTTTCCACGCCAGGTTGGCTGCGTCCCGGACACCCGCGTTGAGCGCCTGGCCGGCAAACGGCGGCATCAGGTGCGCGGCGTCCCCGGCAAGGATTACCCTTCCACGGCGGTACTCGGCGGCGATCCGCTGATGGGCCACGTAAACGGCGGCCCGTCGGATCTTCTCCGGCTCCACGGCTTCGTAGGGCGCCACGAGCCCGGCGATGAAATCCGGGGTGGTGACATCTTCCGCCCGCTCCCCCGGCAGCAGCATGAACTCATACCGGCGCCGTCCCTTGGCCCCAGGAACCTGCACTACCGGGCGGGTTCCGTTGCAGTGGAACTCGGCAAATTTCTCGGTCTTCACCTTTGAGTCTTCAATGTCGACGACGATCCACTGCTGCGCCTGTGTGCTTCCCTCAAGCGTGATTCCCATCCGGGTCCGGATAGGGCTCCTGCCGCCGTCGCAGGCCAGGACCCACTTCGACCGGACCCGGTGGACTGCACCGTCGCGGAGAATCAGCGCTTCGACGCTGCTGCCCTGATCCGTCAGAGACAGGACCTCAGATTCAAAGCGCAGGTCAATTCCCGGACGCCGGCGAACGGCATCCAGCAGGAGCGATTCCATGACCGGCTGGTCGAACTGTGATTTGCCGGGCTGCCCCAGGCGCGGCCGGCCCGGACGGACTTCCGCCAGGAGCTGTCCGCTGCGGCCGAAATACCGCGCACCGGTGTCCATCAGCATCTCCGGGACAAGCTCTTCCAGCACGCCGATTTCTGCCATGACGCGCAGGGTTTCATCCGTCACGCTGATTGCCCGCGGGGAGTCGCTGGTGGTGGCCGCTTTTTCGGCGAGGACTACGTTCACTCCGTAGTCAGCCAGCAGGGCCGCCGCGGTCATGCCGATTGGGCCGGCACCGACTACCAGGACGTCGGTTTCCGTCAGTTCTTCCATACCGCTGCTCCTTCCGCTGACCTGCCGGCCTACTCGCAGCGCTGGACCGTGTTGCGCAGGATGCCCAGCCCGCTGACCTCAACCTCGACGACGTCGCCGTCGCTCAGCAGGCCCGAGGGCTCCATGAACAGGCCCACTCCCCCGGGAGTTCCGGTGACAATGACGTCGCCGGCTGAGAGCTTGGTGAAGCCCGTGACGTACTCGATGAGCTCGGGAATGGAGAAGTACAGGTCTCCCAGCGCGGCCTTCTGCCGCACTTCGCCGTTGACGCGGGTCTCCAGGACCATGGAGTCCAGGTCCTCGATGTCAGAGGCAGGAACGAGGTACGGGCCGAAAGCTCCGGTCCCCGGGAAGTTCTTGCCCGGGATCCACTGGGAGGCGTTGCGCTGCCAGTCCCGGACCGAGAAGTCGTTGTAGGCACCGTAACCGGCGACGTAGTCGAAGGCGTTTTCCTTCGAGACGTGCCAGGCGTCCTTCGAAATGACCAGGGCCATCTCACCCTCGTAGTCGAACTGCGTGGTGGAGGCCGGCATCAGGGCCGGTTCCAGGTGGCCCATCTGGGTGTCTGCGAAACGGGTGAAAACGGTGGGGGCCTTCTGCTCCACCTTGCCTGTCTCTTCCTGGTGGCTGCGGTAGTTCACACCAATGCAGATGATCTTGCCCGGTGCCGTGACCGGCGGCAGGAAAGTGATCTCCGCTTCGGCTGCGGCCGGTGCGGAGGAGTACTGCTCCGGCTGCACGGTCCCGAAAACGCCGTCGCGCACGGCGTCGCTGAGGTTCGCGGCAAGGTTGAGGCCGCTGGGACCGAGGTCGTAGGCGGCCCCATCCTCGACGACACCCCAGGTCTGGGCTCCTGCGGGGGAAAGGTAGCTGGCGTAGCGCATGGTCATTCCTTTGGCTTGTCCTCGGCTCCCGGCCCGGGAATTACCGCGGCCGTTCACCTGATTGTGGTGTTCGCCACAACACTAACCAGCAAAGAAGCTACTCGTCAATGAAAAGTATATTATTCGAGTCATAATCCGGTGTTCCAGGTTTTTAGGGCAGAATCGGGGAACAGGAGGAACCATGGCACAAGCAGGACCCCAGGCGGTCGAACGTATTAGGGAAGACATTCTCCGCGGGGAATGGGGACCCGGAACCCGGCTGCAGCCGGTGACGCTGGCCGAAAGGCTGGGCACCAGCAGCACCGTCGTCAGGGAAGCGCTGGCCAGGCTGGCCGGAGACGGACTGGTGACGGCCCAGCCCAACCGGGGTTTCTTCGTCCGGGAACTGGACGTCCGGGAGTTGGAGGACCTGACCGAGCTGCGGTGTGTCACGGAGGAGCTTGCGGCACGGCTCGCCGTCGAACGCGGCGACGTGGTGTGGGAATCCGAGGTCATGGCGGTGCACCACCAGCTGGCGCGGATTCCCCGGCGCTCAGCAGCAGACCCGGACCACGTCGATCCTGCCTGGCAGAAAGCGCACAAGGCCTTCCACCTCAAGCTGCTTGAAGCCAGCGCGTGCAGACCCATGCTGAAACTGGCCTCGGATCTCTCCGATGCCACCGAACTGTACCGGTGCTGGGCAGCCCCGCACGTTGAGCCGGGCAGCCGGGACGTAGAGGGAGAGCACCGCGAGATTCTCGCTGCGGCACTGGCCCGCGACGCCACGGAGCTGGCCCGGCTCCTGCGTGCACATTATGAAGCCACCGTCCGGGTGGTCCTCGACTCTGGCATCGCCCTGCCGCGCAGCGCGGACTGAGCCCGGCCCGGCAGGGATCCGGCGGCTAGACCGAGCGCGCGGAACCGCCGTCGACCCGCACGTTCTGCCCCGTCATGTAACTGGATTCCTCACTGGCCAGGAAACGTACCACCCGCGCCACTTCAGTGGCGGCCGCGGCCCGGCGCAGGGGGATGCGCTGGGTCCACTCCGGCTGGACCGTGGACGGGTCTTCCTTGGTGAAGCCGGGCAGCACGTTGTTCATGCGGATCCCGGCCGGACCGTACTCGTCCGTGTACAGCTTGGTAAAGGATGCCAGGGCCGCGCGGAAAGTTGCTGAGACGGGATAGCGCGGATTCGGTTCGAACGGTGAGCTGGTGGAGATATTGACGATTGTTCCGCCGCCGGCTGTCTCGAAGTGCGGAGTGATGATCCGGGCCATGCGGACTACGTTCATCAGGAAGGCGTTCATGCCGTCTTCCCACTGTTCGTCGGTGATCTGAAGGACCGGCCCCGATGCGCCGTGCCCGGACCCGTTCACCACGGTATCGATGCGGCCAAACTCAGCCAGCGCAAGATCCACGATCGCCTGCAGGTCACCGGCAGAGCGGTTGGAACCGGCAAGGCCAACTCCTCCGAGGCTTTCGGCGAGTTCCTTCGCGCTGCCGGAGGACGAGAGCGCCGCCACGCGGTATCCGGAGGCGGAGAGTTCGCGGACCACTGCGGCGCCGATGCCGGAACCTCCGGCGATGACGACTGCCGTCTTAGGACTCGGATTCGGCTGCATTCAGGTTCCCTTCAATTTCAGCGGCACGCCGCTGGATCAGTGCTTCGACGGCGGTGGCGGACAGGTCCGCGAACTCCAGGAAATCGATCTCGTCTCCTGCGGAGGCGGCGATGTAGAAGCCGTCCGTCAGGGCGCGGCCCAGCACCACCATCTTGCGGCCGAAGCCCGGATCGGCGGCGAGGACGGATGGAGGAACCTGGGGTTCCACCCGCTGGACCATCAGCTCGAACATCTCTTTGCGGACTTCGAGGTACTTCTCCCGTGCAAGGTTTCCCGCCAGCCGTTTCTCCAGCGCGAAGAGCAGTGCCAGGATCCAGAAAGCCTCCGCCCGGTTTTCCGGATCCACCGATCCCCCGGCGGACCCGGCGATGCTGCGGCGAAGCAGGTCACGGTTGGTTGGGCCGGTGTGGTCGATCTTCCACTGCGCGAAGCAGTACTCGATCAGTTCGGCGAAGAGCTGCTCCTTGTTGTTGAAGTGCCAGTAGACCGAGCCGACGGGCAGGCCGGACAGGCGCGCCACCTCCGCCATGGTGGTTCCTTCGTACCCCGCTGTGACGGCCAGCGTCAGTGCAGCCTCAAGAATGGCTTTCTCGTTGCCGGGGGTACTCTGATGCGCTCGGCTTCTGCGGGTCACCGTCGTCCTTTCGCAAGCTGGTCATCATCTGTGCCTGGTCCCTGCACTGCCGGGGCCGGACCGCGCACGCGCAGCCCGGCCCCGGCACACAGGGTTTGCCTAGGCGAGGAAATCATAGTCTGCCGGGTTTATCGACTCGGTCACTTCCCAGTATTCGACGTTGGTGAAGGGCCAGATCTGGGACACCCGTCCCTTGGCGTTCTGGTACCAGGTGCGGACGTAGGGCTGGCCCCAGGCCATCTGCCGGTTTTCCTCAGCGACCCAGGCCACGAACCGTTCCAGGGCTTCCGGCCGGACGTCCAGCGCCTTGACGCGCCGTTCCAGGACCTCACGGACCGCTTTCAGTGCGTATTCGGAAGCACGTTCGAGCATAAAGTGGAGGCTTCCGGCCACCACGCCGCCCACGTTCGGGCCGTAGACCATAAAGAAGTTCGGGAACCCGGGGACGGTAATGCCGTTGTAGGCGCGGGCATCACCCTCCCACGCGTCGTGGATTTCGACGCCGCCGCGGCCCCGGATCTCAATGCCTTCAAGGTACTCTGACGGCCGGAAGCCGGTGGCGTAGACAATGATGTCCACCTCGTGGCGGGTTCCGTCCTCCGTGACTATCCCGGTGGGCGTGATTTCCCGGATCGGGGACGTCTCGAGAGCCACATGGTCAGAGGTGAGCGCCCTCGCCCATACACCGTTGTCCCGCAGCATCCGCTTCGCACCGGGCGGATAGCCGGGGATGGCATGCTGGAGCAGCTCCGGGTGCCCGCTGAACTGTTCGCCCAGGATGCGGGTGAGTTCCTCGCGGACCTCCTGGTTCCGGGCGGAAACACTGAGCGGAGCACCGTGCCAGCCTTCCTCGGCCCGCACGGTGTGGAACCGGCCCGGGATGCCCAGGACGGTAACCCACAGCCGGTACCACTGCGCATAGTGGGGCACCTTCGCGCTGAGCCAGGAAAACACCTCGGTCATCGAGTCGTGGTAGCTCGGTGCCGGCAGCATCCACGGCGCGCTGCGCTGGAAAACGACCATGCTCTCCACATCCGCGCAGATCGCGGGAACAATCTGGTACGCGCTGGCACCGGTGCCGATCACGGCTACGCGCTTGCCCCGGTAGTCAACCGTCTCGTCCCAGTCCTGGGAGTGCATGGCGACACCGCCGAAGGAATCCCTGCCAGGGAAGTCCGGAATGTTGGGGATGTCCAGCTGGCCGGTGGCGGTGATGACGGCGTTGAACGTCCGGCGCTGTTCGGTTCCGCCCCGTACGCGCGTGAGCACCGTCCAGAGGCCGGTCTCCGAGTCCCACTCCGCGCTGAGCAGGCGGGTTCCGTACTCCACCAGGTCTGCGATTCCGGACCGTTCGGCCACGGTTTCCAGGTATTCGCGGATCTCGGCACCCTGCGCAAACTGGTGCGGCCAGTCAGCGCGCTGCGCAAAGGAGTAGGAGTAGCCAAAGGTGGGGGTGTCCAGCCGGACGCCCGGGTAGCGGTTCTTCTGCCAGGTGCCGCCGAGCCGGTCGGCCGACTCGATGATGCTGAAGGGAACGCCTGCCTGCCGGAACCGGTGCGCAGCTGCGAGCCCCGCAACACCTGATCCGACGATCAGGGCGGAGAATTCCCGGCCCGCAGCGACGTCGTCGAACTGCCAGTCCGGCGCACCGTTCTTATCCGGGGCCAGATCCAGCTCGTGGCGCAGCATTCCGTCCCATTCCGTGTGCCCGTTGGCCAGGAACTCGAGGATCGTGCCGGTTTCAGTGTCGCTGAGCATCCGGCTGCGGGTAATTCCCTCATCCCGCAGCCGGCGCAGGCCGGCCAGTGCCGCCGTCCGGCCGCGTTCCTGTGCTTCGGCGCTCATGCCGCCGTGCGGGTGGTTAACGGTGTCCACCGGCGTCAGCGGAGGACGCAGGTCAGGGGTCAGGAAACTGGTATCCCCGGTTGCGGCGGCCAGGGCTGCCAGCAGGGCGGGAAGGTCTGCAGCTTCAGCAATCCTCTGCAGTTCCTCATCCGACTCAGTGATCTGTTCGCTGTGTTCCTGCCAGAACAGGTCATCAGGGGCCTGCACGGCTGCGTCGAGGCCGGCGGCACTCATGCGCCCACTCCCGTGAGCCGGGCCGGCTCGCTCTGTCCGGTGACGTTGGTCTTGGCGAACTGCACACGTTCGTAGACCTCGGCGCGGAGTTCACCGAACCGCGCATCCGAACGCGTCAGGAGCTGGTCGCGGTCGGAGGGGAGGTCAATCTCAATGTCGTTCTGGATCACTGTCGGGGAGCTGGAGAGGACCAGGACCCGCTCGGCGAGGTAGACGGACTCGTCGATGTCGTGGGTTACGAACAGGATCGTCATGTTGTGCTCTTTCCAGATCCTGCGCACCAGGTCCTCAAGATCCGCGCGGGTCTGCGCGTCAACGGCTGCGAACGGCTCGTCCATCAGCAGCACGCTGGGCCGGGAGGCTACCGCGCGGGCAATGGCTACGCGCTGCTGCATACCGCCGGAGAGCTGCCAGGGGTATTTGCTGCCGGCCTCGGACAGGCCCACGTCTTTAAGGGCGTCGGCCACCCGGCTGGTGCGTTCGGCCTTGGACAGGCCCGCGCTCTTCAGCGGCAGCCCGACGTTCGCTTCAACCGTCATCCAGGGGAAGAGGCTGCGGCCGTACTCCTGGAACACGACGGCCATGCCCTTTGCCGGGCCGTTGACCGGCTGGCCGTCGAGGACCACGCGGCCGGAGGTGGCCCGCATCAACCCCGCGATGCACTTGAGCAGCGTGGTCTTGCCGCTGCCGGAGGGGCCCACCAGGCAGGCAAACTCGCCGTCGTGCAGGTCGAAGGTGAGCGAACGCACCGCTTCGAATTCAGTCCCGTTGCCGGTCTGGTAGATCTTCTGCAGCTGGTCTACTTCGAGGCGGACCGTCTTGGTTGCGTTAGTCATTCTTGTTCTCCTTCAATCCTTCGTACCAGGCGAGTGTCCGCTTCTGGATCATTTGGAAGACTGCAGACAGCGCGACGCCGATGATTCCCAGGAGCAGCACGCCGCTCCACATCTCGGGGATGGCAACGCGGTTTTGGAAGTTGATGGTCCAGTGCCCGATTCCGTCCGTGGACGCGAACATTTCGGAGACGACCATCAGGATGAGCGCGACGGCCAGGCTCTGGCGGATGCCTGCCATGATCTGCGGCGAGGCTGCCGGAAGAACGAGGTACCGCATCCGGTCCAGGCCCTTCAGACCGATCACCTTGGCGGTGTTCTGCTGCACTTCATCGATGGAAGTGACGCCGGCAACCGTGTTGAGCAGGATGGGCCAGACACAGCTGAACACGATCAGGGTGATCTTCATGGCGTCGTTGATGCCGATGAGCAGCAGCAGTACCGGGATCAGGATGGTCGAGGGGACCGCGCGGATGAACTCGAAGAGGGGTTCAAACAGCCAGCGGATCCACCGGACGTAGCCAATGACGACGCCGACGCTGACGCCGATCACAATCGAGAGCAGCAGCCCGGCCAGCAGCCGGTACAGACTCGGCAGGACATCGGAGGCAAACCGTTCGGAGAACCAGATGCTGAAGAAGCGGTCCACCAGCATCGCCGGTTCGGGGATGAAGAAGTTGGTGGTCACCGAGGTGTAGATGACCCACGCCGTGATCAGGATCAGCGGCAGGCCCAGGAAGTACCCGGTCTTTTTCAGGACGTTCGTCATGCCGCTTTTCCTCCGCGTACCGATTCGTGCCAGAACAGGGTTTTACGCTCCACGAACCGCATCAGCATGTTGATGATGATGCCCAGCAGGCCGCTGGTGATGATCAGGGAGAAGATGGCCGGTGCCGATCCGTTGATCTGGGCCAGTGCCACTTCCTGGCCCAGGCCGGGTGTGCCCACGATCAGCTCCACGCTGATGGCCAGTACCAGCGCAACCGTTGCCGCCAGGCGCAGCCCGGTCATCAAGAACGGCAGCAGCGTGGGGAAGATGAGGTAGCGGACCCGTTCCATGAACGAAAGTCCCAGTGTCCTGGTGGTGTCCATAGCCACCTGATCCAGGTCAGCGATCCCGTAGAAGACCTGGATCAGCACGATCCAGAAGCAGGCATAGATGATGATCATCAGTTCCGAGCCCAGGCGCGGGCCAAAGAGCAGGGCAGCGATCGGAATCAGCGCCACGGCCGGGATAGGCCGGAGGAACTCGACCGTCGAATGGGTGGCCTTCACCAGGAAGCTGTTTGAGCCGATCAGAACGCCCAGCACCAGTCCGGCCACGGCGGAGATCAGCAGTCCCAGAAGCCAGGCGCGCAGCGTGTGCCCGGTGGCGACCCAGAAATCGGTATATGCCAGGTTGGCGATAAACCGCTCAAGGACCTCGGTGGCGGGCGGCAGGTGCCGGGAATCCACCAGGCCGGTCACCGCGGCTGCCTGCCAGATCAGCAGGAAACCGAGGACGCCGCAGGTCCCCAGCAGCGCCGGACCAACGCGGAGCCAGCGCACCGATGACCGCGCTGCGGTCGATGTAGCTGGGTTGGCCGTCATGACCAGCCCCCTTTCGGATAACAGAATTGAGAAGCCTTGGGCTGCAGGGCTTCAGCCCGGCAGCCGCTGGTGTTACTTGGTCCAGACGGTGGATTCAACATCGGGGCGTTTCTCCGTGACGCCGTGCTTCTCCATGAGATCCGCGAACTGCTTCAGGGCGTCCACGTCCAGTTCGGCGCTCCAGGCAATGAAGTCGGTCTTCGCAGCTGCTTCCGGAGAGGTGCCCAGGACATCCGGAAGCAGGGCCCGCACCTCGTCCTGGTGTTCCTCGGCGTAGGCCAGCGTCTTGTCCAGGGCCGCCACGAAGCTTTCGATCACTTCGGGATCATCCCGGGTCAGGGCGCCGCTGGAGGCGATCACGAGCTCTGCCCCGCCCAGGTCGGCGTCCTGGATGAAGTCACTGATGACGCTGCCGCCGTCGGCAACGATCTGCTGCATGAAGGGAGGACCGGCCATACCGGCGTCGATCTGGCCGCTCTCCAGCTGGGCGCCCACCTCGTTGAAGCCAAGCTGTACGAAGGTGACCTTGTTCGGGTCGCCGCCGTCGAGCTCCACGGCCTCCCGGATGCCGATCTCGCCGATGCTGCCCAGGGCATTGATTGAGACTGTCTTGCCTTCGAGGTCCCGCGCGCTCTTGATGTCCGAGCCCGGACCCACCAGGACCGACACTGAGTCCTCCACGATGTCGGGGCGGTTGGCCGCATAGCCCGAAATGATCTTCAGGTCCAGGCCCTGGGCGGTCGCAATCAGCGGCGTCGTGGGGCTGGCAAGCATAAAGTCGAGGCTTCCGGAGCTCAGGGAAGGCAGCTGCGCGGCGCTGCCCTGGCCCAGCAGGAGCTCCAGGTTCAGGCCTTCCTCTTCGAAGTATCCCTTGTCAATACCGAGCTGGATGGCGCCGACGGCGGAGGACGGGAAGAGCCCGATCGTCACGTCCCGGAGGTCCGAGTTGCCGGATCCTGCAGCGGCAGCGGTGCTCTCTCCCCCGGAGATGGAGCCTGAAGCACAGCCGGTGAGGGCCAGGGCGAGCAGGGCGCCGGCTCCGAGCAGGCGCGTGGTCTTGGTGTTCATCTGGTTCTCTCTTCTTTGAGGGAACGAAACGCGGGTGCGGCGGCCGTGGCTGGCCGGCGCGGTGCGCTCGTCAGTGCGTGTGGTTGGTTTCGCAGGCGGAGCTGCCACCGTTAGGCGGTGGCGGCTGCCCTCTCACGTGCGGGGCGCAGGTGCGCCTTCAGGAAGATCGTCCGCAGTGTGCTGTCCAGGTCCTGGGCGAGGCATTCCGCGGCAATAACGTGGTCCGGGCGCACTACGACGGCGGACACCGGCCGGGCATGGAACCAGGACTTGAGTACCCCTGCAGGGTCTCCCAGCACAGTGACCCCGGCGGTTGCATTCGCGGCGGCCCATTTCAGCTGGGCGGAAGGCACCAGCTGGACCAGGGAAGCGTCCAGGTCAACCAGGCGCGCCTGGGTATCCGGGCTGAGGAACTTTGCCGGGTCGTTGTTCCAGACAAATACCCGCCACCCGGCGCTGACTGCATCATCCAGCAGGATGCCGGCTCCCCGGGAGCCCTCAACACGCGGCTGCGGGAACAGTGTTCCTGCTCCGGGAACAGCGCCGTCC
The DNA here is from genome assembly GCF_009696625.1 of Arthrobacter sp. BL-252-APC-1A. NCBI lineage: Bacteria > Bacillati > Actinomycetota > Actinomycetes > Micrococcales > Micrococcaceae > Arthrobacter > Arthrobacter sp. BL-252-APC-1A. The sequence goes on along the minus strand of NZ_VULS01000002.1, from coordinate 162,490 downwards.
TCCACGGGCACGGATTTCGACACCGTCCACGGTGAGGTCAGGACTACACCCCTGGTGTACTTCGGCATCGGCTTGAAACCCTGTCCCGAGATGTAGGACTTGAGCTTGGGCAGGCGGTCGATCACGGCAGCAGCACTGTCCCGCACGGCCGAGGTGACCTTGCTCCGGTTAGTCACCACTTTGGACATGCCAACGGAGAGGTCCACCATGGCCTTGACGTGGTCCCGGCGTTCTTCGGCGTAGGTGTCCAGCAGCTCCTGGCCGGCCAGGTCCCGGACTACGGCCGTGAGTTTCCAGCCGAGGTTGAGCGCGTCCCGGATGCAGGAGTTCCAGCCCTGGCCCGCAACGACGGGCATGACGTGCGCTGCGTCGCCGGCAAGCAGTACCCGGCCGTCGCGGAAGCGGTCAGCGATTCGGGCGTGGTGTTCATAGACCCGGCGCCGGATGATCTCCAGCTTGGACGGGTCGGCGACGTGGTCCCGCAGGAGCTTATGCAGGAACTCGTCGCTTTCAACCAGCGCATCGTCCTCGCCTTCCAGGAGCATAAACTCCCAGCGGCGGATGCCGTGCGGCAGGCTGAGGGTGGCGTAGCCGCGGTTGGGGTCGCCGCCGAAGACTGCGTGCGGTGTGCCGAGCGGATCATTGGCGACGTCGATGACGAGGCCGCGCTGCTGCCGGGTCTCACCGGTGAAGGGGATGCCGAGCTTCTGCCGGGTGAAGGACCGTCCGCCTTCGCAGCCCACAACGTAGGCCGCACGGATGGTGGATTCCTGTCCCTGCGCGCGGACGGTGACGGTAACGCCGTCGCTGTCCTGGACCAGGTCCTCCGCTTCGGTGCCCATCCGCACATCTACGCTGTCAAAGCGCCGTGCCCCGTCGAGCAGGACGGCATCGACCAGCGGCTGCACAAAGCCGTTGCGCCGGGGCCAGCCGAACTCACGGGTGGTGGGGTTGATCCCGGCAATCACTTTGCCCGAGCCGTTGACGATGCGGATCTGCTGGTCCGGGACGGTGTGCTCGAGCACTTTGTCCACGAGCCCCAGGCCCTGCATGGCCCGCAGCGATTCATCGTCAATGCCGACGGCGCGGGGATAGTCGATCAGCTCATCCCGGGCCTCGATAAGCACGGTCGAGACGCCGTTTTGCCCCAGCAGGTTCGCAAGGGTGAGGCCGGTGGGCCCGGCGCCGATAATCAGGATGTCGGCCTGTTCCGTCATGATTGTTCCTCCAAAGCCGCATCCAGGGCTGCCACGGTTGCCCGGGCCTGCTTTCCCATAAACATCAAGTCGATTCCTATGCCAACGAAGTCCAGTCCGGTGCTGCGGATTTGTGCAGCCGCGAACGCCGGATCGCTGCAGTACAGCCCCAGCCGGACACCCGCCGCGCGGGCTGCCGCGGCAACCTTTTCGATCCCCTCGGCGACGGGGCCGTCGGCCCAGTCCGCGCGGCCGGGGAGTCCGTAGGAGACCGCGAGGTCCGCCGGGCCGATGTAGACGGCGTCGACTCCCTCCACGGCGAGGATCTCCGCGGCCGCATCCACGCCGGCTGCGGTTTCAATCTGCACGATCGCGGCCACGGCGGCGTTGCCGGCCGCGCAGTAGTCCTCACCGGAGTAGAGTCCGGGGCGGCTGGGGCCCAGGCTGCGCCGGCCCAGCGGCGGGTACTTCACTGCGGCGACGAGCTGGCTGGCCTGCTCGGCCGTTTCGATGGTTGGTGCCACAATGCCGCGGGCGCCGCTGTCCAGAAGCCGTCCGATCGCGCCGGATTCGAGTCCGGCGGCGCGGGCGAAGATGTGTGCGTTGCCGCGGGGAACGGCACGCAGCATTGTGCAGGCGTTCTCCAGTCCCACTTCACCGTGCTGCAGGTCGATCATGAGCCCGTCGTAACCAGCGTCGAGCGCGGCTTCCACCACTGAAAGCGAAGCAGTTGCCACATGCATAATCACAGGCACGGAGGCGGAGGAACTCATTGCTGTCCTCCTGCGGCCAGCCGCTGTGCGTGCGCAGCAGCGTTGGCACCTCCGAAGATGGGGGCAATTTCCCGCCGGTGGATCAGCCAGCGCCCCTCCTGCTCCACGTACTGCTCGCGGAACTCGCCGACGCTGGCCGGCAGCAGCGGATCAGGCTGGCTGTCCCGGAAGGTCATGTAGTAGGTGGTCCCGCAGAGAACGCCGTCCACAAAAGCCAGGCGCGTGCCGCCGGAGAAATGCCGGACAACCCCGGCATCAACCTGAATTCGGCGCTCGCCCCAGGCCTTGATGGCCTCGCGGCCCTCCATCGTTCCCAGCGGGCCGGTGGAGACTGCGTCCGGGGCATAGAGGGTGTAAAGCTGGTCTGCGTGGCCGTGGTCCAGCAGCCAGTGGTGTTCGGCTACGAGCTGCTCGATCTCAGCTCGGATTTCGGGGGTAACCCTACGCATCTGCGCTCTCCTTGGTGCTCAGGGTGGCCTGGACGGATCCGAAGCCGTGGGAGTACTCGGCCCGGTAGGTGACGTCCGTGTCCCAGTCCACGATCATGCCGATGGAACCGGAGAGCAGGATCTCCCCGGCCAGCAGCGGCTTGCCTACCCGCAGTGAAGTTTCGGCCAGCCAGGCAATCGCGTTGATCGGGCCCTTCAGGACATTGCGGCCCACACCGCGGGTGACTTCCTCGTCCCCGCGGTAGAGGACCATCTCCACCTCGTCCAGGTCCACTTCTTCATAGCTCTTGCGGACGGCGCCCAGGACAACGCCCTCGCAGGCGGCGTTGTCTGCCACGGTGTCCAGGATTGACATGCCGTAGTTGTGGTAGCGGCAGTCCACCAGCTCAATGGCCGGTGTCACGTAGTCGATGGCGGCTTTGATGCTGTCCAGGTCTGAACTGAGCAGGTCTTCCTTCAGGACGAACGCGATTTCGGCTTCGATCTTGGGCTTGATAAAAGCGGAACGGGGACGCACTGTTCCGCTCTCGAAAACCATGTCCTCCAGGATGATTCCGTAGTCCGGCTGGTCCACTCCGGCTTTGGCCTGGACCATAGGGTTGGTGAGTCCAACCTTGCGGCCTACCCGCCGAAGACCGGCTTCCTGGACCCGGCGGGCGGTGTTGAGTTCGGATATTGCGTAGGCGGCGTCGAGGTCCCCCTCCGCCAGGTGGTTGCGGATGAAGTCGATCGGACGCAGGGCCCGGCGGGCTTCATAGAGTTCGTCGGCCAGCATCTGGACAGTGCCGGCGGCAGCTGTGGTTTCGGTCATTCGGGTCACCCCTTTCGGGCGAGGAAATCAAGGGCACGTTCGTTAAAGGCCGAGGGGTCTTCCCACTGCGGCCAGTGCGCGGCATTGCGGATCAGCAGCAGCTCGCCGTCCGGTATGGCGGCGGCAAATTCTTCACCGGTCTCCACTCCCCCGGAGGGCTCATGGTCAGTCCAGACCAGCAGGGTGGGAACGGTCAGGGCTGCGTAGTCCTCCACGGTGACCCGGTTGCGGAAGCGGATCTCCGGGTTCTGCAGCGCGAGGATGTGGCTCATGGACCTGGCGAAGCCGTCGCGGCTGTAGACGCCCCGGCGCATCTGCACCAGCTCATCGGTGATGAGCGCCGGGTCATGGATGACCACCTGCAGCCGGGCCTTGACGTTCTCGAAGGTCGGGTCCTCGACGGCGTTGCGGCTGACGGATCGTGTCTTGCCGATCGCCGAAGGAGGCATGACCTGCCCGCCGGGCGCGCTGAGAATCAGGGTCTTGACCCGGTCCGCGTGCTTCTGGGCAAACTTCAGGGCAATCCAGCCGCCCAGCGATTCGCCGCACAGGTGCACCTGGTCCAGACCGAGTTCGTCCAGCAGACCAAGCAGATGCTGTTCGTAGTCCGGAATCTCAAGGTCGGCGCCGGCGAGGGTCGAGAACCCGTGTCCGGGATAGTCGTAGGCAAGGACGGTGTATTCCCCCGCCAGAGCACGGATGTTCTGGGTAAAGGCTTCCAGGTGTCCGCTCGTGCCTGCCATCAGGACGATCGTGTCTTTTCCCTGGCCAACACTCAGCACACGGGTACGGCAGCCCCCGACGTCGACGTAACGGAGCTGGTGCGGCAGGTCACCGATCTCCTGCCACAGCGTCCGCATTTCCCAGCTCACGAAGGGCCGTCCGTCTTGGCGGCCACAACGCCGAAGCCCGCACCCCAGGTCTCCACCGGCCAGTAACGGTCCACTGCGAAGCTGTAGCTGCCGGCCGTGGCCAGCGCACTGAATGCTGCGATCCAGGTGCGGACCTCGTGGGCGCCGCTGCCACCCTCGGCGTGGAACCACTCGTTGGTCCAGGAATCCACCACGGAAAGGTCGCCTGCACGGAAGGCGTCCAGGACCTTGTTGTCCCACTCGGCGTTCAGGGGCTGTGTGGTGGCTTTGCCCTCTGCGAACTTGCGGATGTTGGCGATCATGGTCGATTCCTTGACCTCACGCTGTTCCGGGGTCATCTCGAAATGGATAAGGCGTTCCTGGACCTCTTCCGGAGCGCCGTCCCAGACGGGAATGGGCGGGTTGTGGGAGAGACCGCCGGAGGCAAAGATCAGGACCTTGCGGTCCAGCTTGGCGGCTGCGCGTCCCACGGCTTCACCGAAAAGGCGGACGCGGTTCATGGGTGTGAGGGGAAGCCCGACGGAGTTCACGAAGATCGGCACGAAGGGGTTGGTGAACCCGTGTCCGTACACAAACTCCAGGGGCTGCAGGACACCATGGTCAACCTGCAGCCGCTCTGAGCGGGCAATGTCGATTCCGTCTTCGAGAATGAGCCGGTGCAGCTCCCGCGCTGCGTCGCTGTCTACCGGAAGCGGACCGGCAGCGGTGCCCCAGTCACCCACTCCTGTTGCCTGCGCACCTACGCAGAAGGGCGGCATCATCTCGTACATCACGCCGTTGAAATGGTCCGGGCCCAAGGCGATGGTGATGTCCGGAGCGAAGTCCTCCACGAAGTCGCGGACCTCGTCAATGGCCGAGTTGATCTCGGCAAACACGGTCCCGCCCGGATCCACATTTCCGAAGGAGGGGGCATGGGACATTGCGGCCACTGCAAGAGTCATTTGGGAATTCCCTTCAGGCCCGGGGGCCTTACGAATCTGGGTACAAGAGCAGAGGCTTTCTTGATTGCCTCGTCTAGAATAAGGATTCTAGTGAGTTCAATCACATCTGGCTAGAGAGTCTGTGTAATCGGCGTCACAAAGTACCCCAGACCCGAAATGACAGGCGCAAGAGGCGGTCCGCCGTCTCCCGTCAGCAAAGGAAATACATGAGCACAAATCTGGTTCCGCCTCCCTACGACCACGAGATTGCCCCGGTCTTCCAGGCCAGACATCCGGGCGGGACCTCATCCGCCGGCACCGGATCCCTCGCCGCGCTCCGGCAGGCGGCCTCCACCGGACCCGCCGTCCTGGAGCAGCTGGAACGCTTCCACCGCCGTGACGAACTTGTTCCGGCAAACGCGGGCGCAGCCGTGCCCGTCTCGGTGCTTCATCGCGGCAGCGCGCCTGCGGGCCCGGTCATCTTCCACACCCACGGCGGCGGAATGGTGGCCGGTGACCGGTGGAGCGGAATTACCCCGTTCCTGAAGTGGGTGGATGAGTTCGACGCCACGCTCGTCACTGTTGAATACCGGCTCGCGCCGGAACACCCAGACCCAACCCCGCGGGAGGACGCCTATGCAGCCCTGGAGTGGGTCGCCCGGGAAACGGCTCGGGGACAAAAGCTCTTCATAGCCGGGCAGAGCGCCGGCGGGGGCATCACAGCCGGGCTTGCTCTCATGGCCCGGGACCGCGGCGGGCCCCGCATCGACGGGCAGCTGCTGCTCAGCCCGATGCTCGATGACCGGAACTCATCAGTTTCAGCCCGTCAGTTCGAGGGCACCGGCGGATGGGACCGGGCGGCGAACACCCTCGGCTGGGATTCCCTGCTGGGTCGCCGGGCACAGGGCGCGGTCTCTGCCTACGCTGCCCCGGCCCGTGCAGCGGATCTTTCCGGGCTCCCGCCCACCTTCCTTGAATGCGGGACCGCGGAGGTCTTTCGGGATGAGACGGTGGCGTATGCGAGCAGGCTCTGGGAGTCCGGCAATGACACGGAGCTGCATTTGTGGGCCGGCGGCTTCCACCGCTATGACCAGCTCGTTCCGGAGAGCGCCCTCTCTGAAGCAACCTTCGGCGCAAGGACCGGCTGGCTGCGGCGCCGGCTCAGGACTGATGCCTAGTTAAGCCAAAAAGTTAAGCCAAGAAGGCCCTCCGCAGCACGATGGCTGCGGAGGGCTTTTTGAGCGGGATCGGCTACTTGCTGGAGTAGCGGGCATGCTCCTCATGGGCGCGAGCTACCTCGGCACGGATGTCCTCGATGTCCTTGACCTTGTCCCGGTACTTCTTGTCCATCTGCAGGATCTGCTTCTCTTCGTCACAGAGGGCACGGTAGATGCGCTCCCGCTCGGACTCATCCGAGGTGTAGGAGAGGTCCAGGTAGTCGTTGGCGTGCCGGCGTGCGTTGTTCACGGCGGTCTGGGCCTTGCCTGCCGGGCTGACCAGCGACGCAATCACGGTGACGAGAAGGACGCCGATGATCACGCTCAGGGACAGGCCGGTGCTGACCTCGATGACTTCCACATGCTCGCCGTTGTTGATGAACCAGAGGGTGTTCTCGTGCAGGGCATGGAGCACCAGTTTGACGCCGATGAACGCCAGGATTGCTGCCAGGCCGTAGGAGAGGTAGATCAGGCGGTCCAGCAGTCCGTCGATCAGGAAGTAGAGCTGGCGCAGGCCCATGAGGGAGAACGCCGTAGCGGTGAAGACGATGAAGGTGTTCTGCGTCAGGCCAAAGATGGCGGGAATCGAATCCAGGGCGAACAGGATGTCGGTTCCGCCGATTGCCACCATGACGAGCAGCATCGGGGTGAGGACCTTCTTGCCGTTCTCGACGGTCATCAGCTTGTCGCCGTCGTAGTGGTCCGTAGTGGGCAGCACCCGCTTGGCGATCCGGATGATGAAGTTGTTCGCTTCGTCCTTCTCGCTGTCCTCGGGCTTGAGCAGGTTGCCCGCCGTGATCAGCAGGATCAGCCCGAACAGGTAGAAGATCCAGGAGAAGGAGTTGATCAGCGCTGCGCCAAGGAAGATGAACCCGGTGCGGGCAATCAGCGCGAAGACAATGCCGAAGAGCAGGACCTTCTGCTGGTCCTCACGGGGCACCCGGAAGGAGGCCATGATGATCAGGAAGACAAACAGGTTGTCCACCGAGAGGGCCTTCTCCGTGATGTAGCCGGCGAAGTACTCGCCGCCCATGGTGACCCCGCCGAAGACCAGCACCAGGACACCGAAGATGATGGCCAGTCCCACGTAGATGGAGGACCAGATGGCCGCTTCCTTCAGCGTTGGAATATGTGCCTTGCGGATGTGGAAGAAGTAATCAAAGGCCAGCAGGCCGAGGATGACGGCTATCGTCACGCCCCAGATGAGGGGGGAAACAGTCATGGAGTCTCTGCTTTCGTAGGGTACGCCAAGGGACCGCAAGTCTCTCCGGCAGCCTGTGGCTGCCCGCTGGCCCCGGCCGGGCGTCGGTGCCCTACGTGTTGACGAGGTTCAGCGTGGGTGGATACTCCCCTACGAACGGTCAACTCTACCTGATGCCGGGCCGGCGCAGCGATATCCATGTCCTACTAGCCCTCCGCTTCGGCGGGACCACGGCTCTCCAGCAGGGTCAGGTCCGCCGGGGTATCTATGTCACGGCCTTCGGCTTCCGCGCCGCACGCCACCAGATCCACCAGGCCGGGGTGGGCTGCCAGAAAGGAACGTGCCCCGGAGTCACCCAGTGCTCCGGCGGCGGCTGCCCGGGCCAGCTGCGGCGCGAAAAGCACGGGGTGCCCGCGCAGCAGGTTCCCGCCCGGGAGCCGGTAGGCCGCGCAGGACACCCTCGCCGGTGCGGCTCTTTCGATCAGCCGGGCCACCGTTTGGGCTGTGAGCCCCGGCTGGTCGGCAAGCGCCACGAGTACGGGCTCCCGCGGTGCCAGCGTGAGTGCTTCGGCGATTCCGGCCCGGAACGATGAACCCATCCCCGTTTCCCAGTCCGGATTGATGACCACGTGCGAATCCGCCAGGTCTGCTTCAGTCCGGACCCTGGCTGATCCGGAGCCAAGGATCACGACGACGCGCGTGCACCCTCCGCGCCGCAGTTCCCCGGCGAGGTGCTCGATCAGCGGCCGCCCGTTGAAGGGCAGGAGGGCCTTGGGACCACGGCCCAGCCGAATCCCTGCCCCCGCTGCCAAAAGCACCGCGCTGACCATGCATGGAACCAAAGCACACCGGACGGCTTAACCACAACAGCCGCTCGCGTTTTGTACGGAGCGGCTGTTGTACGCCCGGTTTCGGCCGGGCACCCGGGGACTTACCCCTCGCAGTCTTTGCAGTACTTGGTGCCGTTCTTCTCGACAGCGAACTGTGACCGGTGGCGGACCAGGAAACAGGAACCGCAGGTGAACTCGTCCTCCTGGGCCGGCACTACCCGGACCAGCAGTTCTTCGCTGGAAAGGTCGGCACCGGGAAGCTCAAAGGCTTCCGCGGCTTCGGATTCATCTACGTCCACCACAGCTGACTGCTTGTCGCTCCGCCGGGCCTGAAGTTCTTCGATTGAGGCGGTTCCGGCGTCCTCTTCGGCCTTGCGCGGTGCGTCGTAATCAGTTGCCATATTCAGGCTCACTCTCCAATGCTTGGTGGGGAAAGGTGTGGTGGATGGAGCGGTGCACCCCGATGGTAACTGCTACTGAAGGGTGTGCCGGTCTAAAGCGCAACAAGTGTGACACATTTCCGCTACCGTCCTGCCGAAGCGAGCTCCGGCTCTGCGTCGTCCCGGTCTGCAGCGGTTGTCCGGTTCAGCAGCTTGGCACCCTCAACATCAACATCCGGCAGAATCCGGTCCAGCCACTTTGGAATCCACCAGGCCGACTTGCCCAGCAGATGGAGCACGGCCGGAATCAGCGTCATCCGGATGACAAAGGCGTCCAGCAGCACACCGATCGCCAGGGCAAAGCCAATCGGCCGAACCATTGTCAGGTGGGCGAAGATGAACCCGGCAAACACGGAGACCATGATGATCGCTGCGGCTGTGACCACCCGTGAGGCATGGTCGAAACCGGAACGGACAGCCTGCCTTGGGTCTTCACCGTGGACGTAGGCTTCCCGCATTCCGGAGACCAGGAACATCTGGTAGTCCATGGCCAGCCCGAAGAGCACGCCGATCAGGATGATCGGCAGGAAGCTCAGGACCGCGCCGGGATTGTGCACGTCGAAGATGCTGCCCAGCCAGCCCCACTGGTAGATCGCGACGACGGCACCGAAGCTGGCGGCGAGCGAGAGCAGGAAGCCGCCGGTGGCGATCAGCGGTACCAGGACGGACCGGAAGACCAGCAGGAGCAGGACCAGGGACAGGCCAACGACGATTAGCAGGTAGATGGGCATTGCATCCATCAGTTTGTCCGAGACATCGATGTTGATGCCGGTCTGCCCGGTGATGGCTACCTCGACGCCGGTGTCCGCCTTGATCTGGGCGGCATCATCGCGGATGGTGTGGACCAGGTCTTCGGTGCCTTCGGCGGCCGGGCCGCCTTCCGGAATGACCTGGAAAACAACCATGGTTCCGTCTTCGCTGGTGGATGCCGGGACCACCGTGGTGACGTTGTCCAGTCCGCGCAGCGAGTCGGCTACCTGGTACGTCATGTCCGATGCTTCAGACTCGGAGACCCCGTCGGGCAGGTAGCCCACAACGATCACGGGTCCGTTGATGCCTTCGCCGAAGCTCTCGCCCAGCAGCTGGTAGGCCTGGTAGGCCGTCGAATCCTCGGGTTCGGAGCCGCCGTCGGGCAGTCCGACCCGCAGCGAACCGGCGGGGATGGCCATGGTGCCCAGCAGCAGGACGCTGAGGATCACGGTGATGACGGGGTGGTTGGTGACCAGGCGTCCCCAGCGCCGCGGGTTTCCGTTTTCCCTGTGTTCGACGGCCGCTGCCCGGTCCTGGGGGGACAGCGCAGCATGCGCCGCGGGAGGGGTGATTCCCGCCTTTGCCCAGGCCTTCTTCGACAGGATGCGGTTGCCGATGAAGCCCAGGAAGGCCGGCGTCAGGGTGAGGGCCACCAGGATGGCCATGGCCACCGTACCGGCCGCTGCCAGGCCCATAACGCTCAGGAACGGCAGTCCCGGGACTGCGAGCGCAGCCAGGGCGATCACCACGGTCAACCCGGCGAACAGCACGGCGTTGCCGCTGGTGCCGGTAGCGACACCGGCGGACTCTTCCAGCTCCATGCCGTGGAGCAGCTGTGTTCGGTGCCGGTTGATGATGAACAGGGAGTAGTCGATGCCCACGGCCAGGCCCAGCATCAGCGCCAGCATCGGGGAAATGGACGTCATCTCCACGACGCCGGTGAGGGCCATCGTGGTGCCGACCCCTGCAATCACGCCAACGAGTGCCATCAGCAGCGGCAGGCCGGCAGCCACCAGGGTGCCGAGCATCAGGATCAGCACGACGGCGGCAACGGCAACGCCGATCGCTTCCGAGGGGCCGAAGAGGGAGGAAACGTCCTCGACGATTTCCTTGCTGTAGAAAACCTTGACGCCGGAATCAGTGATTTGGTTGGCGGTGTCCTGGACTTCCTGGCGCTGTTCCGGGGTTACGGAGTAGGCCTGTTCCTGGAACTGGACTTCGGAGAAGGCGGTGACGCCGTCCTCGGAGACGAAACGCAGTCCGCTGCTGGCTTCGGCCTTCCGCTCGGCGTCCTTAAGCTCCTGCTCCCCTGCTGCCAGCTGGGCGAGGCCGTCGTCGTAGGCTTCCTGCTGCTCGGCCAGCTGTGCTTCACCGGCCTGCAGCTGCTGTTCCTGCGCTTGAAGCTGCGCCCGCATTGCTTCTGCCTGCTGGGTTTGGCCGGCAGCTTCAAGCTGGCCGGCCTGCAGCTCGGCGAGGGAGAGCTGCTCCCGCCCCGCTGCCAGCTGTGCCGCGGCGGCATCCAGCTGCGGCTTGCCCGCTTCCAGCTGGGCCCGGGCGGCGTCGAGCTCTGCCTGGCCGGCAGCCAGCTGCTCACCGCTGCCGTCCAGCTGTGCCTGCATCTCAAAGGGATCGCTGACCGATTTCAGGAAGTCCAGGCCGTTGAGTTCCGCCACCGTGTCGATGACCGCCTGGCGTTCGGCCTCGGTGAAGGCCTCGCCGGATTCCGTTTCGAAGACGATGCGCCCGGATCCGCCCGAGACGTCTGGGACGCGCTCGCGCATCTCGTCGAGCACCCGCTGGCTTTCCGACCCGGGAATCGTGAAGTTGTTCGACGTCGGCGCACTGAAGGCAGCGAACGCGCCGCCAATACCTAGCAGCAGCACCAGCCAGGAGCTGAGGAACCACCAGCGGTGACGGAAGCTGAACTTACCGAGCCGGTAAAGCAGGGATGCCATGGGGTGTCTTTCTTTGAGCGGGTCGGGTTGAGTGATCTAGCGGCTGAAGCCGTCGCGGAGGAAACCGATGGCTTCGCTGAAGAGTTCTTCGAGCAGCGTGAGGGTCTGCGGTGTGATCTCACCGTGCGTACGGTGCTGCCATTGCGCAAACGCACTGCGCCCGCAGGCCAATACTGCAGCGACGAGGGTGCCGGTGTAGAACGGGTCCGCTTCCTGCCCCAGGCGGGTCCGCAGGGAGTCCACGATCCGGTGTTCGGCGTGGTCCCAGGCTTCTAGGTGGACCCGTGCCATCTCCGGGCGCTCTTCAGCCAGGCCGTGCAACTCGGCCATCACTGCAAGGTTCGCCGGATCGGCTGGCTGGGAGAGGGCATGAAGCATCGAGTCAACGATGTTCTCGTTCTGCGGACGTGCCTGGAAGTGGCCCAGCACCCCGTCCAGGAAGTCCTCCATGGCGACGTTGAGTGCTGCCGTCGTGCTGGGGAAGTAATTGAAGAAGGTCCGGCGGGAGATCCCGGCGGCCTCGGCAATGTCGTCAATGGTGAACTGCCCGGCACCTTTGCTGCGGACCAGCTGCAGCGTGGCATCGGCGATCGCCCGGCGGGTTGCCGTTTTGTTCTGCTCCCTGCGGGATACCTGCTGCTCAGTCACATCGCTACACTAAGTGCAAATTTGCACGAGAGGCAAATTTGTAGCACCCGAGGGGCCTCAGACACACTAATGCCCGCCCCGGCAGACCGGAGCGGGCATTACTGGTGCTGTGGAACCCGGCGCAGGTTCCGGCTGCGATCTAGCGTCCGTCAGGCTGCGGCTTGGCCGGATCCATGCTGGAGTTCCCGCCCGAGGTGTGGGAGCGGTCGGCCGGATTGGATGACCCTGCAACGGTTGATGCACCGGCAGAGGATCCTCCGCCGGTGGACCCGCTGCCGGAACCTGAGCCGGAACCGCCGTTGGAGCTGCTCACGCTGCTCTTGGCAGACGATGCCGCATCCTTTGCTGACGAGGCGGCATCCTTGGCCGCATCCGTCACTTTGTCCTGGAGAACGGGGGCCTTCTGCTTTGCCCATTCCGTACCCTGGTTCACCGTGTCCTGAACCTTCGGATCATTCCACAGCGACTTGATCTTCTCCCGGCCGGCTTTGGAACCGATCAGGTAACCGACGCCGATCCCTGCCAGAAAAGTCATCTTCTTAACCATGCTGTTCCTCATTCCCGCCCCGACTGAGGCATCATGATGCATCGGACAAATCCCGTGGCCGTGAGGCCATAAAGGAATTAAACAGCAACCTTACTACTTCATGCTTCCCCTGCACCGTCCATCAGCCGCGAGCGGATGAGGAACCGTTTGCCTTCCGGCGCCTCAACGGAGAATCCGCTCCCCCGGCCGGTCACCACGTCAACGGTCAGATGGGTGTGTTTCCAGTACTCGAACTGCTCGGCGGACATCCAGAATCCAATGTCCTCACCGTCGAGGTCGAAGACACCCAAAAGCACGTCGGCTTCCGAGGTGATGAAGTCTCCCTCCGGGTAACACATGGGAGATGACCCGTCACAGCATCCGCCGGACTGGTGGAACATCAGGGGCCCGTGCTGCTGCTTCAGTTTCCGGAGCAGGTCCCGCGCCGCGGCGGTAAGCCCCACCCGGGAGGTTGTCTCCCCGGGCAGGGCCGGCGCCGCAGCCAGGACGGGCGGTGCGATCGGGTCCATCAGTACTGGACCACTACCCGTCCGTCGATCCGGCCTGCGGCCAGTTCGTCGAGGACGTCGTTGATGTCCTCGAGCGGACGCGTGGTGATTTTCGGGTGGATGAGTCCCCGGTCGTAGAAGTCCAGTGCCTCCACCATGTCCTGCCTGGTGCCCACGATCGAACCCCGGATGGTCAGTCCCTTGAGCACGATGTCGAAGATCGGTGCCGGGAAATCACCTGGCGGCAGCCCGTTGAAGACAATGGTTCCGCCGCGGCGGGCCATTCCGATTGCCTGGCCGAAGGCTGAAGGGTGCACGGCCGTGACCAGCACGCCGTGCGCTCCCCCGGTCTGCGCCTGGATGGCTTCAACCGGGTCCTCGTCCAGGGCATTGACCGTCACTTCGGCACCGAATTCGCGTGCCAGGGCCAGTTTGTCCTCGGCAATGTCCACGGCCGCAACCCGCAGTCCCATCGCCTTGGCGTACTGAACGGCAATGTGCCCCAGCCCGCCGATTCCGGAAATCACCACCCATTGCCCCGGACGCGCCTCCGTCATCTTCAGTCCCTTGTAAACGGTGACGCCGGCACAGAGCACGGGCGCGACCTCCACCGGGTCCGCTCCCTCGGGGATATGCGCGGCGAACTTCTCATCCACCAGCATGTACTCACCGAAGGAACCGTCGACGCTGTAGCCGCCGTTCTGCTGCTGCTCGCACAATGTTTCCCATCCGGTGCGGCAGTATTCACAGATGCCGCAGGCGGACCATAGCCAGGCATTGCCCACCATGTCCCCTTCCTTCAACGCGGTCACGCCCTCGCCCACCGAGACCACGCGGCCCACACCCTCATGTCCGGGAATGAAGGGCGGGCTGGGCTTCACCGGCCAGTCCCCCTGGACTGCATGCAGATCCGTGTGGCAGACCCCGGTTGAGATGAGTTTGACCAGCACCTGCCCGGGCCCGGGGCTCGGAACATCCACCTCTCCTACGGTGAGAGGTTCACCCAGGGTGTTTGCGACGGCGGCATGCATGTATTCCATGTCGATCTCCTTGCTGTTTAGATGGCGAAGCTGAGCGGGACTGGCAGATGGAACCGGCTTAGAAGAACCCCTGCTTGGATTCGGCGTAGCTGACCAGCAGGTTCTTGGTCTGCTGGTAGTGGTCCAGCATCATGGCGTGGTTTTCGCGTCCGATGCCGGATGACTTGTAGCCGCCGAACGCCGCGTGTGCGGGGTAGGCGTGGTAGTTGTTCACCCAGACGCGGCCGGCCTGGATGTCCCTGCCTGCGCGGTAGGCGGTGTTGCCGTCCCGTGACCAGACGCCCGCTCCAAGGCCGTAGAGGGTGTCATTGGCAATGGAGAGCGCCTCGCCATAGTCGGAGAACCGCGTCACGGACACCACCGGTCCGAAAATCTCCTCCTGGAAGATGCGCATGTTGTTGGTGCCTTCAAAAACGGTGGGCTGCACGTAATAGCCGCCCGCCAGGTCGCCGTCGAGCATGTTGCGCTGTCCTCCGGCGAGGACCTTGGCGCCTTCCTGCCCGGCGATATCCATGTAGGAAAGGATCTTTTCCAGCTGGTCATTCGAGGCCTGGGCTCCCACCATGGTGTTGGTGTCCAGAGGGTTGCCCTGCACCATGGCGGCGGTGCGGGCAAGGGCATCGGACATGAAGCTGTCGTAGATGGAGTCCTGGACCAGTGCACGGGACGGACAGGTGCAGACCTCACCCTGGTTCAGGGCGAACATGTTAAAGCCCTCCAGGGCCTTGTCATAAAACGCATCGTCCTGGGCTGCCACGTCCGCGAAGAAGATGTTCGGGCTCTTGCCGCCCAGTTCCAGCGTCACCGGAATCAGGTTCTGGCTGGCGTACTGCATGATCAGGCGGCCGGTGGTGGTCTCACCGGTAAAGGCGATCTTGCGGATGCGCTTGGAGGATGCCAGCGGCTTGCCCGCTTCCACACCGAAACCGTTGACGATATTCAGCACGCCGGCCGGCAGCAGGTCTGCAATCAGTTCAGCCAGCACCAGGATCGAGGCAGGGGTCTGTTCGGCTGGTTTCAGGACTATGGCGTTGCCGGCCGCGAGTGCAGGGGCAAGCTTCCAGACCGCCATCAGAATGGGGAAGTTCCACGGGATGATCTGGCCCACCACCCCCAGCGGCTCATGGAAGTGGTACGCGGTGGTGTTGTCATCGATCTGGGAGAGCGTGCCTTCCTGGGCGCGGACAGCGCCGGCGAAGTAGCGGAAGTGGTCCACGGCCAGCGGCATGTCCGCAGCCAGGGTTTCACGAACCGGCTTGCCGTTGTCCCAGGTCTCGGCAACGGCGAGCATCTCCAGGTTCTCTTCGATGCGGTCGGCGATGCGGTTCAGGATGTTGGCGCGCTCCGCGACGGAGGTCTTGCCCCACGACGGCGCTGCCTTGTGCGCTGCATCCAGGGCCAGGTCAATGTCCTCGGAGGTGCCGCGGGCCACCTCGCAGAAGACCTTGCCCGTAACCGGTGACACGTTCTCAAAATAGCCGCCCTTGACCGGGGGGACCCACTCCCCGCCGATCCAGTTCTCATAGCGGGGCTTGAATGAAACAAGTGCCTCACCCTGGCCGGGCTGCGCGTAAACGGTCATGACTTGTTTGCTCCTCAATTTCGAGCGTTGGTACACGACCTCGGTGTCGTGTCCGTCGGTGTGGTGAACAGTACGCAGGCAGACGTAGCATCTGCGTAGCAGGGACGCTGCACACCGGCTAGCGGCCCGCTGCAGGCGGGTTTATGGTTACCTAAGGCAATTTCTTAGTAATCGAGATATAAGGAACGCTAATGACTTCCGAACTCACGGGCAGCGGCGCAGAACCGCAGCCGGGCCGGTACATCCGCTACCGCTGGTGGGGCCTGCTGGCCATCAGCCTCGGCGTGGCAATGATCATCATGGACGCCACCATCGTGTCGGTGTCCGTCCCCTCGATCGTTGCGGACCTGGGGATTTCCAGCACCGAGATCCAATGGGTGCAGGAGATCTACACGCTGCTGTTCGCTGCGCTGCTGCTGACCTGGGGCCGGATTGCGGACCGGGTGGGCCGGCGGCGGATCATGCTGACCGGCGTCGTGCTCTTTGTGGCGGCCTCGGTGCTTTGCGCCGTCGCCGAGTCCGGAGGCATCCTGATCCTGGGCCGTGCATTGCAGGGCCTGGGCGGCTCAATGATCCTGCCCACCACCCTCGCCCTGCTGAACGCCAACTTCCAGGGCCGGGAACGGGGCATTGCCTTCGCGGTCTGGGGTTCCACAATCGGCGGCATGGCAGCCATCGGCCCGCTGCTGGGCGGCTGGCTGACCGAGAACGCCAGCTGGCGCTGGGCCTTCGGCATCAACATCCCGGTGGGTGTGCTGGTAGTTGCGGGGCTGCTGCTGTTCGTGGCCGAATCATCCGAAGCCGTCACCGGGGCTGCACAGTGCCTGGACCTTGGCGGAGCCGCACTGTCCATTCTGGGCTTCGGGGCGCTCGTCTTCGGCCTGATCGAAGGCCGCAGTTACGGCTGGTGGAACGCCACCGAGGACGCGCCGTTCCAGGCAGGGACGCTCTCCCCCGTCCCGCTGGCCTTCCTGCTGGCGGCCGTGGCCCTGGTGGGTTTTGTGCTGCTGGAGCGTTCGCGCACGGAAGCAGGGAAGGGCGTAATCCTGGACCTCTCCCTGTTCCGTATCCCGTCCTTCGCCAACGGCAACGTGACCGCGCTTATTGTTAGCTTCGGCGAGTTCGGGCTGATCCTTTCACTGCCCCTGTGGTTCCAGAACGTGCTGGGCTACACCGCCTTCGAAGCCGGCCTGGCACTGCTTCCCCTGGCACTGGGCTCCTTCCTGGCCTCCGGAGGTGTTGCCGCCCTGGCCAGGAAGTACAGTCCGGTGGTGGTCGTCCGGATGGGCCTGGGTCTGGAAATCCTAAGCATCGCCGCCCTGGCCCTGCTGATCCGACCGGACAGCTCAGCCTGGCTCACTTCCCCGATCCTGCTCTTCTACGGCATGGGCGTTGGCCTGGCCACTGCCCAGCTGACGTCGGTCATCCTGGCCGAGGTTCCGCTGGCCAAGAGCGGCCAGGGTTCAGCTACCCAGAGCACCGCCCGGCAGACCGGTTCAGCGCTGGGCATCGCCGTGCTGGGAACGGCATTCTTCACCACGCTTCGCACAGGCACTGAGAACCAGGTGGCGGATGCTGTTGCCGGCGCACCGCAGCTGGCCGGGGCGGTGGATTCGGTAAACGCCACCTCCGGCGGCAGCATCGCGGCACTGGCAGCAGATCCCCAGACCGCGTTTATTGCCGACGCCGCCCGTGACGCTATGACCAGCGGCGCCTCGCTCGCGGGCTGGATCGCCGCCGGCGCACTGCTCATTGGGTTCCTGACCAGCCTGCGGATCAAGCCGGTTATCGGCCCGCAGGCCGGCGAGCCTGCCGGAGTGCGGGCTCCGGAACCGGACAACGAAACACGCGGCTAGGCGAGCTCCCGCTCCATCCGCTGCAGGCCCGCGACTATGCCGGCCCGCCGCGGGGAACGCGGCGGGAGCAGCTGCAGCGCCAGCCGCCACGCCTCGGCGTCGTGCGCTGCTTCCTCCAGCTTCAGGTACTGAAGGACAGTCTCGATTCCAGCCTCGCCGAGGACTGCTTCGCGCAGTTCGGCGCTGAGGCTCTGCCGCAGTTCCACGATGCCCGGAGCCTCAGAGTGCGGCAGAACCGGCCCCTTGTAGATATTCAGCGCCAGCCGGTGCGCACCGCGGCCCAGGCAGGCGCGGACCTGCCCCGCGTCCTGGACCAGGTCCACCGGCAGCCGGTACGGGCGGGAGTCCGGGACAATCCGCGCTGAGGAAGACTTGGAGAGCAGCTTGCGCAGCCGGAGCATCTCCGCGCGGACACTGCCCACGGAGGCTTCGGTCGGGTAAGCGAGCACAGCCAGCTCCTCAGCGGTAAGGCCGCGGGGATGCAGGGCAAGGAGGGTCATCAGCTCCGAATGCCGCTGGCTCAGCTGCAGGCGGACGCCATCCACGCAGAGGTCCGCGGTGTCTGTACCGAGAACCTGCAGGCTGTCCTGGTAGAGGCTGGACCGCGATGCCCGCTCCGTCGAGCGGCGCCGCCCTGCGCCGCCCAGCTGCAGCCGTTCCACCCGCAGCTGGGCGGTGGCAGCGGCCACAGCTGCCTCGACCAGGGCGAGTGTATGGACAGCCACTGCTTCTTCCTTGCCGGTAATGTCCACGACCCCCAGCACGGACCCCGTTTCCGGATCCTGGACCGGAACCGCTGTGCAGGACCAGGGGTGCACCTGCGGGCTGAAGTGCTCGGCCCCGACAATCTGCACGCTCCGTCCGGTGGCCAGCGCGGTGCCCGGAGCGCTGGTACCCACAGCGTGTTCGGACCAGTCCGCGCCGGGCATGAACATCATGCTCTCAGCGCGGCGCAGCAGTTCGGGGTCCCCGTCGACCCAGAGCAGGCGTCCCAGCTGGTCTCCGACGGCGACGAGCAGTCCGCTGTCCCGTCCCGGTTCGACCAGCAGCCGCTGGATCACCGGCATGATCGAAGCCAAGGGGTGGGAATCCCGGTACGCGTTCAGATCGGGGCCTTCGAGCACGAGCGCAGAGCGGGCGGCATCGGGATCGGGATGGTGCCGGAGGGAACGCTGCCAGGATTCCCGGACGCCGGGACGCAGCATATCCAGGATTTGGCTCTGGGACCCAAGGCTCTCGTGTGCCCGCCAGGCATCACGCTGCAGGGTCTCAGGGCTCCGAAAAGCCATCCCCTGCAAGGCACTGGAAGACTTCTGCACCGTCCTGCCTATCCGCGTTGATAAGGAGACCGTCCGATCCGGTCCTGCCATGTTGGAGGCAGGATTCCGGGCAGCGGGTGGCTGCCCGTCCATAGTGACATGCGCCACGGCACAGTTCCAGAGCGCCGCGGGCCAGGAAACCCGGCTGCCGGCAAGGCCGGGGATTAACGGCCGAAGCCGGGCACCGCACAGCGGCACCCGGCTTCGGTCAACAGTTTGGAAAGAGCAGCCTACTCGGAGCCCTCACGGGAGATCCGGGTCATTTCCTCCCGGTCAACAACCTTGACCCGCTCGCGGACCAGGTCGCCGATCCCGGGGTCACCGTGCACGTACTTGGCGCCCAGGGACTTCTCGTAAGCGTCCAGGCGCTTCCATCCCTCCCACGTGGTGTACTCGACGCCGCGTTCTTCCAGCAGCGCGATGATCGCCTCCGGCTGGGGCTCTTCGGCTGCGGGCAGGGACCGGCGGTCTTCGAGCAGGTAGCCGATGGTCTCAAGGGCGTCGCCCTTGGTGTGGCCGATCAGGCCAACCGGACCGCGCTTGATCCAGCCGGTGGTGTAGATGCCCGGGACCGGCGTGCCGCTGGTGTCGACGACGCGGCCGCCTTCGTTGGGAATGACACCGCGGCGGGAATCGTAGCCAACTTCCGGAAGCTCGGAGCCGAAGTAGCCGACGGCACGGTAAACGGCCTGGACCGGATAATCGATGATCTCGCCGGTGCCGCGCGCATTGCCGGTTCCGTCGAGTTCCGTGCGCTCCATTTTGATTCCCGCAACCTTGCCGGGGGTGGAGGGATCGTCGTGGATCTCAACCGGGGAATGAAGGAAGTGCAGGTGCAGCCGGCGGGACGCGCCGGTGTCCTGTTCCTCGACCAGCCAGTTCGTCAGGGTGTTGACCATGGTCTTGGTCTGGTTGTTGGTCCGGATCTGCTCATCCGAAGCTTCGTCGAATTCGAAATCTTCGGGGTAAAGCACAATGTCCACGTCGCGTGAGTGCGAGAGCTCCCGCAGTTCCAGCGGAGTGAACTTCACCTGGGCCGGGCCGCGCCGCCCAAAAATGTGCACGTCGGTGACCGGGGACTTCTTGAGCCCCTCGTACACGTTGGACGGAATCTCGGTGGTCAGCAGGTCATCGGCGTGCTTGGAGAGAATTCGGGCAACGTCAAGGGCCACGTTGCCGTTGCCGATGACGGCGATTTCCCTGGCATCCAGCGGCCAGTCGCGCGGCACGTCCGGGTTGCCGTCGTACCAGGAGACGAAGTCCGCGCCGCCGAAGGAGCCTTCAAGATCGACACCGGGGACGTTCAGCGGAGCGTCCTTCAGGGCACCGGTCGCGAAGATGATCGCGTCGTAGAAGTGCCGGAAGTCCTTCAGGGTAAGGTCGCGGCCGTAATTCACGTTCCCCAGGAAACGGATGTCACCGCGGTCCAGCACCTTTTCCAGGGCGTTGACGATTCCTTTGATACGCGGATGGTCCGGGGCCACGCCGTAACGAATGAGGCCGTAGGGTGCCGGGTACTGATCAAAGAGATCAATGCTGACTTCGAAGTCGCGGTCCGCTTTGGTCAGGATGTCTGCGGCGTAAACGCCTGCCGGACCAGCACCGATAATTGCGACTCGCATGGGACGCTGCGAGCTGTCCGGAGCTGAGTTAGACACTTAGAGTCCTTCTACTTGGGAGTCGTGGCACGCAAATGGCGCACACTTTTCTATTCTAATTGGCACTCACCATCGCGTCTAAACGTCGTGCCCCCGACATACGGGAATACGCCCACGGCGTAGCCGGTTGCACCCCACATGCCCAATGAGCAATCTCCTGCCGGAATGCCGGCCGCGTCCGCCACGCAGTCACCCGGCGGAACCTCCTACGTTTCGTCCAGGCCGGCGGGCGGGACTCCGCCCGATGACAAGCCCAGTACTTCGGGGCTGCTCTTCGGCATCGGCGCCTACGGAATCTGGGGGGTCCTCCCCCTCTATTTCCTGTTGCTGGAACCGGCCGGCCCTGTGGAGATAGTGGCAGCGCGGGTCCTCTTCTCCCTGGTCTTCTGTGCTGCACTGCTCACGGTCATGCGCTCCTGGCGGCTGGTGTTCGCGGCTGCTCGGAACCTGGCCGTAGTAGGCACCCTGACCCTGGCTGCGTTTTTGATCGCCGTCAACTGGCTGGTGTTCGCGTGGGCCGTCCTCAGCGGACACGCCGTAGAAGCCGCCCTGGGTTACTTCATTAACCCGCTCATCTCCGTACTCCTGGGCGTCCTGGTGCTCAAGGAACGCCTTCGGCCGCTTCAGTGGGCCGCGATCGCCGTCGGCTTCATAGCTGTGCTGGTTCTGGCGTTCGGCTACGGAACTGTGCCGTGGGTCGCGCTGGCGCTGGCTTTCAGCTTTGGCCTGTACGGGCTGGTGAAAAAGAACGTGGGCGGCAAGGTGGACGCCGTTTCCAGCCTCACGATTGAAACCGCCGTCCTCACGCCAGTCGCCGCCGCAGTCCTGGTGGTCCTTGCCGTCACGGGCTCCGGGACCCTCCTGACCGAGGGGCCGGCCCACTTCTGGCTGCTCGCGGCCTCCGGCATCGCCACCGCGGTTCCGCTGGTGTTTTTCGGTGCCGCAGCACGGCGGCTGCCGCTGAGCACCGTGGGACTGCTGCAGTACCTGGCGCCCATCCTGCAGTTCACGCTAGCGCTGCTGGTCTTCAAGGAGGCCATGCCTGCTGAGCGGTGGGCTGGATTCGGTTTGGTCTGGCTGGCACTGCTGATGCTGAGCATCGACATGCTGGGTTCCCCGCGGCGCGCACGGATCCGCCGCGCGGCAGCTGCCTAGCGGCGCTGGAACCTGCTGCTTAAACGCCGGACGGCGAAGGGAAACCCTTCACCGTCCGGTTTTGTTCGTTATGCCGCTGGCAGCCTAGCTTGCGGCTACGGTCGCGGTTTCAGGTCGCCGGCCCTGGATGCGAAGTGCCAGAAGCACTGCGCCGCCGGCCAGAGCCATCAGCACGCCTGCACCGCCGACGAGCATCTGCGCCGGAGTCACACCGGTTTCCGCCAGCACGGCGGGAGCGGTTCCGGCGCTCTGCGCCGGGGCGCCCAGCACGGTCACTGCCGGCTGGAGCGTGAAGGACTGCCAGCCCGCCAGGGTTCCGTCCATGTTGTAGAGGGCAACCCTGTGGTCTCCGGCTTCGAGATCGGCCGGGATGCTCAGCGGGAGTACCCCGGCAGCGTCAACGGTCAGTGTGCCGACCTTGACCGGCGTCGAATGCAGGAACACCTGGTACTGGGTGCCCGGCGTCAGACCTGCAACCACCAGAAGGCTTCCGCTTGCCTTCGCCTCAAACGTGCCCCGGGCTTCCGGGGTCAGGACGGCGGGATCGCTGGTCAGGAGTTCAGCCCGTGAAGCGGCCGGCGCTGGTTCTTCTGCTGGGTCTTCCTGAAGAACGGCGGGCTCTTCCGGTGCCGTGTTTTCATCCACAGCAGGCTCGGACTCAGGCAGCGGCCCGGTTTCCGCGGCAGGCACGTTGTCCGCATCAGGCGCCGTGCCTGCCACCTGTACAGGTGCAGGGGCCGGCTCTGCTTCGGGTGTCGGTTCCGGTTCGGGGGCCGGTGCAGGCTCGGGTTCGGGGGCCGGTGCAGGAGCGGGCTCAGGGGCCGGTGCGGGGGCCGGTGCAGGCGTCGGGACCGGTTCCGGGGCCGGTGCAGGCGTCGGGACCGGTTCCGGTGCAGGAGCAGGCTCGGGTGCCGGTGTCGGCGTCGGGTCCGGCTCGGGTGCAGGGACCGGTGTCGGGTCCGGCTCCGGAGCGGGCTCAGGTTCAGGAGCCGGCGGGACCGGTGCGGGCGGAGGGGTTTCGTACTGGCCGAAGTTGACCGTTGCCAGGTACACACCCCTGTTCGGACCTTCAGTAAGCTGCACAACACCGATGCCGAGTTCGGTGTCTGCCGCCCGCAGCATGTTTGCCTTATGCGGGCCCGAGTTCACCCACCACTGGAATGCCTGGTCCACGCTCATGTTCCAGGCGATGTTCTCTGAGGCATGCTTCGCCCCTGCCGGATACTGTGCTGCGA
The DNA here is from genome assembly GCF_009696625.1 of Arthrobacter sp. BL-252-APC-1A. Classification (NCBI taxonomy): domain Bacteria; kingdom Bacillati; phylum Actinomycetota; class Actinomycetes; order Micrococcales; family Micrococcaceae; genus Arthrobacter; species Arthrobacter sp. BL-252-APC-1A. The sequence continues at coordinate 139,548 of NZ_VULS01000002.1, read as the reverse complement.
AGGACGGGTTGTGCAGGAACGTTCCTGCTCCGGACACGCTGGCAGTCTTGGCGGAGTCCAGTGTCCACTGCTGCGCCACGTTGGCAATTCCCTGGTTCCAGGCCAGGGGCTTGAGCGCGTGGGCTTGCCGGTAATCGTTGATAAGGGTGTGGAGGCGGGCCGCCGCCGAGCCGTCCAGCGATGTAGCAGACGCTGAAGGCATGGCCACCGCCGTCGCCCCCAGAGCCAGCGCGAGCGCAGCAAAAACGCCCGCGAGTTTCCTCAGTCGCATTTCAATCCTTAGTGCCTCGAGACCCTTGGGGGGTACCCCCGTGGAGGCCTTCCTTGAGCGCCCGCCCCCAAACGGGCGCGACACGCCGCATGCGTGCGGTGCTTGACACTCAATCTAGCCCAACGCCTCATTCTTCACAACGACCCCTCTATTCACACCGACAACAGGCGTCCCGAAATGCCGCGACGTCGGGTCTTATGGCTCTTCCAGGCACCCCAGGACTTCCGTGGAGTCGGGGCTGCTGCCCAGACCGGATATCCGGCCTTTCGGGACTTCCCTGCCGTTTGGGCAGTTGGTTAGACCGGGTGTCCGGCGCTTTGGGACATTGATACCAGTCCGGGACACTGCCAACCCCGCACTTTCCCGCGCTTTGGGACTTCCCTGCCGTCTCGGGACAATCCTCCGCGGCGCCACGGCAGGATTGTCCCCCTGCGGCGGGGAAGTCCCAGGCCGGAGGATATCCGCCGCCCAATCCTGGCCCTGGCCGGTTCGCTCCGGTTTGTAGCGCTTCCCACCGAACAAAGCGGAGCGAAAGCCACAAACCGGAGCGATCCCGGGGCGTTCCCGCGGAAACAGCTGCGATCGCCCTCCGCCGGAGGACGGGCCACAACAGCAAGCCGGACCACTTCAGGGCAGACCGCCCGAGCCCGGGCCAGCCGGGTGGTCCGGGTCGGCCCATGCCAGACCGAGCCAGACCGAACCGCGCCGAGCCCGGGCAAGCCGGGAAGGGCCCACGCCCGGCCACACGGTCCCGGACAGAAACCGGGCTATACCAAAGGAGCCGATTCGGGCTGGGCAGCGGAAACCGAATCTCCGGTGCGCAGCGTCTCACCGCGGAAGAAGCCCGGGTTAGCGCGGTACATGATGAGCATCAGCACAGCGCCCAGCACAATCACGCCCATTCCCAGGACGAACACCAGGCCGACGCCGCCCACGGAGGAGCCGGACCCGTAGTCCGGGTCCATCGAATCGAAAGCGGTCTTGATGAACATGATGAAGAGGATGACGCCGCCCAGGGCGGGCGCCAGGAACTTCAGCAGGAAGGACCGTGCGCTGGCGAATGCCTCCCGCCGGAAGTACCAGACGCAGGCCAGGGCCGTGATGCCGTAGTAGAAGCAGATCATCAGGCCCAGCGCTGTAATGGTGTCCCACAGCGCGTTTTCAGAAAGCAGCCGGGTAATGACGTAGAACCCCGCTGCCGCCACTGCAGCAGCCACCGTGGCATAGCCCGGGGACTTGTGCGCCGGGCTGATCCGCCCGAAGCGCCGGGGCAGGGCGCGGTAGTGGCCCATTGCCAGCAGTGTGCGGGCAGGAGACACGAACGTCGACTGAAGTGAGGCCGCCGAACTGGAGAGGATGGACAGGGACATGAGGATGGCAAAGGGGCCCATGACCGGCGTCGCCAGTACCGCGAAGATGCTCTCCTGGTTGTCCGGGTTGCCGGCACCGAGCTCCCCGTCGCCTACTCCGGCAAAGGAGATGACGGCCAGAGCGATCATCATGTAAATGAGCACGATGACGAACACGGTGGCGGTGGCAGCCCGGCCCGGTGTCCGGTCCGGATCCCTGGTTTCCTCGTTCATGGTCAGGGTTACGTCCCAGCCCCAGTAGACGAAGATTGAGAGGGATACGCCGGCCGCAAATGCGGAGAAGGACTCAACCGCGAACGGATTGAACCAGTCCCAGCTGATCTGCGTGGCGTCGAATGCCGTTCCGCCGGCAACGTGGGCGAAGGCCGCCACCGAGAACCAGGTGAGGACCACCAGCTGGAAGGCCACCAGTACGTACTGCACTGTCTTGGTGGTCTCCACGCCGCGGTAGGAGATCCAGCAGGCTATGGCCACGAAGACCAGGGTTGTTGCGATATTCAGGGGCAGGTTCAAAGTCAGGTCGGCGAGGGAATCGTTGCCTGTGACCTGGGCGAGCATCAGGTAGAAGAAATCGACCGCTACAGCTGCCAGGTTGGAGAGGACAATGATGGTCGCCGCAATCAGCCCCCAGCCGCCCATCCAGCCCACCCATGGACCGAAGGCCCGCGTTGCCCAGGTGAAGGACGTGCCTGAGTCCGGCATGGCGGTGTTCAGCTCCCGGTAGCCAAGCGCCACCAGGATCATGGGAATAAACCCGACCAGGAAGATCGCCGGAAGCTGCACCCCGACCTCTGAAATGGTCGGCCCGAGTCCGGATGTGAGGGTGTAGGCGGGCGCAATGCAGGAAATGCCAATGACGACGGCGCCGATCAGCCCGACCTGCCCTCCCTTCAGCCCTTTGCTGCTCAGCCCGCTTGCGGCGCCTCCGCCCTGTGCCCGGGTGCGTGTCTTCACTGGGTATCTCCTGACTGGGGTGCCTGGCCGTGTGCGGCGCGGGAATAGTTACGCGGGACCACGACCATTGGCACCGGGAGGCTGCGGAGGACTTTGGACGCGGTGGTGCCGAGGAAAAGCTGGTTGCTGCGGGCCAATCGGCTAGAGCCGATGATCAGGACCTCGCCGTCGTCGAATTCAAGGTCGTCGACGGCGTTTTCGATGGTGCGCCCGTGGGCGACAACACCGGTAATGCTGCTCTTTCCCTTGGTAAGTTCCTCAGCCCGCCGGACCCGGTCCGCAACGTGCAGCCGTGCTTCGTCCAGGGCCGCACCGCCGGAGGAGTCCAGCGCCAGCAGGGAGAGCAGGCGCAGCGGCAGGCCCCGGCGGGCAGCTGAATCACAGGCAACCTCCAGGACGTCTTCCGCACCCCGCCGCTCCCCCACCGCACAGGTGATCCGCGTGAGCGGTTCCATCCTGCTGTAGCCGCGGGGAGCAAGGGCCACCGGGACGCCGGCAGCATGCAGCAGCGCGTTGGCAACGCTGCCCACCGTGAAGCGCTTGAACAGCCCGTTGCTTCCTGCGCCGACCACAATGAGGCCGGCGCCGAACTCTTCGGCCGCTTCGATCAGTCCACGCGCGTCCGAGTCGGCAGTGCGGATGTGCCCCCTTGCCTCGATGTCTTCGGGCACCAGGGCCAGGGCTTCATCCAGCCAGTCCCTGAGCTGCTTGGCCAGGAGGGACGCGTAGGTCCGCTCCGGCGGGTAGACAGCCGTGTAGGGAGACTCTTCGGGGTCAACGATCACCAGGTCCAGGGATGCTCCCTGGCTCCGGGCGATTGCACAGGCCAGGAACAGCGCGTCCCTGCCCCGTTCGGTGGCCGTGTAGCCGACTACGTAACGCACGGCTGATCAGCCCTGGAACCGGGAGATGATGCGTTCGGCGGTCTTCGCGCCCATGCGGACGGCGCCGTCGACGTGCTGGTAGCCCTCGGCTGCAAGATCGGAACAGGACCAGTAGATGGGGCCAACCGGGGTCAGCTGGTCCGGACCGTAGCGGTGCAGGCCGCCCAGGTCATAGCTGGCAGCGTAGGCGCCGCGGGTCCATTCCTCCGAGCCCCAGTCGGATTCGTAGTAAACCTCGGGGGTGAGTGCTTCGTCGCCGAGGTAGCGGGCGATCGATTCGAGGATTGCCTGGCGGCGTTCCTCAGCGGTCAGCTCGAACATGGCGTCGGCCTTTTCATCGGAGACAAAGCCCACCAGGGTGCCGCGGGAATCCCCGTGGTTCGTGTTGTCGTAGACCTCCTGCACCAGTTCGTGGGCGCCGAAGCAGGTGCCGGAAAGACCGGACTCGCGCCAGAACGGCTTCTCGTACACGGCATGGACCTTGATGACCAGGCCCAGAGAGACATGCTGGTGCATCTGATGCTGCCGGCGAGGAAGCGGCGGGTCGTAGGAGACGCGGGAGTAGAGGTTCGGCGGGACTGCCATGATGGCGTAGCGGGCGTGGACGGTGACGCCGTCGGCCTCTGCCGTTACGGAGTGGCCGTCCTCGTTCCAGCGCAGGGTGCGCACCGGCGCGCCGAGAATGACGTCTTCTCCCAGCTCCGCGGCCATCCGCTCGGAGACCTGCTGCATGCCTCCGGCCACGCGGCGGTCCAGAATGAAGTTCTCATCCACCAGGTTGGAGAACGATCCGGCAGAGGAAGCCATCAGCAGCGCCTGCAGTGCGGAGAAGGAATGCGCGGGCTTGGTGAGCATCCCGCCGGCGACGAACAGGCCGATGTTGTTGCAGGCTTCTTCGTCGGAGGACTGTTCACGCAGCCAGGCGGAGAAAGAGATGGTATCCAGTGCCCGGGCGTCGGGGTGTGTCCACGGAGTTGCCGGATCGGTCTTCGCGGTGAGCTCGTCAAGCAGGGTGATGAGCCGTTCCATTTCCCGGGCTGTTGACTCGGCTACGGGGAACATGTCTCCCGAGTAGCGGACGGCGCGGTGGTCCGAGCCGATGTACACGGATTCGCCCTCGCGGTACCGCGGGAAAGTCTCCAGTCCCAGCTCCTCGACCAGTTCGCTGAGCGCTTCCTGGTCAGGGGAGATCCACTGTCCGCCGATTTCGAGGAAGGCACCGTCGATGGTGTCCGACCAGGTGCGGCCGCCTACCCGGTCCCGCGCCTCAAGCACTGCCACGCTCAGGCCTGCGGCCTTGAGTTTGCGTGCCGCAGTGAGGCCGGAGGGGCCTGCGCCGATGATGACAACGTTCCGTTCCAGGGTTTGCACTTTTGTTCCTCTCTCCAGCGGCCGACCTCCGGCCGCTCAAATGCCACGCCACATAAATGAATAGCGTTCATTTTGTACCGACACTCTAACCGACGCCCGGCTGTGGAGGGAGAGTCTGTGCGAATATTAATTTCCGGCACCGGAAGTGCCGCAGACACCTGGAGGAATGGATGCCGGCAGCACGCACGCGGCGCAGCGCGGGCCGTCCGTCCAAGCGCGTCCTGACAAGGGAGAATATCGCCGCAGCTGCCCTGGAAGTCATCACCGCAGGGGGCTATGAGGGCTTCACCATGTCCTCGCTGGCAGCCAGGCTGCAGGTGGCGCCGTCGGCCCTCTACAACCACGCCTCCTCCAAAGCGGAAGTGCTGCGCTGGATCCAGGACGACCTCATGGCGGAGGTGGATGTGGCCTGCTTCGCCGAACTGCCCTGGAACGACGCCGTGCGGACCTGGGCCCGGTCCTACCGGGCAGTCTTTGCCCGGCACACCCCGCTCATTGCCGTGATTGCCGTCCTGCAGGTCTCCGGCGCTCCGCGCACCCTAGCCATGTACGAAGCGGTCACGGAGGGCTTCCTGCGGGCAGGCTGGAAGCAGGCACAGATCATTCCGGCGATTGTGGCCCTTGAGTCGTTTATCTTCGGATCGGCCTTCGACGCCGTTGCCCCGGAGGACATTTTCGACACCGGTTCACTTGCCGGGGCCAGCCCGCTGTTCACCGCGGCTGTGGCCGCCGCCCCCGGCAGGGAAAGCGGCAAGGCGGCCGAGCAGGCCTTCGAGATCGGACTTGATGCGATGATCCGCGGCTTCGCGGGGTTCTCCGGCGCGTAGGCTTCGCGGGAAAACCGGGACCGGGAAACACCAAAGGGCGGCATCCGGGTGACCGGATACCGCCCTTTGGCCAATAGGAGTTATGCCTGGGCGCGGATGGCTGCTTCCAGCACGTCGAGGCCGTCGGAGAGCACCTCCTCGCCGATCACCAGCGGAGGCAGCAGGCGGATCACGTTGCCGTAGGTACCGCAGGTGAGGATGATGACGCCCTCGGCCAGGCAGGCGGCGGCGACCGCCTTGGCGGCAGCGGCGTCGGGAGTCTTGGTACCGGGCTTGACCAGCTCGAGGGCAAGCATTGCGCCGCGTCCGCGGACATCGCCGATAACCCCTGTCTCGTCTGCAAGCCTGCGCATCCTGGGAACGGTGATTTCCTCGATGCGGCGGGCGCGCCCGGCGAGATCCTGGGTTTCCATCGTTTCGATCGCTGCCAGTGCCGAGGCACAGGCCACGGGGTTGCCGCCGTAGGTTCCGCCCAGGCCGCCGGGGTGCACTGCATCCAGCAGGTCGGCGCGGCCGGTCACAGCGGAGAGCGGCATGCCGCCGGCAATGCCCTTTGCCATGGTCATAATGTCCGGAACAACACCTTCATGGTCCACGGCGAACCACTCGCCGGTGCGGCAGAAACCGGACTGGACTTCATCAGCGATGAATACGATTCCGTTGGCCTTGGCCCATTCGGCCAGGCGGGGCAGGAAGCCTTCAGCGGGGACAATGAAGCCGCCTTCACCCTGGATCGGCTCGATCAGGATGGCTGCGAGCTGATCCGTGCCGATCTGCTTTTCGATGGCCAGGATGGCACGCTCGGCTGCCTCGGTGCCGGTGATTTCCGGGTTTTCCTCGCGGTACGGGTAGCTCATGGGCATCCGGTAGATCTCGGACGCGAACGGCCCGAAACCGGTCTTGTACGGTGCGGCCTTGGCGGTCAGGCCCATGGTGAGGTTGGTGCGGCCATGGTAGGCGTGGTCGAACGCGACGACGGCCTGGCGGCCGGTAGCCGAGCGGGCGATCTTGACGGCGTTTTCAACGGCCTCGGCGCCGGAGTTGAAGAGCACCGTGCGCTTTTCGTGCGTGCCGGGAGTAAGTTCGGCGAGCTTCTCTGCGACGGCAACATAGCCCTCGTACGGGGTGACCATAAAGCAGGTGTGCGTGAAGCGGGAAACCTGTTCCTGCGCGGCTGCAACCACGGCGGGATCGGACGCGCCGACGCTGGTGACAGCAATGCCTGACCCCAGGTCGATGAAGGAGTTACCATCCACATCCTGGATGATGCCGCCGTCGGCATCCTGGACATACACCGGGACGCTGGAGGCAACACCCTTGGCCACGACGGCGGCACGGCGCTCGCTGAGGGCAGCGGACTTGGGTCCGGGGAAGGTCCCGGTGATGTTCCGCTTCTGTTCCAGCCGGAAAGCCGGGGCGGTGGCTGATGTGCTCATTGGTTCATGCCTCTTTCGACGGGGTGGAGTGATGGGAGTTATACGCCGCAGTGATCCAAATTTACGCGGCGGGAGGACTCGATGGGACAGCCATCCGCACAAAGAAGGCGCGAGTTTGCGGTGCAGGCGCCCAACGGAAGCTGCCTATAGTTGTGGGGTGCCTATCTCGCTTACCGATCTGCTTTCCGCCGAAGACCTGGACCTGGTTGTCCGGGGCACTGCCGCCATTGAACCGGTGCCGGTGCAGTGGGTGGCCGTCACCGAACTTGAAAACCCGTCCCCGTTCCTGAGCGGCGGCGAAGTCGTACTCACCACCGGTATGCGTCAGCGCACCGGCGCCGTGCAGCGCAGGTTCGTTGAAAGCGTGCACCGGGCGGGGGCCCTGGCAATCGGGTTCGGCACCGGCCTGAGCCTGGACCGGGTTCCCGGTCCGCTGCTGGAGGAAGCCAACCGGCTGGGCCTGCCGGTCTTCGAAGTCCCCTACCGGACTCCGTTCATTGCCATAGGGAAACTTGTGGCCGATGCACTGTCCTCAGACCATGTGGAGCACCTGCACGAGCTTCTCACCGGACACCAGGTGCTGGCGAAAGCCCTGCTGTCCGGCCAGGGACTGCCGGGGCTGCTTGCAGAACTGGGGTCAATCCTGGAAACGGATGTGGCGCTGCACCAGTTCGGCACCGAGGTCTTTTCCACCGGCGGTGCAGCGGCGGACAGTGAATGGCACCGGGTTCCGATCGCCACCGGGCTGCGGGACCGCTGCACGCTCTCGGTTGCCCGCCCCTTCCGCCAGCCTGACCTAATCGCCTACGCCCAGAGCCTGATCAGTGTGGAGCTGAACAACCAGGCCCGGCGACGGGTTCGGGAACGCGCCGTCAACGGGCAGCTGCTGGATGACATTGTGGCCGGCAAACTCACCGGGCAGGATGCCGACCACAGACTTCGAGCATCCGGGGTCAGCACCGGCCGCCGGCAGCTGACCCTGCTGGTGGAGGCGGCCCCGTCCCAGGCAAAGGCGCTCACCTCGCTTCCCCTCCCGGCGGCTTTCGAATCCGCAGTCAGCGCCATCTGCGAGGAACGGCTGGCCGTGCTGGTTCCCGAGGGCAATCCCGCCCAGCTGGCTCCGGCCCTGGGCGCATATCTTCAGGAAGCCGGCATCCCGGCCAAAATTGGCGTCGGCGGGCCCTATACCGAGCCGGCCGGGCTCCGGTGGGGCTACTACGAGGCCAAGGAAGGACTCCTGCGCGGTGCTGCGGTCAATGAGCCTGACCGCCTCAGCCTGGCCTCGCTGCTGATGGGAAGCCGGGATGTTCCGCTTGCCGACCTGGCCGCCGAGGCACTGGACCCGCTGCTGGCCTTCGACCGGACACACGACGCCGAACTGGTGCCAACACTGGAGAAGTACCTGGCCCTGAACGGGTCGGTGGCCAAGGTGGCACAGGAACTCGGCCTGCACCGCAACACCGTCCGGTACCGGCTGACGCAGATCGCTGACCTCTCCGGCTATGACCCTGCGGTCACTGCTGACAGGGTGCATCTCTACCTGGCGCTGAATGTGCGCAGGCTCGCAGGTTGAGTGCGGTGCCGGGCCCGCGGAGAGCGGAACACCCGTGCGCAGTTTGGTCCGGTTTTGAACCGGACTTTAGGCTGTAGGGATGGACTCGCCTGCGCAACCCGCCAAGACCCTTCACTGGGCGGGCATCGATGACCCCGGACGCCGGGATTCAGCAGTCGTTTCCTTCCGCGAAAGCGAACTGGCAGCCAGCGGCACCACCACATGCGACGAGTACTGTGCCACCTGGTCCCTCTCAACGTCTCCGGGGTGGGTAACCCGCCGGCTGCACGTTGAAGTCACCGGCAACGGCTGGTCCCGCACCCTGGAACTTACGCGGTCCGTGGACGGCCGCTGGGATTCGCACGTCACCGCCAGCGGCACAGTTGACCTTCCCGGACCGGGGATCGAGGACCCCCGGTCCCTGGACAATGCCCAGGACTGCGACCTGGGCCTGTGCCCCCTGACAAACACCATGCCCATCCTCCGGCTGGACCTCCTGAACAATGCCGCTCCCCCGGACGAGACCCGGCTGACCATGGCCTTTGTCCAGATGCCGAGCCTGCGGGTAGTTGCCAGCGAACAGGTCTACTCACAGGTCTCTCCCTACCGCGGGGAACGCGGCAGCGCGATCGTCCTGTTCTCCTCGGATTCCGGGGGCTTCACGGCGGAGATCACGGTTGATTCCGACGGCGTGGTGCTGGACTATCCGGGGCTGGCGCACCGTACCGCTTAGCGGGCGGGGCTGCAGCCCCGCCCGCTGGCCGCCTCCGGCCGGCCGGTCAGGGACTGTCCCTGCCGCGGCTAGGATAGAAGTACGTCCGCCTGCAACGTTGGAGCCCCAGCAATGAGTGAAATGTTCCTCGAAAAGTTCCGTGCCCTGGTCCCGAAGTACCTTGAGGACAACTGGCGGCCCGATGACGGCCTCAGCGCGGATGAACTGGACGACATGCTCGATGAGCATGACTTCCCCATCCCTCTGGTCCTGCGTGAGTTCTACCTTGCCCTGGGCGGCTGCGAAGACCTGATGGAGGCATACCACTTCTTCTGGGACCCCGACGAGCTTGAGGTCGAGGACGGCTTCCTGCTCTTCCTCGAAGACGAGGATGAAAAATTCACCTGGGGTTTCCGGGCCGACCAGCTGGACATTCCGGACCCGATCGTCTGGCGGCGCAACAATGCGCGCGGCGAATGGCAGAGCGAAGAGGGAACCTTCAGCGAGTACGTTTTTGACATGTTCGAGTGGGTTTTCGAGGACGACGAAGACTGATCCGGCAAAACTAAAAGGCTGCCCCGCTGGTTCACCGGGGCAGCCTTTTTTGTTCTTAACCGTTCAGACAAGGACCTATGCTTCGCGCTCCACAACAGCTTCTGCAAACGCCGCCAGGGAAGACTTGACCAGGGATTCGGGCATGGGCGCCAGCGCTGCGACAGCATCGGCTGCCCACTGCCGGGCAACCTCCCAGGCCTCAGCGGTGGCACGGTTGCCCCGGACTGCAGCCACGGCGGCAGCCAGGGCTTCATCGGAACTCAGGTCGGCGTCGACCAGCTCCAGGACCGCGGCAGCTTCGGTGTCCCCGGCAGCAGCGTTGCGGCGCAGCAGGAGTACGGGAAGCGTGGGGACACCTTCCCGCAGGTCCGTTCCCGGAGTCTTCCCCGACTTGTCCTGCAGGCCGGCTACGTCAATCACGTCGTCAGCCAGCTGGAAGGCAACACCGACCTTCTCTCCGTATTCGACCATGATCTCCACGGTCTCCCGGTCTGCGCCGCCAAAAAGCGCACCCAGCTGGCCCGAGGCCGCGATCAGGGAACCGGTCTTCCCCGCGATGACGGAGAGGTAGTGCTCCAGCGGATCCTCGCCGTCGGCCGGGCCGAGAGTCTCGTGCAGCTGTCCCATGACCAGCCGTTCGAAGGTGCGGGCCTGGATCCCCAGGGCCTCGGCCCCAAGGACGGACACCAGTGAGGAGGCGCGCGCAAAGATGAGGTCGCCCGTCAGCACGGCAACTGAGTTGCCCCAGACTTCGTGGGCGGTGGGGGCTCCGCGGCGCACGGGCGCGGAGTCCATCACGTCGTCGTGGTACAGGGTGGCGAGGTGCGTTAGTTCGACGACGACGGCGGCCATCCGCACCTGCTCGTTGCCGGGGTTGGGACCAAGGTGCGAGGCCAGCAGTACCAGCAGCGGGCGGATCCGCTTGCCGCCGGCTTCCATCAGGTGACGGGAGGTTGCGTCCGCGAACGGATCGGAGTTGGCGATGGCTTCGCGCAGCTCATCCTCGATCTTCCCCAGTCCGGCGACAATCGCAGGTCCCAGAACGGGATCCTCGGCGATGGGGGTGAACCCGGGAGGCAGCGCCGTCTCGGCGTCCCCGAGGGCATCCGGGCTGGCATTGGTGGATTCAGTCACTGTTCAAGGCTAACTTCTCGTGGGGACGGGTTGGCAGGGGTCAAACTCTGGCATTGCTGCCCGCGCCCCGGACGGGCTGGGGCGCGCCGTCCTGGTTGGAGGCGGCAGGAACCAGCATTTCCATCAACGCAATCACTCTATCCTCGATCCCGCGGGGTGAGGCGTCCCTGAGGTTGGCCAGCATCCGAACGACGAAGCGCATCAGCACCGGGATGGGCATCCCGGTCCGCAGTGCCAGCTTCATGACAGCCGGTTTGCCGATCAGCCCGGCGAAGATCCGGCCGAGGGTAAAGTGGCTGCCCCACTCGTTCCGGACACGCTCCGCGTAGCCGGCCAGCGCGGCGTCGTACGCTGCCTGCGGGGAGAGGATCCCGGGGGTGCGGCGCGCCTGTTCGGCGGAGACAATGTAGTCCGCCGCGAAGCGTGCGGACTCCATTGCGTAGGAAATGCCTTCTCCGTTGAACGGGCTGACCATCCCGCCGGCGTCGCCGAGCAGGAGCAGTCCGGGAGAGTAGTGCGGGGTCCGGTTGAAACCCATGGGAAGGGCGGCCCCGCGGATCTCGCCGACCTGGTTCTCCGGGGTGAAGCCCCATTCTTCGGGCATGCCGGCGGTCCAGTCCCGCAGCACCTGGCGGTAGTCCAGTTTGCCGAACTCCTTGGAGGAGTTCAGGATGCCCAGGCCCACGTTGGAGGTGCCGTCGCCAACGCCGAAGACCCAGCCGTAACCGGGCAGCGGGTTGCCGGCAGCGTCAGGAAGCTCCAGCCACCCTTCCATCCAGTCGTCATTGGTGCGCGGCGAGGTGAAATAGGTGCGCACGGCCACACCCAGCGGGCGGTCATCGCGCTTCTCCAGGCCAAGGCTCAGGGCCGTACGGGTGGAGTTGCCGTCGGCAGCCAGGACGATGTCGGCGGTGAACTCGCGTGCCTCGCCGGTCTTGCGGCCGTTTTCGTCAAGCACGTTCGCGACGACGCCGCGTACCCTGCCGTTTTCGTCCCTGATGGCTTCGGTGACGCTGTGCCGCTCCAGGATTCTTGCGCCTGCTGAACGGGCGTGCTGCGCCAGCTCCTCATCAAAGCCCAGGCGCGTGCGGACCAGCCCGTAGGAGGGGAAGTCCGCCAGGTCCGGCCAGGGGAGCTCGATTGTCCGTCCCGCGGCGATCAGCCGAAGGCCCTTGTTCCGGCGCCAGCCGTCTGCCTCGTCATGGGGAAGGCCCAGGAGCTGGATTTCGCGGACAGCGCGGGGCGTGAGCCCGTCGCCGCACACCTTTTCACGGGGAAACGCGGTCTTCTCGAGAACCGTTACGTCAATACCCGCAGAGGCGAGGTAGTAGGCGGCGGTGGAGCCGGCCGGGCCGGCACCGACGATGAGGACGCTCACGCTCCGGCGGCCTCCGCCGGCTTAACTGCAGGATTAACTGCAGGATTAACTGCAGGCTTCACTGCACGGTGGATGGCGACGATTCCGCCCGTAAGGTTGCGGTAGGCGACGTCCTCCCAGCCTTCTGCGGCGATCCAGCCCGCGAGTTCGTCCTGGTTCGGCCAGGCACGGATTGACTCGGCGAGGTAGACGTAGGCGTCCGGGTTGGATGCGACCTTGCGGGCGATCGGAGGCAGCGCACGCATGAGGTATTCGGTGTACATGGTGCGCCACAAAGGAACAACCGGCGATGAAAACTCGGCAATAACAAGTTTCCCGCCCGGCTTGGTGACCCGCAGCATCTCAGCCAGGGCCTTCTTGGGCTCGTTAACATTGCGCAACCCAAAGGAGATGGTGGTCGCGTCGAAGGAGTTGTCCTCGAACGGCAGGTTGGTGGCGTCACCGGCCACGAAGTCGATGTCCGGGCGGCGGCGCTTGCCAACCTTGAGCATGCCCAGGGAGAAGTCACAGGCGACCACGGAGACACCGGCGTCGGCATAAGGCTCGCTGGAGGTTCCGGTACCGGCCGCAAGGTCCAGCACACGGGAACCGGGACGGGCGCCGACGGCGTCCACCACCAGACGGCGCCAGCGGCGGGTCTGGCCCATGGACAGCACATCGTTGACGATGTCGTACTTGGGAGCCACCTCATCGAACATGGCAGCGACTTCATCGGGGCGTTTTTCCAAAGTTGCGCGCTTCACCCGCTCATTGTCTCAAACAATGTTCCGGCAGCCGAACCGGCCGCAAGGTGTTTGCGTTTGGTCACAAACGCATGTGTTCCCTCCCGCCGGGGCAATGGCCTGGATATGGGGCTTGCAGGCAGGCGGAGTAGGGTTGGAGGCATTATGACCTCCCTGCGTTCCCTAACCATCCCATTGAGCGTGCCCTCGGCCGCGATCGGGCTGCTGGAGTATCTGGTCCGCAATGACCAGCTGTGCTGGATCCGCCACGGCGAAGGCCTGGTGGGATTCGGAGAAGTCCTGCGCCACACTTCCACCGGCCCGGACCGTTTTGATTCAGCCCGCCGATGGTGGAACGCAGTCCGCGCCGAAGCCGCCGTCGAGGACGAGGTCCAGGTTCCGGGAAGCGGCCTGGCCGCCTTCGGTTCCTTTGCCTTCTCCAAGCGGTCCCCTTTTCTTTCCCGGGTTGTAGTCCCGGAGATCATCGTCGGCTCGCGGAACGGAACCGCATGGGTCACGCAGACCACGCTCGATCCCGACGCCGCCCTGGACCGGGAGTCGGTGGTAGCTGCCCTGGCCGGCTACCTGGAGGAAATCTCCGCAGATTCACTTTCAGACGGCAATGACACCATCCAGCCCGGTGTGCTCTCCGAGTCCGAATGGAAAAACGCCGTCGCCCGGTCCGTGGCGCACATCGCCGCCGGTGAGCTGAGCAAGATCGTCCTGGCCCGGGACATTGTGGCCAGCCTATCTTCGCCCGTCGCCACCGCGCAGGTGCTTCGCGAACTGGCACTGCGGTACGAGAGCTGCTGGACGTATTCAGTTGACGGACTCATTGGGTCCACCCCTGAAATGCTGATCAAGGTTGAAGAGGGCAAGGCCCGTGCCCGGGTGCTGGCAGGCACCCTGGACCGTGCCACGGCTCCCCTGGACGATCCGGACTACGCCAAGCGTGTCCTGGCCGGCTCCGAAAAGCAGCAGCACGAACATGCCATCGCCATCGATTCGGTCACCAGCCATCTTGAACCGTTCACGTCTTCGATGACTTCGCACAGCGAACCGTTCGTCCTTGAGCTGCCCAACGTCTGGCATCTGGCCTCGGATGTCACCGCGGACCTCCGCGTGGACGGCGGCACTGTCCCAACATCGCTGGACCTGGTTGAAGCCCTCCACCCAACCGCTGCTGTCTGCGGCTACCCGACCAGTGTTGCCGGGGAACTCATCAGTGAACTTGAACACATGGACCGGGGTCCGTATGCAGGTCCGGTGGGCTGGTTCGACGCCGCCGGCAACGGGGAATGGGGCATCGCGCTGCGCGGTGCCGTGATCGAAGACCCCCAAGCTGTCCGCTTGTTCGCAGGCTGCGGGATCGTTTCGGGTTCCAACCCGGCAGCAGAGCTGGAAGAAACCTGGTCCAAGTTCCGTCCCATGCTTGAGGCCCTGGGACTGGACCGCGCCCGGGTGCTCTCCGGCCAGCCTTCCTGAGCGGCGCGTACAATTTATTCCCGGAGAGCGGCTTTCTGCCGCCTTTTTCCTGCCCCCAACCGGAGCCGAACGCTCCGTCACGACCTAAGGTTCTAAACCAATGCACCACAAAGCACGCAAAGCCGTCGCCGCTGTCCTGGCCGTCGGTGCCCTCAGCCTCGCAGCCTGCGGCTCGGGGTCCGATTCAGCTGATGAGTCCGGTCTGGGACTGGTCAATGACGGCACGCTGACTGTCTGCTCCAACCTGCCGTTCCAGCCTTTTGAATACGTAGATGACAACGGTGAATACGCCGGGTTCGACATGGACCTCTCGCGCGAAATCGCCGCCGGGATGGGCCTGGACTGGGAACTGCAGAACGTCGGCTTCGACGGGCTCCAGAGCGGCACCGTCCTGGCCGCCGGCCAGTGCGACCTGATCGCTGCCGCAGTGACCATCACCCCGGAACGCGCAGACAAGCTCGCCTTCTCCGACCCGTACTACGACTCCCTCCAGTCGCTGCTGGTTCCCGAGGGCTCCTCCGTGCAGTCCCTCGAAGACCTGGCGGGCAAGAAGGTTGGCGTGCAGCAGGGCACCACCGGCGAGTCCTACGCCCGGGAGAACGCCGCCGACGCCGAGGTTGTCTCCTACCAGTCCGACGCCGAGCTGTTCCCGGCCCTGCAGGCCGGCAACATCGACGCCGTCCTCCAGGACCTGCCCGTCAACCTGGACCACACGGACGGTGGTGCCTTCACCATCTCCGCGACGTACGAAACGGATGAAGTGTACGGCTTCGCCATGAAGAAGACCGGAAGCGAAGACCTGGTGGCTGCTGTCAACGCAGAGCTGGCAGAGCTGCGCAGCAACGGCAAGTACCAGGAAATCTACGACAAGTACTTCACCGAATAACCCATCTGCTGCTGCATGACGGCGCCGGCCTTGTTCACAGGCCAGCGCCGTCTGTTGTAAAGGGCACGCCCCGCGCTGTGAGCTGCGGCACCCGAAACGTGATGGATGCGTACAATCGAGACTGCTTACCAACAATGTTCGGGACCGCAGGCGGTCCTGCCCGGCACCAAGAGAAGGTACCAATCCATGCCGTACAAAGCACGATCCTCCGTCCTGGCCGCTGCGGCACTGTCCGCACTTGCCCTCTCCGCCTGCGGCGGCGGCAGCGACAGCGCGTCTGATTCGGGAATGAACCTGGTTTCCGATGGGAAACTCACCGTCTGCTCCGACATTCCCTACCCGCCCTTCGAATACGAAGAAAACGGCGAGTACGTGGGCTTCGACATGGACCTCATCAAGGAAATCGCATCCGGCATGGGCCTTGAGGCCTCCATCCAGGACGTCGGTTTTGACGGCCTGCAGGGCGGCACCGTCCTGGCCGCCGGACAGTGCGACCTGGGCGCCAGCGCCATGACCATTACCGAGGAACGCCAGAAGAACCTGACGTTCTCCGATCCCTATTACGATTCGCTGCAGTCCATCCTCGTGCCCGAGGGCTCGGACATCACCGGCATCGAAGACCTCGCCGGCAAGAAGGTTGGGGTCCAGCAGGGCACCACCGGCGAGGCCTACGCCCGGGACAACGCTGCCGACGCCGAGATCATCTCCTACCCCTCGGACGCCGAACTCTTCCCCGCCCTGCAGGCAGGGAACGTCGACGCCGTGCTGCAGGACCTCCCCGTGAACCTGGGCCACACCCAAGAGGGCGCCTTCACCATCGCCGCGAAGTTCGAGACGGACGAATCCTACGGTTTCGCCATGGCGAAGAACGCGAGCGAAGAACTCGTATCCGGCGTGAACGAACAGCTGGCCGCCCTGCGTGACAACGGCAAATACCAGGAAATCTACGACGAGTACTTCACCGAATAACACCGACTGACCCACGGCCGTCCCTGGCACATCCCGCCAGGGACGGCCCTAAACTTCCGCGGAAGGCCTTTACTTGAAACCGTCCACCCGCAGACGCCTCACCCGGGGCATCCTGTACGCCGTCTTCGTCCTGGCAGTTGTTGCCGTAGTCCTGCTCGCCGACTGGCAGGCCATCGGCGTGAACTTCTTCGACCCGGAGGTGGCCCGCGCGGCCTTCCCGACCATCATCACGGTCGCCGTCAAGAACACCGTCGTCTACACGATCATCGCGTTCATCGGCGGCCTGATCCTCGGCCTGATCCTGGCACTGATGAAGCTCTCCCCGGTGGGCCCCTACCGGTGGGCGGCAACAGTCTACATCGAGATCTTCCGCGGCCTGCCCGCCCTGCTGGTGATCTTCGCGATGGCCTTCGCCGTCCCGATCGCTTTCTCCTGGCGTCCGCCCGGAGGCAACGCGGGAGCCGGCCTGATCGCCCTGATCATGGTGTCCGGCGCTTACATTGCCGAGACCATCCGTGCAGGCATTCAGGCCGTACCCGCAGGACAGACCGAAGCGGCCCGCTCGCTGGGCATGGGCCCGGCGTGGACCATGGTCTCCGTGACCCTGCCCCAGGCGTTCCGCATCATCACCCCGCCGCTGACCAATGAGCTGGTGATCCTGATCAAGGACACCTCGCTGCTGTTCATCGCAGGCATGGCGATGCAGGACCGGGAGCTGACCACCTTCGCGCGGGATGCGGTCTCGCAGAACGCCAACTCCACTCCCCTGGTCCTGGCTGCGATCATGTATCTGATCATTACCCTGCCGCTGACACAGCTGGTCGCCAAACTCGAACGCCACAACCAGAGAGGCCGGTAATCCAGCGTGAGCACACCTGTACCTACCCCGTCCGCAGGCACTCCCGCAATTGAAGTCCGGAACCTGCACAAGTCCTTCGGCGACAACGAGGTCCTCAAGGGCATCGACTTCCACGTCAACCAGGGCGAAGTCGTCTGCGTGATCGGTCCGTCCGGTTCCGGCAAGTCCACCCTGCTGCGCTGCGTGAACCGGCTCGAGGAACCGACAACGGGAACCATCCGGGTCGAGGGCACGGACATCACCGATCCGGAGACGGACCTGGATGCCGTCCGCACCCGGATCGGCATGGTATTCCAGCAGTTCAACCTCTTCCCGCACCTGAATGTGCTGCAGAACCTGACCCTGGCCCAGCGCCGTGCCAAGAAGCGCGGCAAGGCCGAGGCTGAGGCGACGGCCATGAAGAACCTGGCAAAGGTTGGCCTGGCCGACCGCGCCAAGGCGTTCCCCGCCCAGCTGTCCGGCGGCCAGCAGCAGCGCGTTGCGATTGCCCGGGCCCTGTCCATGGATCCGGACATGATGCTCTTTGACGAGCCCACTTCCGCACTGGACCCGGAGCTCGTTGGTGACGTCCTGGAAGTCATGCGCCAGCTGGCCCAGGAGGGCATGACCATGATGGTGGTGACCCATGAGATGGGCTTTGCCCGCGAGGTCGGTGACCGCGTGGTATTCATGGACGGCGGCGTGGTTGTGGAGCAGGGTGCACCCGAAACCGTGCTGGGCAATCCGCAGCACGAGCGGACCCGCTCCTTCCTCTCCAAGGTCCTCTAGGACC
The DNA here is from genome assembly GCF_009696625.1 of Arthrobacter sp. BL-252-APC-1A. Lineage (NCBI taxonomy): Bacteria > Bacillati > Actinomycetota > Actinomycetes > Micrococcales > Micrococcaceae > Arthrobacter > Arthrobacter sp. BL-252-APC-1A. Next base: position 121,411 of record NZ_VULS01000002.1, on the reverse strand, counting down.
CGAATTCAGCACAAAGAGCTGCGGCCTGCACCTTCCGGTGCAGGCCGCAGCTGCGTCCGGGTACGTTAGGGAGCTGCAGGAAGGGCGCCGGTCACCGCTTCTTCGATCCGGCGGTGCAGTGCGCGCAGGGCGGACCGCTGTACTTTGACTTCAAGGATGGACCGGCCCCGCACCGGGGCCCGCAGCGCGGTGTCGAGCTCCCCCGCCGTGTCCAGGGCCTGGTGGCGTACTCCGTAACCGGCGGCCAGCGCTCTCAGGTCGGCCCGGTGCGGGGTACCGAAGAAGCGCTCGACGACGTCGCGGTATTCCTCGCGTTCCCCCAGCTCTCCGTGTTCGAGCGTGGTGAAGATGCCCCCGCCGGCGTCGTTGAGCACTACCAGCTGCAGGTCGGGCTCCGCCTCTCCGTCGCCGAGCAGCAGCCCGCCGGCGTCGTGCAGGAAGGTGAGGTCCCCCAGCAGCAGCCGGGTCGGAATTCGGTTGGCCAGGGCAATGCCCGACGCCGTGGAGATAGTGCCGTCAATGCCGGCCAGGCCACGGTTTGCATAGACATCCAGCGGGTGCCAGCGCCCCGCGGCCACCAGGTCAACGTCCCGTATGGTGTTGGAGGATCCGAGCACCAGGTTGGCGTCCGAGTTCTCCCAGACCAGCCGGGCCACATGCAGGCCGGACAACTCGCTTTCGGCATCCAGCACGGCGTGGATTGCGGTTTCTGCGGCGGCCGAGGCACGCTGCCACATCTTCAGCCAGCCCGGCGCTCCCCTGCCGGCAAACGCGAGCAGCCCTGAAAGGTCCGTTACGACTTTTTCCGGCCGTTTGCCGGGTGTAAACCAGTTCACGGGACGGGGAACGTAGAGGGCTTTCGCTACGTCCGGGCGGGCCAGCAGGGCGGACACCGGACGGGAAAGCGTGGGCCGGCCAAAGACCACCACGCGTTCAATCTGCGGACCAAGCTCCGCCAGGAGCAGGCGGTAGGCGGTGACTGAGTTGGGGCCAAACCGGGCGTTCGAGGATGGTTCAGCCAGCAGCGGCAGTCCGGCACGCCGGGCAAAGATAGCTGCTATTTCCCCGGCGCCGTCGCCGGCAACAACCACGGTCCGGTGCACGCCGCCCAGATCCGCCAGTGCTCCCGGGGCCGCTTCCTCGGCTGCTGCCAGTGCCTCAACCGGGCCCGCCTCTGCAGCCCCCAAGGCATCCGCCTCCGTGGGAATGAGGGGATCACGGAACTGGAGATTGATGTGGACGGGACCGTAGGGTGACGGGCCGCCCACTTTCGCGAAGGCCTCTGCGATGGCACCCTGCGGATCCAGGCCTGCTTCAATGTTGGCCTCGGCCGCCGGGAAGCGCCCGAAGATTCCATCCTGCACCGTGGTCTGGTTGGCGCCGGTACCGTGGAGTTCAGCGGGACGGTCAGCGGAGAGAACCACCAGCGCAATCCCTGCATGGTGCGCTTCCATCACCGCCGGAACCAGTTCACCTACGGCTGTGCCCGACGTCGTTACTACGGCTGCCGGGCGTGCGCCGCCGCGCGCGAGACCCAGGGCAGTAAAGCCGGCAACGCGTTCATCAATGCGGACATGGACCTGGACGAGTCCCTGTGTCTGCGCTTCGGCCAGGGCGTAGGCCAGAGGTGCACTGCGGGAGCCCGGTGCCAGCACCACGTCCCGCACTCCGGCGCGGGCCAGTGCCCGAATGGCAGAGCGGGCCGACTGGAGGGAGCTCAGGCTGTTTCCTGCGCCCTGCCCCGAAGGGCTGGCGGAGGAGTTCTGGCTGGGGGACTTCGAGGATCCGGTCACCTCTCCATCCTAGGGTTCGGCATCCGGAGCGTGCGGTCCGGAAGCGCGAATTGGCTATTGGCCTGCCTGACCCGGCTGACTGTCCGGCACAGTGAGCGCCGGGCGATAGATCCTCAGCGTCCGGTTTCCGGGGCCAAGGCCAGTTTCGCGTACACCCGCTCCAGCCGTTCCAGCCACCACTGCTGCCGGTCCGGGGCGGCCGCGTAACGTTCCAGCAGGTCCGGATTAACTGGTGCGTCGCGCACTGCCAGCGCCCCGCCGTCGGGCAGCAGGGGTTGATCCGAAACGTCACCTTCCATGAGGGAGAGTGTGCCAAGTCCGCAGGCAAACGGAAGTTCAGGCAGGGCTGCGGCCAGCGCAACACCGGCCCGGATGCCCACCGAGGTATCCAGTGCGGAGCTTACGACGGCGGGCAGACCGGCCTCTGCCACTACTTCCAGTGCCCGGGCCACCCCGCCCAGCGGCGACACCTTCACCACCAGCAGATCCGCGGCGTCCTCCCTCGCCACCAGCAAAGGATCCGATTCCTTGCGCACAGACTCATCTGCCGCCACCGGAACCGGGATTTGACGGCGTGCCAGCTCCAGGCGAACCGCGCGCAGGCCGGGAATGTCCGCAGCCGGCTGTTCCGCATATTCGAGGCCGTACTCCGAGAGCAGGGTCAGGGCATGAACGGCCTCCTCCACGCTCCAGCCGCCGTTCGCGTCTACCTTGATCCCCGCGTCCGGAAGCAGCCGCCGCACTTCGGAGACCCGCTCAAGATCGTTGGCCAGTACCTGGCCCCGCTCGGCCACTTTCACCTTCACAGCGGGCACGGCTCCGAACCGGGCCAGGACTTTCTCCACCTGGTCCGCTGCCACTGCGGGGACCGTTGCGTTGACCGGAACGCTGCTGCGGACCGGCTGCGGAAACGGTTCCCAGGCAGATTTGACGGCTGAGGCCAGCCACGGAACCGCTTCGTCGTCGTCATACTCGGGGAAGGGCGAGAACTCTCCCCAGCCAGCGGGCCCCTGCAGCACCAGGGCCTCACGGTGGAGGATTCCGCGAAACTTCACGCGCATGGGAAGGGACACAACGTGCGCCCCGTCACGCAGGACAGGAAGGCCGGGATAAGGATTTGGTTCCACAGTTCCAGCCTAATGGCCTGCACGGCAGCTATTCACAGCAAACCGGCAAGGACCTATGGCACGCTTGAGGGGATGGATACGCGCAATCTCCTGAACAAGCGGCAGCCCGTGCGGCGGCCGGCCGGGCACAACCCCGCACTCTTTCTTTTCGCGGCACTGCTGGCGGCAGCGGGCGCGGCAGTAACGTACTTTGGCTTCGTCCGAACCACTACGGGCCAGGCGGCAGACGAATCCGCCTGGCGCGAGGCGGAGCTGGTGGCACCGGGGACCCGCGTCCCGTCGCTGCAGATCCTGGACAGCCTTCCGCTGGCATCCGTGTTCATTGCGCTGGCGGTAATCGCCGGCGTCACGATTTACCGCAGGCGCCTCTCCCCTGCCGTCATTGCCATCGCCACCATGGCCAGTGCCAACCTGGTGACGCAACTGCTGAAGAACCTGCTGCTGGACCGTCCGGACCGCGGTGTCGCCACGCTCGCGTTCAATTCCCTTCCCTCCGGACACACCACCATGGCTGCCTCCGCCATGGCAGCTGTCTTTCTGGTCTCTTCCCCGCGGTGGCGGCCGCTGACCGCAGTCCTGGGCGGCACCTACGCCGTCCTGGCCGGCACGGCAACGTTCTTCAATCTCTGGCACAGGCCCGCCGACGTCGTTGCAGCCTTTTTTGTTGTTGCCGCCTGCACGCTGGTGGGGGGCCTGGTGATGATGCGGACCAACCAGGACTGGAACACCCTCCCCCCGGGCAGCCGCGGCGCGGGCGGACGGCTCTGGACCGGTCTGTCCGCAGCGGGAGGCATGTTCTTCCTGGCCCTTTCAGCTGCCCTGTATGCCTATGCCCGCTGGGGCGCAGGCGTGGCTGGGCTGGACGGCCGTCCACTGTACTTCTGGTGCGGACTGAGCCTGATCCTCGGCGTGGGGTATATGATCGCAGCCCTTGGCTCCTGGCTGTTCACCCAGCAGGCCGGGGACCGCTAGGGGCCGGTCCGGCGTCCCTTCGGAACGTACCGCCACAGCACGGCGGCACCGGCAAGACCCATCACCGCGGTCGCGGCAATTCCGGCGGAAAGCGAGATAAGCGCGGTGACCAGGGACAGCAGTCCCGGCCCGCTGAGAATCCCAATGTCCGAGAGCAGCCGCCACAGCCCCAGAAACTGCGGCCGGCCCGGCTGCGGAGAGAAATCCGCGCCCAGCGTCATCACGATTCCGGATCCGATTCCGTTGCCGAAACCGATGAGCAGGGCCGCCAGCAGCAGCTGCAGCGGAGATGACGTGAGCGGCAGCAGGCCAAGCCCTGCAGCCATCAGCAGCATGCAGGGCACCGCCACTGCCCGGCGTCCGCGCAGGTCCATGACCCGTCCGGCCGGATAGAAGATCAGCATGTCGATGCCGGCGGAAATGCCGTAGATCAGCGCGGTCTGGGCAGGATCGATGCCCAGGTGCTGGGCCCACAGCGGAATGACGGCCTGCCGGGTGGCCCGAACCGCCGCAATCAGCAGCACCCCGATCCCCACTGTGCCGAAAACATGTGAGTGGCTGCGGAGAATGGACCTGATGGTGGGCGCGGCCACGGCGTCGACCGCTTCCTCCAGCTCCTCACTGCGCGAGGCCCGGTTTCCGTGGCCTGGCCCGCGCACGCTCAGGTCTGGAACGGTCAGGCTCAGCAGTCCCGCACCCAGGGCGGCCACAGCACCTACCCAGTAGGCGCCTGGAGTTCCGGCGAAGGACATCACCCCGGCGGCAGCGAACGGACCGATAAAGACACCGATCCGGTTGGATCCGCCCAGAGTGGAAAGCGCACGTGCCCGGTAGTGCAGCGGAACGGCTTCAGTGACGTAGCTTTGCCGGGCCAGCCCGAACACGGCTCCCGCCATGCCGACCATAAAAACGGCGACGGCGAAGACCCAGAGCACGGGCACTGAAGCAGCCAGAACCATGGCAGCTGCGCACCAGGCTGCCGCGCCCACCAGCGCCCATTTCTCCCCGAAGCGGGTGGTAACTAGCGTCGCCGGAACGTTGGTCAGGAGAGAACCGATGCCGGTCAGGGTGACAATCGCGGCAGCCAGCGCCACTGTGGCACCGAGGTCGCGGGCGGTCAGGGCTACGACGGGAAGGATCGCCCCGATCGCCGTTCCGTACAGCACCGTTGGCCCGAAGGCCGGTACGGCGATACCGCGCAGACTGAAGGTATCTATTGCTTCAGCCACTTCCAGCGGGCCAGGGTACGCAGGCGCATCAGCAGGGCCCGGGACTGTTCGGGCCCGTAGGGCAGGATCGGCACGGCCTTGGTCATGTCCGTGGAGGCCTGGTCCATGGCACTGCGGGTCACGGCAACGGCGGTGCGCATCTTGTTCATCTGGGTGGTCACGAAGTCCATGTCCACCGGTTTTCCGTGCCCGGGAACCACGGTTCCGTAAAGGTCTTCCAGCGCAACGATCTTGCCCAGCGTGCGGATCCACTCCTTCGGGTAGGAGTCTCCGAAATTCGGGTCTGCGCCCTGTTCCACCAGGTCTCCGGCGAAAAGCACGTCGCCGGCACCCACCAGAAGGTCATGGTCGGTGTGGCCGCGGCCCAGATGGAACAGGGTCACGGAAATCCCGCCGAGGTCCAGGTCCACGGGTGCCCCCTCAACCAGCCTGGTGGGTGCGGCTATGGCCGTACCCGGGCCGGTCCCGGCTGCCATGCCCGGTTCGACGGCGGCAACAGCGGAACGCTGCTCCTCACCTGTTGCCGTAATGGTCCCGGCGCAGGCGCTGGTTGCCCAGATCTCTTCAACACCGTTGTCCATCAGGTAGGCGTTGCCGAAGAAGTGGTCGAAGTGGGCATGGGTGTTAACCGCGATGACCGGCAGGCTGGTCAGCTTCCGGACGCCGTCGAGCAGCGCCTTGGCCTGGGCCGGTCCGGCACCCGTATCCACCAGCAGCGCCCGTTCCTCGCCGATAACCAGCCCGGAGTTCATTCCCCAGCCCGGGCTTGCCCGCACATAAGTGCGCGGCGCCAGCTCTATCCAGTCATCGGGAGTCTGCGGGTGGGTCTGGGTCATGGCGTCCGTCCTTCGGGGTGTCTGCGCTAACCAACCTACCGTGTGCCGCAGGCTACAGGTCAGCCAGGACGCTTCCCGGGTTCTCTATTGCGTCGGCAACGTAACGAAGGAACCCGCCGGCAGTCCCTCCGTCGCAGACCCGGTGGTCAAAGACGAGTGTCAGTTCAGTCATTTTGCGTACCGCGAGCTGTCCGTCCACGACCCACGGCTTGTCAATGATCCGGCCGATGCCAAGGATCGCCGATTCGGGATAGTTGATGATCGCCGCGCTTCCGTCAACGCCGAATACCCCGTAGTTGTTCAGGGTGAAGGTGCCGCTGGTCAGCTCTGACGGAGTGGCGGCTCCGGACCGGGCCGACGCCGTCAGCCGCCGGATTTCCGCGTCCAGTTCCCGGGCGCTCAGCTTTTCGGCGTGCCGGATCGAGGGAACCATCAGGCCGCGGTCGGTCTGCGCAGCGAACCCCAGGTTGACGCCGTCGAAGGCCACCAGTTCGGCATCCGGGCCGGTTCCGGCGACGTAACGGGTGTTCAGCTCCGGGAACCTGCGCAGTCCGGCCAGGGTGAACCGGGCCAGGAACGCCATCAGGCCCGGGGTGTTTTCCGGGTCCCGGCCCTTGAGGTCGGCGCGCAGTTCCAGCAGGGCGGTGGCATCCACGTCCACCCAGACGGTGGCTTCCGGGATTTCGCTGCGGCTGGCGCTGAGGTTCGCGGCGACGGTGCGGCGCAGTCCCTTGACCGGGGTGCGGGACGCGACGCCCAGGCCTGAGCGCGGGTCGGTATCTCCCGCCGCAGGAGCAGCCGGTGACGCAGGGACAGGGGCTACCGCTACATCGGGCGAGCCGGCGCTGATGGCCAGTTCGACGTCGCGGCGCAGGATCAGGCCGTCCGGCCCGGTGCCGTTCAGGGTGCGCAGTGCGATTCCGGACTCGCGGGCCAGGCGGCGCACCAGCGGATTGATGCAGCGCGGAGCCTCGAGGGTTGCGGCTGCTGCCGGAGCCGGGTCAGCGATTGCAACGGCTGCAGGAGCCGGAGCTGCGGGGACGGCCTGCACAGCCGAAGCGCGGCGCGGGGCGCGGGTGCGGCGGTTAGTGCCGTGGCTGGTCTGATCGGGAGTCCCGTAACCGATGAGCACGTTGCCCGAACCGGCCCGTTCCTCCTGCCGGTAGGCCTCGCCGGCAGGATCCGGGTCGCTGGGGGCACTCGGCGAGGTTTCGCCGGGTGCCGGGGCGTCCGCCGTCGTGCGGACCGAGATCAGCGGCTTGCCGACGTCGATGCTCTCCCCCGCGGCGCCGTGCAGTGTCTGTACCACGCCCGCGAACGGTGAGGGGACCTCCACCAGTGACTTGGCGGTCTCCACCTCGGCCACGGGCTGGTCCACCGCAATGGTGTCGCCCTCGGCAACGAGCCAGTTCACCAGTTCCGCGTCGGTCAGGCCTTCGCCCAGGTCCGGGAGCAGGAAAGTGCGCACGCTCATTTGTCCTCCCACTGAAGTTCGTCCACAGCGTCCAGGATGCGGTCCACACCGGGCAGGAAGAAGTGCTCCAGCTTCGGTGCCGGGTACGGGATGTCGAAGCCGGTCACGCGAAGCACGGGTGCAGCCAGCGAGTGGAAGCAGCGTTCCTGGATGCGGGCAACGATTTCCGATGCGACGGACGCAAAGCCGGGGGCTTCAGAAATGACGACGGCGCGGCCGGTCTTCCGGACCGAGGCGCACACGGTTTCGTCATCGAAGGGGACGATGCTGCGGACGTCGATGACTTCCAGGCTGCGGCCTTCAGCGGCAGCCGCCTCGGCCGCGGACAAGGCAGTGGATACGGACGGACCGTAGGCGATCAGGGTTGCGTCGGTGCCTTCGCGGGCGACGGCGGCCTTGCCGATCGCCGGGTCTGCGGCCGGGGCGCTGTCTTCGAAAGGCGCCCGCAGGGCAGACAGGTCAACGTCTTCCTTGGTCCAGTACAGCTTCTTGGGTTCCAGGAACACCACCGGGTCCGGGAAGCGGATGGCTTCGCGGAGCATGGTGTAGGCGTCCGCAACGGTGGCCGGGGCCAGGACGGTCAGGCCCGGGGTGTGCGCGTAGTAGGACTCGGAGGAGTCGCAGTGGTGCTCCACTCCCCCGATTCCGCCAGCGTACGGAATGCGGATCACCAGGGGCAGTTTGACCTTGCCGCGGGTGCGGTTGGACATCTTGGCGACGTGGCTGACCACCTGCTCGAAGGCGGGGTAGGCGAAGGCGTCGAACTGCATTTCGACAACCGGGCGGATTCCGTTCATGGCCATGCCAACGGCCATGCCCATGATGCCCGATTCGGCCAGCGGGGTATCGAAGCAGCGTTCCTCACCGAAGCGGGCGGTCAGGCCGTCGGTGATGCGGAAGACGCCGCCGAGCGGGCCGACGTCCTCGCCGAACATCACCACGGCGGAATCCGCGGCCATTTCGTCGGCCAGGGCGGTGTTCAGTGCCTTCGCGAAGGTCAGGCTGACACGGGTATCTTCGGGCGCAGGCGCCTGTGCTGTGACTGTCATTGGTGGCTCCTGTTAGTCCTGTGCCCGGGAGAGCTCGTCCTGCAGCAGGGCGGCCTGCTCGGCGAGCTGCGGGGTGCGGCTGTCATAGACGAAGTTGAAGAGGTCCATGGGCTCGGGCACGGTGTCCGTGTTGAGGCCGTCGCGGATGCGGGACGCGATGGTCTCGGCCGAGGCCGCCATCTCTTCCTCAGCGGCGTCGTCAAGGACGCCCAGTCCGGTGAGGTAGGTGCGCAGCCGGGCCAGGGGATCCCTGGGAACCCACTGGGCGACGTCCTCCTCGGATCGGTAACGGGTGGCGTCGTCGGCGTTGGTGTGGGCCTGCATCCGGTAGGTGTGTGCTTCCACCAGGGCAGGGCCGCCGCCTTCACGGGCACGCTCGACGGCGGCGGCCAGCACGGCGAGCAGCGCCGCGGCGTCGTTGCCGTCCACCCGCTCGCCCGGCATGCCGTAACCGATGGCCTTGTGGGCCAGCGAGGGAGCTACGCTCTGGTTCTTCAGCGGCACAGAAATTGCGTACTCGTTGTTCTGCACGAAGAAAACCACGGGAACGTGGAAGACCGCGGCGAAGTTCAGGGCCTCATGGAAGTCGCCTTCGCTGGTGGCGCCGTCGCCGCACATTGCCATCACCACGGTGTTCTCGCCGCGCAGCTTGGCCGCGTGGGCCACGCCCACGGCGTGCAGCAGCTGGGTGGCCAGCGGCGTCGCCTGCGGAGCCACGTTGTGCTCATACGGGTCATAGCCTGCGTGCCAGTCACCCTTGAGCAGGGTCAGGACCTGCAGGGGGTCCACCCCGCGGTGTACGACGGCGACGGTGTCGCGGTACGTCGGGAAGAGCCAGTCGCCGTCGGCCAGCACGGCAGCGGCTGCAATCTGGCATGCTTCCTGTCCGTGGGAGGAGGGGTAGACCGCCAGCCGGCCCTGCCGGACCAGCGCGTTGGCCTGGTCGTTGATACGCCGGCCGGACACCAGGCCCTCGAAGGCGGCCTTGAGGGCGTCACCGTCCGGGAGCGGGTACTTCTCGCTGTGCCGGTGGGTGCCGTCAGCGTCGATCAGCTGGACCGGTTCGGCGGAGGGCAGCATGGTTGCGGTGCGGTCCTCATTGTCTTCCGGCCGCGTGCCCTGAGCGGACCCGGCGCGAGTGTTGCCGGTGGGAATAGTCATTGAAGCCTCCGTCTGCCGCGGCGGATGCCGGATGGGTTCCGGGCGTCCCGGTTCCTCCGGCTTGGATGGAATTTCTGTAAGCCCAGTATGAAGAAGCTGACGATTCGCATCCACCGGACGCCGGAATCCTAGATTTATTGTCGTTCTCTGCGTATTGTGATGGACGACTTGTAAAAGTGAGCTGGATTACTTTGAAGGACGTAGACACTATGGCGGAGACGCAGGCGACACTGGATGAGATCGATAAGCGGATCCTTGAGGAGCTCACGCGTGACGGCCGGGCCTCAGTCAGTGCCGTGGCCGAGGCCGTGCATATCTCCCGGGCGCACGCCTACTCGCGCATCTCGAAGCTGACCGGCTCCGGCGTCCTGACCCGCTTCACCGCACTCGTGGACCCGGTCAAGGCGGGACTGCGGTCCAGCGCTTACGTCACCCTGAAGGTTCGCCAGCATTCCTGGCGCGAATTGAAGGAAGCCCTGCGCAAGATTCCCGAGGTGCACCATGTTGCCCTGGTGGGAGGGTCCTTCGATGTGATCCTGCTGGTGCGGGCCGAGGACAACCTTCACCTGCGGCAGGTCATCTTCGACCAGCTGCAGTCTGCGCCCGGCGTACTGGACACCCAGACTTTCCTGGTGTTCGAGGACCTCGACGTCCGCTGACCCTCCATCGAGATTGCAGAAGGGACGGACGCGCCTAGTCTTCGTCGTGTCCCTGGTCCATGCTCATCTGGTCCTCCGCGGGAGGAGTCTCGCCCGGCGGCACCCCGCCGCCGGGCTCCAGTCCGGTGATGTTGCCTTCTGCCGGGTCAGGGTTGACCCGGCGGCCCTTCTCACCGCTTCCGGCATGGTTTCCTGTGCCCTCCTGCGTGCCCGGGCCCTTCTGGGCTTCAGCAGCGTTGTCAGCTTCCTTGGGCTTGTCCGGATTGGCCGGATCATTATTCGGATCATAGCTCTGCGTCATTGTTGCCTTTCGGTGATGCCCCGCCAGGGGAACATTAGTCAGCATACTGACATTCCCAACCTAGCGGGGCCACCTGCAGCGGAGCAATCCCTATGTGAAGAGCTCCTCCCCCACAAAACCGCCCTTCCGCGCACCCGGCGGCACGGCAAAGACCGCTGAGCCAATCGGCGTCGTCCACTCATTGAGCAGGTCCAGCTGGTCCAGGCGCTGCTGGATCGGCACGAACTGTTCAGTCACGTCAGCCTGGAACGCCACAAAAATCTGCCCGGCATTGGAGACGGACCCTCCCGGCTCCGGGGCGTCGTCATAGTTGTAGCCGCGCCGGTAGATCCGCTGACGCGGGTTGTCCGGCCTGGCCCGCCGCATGTGCGCGTACTCCGGAATGACCTTGAAACCAAGACCGGTAACGGCGTCAAAATCCGGTTCGTCATGTTCGGCTTTCCCGGTGAGCGGGGCGCCGTCGGAGAGCCTGCGGCCCACCGATTCTTCCCGTCCCCTCCGGTCCAGCTCGTCCCAGGTGTCCAGGTTCATGGCGATGCGCCGAATGACCATGGATGTGCCGCCCTCCAGCCATGCCGGAAGCTCGGCGTCACCCCAGACCACGCGGTCGAACTCCGGGGTCCCCGGCAGCGCATTCGCGCTGCCGTCCACCTGTCCGAAATGGTTGCGCATGGTGGTGCCCGCGGGTTCGCTGCCGTAGGCACGCCGGAATCCGGTCTGCACCCAGCGCACGGAAGCGAAAGACCGGCTGTCCTTCAGCAGCATCCGCTGGGCGTGGGCCAGGGTCAGCGGATCATCGGCGCAGAGCTGCAGCACCAGGTCACCGCCGTTCCAGCGGTCCTGCAGGGCGTCGATGCCGAACGCCGGAAGCGGGCCGAGCCAGGCAGGCACTCTGTCGGGGGCTGCCGCGGCTACCAGGCTGCGGCCGAAACCGATGGTCACGGTCAGCCGGGCGGGATGCACTGCCAGCTCGGGTTCCGTGTCGGCCAAGGCCGGCTGGCCCTGGGTCAGCGCCGCGGCGTCGTCTGTGAGCAGGCGCAGCCAGGACTGGATCCGGTCGCGGCCGATGCCCTCGCGGAGGTCCAGGGCCACAAAGGCAGCGTAGGCCCCGGGAGGAGTTTCGATTCCGGCCTGGTGAAGTCCGTAGAACGGAACTGTTTCCTGTCCGTTGCTGCCGGCTTCGTCCAGGCCTGTCCGCTCCAGATCAGGCGTGCTGCGGCTGCCCAGAAGGTGCCCGCCGGCGGCAGTCACTGCTCCCAGACCGGCCGCAGCTCCCCCAAACAGCAGCCTGCGCCTTCCGACGCCGCCGGGTGCTTGGTCCTGGGCCATCAGTTGTCCGCGTGTCCGTGGATTTCGGTGGAACCGTGGTCTCCCTCAGTCCCGTGGCCGTCAGCGCCGCTGATGTCTCCATAGCTTTCATTGGCGCCGGCAAAGTCCTTGGTGGTCGCGTCCATCTCCACCGTCGAGCCGTCTTCCAGTTCCAGGGTGATGGTTACGGTGTCTCCGGCGAGCAGGCCGTCCTGCAGGCCCATGAGCATCAGGTGGCTGGCCCCGGGTTCGAGCAGGTACTCACCTCCGGCGGGGACCACAAAGCCGCCTTCGATTTCGCGCATGACCATGGCGCCGTCGTCGTCCATGGCAACTTCATGCAGCTCAACCGCGGTAGCGGCGGGCGTGCTGGCAGAGACGACGGTGAGGTCCTCAGTGCCGGAGTTCTCCAGCGTGCCGAAGGCGCCGGTCATACCGCCGGCGTCGGCAGCCTTCGCCCAGGCTCCCGTTACGGACAGCGCGGCTGCCTGCTCGGCAGTCTGTGCGGTTTCGGCAGCCGGGGTGTCTGTTGCGGCGCAGCCGGCCAGTCCGGCTGCGGAGAGCGCAAGGACAGCGGCGGCGAGGGTCAGTTTTTTCATGTTTCAGGTACTCCAAAGGTGTGTTCCGCGCCCGCGGGCACGGAAGAGAAGACGGGGGCACTGCATTTGGGCAGGCCAAAGAAGCGTGCCGCAGCATGACGCGGCGGGGCGGCTGGAAGCTAGGCGTGATCTCCGCGGCGCTTTTGCATCTGGACAACGATCGCCCAGGCAGCGAGGGCTGCAGCCGCTCCTACGCCGGCACCGGCGAGGGCCCACGGCAGGTGGGATGCCACATCTGACTCCTCCGCTGCCGGTTCTGCTTCTGCCGGGTCTGCTGAAGCGCTGGGAGCGGGCTCGCTGGCTGCCGGGATGGAAGCGGATTCGGAGGCCGCCGGAGCGGTGCTTTCCTCCGCTCCGGCCGGAGCGTTCACAGTGAAGCTGAAGGTGCCGGTGATCGGGTGCCCATCGCTGGAAACCGCACGCCAGTTCACCTGGTAGTCCCCCGCTTCGAGTGCTGGAACTGCCTGGACCAGGGTTTCCCGGTTTAGCACCGGCTCCGACTCGGCAACGTTGTTGCCGGCAGCGTCAGCAACGATCACCTGGTTGCCCAGATCCATCAGCGCGGAGCTAAAGACCAGTTCGATTTCGGACGGTGCTTCTTCCAGCACGGCGCCGTCGGCCGGATTGGATGAAATGAGTTCATCGTGCGCGTGTGCAGGCTGCGCGAGGAAGAGTGCCGCGGCGAAAGCGGCGAGGATAACTGCGGCAAGGAGCGAGGCGCGTGTGCGGGCCTGGCGGTAAAGAGTGGTAGGCATAACTGCTTTCCGTTCCGGGAAGGAACTGGGATTCGTGCGGAGTGCGCGGGTGCGCCTAGCTGGACACGAATACAGCAGGTGGGCCCCGGTGCCGGAGCGTCAGGAGCGGAATGCCAAGGTTGCGCAGCCCCAGGGGACGGACGGCCAGGGCCGAAGCGATGGGGCGGGGAAGGTGCGCGGGACGGAACAACGGCAGCAGGGCACCGGGCCGGACACCAAGTGCCTCGAGGATGCGGATTAGGGTCCGCTCGCCATGGGCCACGATCCACACCGTGGCGGCCGCGGCCAGTGCGTGGCTCAGCCACATCATGAGTCCGTGGACAGGGGCCGACGACGCCGCGGCGGCAGTGCCGATCTCAGTCAGGGAGGGCCCTGAGTGGTGGGCATGGCCGGAACCTGCGCCGACGGCTGCGGGGGCAGAGCCGAAGCTGAAAATGAGGTGGAACAGCCCCTGGCTGAAGACGACGGCGGTGGAAAGCCGGGGCAGGGAGAGCCCGCGTCCGGCCAGCAGGCAGCTGACCATTCCCGAAACTGCCAGGCAGAACAGCACGAGGGCCGGTTCGGGAGCGGCACCGCCGCCAAGCACATGCGACGCAGCGGCCACGGCTGTGGCCGCGAATGCTCCGGCCCAGCCGCGCACCAAGCGTGCGGCACGCGCTGTCATCGGTCCTCCTCAGGCACCGTGTACCGGGCGGGATCGCATCCGGCCCTGCAATTCTCCCGAAGTTTCGACGCCGTGTCGAATATCCGCTCCCCGTTCCCATCGAGATGGCAGAAACTGCACGTTACAGGGCTGTATCGTGCAGTTTCTGCTATCTCGATGAGAGGGGAAAGCTAGCCCTTGAATACCGGCTTGCGCTTCTCCTTGAATGCGGCGAAGCCTTCGGCATAGTCCTCGGTGCCGCAAAGCACGCCCTGCGCCTTATTCTCGTCTTCGACAGAATCCCATAGCCCCAGCCGGGCATCGCGGATCTGTGCGACGAGTTCCTTGGAAGCACGGAAGGCTCCAGTTGCACCGGAGGCCACGCGGGCCACAGTGGCCCGGGTGGAGTCCAGCAGCTCTTCGGCCGGGAACACCCGGCTGAACAGACCGGCCGCGACGGCTTCAGCTCCGCTCATCAGGTCTGCCGTGTAGATCAGGTCCAGCGTCCGGTGGGCGCCCAGCCGCTCGGTGAAGAGCCAGTGTCCGCCCGAATCCAGGGTTGCCCCCAGGTTCGCGAACGGCGAGCCGATCTTCGCGTTGTCCGCCACGTACACCACGTCAGTGGCCACAAGCAGGCCCAGCCCGACGCCGAGGCAGGCGCCCTGCGCGGCGGCAAAGGTGGGTGCCGGGAAGGCAGCCATCTTCTTCAGCAGCGGCGTGACCAGGTCCCCCAGGTAGGCATAGGCGTCGTCTTCGGCCGGGACGACGCCGGAGATGTCGCGTCCGGCGCAGAATGCACGACCCTCGCCGCGCAGCAGCAGTGCCCGCACGCCGGCGGCAGCGGCGTCGTCGTAAGCCTTGGACAGGTCCGCGAGGGCCTGCTCGTCCAGCGAGTTCAGCTTGTAGGGGGCGTTCAGCACAACCTCTGCGACGCCGTCGGAAATGCTGAGTTCGACCATGGACTCAGGCTGGTTCTGTTCGCTCATGGGTTCCGCGCTCCTAGGCGTCGTAGTCGACGGTGACTTCGGGGCTGGTGGGACGGCTCTGGCAGGTCAGGATGTAACCCTTTTCGATTTCATCCGGTTCCAGTGCGTAGTTCTCTTCCATCTCCACGGTGCCGGAGACAACCTTGGCGCGGCAGGTGCCGCACACGCCGCCGGCACAGGCGAACGGAACATCCGGACGCACGCGCAGGGCTGCATTGAGGATCGATTCGCGGGCGTGCGTGGGGCTGGCAACCTTGCCCTGCAGTCCGTCCAGGCGGAAGCTGATCTCGTAGTTGTCCGCTGACGGGTCCACCTGGATGGGGCGGCCGATCTGGCCTTCCGGCTTGCCCGGCTGGCCAGTGGTGAACAGCTCAAAGCGGACCTTTTCCGAGTCCACGCCGCGCTCTGCCAGGGTGTCCCGGCACAGCTGCACCAGTTCGAACGGGCCGCAGAGGAACCACTCGTCAACGTCGCGGGTCGGCAGAACGGATTCGATCAGTGCAGACAGCTTGTCAGCGTCGATCCGGCCGGAAAGCAGCGGGGAGATGCGCTGCTCGCGGGAGAGCACGTGGTGCACGGCGAAACGTGCCGGGTACTTGTCCTTCAGGTCCGCCAGCTCTTCGAGGAACATGACGTCCATCGCCGCCTTGTTGGCGTACACCAAGTCGAAGCGCACGTTCTCCGAGGCAGCCAGCACGGTGCGGGCAATGGAGATCACCGGGGTGATCCCGGAACCGGCAGCGACGGCAACGAAAACGTTCTCGTCCGCTACGTCGATGTCTTCGGGGTGGTTCAGCGCCGTCATCGGGTGCTTGGAGATGAAGCCGCCCGTGGGGCTCATGACGTCCAGGACGTCTCCGGCCTTGAGGTTTTCGTTGGCCCAGGTGGAGAACCTGCCGCCGAGGTCGCGCTTGATGGCGACCCGGATTTCGCCGGGCTTCGGTTCCGCGCAGATTGAGTAGCTGCGGCGGATCTCTGTGCCGTCCAGCGTGGTGCGCAGTGCGACGTACTGGCCGGGCAGGTAATCGAAGGATCCGGTTAGTTCTTCCGGCACCGCAAAGGTGACTTCGATGGCGTCTTCGGTAAGCCGGCGGACAGCACTGACTGTCAGCGGGTGGAAGGCGGTGCGGCGCGAGGCGGGAGCAGCGCCTGCCTCGGTGGTGGAGGTTGTCATGGTTCTAGAGCACCTTGAAGTAGTCGAAGGGTTCCTGGCAGTCGCGGCACACGTACAGCGCCTTGCAGGAAGTGGAGCCGAAGCGTGTCATTTCACGCGTGTTGAGTGAGGAGCACTGGGGGCATTTGACGCTCATGCCAAGCCGGACGGGGCCGGCAGCTGCCCGGCCGGTGGGCGGGGCAATGCCGTACTCGTTGAGCTTGGTCTTGCCGGACTCGGTCATCCAGTCCGTGGTCCAGGCCGGGGCCAGGACCAGGTCCACCCGGACCTGGCCGTAGCCGGCGGCGAGCAGCGCAGCGGTGACATCGTCTCGGATGGCGTCCATGGCGGGGCAGCCGGAGTAGGTAGGGGTGATGGCCACCCGCACCGAGTTGTCCTGCTGCACCTGAACGTCCCGCAGAACGCCCAGGTCCTCAATTGTCAGGACCGGGATTTCCGGGTCGCAGACTGTCGCAGCAACGTCCCATGCCGCCGCCGAAGCGGGGTCTGCGGGACGCAGCTGCGTGCTGGCTGCGGCGTCGACGGCGGGTGCTGCCTCAGTCTCGTTCATCGCTGTTACCAGGTTGCGCCGGGGTGCTGGCGGGCCAGGACCTGGAGCTCGGCCAGGATGAAACCGAGGTATTCGCTGTGCTCACCGCGCCGGCCGCCGCCGGGTGCGGGCTGCACAACAGGCACCTCAAGCTCGGCTTCGGCAAGCACGGCGCCGACCTTCTCGTCGAATGCAGCACGCAGGGTCGACGGCAGGACGGCGATTCCTTCGAGGGAGCGAACCAGGTCGTCATCCTCGAACAGCTCGCCTACGTACGGCCAGGTGAGCTCCAGGGCGCGGATCATGCGGGTGCGTGATTCCTCGGTCCCCAGGCCCAGGCGCAGCACCCACTGGGCGCTGTGGTCGCGGTGGTAGTCCACTTCCTTGACGGCCTTGGCTGCGATGGCTGCCAGGGTTTCGTCCTTGGAGGTGAGCATGGCGGTGTAGAGCTCGTACTGGAAGAAGGAGACCACCAGCTGGCGGGCAATCGTCTTGGCGAAGTCCCCGTTCTCCTGCTCCACGATGTGGGCGGAACGGTATTCCTCTTCGCCGCGCCAGTAGGCCAGGTCATCCTCGGTCTTTCCCCAGGCCGTTCCGGCGTAGGTGAGGAAGGAACGGGCATGGCCAAGGAGGTCCAGAGCGATGTTGGAGAGGGCAATGTCCTCTTCCAGCTCGGGAGCCCGGGCAACCCACCAGCCGAGGCGCTGGGCCAGGATCAGGGCGTCGTCACCCAACCGCAGGGCGTACTCTGCAACGGCCTCGGGAGCCTTGGCGTCAGAGGCTGCGATGTCCTCGGGCCGCAGGGCGTTGCCGGGGGTAATCCGGGTGGCGCTGTCCGCGTTCACAGGTGCTTCACCCCTTCAGACTTGCGGTAGTACGTGGCGTGCCGGTAGTCCTTGCCCTGCGGGGACTCGAAGAACTGGCCCTTGGCATCGGGATCGCTGGAGATGATCGCTTCGGCCGGAACCACCCAAAGCGAAACGCCTTCGTTACGCCGCGTGTACAGGTCGCGTGCGTTGCGCAGTGCCATGTCAGCGTCGGGTGCGTGCAGCGAACCGGCGTGGACGTGGGAGAGCCCGCGGGAGGAGCGAACGAAGACTTCCCAAAGCGGCCAGGCCGCGTTGATTCCTGTGTCAGGAGCAACCGAACCGGACGTTGCCGCCGTCTTGGTGCCGTCGTCGCCCGTTGTTGAACCGGAAACCATGCTTATGCCACCTCAGTCTTTCGTGCCTGCTTTGCCGCGTATGCAGCTGCTGCTTCGCGCACCCAGGCGCCGTTTTCGTGTGCTTCGCGGCGGCGGGCCAGCCGCTGCGAGTTGCACGGGCCGCGTCCTGCGAGGACTTCCTTGAACTCGTTCCAGTCCAGCGGTCCGTACTCCCATTTCCCGGTTTCTTCGTTGAACCGGATCTGGTCATCGGGCAAGGTCAGGCCAAGGACCTTGACCTGCTCATAGATCATGCCGACGAAGCGCTGGCGCAGTTCGTCGTTGGAGAAGCGTTTAATGTTCCACGCCATGGACTGGCGGGAGTTGGGGGAATCGTCATCCGGCGGGCCGAACATCATCAGCGCCGGGGCGTACCAGCGGTTGATGGCGTCCTGGGCCATCTGCTTCTGCGCCTCGGTGCCGTTGGCCAGTTCGAGGAGGATCTCGAAGCCCTGGCGCTGGTGGAAGGACTCTTCCTTGCAGATGCGCACCATGGCACGGCCGTAGGGGCCGTAGGATGCGCGGCACAGGGGAACCTGGTTGCAGATGGCCGCACCGTCAACGAGCCAGCCGATTGCGCCCATGTCCGCCCAGCTGCGGGTGGGGTAGTTGAAGATGCTGGAGTAGCGGGCCTTGCCTGCAATCAGGTCTTCAGTCATCTTTTCCCGCGGGGTGCCGAGCGTCTCGGCGGCGGAATAGAGGTAGAGGCCGTGGCCTGCTTCGTCCTGGACCTTGGCCAGCAGGATCGCCTTGCGCTTCAGTGAGGGTGCGCGCGTGATCCAGTTTGCTTCCGGCTGCATGCCGACAATTTCGGAGTGCGCATGCTGCGACACCTGGCGGACCAGGGTCTTGCGGTAGCCTTCCGGCATCCAGTCGCGGGGTTCAATCCGCGAATCGTCGGCAATGATCCGGTCGAAGGCCGCCTGGCCTGCTGCGTCATCGTCCTGCTGGGCCGGGACGGCGTACAAATCACGTTCTGTGTCTGTCTGCGTAGCCATAGATGTCACCTCACTGTTTTCCACGTGGCCGCGGACAGCTCCGCGGAAGTCGTTCGGCCAATAATTACCGACCGTTCGTTCAGGATATGCGTGTGAGCGATGGCACGTCAAGGCGGAGCGGGTTCTTTGCGGCCGCCCTGGACACACCGCCCCATGCCCGTAGCGGTGTCAGGCGGCCACGCTGACACCGGATACCTTTGAAGGGACAGCCGCATCCAGGAGGAAACGTATGGCCAGCAGGGGAACGCCGGAGCGCGTCCGTGTGCCGGAGGGGTTCAGGAACGGCAGCGCCCCCGCCCTGGCCGCCCACCTGCTGGTACCAATCCTGCTGGGACTCCTCGGCTTCTGCGCCGTTGCCGCCGCCGTTGCCTCAAGCGGCGGCATCCTGAAGATCACCGCAAGCGGTCTCGCCGTAGTCCTGACCCTGCTTCTCGCTGCCGGTGCCGCACCCCGGTATCTGCCCGCGGCCCTCGCGGGAAAGCCCGGCCGCCCGCTGGCCGTCCTGGCCGGCGTCGTCCTGGCTCACATCCTCCTGTACTGGACCGCGGGCAGCACAGTCCTGTTAACCCTTCCGGCCGTTCCGGTAGCCCTGGCCGGCGGCGGCCTGCTGCTGGCCACGTCGCTGTGGTCCCAGTTCCGCCGCGGACCGGCCACCGAAGATCCCGTGACCGTGGTGCCCAGCACCGGCCCCCGGCCCTTCGCGCACACTCTTATCCTTGTCCTGGCGAACTGGGTGTTCTTCGCCGCTGCCGGAATGTTCAGCGCCTGGATCCTGCTGGGACGCTAGCCCACCCGCGCCGGGGATCCTGGGCGCTGCCCGCTCCGCCCGAAGCATAAAGGGGCGCGGCCCGTCGCCGCCGCCGGTCCGGCTCGATATATTCGGGACCATGACTACACCTGTTCCCCCGGCTGCCAAAAAAGTCCCCGTCGAGCGCACCCATCACGGTGAAACGTTTACCGACGACTATGAGTGGCTGAGGGAGAAGGAAAATCCCGAGGTCGTTGAGCATCTCAATGCGGAGAATGCCTACACCGAGGCCGTCACTGCGGACCAGGAACCGCTGAGGCAGCAGATCTTCGACGAGATCAAGGCCCGCACCGTTGAAACGGATCTTTCCGTTCCTGCCCGCAAGCGAGGCTGGTGGTACTACACCCGCACCGAGGAAGGCCAGCAGTACGCGATCCACTGCCGCACTGCAGCCCAGGACACCGGTGATCTGCACGCGGACTGGACACCGCCCGTCGTCGAACCCGGCGTTCCGGTCCCCGGAGAGCAGATCCTCATTGACGGCAATGCCGAAGCTGAGGGCAAGCCCTTCTTCGCGCTCGGCGGCCTGGCCGTCACCGAGGACGGCAACCTGCTGGCGTACTGCGAGGACAACGCAGGAGATGAGCGGTTCACCCTTCGCATCAAGGACCTGCGCACCGGTGAGCTGCTGCCCGACGTCGTTTCCAACGTCTTCTACTCCCTCGCTTTCTCCCCGGACGGAACCCGGGTGTTCTACACCGTCGTAGACGATTCGTGGCGCCCCTACCAGATCAAGGCTCACACCCTGGGCACGGATGTCAGCCAAGACGCCGTGATCTACCAGGAGGACGACGTCGCCATGTGGACAGGCTTCGACCTTTCCGCCGACCGCAGGCAGCTCCTGATCGGCATCAGCTGTTCCGAGTACAGCGAATACCGTGTCCTGGACTTCGATGATCCGTCGGATACCGTGCGTACCCTGATCCCGCGCAGCGAGCGGATCCTGTACGAAGTCGAACCCTTTACCGGGGACGGTGTGCGCCAGTACCTGATCACTCACAACAAGGACGCACTGAACTCGATGGTCTCCCTGGTCGCGGAGCCGGAGTTCGCCAAGCCGCTGCAGGAGCAGCAGTGGCACACCGTGGTGGCCCACGACGACGCCGTCCGGGTCAACGGGGTATCCGTCACCTCCACGCACGTCCTGGTTTCGGTCCGCAAGGACACCACGGAACGGGTGCAGATCCTGCCGCTGGCCGGGATTGGCACTGTGGAGCAGCAGGCGCCGGCCGAGCCCGCGTTCGATGAGCAGCTTTACACGGCAGGCCTGACCAACGCTGAATACGACTCCCCGATCATCCGGCTCAGCTACACGTCCTACCTCACTCCCCCGCGCGTCTATGACTATGTGCTGGCCACGGGCGAGCTGGAGCTGCGGAAGGAAACCCCCGTCCGCGGCGGGTACAACCGCTCCGACTACGTTGCCGAGCGGGACTGGGCGACGGCGGCGGACGGCACCCGCATCCCGCTCTCGGTGCTCCGCCGCCGGGAAGTGGCACAGGACGGTTCCAACCCCGCACTGGTCTACGCGTACGGCAGCTACGAAATCTCCATGGACCCGGCGTTTAACATTGCCCGGCTCTCCCTCCTGGACCGCGGCGTCGTCTTTGTGGTGGCGCACATCCGCGGCGGCGGCGAGATGGGCCGCGCCTGGTACGACCAGGGCAAGAAGCTGAACAAAAAGAACACGTTCACCGACTTCGTGGCAGCGACCGACCACATGGCTGCCTCAGGATGGGTGGACCCGGAGCGGATCGCGGCCATGGGCGGCTCCGCGGGCGGACTGCTGATGGGCGCCGTCGCGAACCTGGCACCG
This sequence comes from Arthrobacter sp. BL-252-APC-1A, assembly GCF_009696625.1. NCBI lineage: Bacteria > Bacillati > Actinomycetota > Actinomycetes > Micrococcales > Micrococcaceae > Arthrobacter > Arthrobacter sp. BL-252-APC-1A. Next base: position 99,990 of record NZ_VULS01000002.1, on the reverse strand, counting down.
GAAAAGTACCGGGCGATCCTGGCCCAGGTACCGTTCGTTGATGCACTGACCTCCATCCTGGATCCCGACCTGCCGCTTTCAGCTCTGGAGTGGGAGGAGTGGGGCAATCCGATCACCGATCCCGAGGTTTACCGCTACATGAGCGAGTACAGCCCGTATGAGAACATCCGCGCCGTGGACTACCCGCGCATAGCAGCGGTGACCAGTTTCAACGACACCCGGGTGCTTTACGTAGAACCGGCCAAGTGGGTCGCGAAGCTGCGCGAAACCACCACCGGTTCCGAGCCGATCGTGATGAAAATCGAGATGGACGGCGGCCACGGCGGCGCATCCGGCCGTTACGAAGCCTGGAAGGACCGCGCCTGGGACTATGCCTTTGTACTCTCGGCGCTGGGCGCCCGGGACCTGCTGCCTGGAGTGGTTTCTCCGGCTGCGGCCCGGTAACTCTCAGGAGACGCAGGAAGCCGGGTACCCCGCGGGGTACCCGGCTTCCGGTATGTCTGGTCCGGGCAGGTCCGGCTAGTCGATCCCGCCGGCCTCCGGCGCTCTCGGGCGGGGCCGCGGCACTGGACGGATCCGCGGACGCGCTTCCTTGCCAGCTTCCTTCCGCACTTCCTTCCCTGCTTCCTTCCCTGCGGGGCCTTTGCCCGCAGCGCGCTGCCGCTTGCCTGGGCGGAACAGCCCTGCAACCACAAAGATCAGCGTCAAGGCGATAACACCGAGGAAGATCAGGTCCAGGTTGTCCCGTACGAACGGCACGCGGTCGCCCAGAATGTACCCCAGCAGCGTGACGCTCAGCGCCCAGAAGGCCCCGCCGATGGCGTTGTAGGCGATAAAGGTTGCGTAATGCATCCGGCCGACGCCGGCGACTACCGGCGTGAAGGTCCGGATCACCGGGATGAAGCGGGCGAGGACCACTGCTTTGCCGCCGTGCCTGGCAAAGAATGCCTCGGCCCGGCGAACGTTGTCCTGGTGGAAGAACCTGGATTCGGGTCTGTTGAAGACCACGGGTCCCGCCTTGCGGCCTATGTAGTAGCCCAGCTGGTCACCGGCGAAAGCGCAGAGGGCAATCAGCAGGATCAGCACCCAAATGTTGATCTGCATGGCACCTGTGGCTACCAGGAGACCTGCGGTGAAGAGCAGGGAATCCCCGGGGAGGAAAAACCCGATGAGCAGGCCCGTTTCCACGAAGACGATTCCGCAGATCAGCAGGACTACCCAGGGGCCCACAGCGGGGTCGGAGAGGAAGACCTGGGGATCCAGCCATTCGGGTAAGAGCGAGGACTTGGGATGCAGCACTCCCGGTGCGGCTGTGGCAAACATCACTTTCTCAGGTTAGACCATGAGCCTTTGCGGGGGCAGGGAACGCCAAGTATTACGGCCGGCACCCGATGTCACACACCCGCATGAGACCTCTTCAACTTGACAGTGATAACGCTCACAGGATTACCTAATGAACATTCGGTAAAGAAAGAAGTGAGGGCATCCATGGCTGACTACGGCGTCACCGCACCGGTTCGCGAAACGAACCCCGCGCATCCCATCCTGGAACACGATGCCACTTCGGAATGGCTCGGAATTAAGGTAGAGCACCTCGCTGACGGCGAGGCAGTCATCACCATGGATCTGCGTCCGGAGATGCTGAACGGGTTTTCGATCGCGCACGGCGGCATGGTTTTCGCCTTCGCGGACACCGCATTTGCCCTTGCGTGCAATCCGGCCGGCGCAGACTCGCTGGCAAACATGGAGACCATCACCGTGGCTTCCGGAGCCGACATCAACTTCATCTCTTCAGCCCGTTCCGGCGATAAGCTTCGGGCCGAAGCCAGCCGCCGTGCAGCGGCAGGCCGCAGCGGCGTGTACGACATCGAAGTCACCGCCGAGTCTCCGGACGGCGCGACGCGCGTCGTTGCTGAATTCAGGGGCCGCTCACGCACCATTCCGAATCCGGCCCGCCGGTCCTGAACCGGCCCTTCCGCCCGCACCGGATTACGCACTTCCACTTTCTTTCCCAACACTGCACAATCAAGCCCTACCCCTCTCCCAAAGGTTCTACGCAATGAATACCGCCTCCGCAATCAAGGCCACCGCAGCAGATCCCGCCACCCTCGACGCCGAGGAGCTCATGAGCCGGGATCAGATCGAGGCCCTGCAGCTCACCCGCCTCAAGGAGACGGTCCGCTACGCCTATGACCGCGTGCCGCTGTACACGAAGAAATTCGACGACGCCGGTGTCCACCCGGACGATCTCAAGGAACTCTCCGATCTGGCCAAGTTCCCGTACACGACCAAGGAAGACCTGCGCCAGAGCTACCCGTTTGGCATGTTCGCTGTGCCGATGGACGAGGTGTCCCGCATCCACGCATCCTCCGGCACCACCGGCCGTCCGACCGTCGTCGGCTACACCAAGGGCGACCTTGACCGCTGGGGCACCCTGGTGGCCCGTTCACTGCGTGCCTCCGGCGTGAAGTCCAACTACAAGGTCCACAACGCCTACGGCTACGGCCTCTTCACCGGCGGCCTGGGCGCCCACTTCGGCGCCGAGAAGCTGGGCTGCACGGTCATTCCGATGTCCGGCGGCCAGACCGAACGCCAGATCCAGCTGATCCAGGACTTCCAGCCGGACACCATCCTGGCTACTCCCACCTATCTGCTGACCATTGCCGATGCCATGAAGCGCGCCGGGATCGATCCGCGCTCCACCTCGCTGAAGAACGCCGTCCTGGGCGCCGAGCCGTGGACTGAGGAAATGCGGCATGAGCTTGAGCAGATGATGGACATCGACGCCTGCGACATCTATGGCCTCTCCGAGGTCATGGGCCCGGGCGTAGCCGGGGAATGCGTTGAAACCAAGGACGGCGCCCACATCTGGGAGGACCACTTCCGTCCGGAGATCATCGATCCGTTCGATGACACCAAAGTCCTGGACGACGGTGAGCACGGCGAACTGGTCTTCACGTCCCTGACCAAGGAAGCACTGCCGATCATCCGCTACCGCACGCACGACCTGACCCGTCTGCTGCCCGGCACGGCACGTCCGGGCATGCGCCGCATGGGCCGCATCACCGGCCGCAATGACGACATGATCATCCTGCGCGGCGTGAACCTCTTCCCGAGCCAGATCGAGGAGATCGCCCTGCGGATCCCGGCCCTCAGCCCGCACTTCCAGCTCGAAATCACCCGACCGGACCGTATGGACGAGCTGGCCGTAAAGATCGAGCGCCGCGCCGAGTCTTCGGCTGACGAGTGCGTCAAGGCCGCCGCTGAGCTGAAGAGCCAGATCAAGATCCACATCGGATCCTCCTGCGCCATCCACGTGGTGGAGCCCGGTTCACTGGCCCGTTCCAGCGGCAAGCTGCGCCGGATCTACGACCTGCGCAAGCAGGAAAACAAGCCGGCCTAACAGCCGCAGAAAGTGTTCGGTTGGCCGGGAGGTGTCCCGGCCAACCGAACGATCATGCGAAAATATCCAGATGCCTAGTCCAACGAGTTCCGCGACTTCCTCTCCCTCCGGCGCCAACGGCACCCGCAGGGGGCGGCCCGGCTATGACCAGCAGACCGTGCTGAACATAGCCGTTGACGTGTTTAACCGTCACGGCTACGAAGCGACGTCGATGGGCATCCTCGCGGAGAACCTGGGCATCACCAAGTCCGCGATCTATCACCACGTTCCGTCCAAGGGCGACCTGCTGCGCCTTGCGCTCGAAAACGCCCTGGGCGGCCTCGAAGGCATACTGGACGACCCTCAGGCTTCCTCCGGTCCGGCCGACTCCCGGCTCGAGTTCGTGCTCCGGGGCACCATCAAAGTCCTGACCGAGCGGCTGCCGTTCGTCACCCTGCTCCTGCGGCTGCGCGGCAACACTGAAGTCGAGCGTGACGCCATGGAGCGCCGCCGCCAGTTCGACCGCCGCGTGGCGGAGCTCGTAGACGCCGCCCGCTCCGAAGGGTCACTGCGCAGCGACATCGATCCCCGGACCACTACCCGCCTGCTTTTCGGAACGATCAACTCGATCGTTGAGTGGTACAAGCCCGGCGGCTCGCTGAGTGCTGAGAAGCTCGCCGACGACATTATTTCAATGATGTTCGACGGCCTGCACGGCAAGCCCTAATCCCGTTCTCTTTTCTTACCCCCCCAAACGAGATGACAGAAACTGCCCGTTAGAAGCTTCTAACGGGCAGTTTCTGCGATCTCGATGGAGGGAAGGTGGAGGCTAGGCGCGCTTCTTCTCCACAAGGGTCAGCACGTCGTAGGTGGCCACGATCTCGTCGTTCTGGTTGTGCAGGACGGCGTCCCAGGCAACCTCGCCGTACTCGTCGGTCTCACGCGGGGTGATCTTCTTGGCCGTGAGGGTGACCCGGATGGAGTCGCCGGCAGCAACCGGAGTGATGAACCGCAGGTTCTCCAGCCCGTAGTTAGCCAGTACCGGTCCCGGAGCAGGCTCCACGAACAGTCCGGCACCCCAGGAGAGCAGCAGGTAGCCGTGCGCCACGATGCCCGGGAAGAACGGGTTCGCCTCAGCAGCTTCCTGGTTGGTGTGCGCGTAGAACGTGTCGCCGGTGCTGTTTGCGAACGCGGTGATGTCCTCCAGGGTGACTTCCCGCAGTTCCGAGGCCATCGCATCGCCGATCTTCAGCGTCGAAAGGTCCTTGCGGAACGGGTGGGTCTCATCGAAGAACTGGTCTGCGCCGGTGTGCCAGACGCCGGTAATGGCGGTGAGCATGTTCGGTGAACCCTGGATGGCGGTGCGCTGCATGTGGTGCTTGACGGCGCGGATGCCGCCGAGCTCCTCGCCGCCGCCGGCGCGGCCGGGACCGCCGTGGACCAGGTGCGGCACGGGCGAACCGTGGCCGGTGGAGGTGCGGGCGGTTTCCCGGTTCAGGACGTGCACACGGCCGTGGTGGCCGGCGATGCCGGCGACAACCTCGCGGACGGTTGACGGGTCGTTGCTGCAGACGGTGGCTACCAGCGAGCCGCCGCCCAGGGCAGCCAGGCGCACGGCGTCGGCGGTGTCTTCATAGCCGACCACGGAGGAAACCGGGCCGAAGGCCTCAACCGAGTGCAGTGCCTCTGCGTTGGGGTCATCCCAGGTGAGCAGCACCGGCGCCATGAAGGCACCGTCTTCGACGACGCCGCGGCTGCCGTCAGCCTGCACGGTTTCGGGGGCCTCCAGGCTGCCGAACGCGATCTTCGCGCCGGCATCCAGGAGCGTCTGGACGGAAGAACGGACGCCGTCGCGCTGCTCAGCGGAAGCCAGCGCACCCATGGTGACGCCCTCAGCGCGGGGGTCGCCGAGGACAACGCGCTCTTCGATGCGCTTGGCGGCGGCAGCAACGACGTCATTCACCAAGGCCTTGGGCACAATGGCGCGGCGGATGGAGGTGCACTTCTGGCCGGCCTTGACCGTCATTTCAGTGACCAGCGACTTCACGTACGCGTCGAACTCGGGGGTTCCGGGAACAGCGTCCGGGCCGAGGATCGAAGCGTTCAGCGAGTCGGTTTCGCTGGTGAAACGGACGCCGCCTTCGATGACGTTGGTGTGGTTCTTCAGCTTGTTGGCGGTCGACGCCGATCCCGTGAAGGAGACCATGTCCCGGTAGTCGAGGTGGTCCAGCAGGTCGCGCGCGGAGCCGGAAATCAGCTGGAGGGAACCGGCGGGCAGGATGCCGGATTCGATCATCATCCGCACTGCGGCTTCGGTGAGGTAGCCGGTGGGAGTTGCAGGCTTCACGATCGTCGGTACGCCGGCGATGAAGGCAGGGGCGAACTTTTCCAGCATGCCCCAGACAGGGAAGTTGAACGCGTTGATCTGCACGGCGACGCCCGGGATGGACGTGTAGATGTGCTCGCCAATGAAGGAGCCGTCCTTGGACAGGACCTCAGCGGTGCCGTCGATCACCACGGTGGAGTTCGGAAGCTCGCGGCGGCCCTTGGAACCGAAGGTGAAGAGGACGCCGATGCCGCCGTCGATGTCCACCAGGGAGTCAATCTTGGTGGCGCCGGTGCGTGCGGAGATCTCGTAGAGTTCCGGGCGGCGTCCGTTGAGGTACTGCGCCAGTTCCTTCAGCTTCAGTGCCCGCTGGTGGAACGTGAGGCCGGCGAGGCCACGGTGGCCCACCGTGCGGCCGTGTTCGACGGCTGCGGCGGTGTCCAGGCCGTCGGTGCTGACCAGTGCCAGCAGCTCGCCCGTGGAGGCGTCGCGGACTTCAGCGGGGTTGGCCGAGGTGCCTTCCGGGGTCCACCATTCGTCCTGGACGAAACTGGGGACGACTTGCACGTCTATGGCGGTTGAGGTCATCTTTGACGGACCCTTTCGATACTGGACGTTCATTTTCCAGTCCGGACCGGTTCCGCTGGCCGCAGCTGCGGCGGCGCAGGCCGATAACTGACCGGACGGTCGGTAATGAATCCAGCCTACATGAGAGTGCCCTGCGGCACATCACCCAAAAGCGGACCGGCCCATACTTTTCCTCCCCGCTCCGTTCGTCCTCTTCGTATTCCGCCGCAGGAGGCCGGCCGCTACCGTGGGCGGTTACGCGGCACTGCACTGCAGACGACGACGGCGGAAGGCAGGAACATGTTCCAGTTACGCAAGTGGGGACGGGCAGCGGCGCTGCTGTCCGCAGGATGCCTGCTCACGGCAGGGTCCCTGGCCGTACCCGCGGCGGACGCGGCAGGTGCTCCCCCGGGCTGGACCGCAGCCGGTACCGGAGCCGACCGCGACCGCGGCCACCACGGGCCCCACAAGGGGTGGGACCGCGGGCCCAAAAGGACAGTTGATTACGTAGCACTTGGGGATTCGTATGCCGCCGGATTCGGCGGCGGAGCAGTCCTCGATGCCTGCGGCCGCACCGCCGAAGGCTACCCGGCCCTGTTGGATGAACTCCGCAGGATTGAACTGGACGCTGATGTCACCTGCGGCGGCGCGACGGCGGCCAGCACCCCTCCCTCAGCGCCCGCAGGCCCCGTGGACCTGCCGGAACAAATCGCATCCCTGCAGGCTGCAGGCAGCATCGACCGGAACACCGACCTGGTCACGCTGACCATCGGCGGCAACGATGTGCGGTTCGGCGAAGTCGTGGCAGCCTGCGCCGGTGCCCAGCTCCCGGCCACCTGCGCTCCGGCACTCGCGGCGGCACAGGAATACGCGGAAACAACCCTCGCACCCCAGGTGCGCCAGTCCCTCGGGCAAATGCGGGCCCTGGCACCCCGGGCGGAGCTGGTTCTGACCGGCTACCCGCACCTGTTTGACGGGGCCGGTGTTCCCGGGCTTCTGAACCCTGACGCCGCAGCGCTTTTCAACGCCGGAACAGACGCACTGAACGCGGTTCTCGCCGCCCAGCTGCCGGACCGCGGGTCCACCTATGTTGACGTGGTGGACGAGTTCGCCGGCCACGGCATCGGCTCAGCCGATCCGTGGATCATCTACGCAAACAGCCCGTTCGCCCTGCATCCAAATGCCACCGGCTACCGCGAGGGTTACCTGGCCGCCATCACCGCGGATGTGGACCTGCACCCCGGCGGCGGCCATCCCTGCCGCGGCCGCCGCTGAGCAGTACCGTTCACGCACCTGAGACGACGGCGGTGCCCACCAGACGCGGGCGCCTCCGTCGTGCAGTGAGGTTCGGAAGGAGGCCCGGGCCGTCTGTATGTACGGGTGTCCCCGCGGCCTGCTAACGTAATCAGTGCTTCACGAGACATGGCCTCCGCACCCGCAGGGTGTGGAAAAGCTCCGACTGGCCATGCACCAACCCCAATGTTCGGCGGGTGGTTCGGATGACGAAGCGGCCCGCGTCCAACCGGAGCGGGCAAGGACACTCATCTCGAAGGACACGCTGTGATTCCCTCCAGTGACCCCCGCTGCACCGCATTTGCCCCCGGCCACAAGATCCATTGGATCCATGGCGGCCGCCTCATGAAGTACGACGACTGGATCGACGTCGAGGTCCACGCCGACCCGGAACTGGACCTGATCTGCCTGGTGCTCGATGGACGGCAGCAGATCATGTGGCACCACGACGTTCCTCTGCTGGCCGAGGCCCTGGCCGCCAGCCCCGGGACGCCCCAGTGGTGCCCCCGGTATTCCTCGCTGATGGTCCCGGGCGCTTTTGAGGGCCGGAACAGGAGCTCTTTTTTCTACTTGGCCACCACGGAAAGGGTTTTCCCATGCAGGGGCCGGCTTCCGCGCAATGACATAACCATGCAGGACCAGTCTGCTTAGAAGTCCTCCTGCAGCAGCCGGGACCGGAGCCGGGCGAGGGTTCCCTCACCGGCACCGGCCCGGCGCAGGTAGGCTGCGGCGTCGAAGTTCCGCAGCATATCCAGCAGCTCCGCTTCGGCGGAGCCGGCGCGGGCCGCGAGCTCGGAGTCGTCCAGCGGCCGTTCCCTCGGCCGCTGCTGGGTGCGGTGCCAGTCGTTGATGCCGGTCAGCGCTTCCCGGTAGTCGGCTGCGATCTCCCCCGGCGCCACGCCGGCCAGGTCCAGCAGCAGGGCGGCGACGAGTCCCGTACGGTCGCGACCGGCTGAGCAGTGCAGTACGACGCCGCCGGGCGGCGCATCAGCGACGGCGCGGGCGATTGCCGCGAACTTTTCCGGCCAGCGGCGCAGGTTCTCCGGGTAGAACCGGGGTGAGCTCATGTACGGTCCGGTCAGCGCGGTGAAGTCAGGATCGTCCGCTTCCTGGGTAGGCAGATTCAGGAACCGGATTCCGGTAACAGCCGACGGGGGGACTACGGGATCCGTGTCGCGGCGCCCGATCTCGGAACTGTTGCGCAGGTCAACTACCGTCCGCACACCGGCGTCGTATGCCTGCTGCCAGCCGCGGGCGGTGAGCCATTCGGAGCGGCCCATCCGGTACACACGCCCGGGCTGAATGTGCGAGTTGGCTGCGGGAATTCCGCCCAGGTCCCGGGCATTGGCAGCGCCTTCCCAGTCCACGTTCCGGCTCCTCGGCTCACCCATGCCTCCAAGACTAGGCGGACCCACGCCCAGCCAGCCTCCGCAGGCCCCAGCCAGTCATACTTGACCCTGACACTGTGGAAGGCAGGAGAACTGGACCATGTTATCCATCGGAGCGTTCGCGCAGATCGGCCAGGTAACCCACCGCATGCTTCGGCACTGGGATACTTCCGGCCTGCTCGTACCTGCCCACGTGGATGTTTTCAGCGGCTACCGTTCCTACGATCCAGCCCAGCTTGAACGGCTGCACCGGATCGTCGCACTGCGTTCCCTGGGCTTCGGGCTGGAGGACATCTCCGCCATGCTCGACTCCGGCGTGGACTCAGGGCGAATCGCCGCCCTGCTGCGCCTGAGGCGGGCAGAGGTCGCAGAGGAGGCACGGATTGCTGCCGCACGGCTCATCGACGTGGAGCGCAGGCTCCATCTCATCGAAAAGGAAAAGCACATGGCCCAGATCGAAATCATTGAAAAACCCCTTCCGGCGCTCCGCCTCGCTGCCCGCCAGGCAATGGTGGCCGAACAGCCCGAGGTCCCCGGCGTCGTCGGACCCCTCTTCGACAGCGTCGCCGCACTGCTGGCTCCATCCGGCGCCCCGTCAGGTGTACCGGTGGCGCAGTACGACATGGGTGAGGACGGCATGCGGATTACGGCAGGCTTCGCCAGCCCAGATCCGGTTCCCGACGGCGTCGAGGCAGTGGAACTGCCCAGCGTTCCGATGGCGATCTGCGGGGTCCATCTTGGCTCCATGGACGGCATCGCCGACAGCTGGCAGGCGGTCCACACCGAAATCATTGCCCGCGGGCTGACCCCCTCCGGCCCGTGCCGGGAGGTCTACCTGCGCTCCTGGTCAGAGGATCAGGCGGATTGGGTGACCGAGCTGCAGCAGCCGGTCGGCAAGGCTTAGCTGCGGCCTGCTGAGGGCCGGACAGTTTCCATAAGGAGGCGGCACATGGACACGGCGCAGGTGCGGTTGTGGTGGCTGCCTGTTGGCGCCGGCGGACATCTGGTGATCCACACCAGCCGCTGGTGGGAACTCTGGCGCTCCGTGCGGGAGCGGCGCCACCCCCGGCCGCTCTTCCACGCAGCGCTGGAGGTCGCGGCCGACGGTTCAACCTATGCGATCGAGATGACGCCTTCGTGGGGCCAGGGGCGCAGCGAACGGGGCGTGGTGGCCGAAGGTCCAGTCGGTCTCCGGGCGCTCGGCCGCCTGAAGCTCTTTCGGTATGAAGTGCGGTGCTGGCGCGGCGGAATCATTCCCGACCTTGGCTATGCTCCGGAGCCGCCCCTGGTGTTCAACGTATCCACGTCCGGTGCCGATGCCCTGCGCGCCAGGGTGCCTCAAGTTCCGGATATGGTGTGGGGCGCCAAAATGCCCGACGGCGATATGTGGAACTCAAACTCCCTGGTCTCCTGGCTGCTCCAAAGCTCAGGCATTGATGCCGGGGCCCTGCACCCGCCGCACGGCGGGCGCGCTCCGGGATGGCGTGCCGGGATTGACGCCGCGCGCTGACGGCCCCAGTTTCGCAGACACCGCAAAGCTTAAGAACAGCAGCCCGCATGCTCCCTCAAGAGGCGAAGCATGCGGGCTGCTGCCAGGCGCAAACTAGCTCCAGTCGAAGAAGCCCTTGCCGGTCTTGCGGCCAAGTTCACCGCGGGCAACCTTGTCCCGCAGGATCTGCGGCGGCTCGAAGCGCGGACCGAGCGTGGAGGCAAGGTACTCGGCGATGCCGAGCCGAACGTCCAGGCCCACAATGTCGGTGGTCTTCAGCGGACCGGTCGGGTGCTTGTAGCCCAGGACCATGGCGGCGTCGATATCCTCGGCGGAGGCAACACCTTCTTCGACCATGCGCATGGCCTCGAGTGCGATGGCCACGCCGAGCCGGGAGCTGGCAAAGCCCGGGGCGTCATTGACGACGACGGGAGTCTTGCCCAGGTCCGTGACCCAGGTCCGGGCAGCTTCGGCCAGCTCATCGGAAGTCTGCTTGCCCAGGACCACCTCAATCAGGGTGGACGCCGGAACCGGGTTGAAGAAGTGCAGGCCGCAGAAGCGCTCCGGGCGCTGCAGTTTCCCGGCCAGCTCCGAGACAGACAGCGAGGACGTGTTGGACGTCAGCCAGGCGTCGTCGCCCAACTGCTCCTCCACAGCGGCCAATGCTGCAGCTTTCAGGCCGAAGTCTTCCGGAACAGCCTCCACGACCAGGCCGGAGCCGGCGAAGTCCGCATAATCAGTGGAGACGCTCAGCCGGGCGGTCAGCGCGTCCAGGGTCTCGTCCGTGGTGCCGCGTTCCACGCTCTTGGCGAGGTTACCGGCAACGCGCGCGTAGGCGGCCTGCGCTGCGGCGTCGTCACGCTCCACAACGACGACGGCGGCACCGGCAGTGCAGAAGGCGTGGGCAATGCCCGCACCCATGCGGCCTCCGCCGAGGACACCGACTTTGGAGGGTACTGTCATTTCTTTTTCTTCCTTTCCAGGAATGCCTGCATGCGGTCGAACTTCGCCTCGGACTCGAAGAGGATGCCCTGAGCGAGCGTGTCGATCACCGGATGCGCCTCGGCGGGCGCGGAGAACACGGACTTGGTGATGCGCACGGCCAGCGGATCCTGTTTGGCGATCCGGTCGGCCAGCGCGTTTGCGGCGTCCATCAGGTTCTCGGCGTCGTGGACCTCGGTCACCAGGCGGGCGGCCAGGGCTTCGTCGGCGTTCAGGATGCGGCCGGCCAGGAGGATTTCCTTGGCCAGGGGTTCGCCGACGAGTTCCTTCAGGCGCCAGCTGGCACCGGCGGCTGCGAGAATCCCCAGGGAGGTTTCCGGGTTGCCGATCTTGACCGTCGGGGTGGAGATGCGGAAATCGGCAGCGAACGCGAGTTCGGCTCCCCCGCCCAGCGCGAAGCCGTCAAGTGCCGCAATCACCGGCATGGGCAGCTTGGCGATGCGGACGAAGATGCTGGAGTTAATGCCGCGCAGGGCGTCTTCGCGGCGGCGTTCGCGCAGCTGCGCAATGTCCGCGCCGGAGGCGAAGACACCGTTGGTGCCGGCAAGGATGAGGATCTTCGGATCGTTTTCCAGTGCGGCGCAGAGTTCGTGCAGTTCATCGACCATGGCCTGGTCAATGGCGTTGCGGACTTCCGGCCGGTTCAGGACGGCGGTGACGCGGTCCTCGCCAACGGTGACCTTCAGGGTCGTAAAGGAGGAGAAGTCAGGCACTACACGGCCTCGATCAGCATCGCGGTGCCCTGGCCAACGCCGACGCACATGGTGGCGATGCCGCGCGCGGCGCCTTCGCGTTCCATCCGGTTCAGCAGGGTGATGGCAATGCGGGAGCCGGAGGAGCCCAGCGGATGGCCGAGGGCGATGGCGCCGCCGTCGTTGTTTACGATGCCCTCATCCAGGCCGAGGCGGCGGATGCAGGCGAGGGACTGCGTGGCGAATGCTTCGTTCAGCTCGACGGCGCCGACTTGGTCCAGCCGGACACCGCTGCGCTGCAGGACCTTCTGCGTCGCCGGAACCGGGCCAATGCCCATGATTTCCGGGGCGACGCCGGCGGACGCGCCGTCGATGATCCGTGCGCGAGCAGTGAGCCCATACTCCTTGATGGCGCGTTCGGAGGCGATGATGATCGCGGAGGCGCCGTCGTTCAGCGAGCTGGCGTTCCCGGCTGTGACGATGCCGCCGGGCTTGACCACCGGGCGCAGCTTGGACAGGACCTCCATGGAGGTGCCTTCGCGGGGGCCTTCGTCGGTGTCCACGACGGTGTCGCCCTTGCGGCCCTTGATGGTGACGGGAACGATTTCGTCCTTGAACCGGCCGGCGGCGATGGCGGCGATGGCGTTTTCGTGTGAGCGGACGGCGAAAGCGTCCGCGTCTTCGCGCGAGATGCTGTCCGTGGCAGCCAGTTCTTCGGCGGTTTCCGGCATCGAGTAGGTCATCTTGCCGTCGCGGGAGAGGTCACCGGAGACGAAGCGCTCGTTGGCGAAGCGCCAGCCGATCGAGGTGTCGAAGGTGTCGCCGGGCTTGGCGAAGGCCTTGGTTGGCTTTTCGGTAACCCAGGGAGCACGGCTCATGGACTCGGTCCCGCCGGCGATCACGATGTCCGCGGCGCCTGCCTTGATCATGTGCGAGGCCATGATGATGGCAGACAGGCCCGAGGCGCACAGCCGGTTCACCGTGATGCCCGGAACGGTGTCGGGGAAACCGGACAGCAGTGCGGCCATGCGTGCCACGTTGCGGTTTTCCTCGCCGGCACCGTTGGCATTGCCCAGGATGACTTCGTCGACGACGGCGGGGTCCAGGCCTTCGCGGGCAACGAGTTCGCGCAGTGTCAGTGCTGCCAGGTCATCGGGGCGGACGCTGGAGAGCGCACCTCCGTAGCGGCCTACCGGAGTCCGTACTCCGCCAACGAGAAAAGCCTCAGCCATATCTGCTCCCAAAGAGTTGCCAGTCTGCCGCCGGGCTTCGCTGCCCGCGGCCACCGGATTTACCGACCAATCGTTCTATAAACAATCGCAGAACCGGCCGGGGCGGTCAAACACATGACCTTCAGCGAGATGACAGAAACTGCCCGTTTCAGCACCCATCCGAGCCGCGACTGCGATCTTGGTGATGCGGACAGAAGCTGACCCCAATACCGGCGACACCGGAGGCGGCCCGGCCTAGGTTTGGCCTATGGCTTACGACATTCAGATCTGTATCGACTGCGAAGACGCCCACACCCAGGCCGACTGGTGGGCCGAAACCCTCGGCTGGCCGGTCGAGGAAACAGACCAGGCCTTTATCGACGAAATGCTCGACAAGGGTTACGCCTCACCCGATGAGGTGATCGAGCACAACGGCGTGCGGATGTGGAGCGCGGGCTCAGCGGTCCTGCAGCCGGTCCCGGCCGGCTCGCCCGTCGCTCCCCTGCGCATCCTGTTCCAGCCCGTTCCCGAACCCAAGACCGTCAAGGACCGGATCCATCTGGACATCCGCCTCTCCGGGGACGACATCAACGCAACCCGCGCCGCGTTGGAAGCCCGTGGGGCAAAATTCCTCTGGGAAGCCAGCCAGGGTCCGCATCTCTGGTACACGATGGCCGACCCGGAAGGCAACGAATTCTGCATCAGCTAAACGGGTTCGCGGTCCGCAGCTACTGCTGCAGCAACTCCACCGGGACGGCGTAGGTGAGCAGCACCGCCAGCAGGTTCTTCGCTGCGTGCACGGCGTAGGAGAGCATGAAGTTATTCCCTGCCCAGACGTAGACCCCGACCAGCACCGCGCCCATGGCCAGGTATGGGGCCAGGACCGGGAGGGAGAAATCGGCTTCCTGCAGCACATGGATGCCCGCGAAGAGCAGCAGCGAAAGCAGCGCGCAGATCCAGATGTTCCAGTGCCGCGAGAGTTTTCCGATGAGCAGGTGGCGGAAGATGTACTCCTCCACAAACGGGGCAAGCACCACGAACAGCGGAACCACCAGCCACGGGGACACCGAGGTCATCAAATCCTGGGCCGCTGCCTGGTTTACGGACGTCTGCGGCGGGCCGGTGATGAGCACCAGGACCATGGTCGCAACCAGCATGGCAATCACGGAAAGCGGAATCACGCCCAGGGTCAGCCAGGGACGCGTCAGCAGGATCCGGGTTTCCCGCACTACGTAGGCACGCGCCGCAACCAACGCCAGCAGCCCCGCGATCAGGTAGAACGTGAAGTTTACGGCGTACGACGCCAGCACCGGGTCCTGGATCACCGTCATCACGGCCAGCGCCACGGGCGTGAGGCTGAGCAGCGCCAGCGCCCCCACATAGAACGCCAGGGCGGCACCATCCGCCCGGGTGAACCGGTAGGTCAGTGGTGGTTCCTGCAGGACAGCGCGGCGTCGATCTGCGGGTCGGGCCGGGGAGTCAGGGGTTGCCATCAATCAACAGTATCGGCAGGCGCCCCCGCGGGCATCACATGCTCAGTTCCGTCATCACCGCAGGCATGGCTTCGAGGAGTTCGCTGGCCAGGAAGCTGAGCGGGCCCTTCGCTGAGGACAACCGGTCTCCTGCCGTGGAGTGAAGATACGTCCCCCAGCAGGGCAGCCTGCCCGGGGGACGCTCCGCGGGCGAGGAACCCTGCCACGGCTCCGGCCAGGACATCCCCGCTGCCCGACGTCGCCAGCCCGGGATTGCCGGCCGGAATCTCCCAGGCGCGGCCGTCCGGCGCGGTGACCCGGCCCCTGCTGGTCACCACTGCGCCGTAGCGGCGTGCGATGTCCCGGGCCGCGGCCTCGGCGTCGTCAACGCTTTCCTTCCCAAGCAGCCGCGCCGTCTCTGCCTTGTTCGGCGTCAGCACAAGCCGGCCGGCGAGGCGGTCATGCAGTTCCGGAAGGCCGGGCAGCACGCCCAGCGCGTAGGCGTCGAGGATCACGGACGCGCCGTCGGCGATCCCGGGAACGACGCCGCGCAGCAGGTCGGCAGTGTCCTCGGCGTTGTCCAGTCCCGGACCCACCACAACGACGTCGGCGCTGGGCAGGTCCGCCCCCAGGGCAGCCGCTGCCGCAAGGCCGTTGATCCTGCCCCCGTTTTCCGGCAGACCTGCGGTGCCGCACTCCGGAAGGGCCACGGCGGATGCGACGGCGGCCGACTCCGCCACCGCAAGCATCAGGCGTCCGGCACCGGCCCGCAAGGCGGTCCGCCCGGCCAGGATCGCTGCGCCGGGAGTCCGCCGGGCGCCTCCAATCACCAGGACAGTCCCGCGGTCGTCCTTGCCTTCTGCGTCCCGTGACACCGGCCACCCGCGCAGCAGGGCAGGCGTCACGAGCTCAGCGCGGATGGACATTCTCATCTCCTGCGTGTTCGGTGACCGGCGCGCCGCCACGTGCCAGGTGATCCACGCTGTTAAACGCCGCGAGATCCCAAAAGCCTGTGCCGGCGGGCCGGAGGAGCCGCGTGACCGAACCGTTGCGGACGCTGTTCGCCGCCGCAATGTCCAGCAGGTCAGCTTCCAGCAGGCCTTCGCAGACATAGCGCAGCAGCATGATCACCGCGTCATGGCAGATCACCGCCACGCTCCTGCCGTCCTCGGCGTCGTCAAGGTCCCTGAGCAGCGAGCGCAGCCGCAGCGCGACGTCGGCCCAGGATTCCCCGCCCGGCGGCCGGTAGGCGAACTTTCCCAGCCACTGTTTCCGCCGTGCTTCCTCCGGATAGCGGGCCTGGACCCCGCGGGAGGTGAGCATATCCAGGATGCCGAGTTCACGGTCCCGCAGCCGCTCATCCACGCGGAAGGGAGTGAGGCCGGCCAGCTCTGCTGTCTGCCGCGCCCGCAGATACGGCGAGCACCAGACCGAGTCGGGACGTTCCTCCGGCGGCAGGCCGCCAAGCCATGTTCCCAGCGCCGCGGCCTGGGCTTCCCCGCCCGCGCTGAGCGGCACATCGGGGTCCCGCAGCCCGACGTCGACGACCTCCGCCCCGGTGCGCTGGGCGTGCGTCGCGGCGACGTTGCCGGCACTCTCGCCGTGGCGGATGAGGATCAGCTCTGTTGCTCCCATCCGTTGACTCTACTCAGCCGGCCTGGCCTGCCAAGGGCTCAGGCAGGTCACCTCGCCCGGCACCCGTATTTCCTCCGTTTCTCCGCCCGCCCGTCCCAGCAGTTATGATCGGGACCGAACTCAACGGAATAGGAATCAGCGGCGTGAGTACGAAGAGAGGCACCGGAAGTCTGGATACGCGGGAAAAGATTCTCAATGTTAGCGTCGAGTTATTCATGGAGAATGGCTACCCCGGCACTCCGCTGAGCTTAATCGCCTCAAAACTGGGATTCTCAAAGGCTGCCCTATATTACCATTTCAAGAACAAGGATGACATTCTCAACGGGATCCTCAATCCACTGCTGGATAGGATTGATGCCCTCCTGGAAGAAGCTCCGCAGCGGTTTACGGATGCCGAGTCGCGGTGGAAATTCCTGGTCACCTATTCGGACCTCATGCTGTCCGATCCACGTGCCGTTTCCGTCCTCGCCATTGGGGGAAGCCAGGTATGGCTGCCCGAGAGCATCTACAACCGTATTGAGCGCCACCGGGTAAGGACGATTGAACTCACCATGCTCCCCGGCATGAGCGATGAAGAGAAGGTCCGTTCAATTCTCCTCATGGACATGATGCACCGCGAGACCGTTTTTGATAAGCGCCGCTTCGTCATCGACGGAATGACTCCGGAACGCCGCCGGGAGATTGTTTACAGCTTCATCAAGAAATCATTCGAAGACTGATTTTCGATTCAATACCGCCACTGGGACCCATACTGCCCAACTAGTTGGCTCCGACCCTGCCGTTTCTCTGCGCAGGCAATCATTCCTCGACGGACCGTCATCGGCGAGAGCCCGCATCCCCTGCCTTTCCGCCGTCTCTAACCGGCTCATCGGCGCACTCCACAGGCCGTTCATGCTGCGTATCGCCGCCCACCAGATTGGCTATTGACGGCTTACCTGCCGGTAAGTAACCTCGGTCACACACTGCCGTCGCCGACGGCTGATGCCTATCAACGACGAAAGGCAACGTGATGTACCTACGTACTTCCCCGGAGATCATGAACCTCCGTGAGGAGCTCCGTGCATACTTCGCGAACCTCCTCACGGACGAGGTTCGGGCGGGACTGCGCGAAGAGGGTGAAGCTGGAGGGCCCGTCCTCGCTGCGGTCCAGGCCCAGATGGGCAGCGACGGATGGCTCGGAATCGGCTGGCCCGTCGAATACGGCGGGCAGGGCCTCGGTCCGGACGCACAGTTTGTTTTCTATGACGAGGCCTACCGCGCCGACGCTCCTATCCCGATGATCACCATGACCACGGTGGGTCCGACCCTCATGAGTCATGGAACCCAGGAACAAAAGGACTACTTCCTGCCAAAGATCCTGGCCGGGGAGTGCATTTTCTCGATCGGCTACACGGAACCCGAAGCCGGCACCGATCTGGCGTCCCTCACCACCCGTGCCGTGCGCGACGGCGAGGGGTACGTCATCAACGGCAGCAAGGTATTCACCTCCGGCGGTGACGGCGCGGATTGGATTTGGCTGGCTGCTCGTACCGACCCGGACGCACCCAAGCACAAGGGCATCTCCCTTATCCTGGTTCCCACATCGGCGCCCGGTTTCTCCGCTACCCCCATCCATACCGTAGGCGGCTTCAGCACGACCGCCACGTATTACGACGACGTCCGCGTTCCTCTCACCAACGTGGTCGGAAACGAAAACGAGGGGTGGCAGCTGATCACCACCCAGCTCAACCACGAACGGGTGGGGCTGGCGGCGTTCAGCGGCATCTGCGAGGGACTGCTTGACGACGTGCGCGAGTGGGTCGGCAGCCAGCAGACTGCGGCAGGCGGGCAGCTGGCAGCCGAACCGTGGGTGCGTCACCTGATCGCGACCTCGACCGCGCGGCTGCGTGCCATGCGGCTCATGAACTGGCAGCTCGTGGAAACCACGGCGCGAGGCGATCTCGATCCGGGCTCGGCGTCCGCGGCCAAGGTATTCGCCACCGAAACGGTCATCGATGTCTACCGTTCCCTGCTTGAAGTAGTCGGTGCGGGAGCCTCCCGCATTACCGATGCGCCCTGGCGGTTCGACACCGGACGGCTGGCTCTCATGAATCTGGGCGCCCAAATCAATACTTTCGGCGGCGGCGTCGCAGAAATCCAGCGCGAGATTGTCGCCTGGACCACCCTCGGCATGGCAAGGAAGGCACGATGAGCACCGTAAGCATCCACAGTGGCCTGCAGGCCCCCAGCATGGAATTCACCCCGGGTGAGGATGAGCAGGCGGTTGCTGACCTTGCCGCACAGATCTTTTCGCACCTGAGCAGCGATGAACGGCATGTAGCCTCAGTGAAAGCAGGAGAACCTTTCGACGAGGCCCTCTGGGACCAGACCGTCGAAGCCGGCCTGCTCGAAGCGGTGCTTCCCGCCGATGAGGACGAGCCCGGACTGGGCATGGTCGGACTGACCCTCATCGCCCGTGAACAGGGGCGGCGGCTGGCCCGGATCCCCTACGTCAGCACTGCCGTCACTGCGCTTGCACTGGCTGAATTCGGCGACAGCCGCGGTGTCTACGGAGCGATCAGTGAAGGAACCGCCCGGGTGGGCGTACTCCTTCCGGAAACACGCAGGAGGATCAACGGACAGCGGACCTCCGGCGGCTGGGTCCTGAACGGAACCATCGACTTTGGTTATCTGGTTCCAAGTGCGACCCACTTCCTGGTCCAGTTCCACACCGGCGACGGCGATTTGATGGCACTGGTCGAGGCAGAACGGGCCGGGCTGGGCGTCGATGCCTTCACAGGGATCAGCGGGCAGCAGCATGCATCAGTTGTCTGTTCAGACGTGCTGGTCACCGATACAGATCTCGTTGGCGCGGACCGTCCCGCCGGCGAAGTCGCCGCCTGGGTCCGGCCGCGCCTGCTCACCGCGGCAGCCGCCATCATCGCCGGCGCCTGCGATGAAGCGGTTCGACGTACCGCGTTGTACACCTCCGAACGCGAGCAGTTCGGCCGCCCAATCTCCACCAATCAGGGTGTGGCGATGCGAGCTGCCGATGCCCATATAGATTCTGTGGTGATCTGGCTGACCACCATCGACGCTGCCTGGCAGCTGGACAACGGCGGCGACGGTGAAGCGGCGGCTTTCACGGCCTCCTGGTGTGCCCGCGAAGGCGGCTTCCGCGTAGTCCATGCCACCCAGCACCTGCACGGGGGCATGGGTGCTGACCTGGACAACCATATTCACCGCTTCTTCGTCTGGGTTCGCGAGCTCGATGTTCTCTGGGGCTCTGCCGGGCAGGTCGCAGAGGAACTCGCAGACGTAGTGCTTCCGCTTCAGGGAGTCCAGGCATGACCGCCGCGGCCGGCACCGGGCGGGCAGCCGGACGGGGCGTTGGCGCGATCCTGTCGGTTCTCGTATTTGCTGAGATAGTTGCCGCCTTCGAGACTTCCATGGCCGTTCAGCTGCTCTACGCTCCGGGCGACTTCTTCACCTCCGACCTGTCACAGCTGGTGTGGGTCATCACTGCATACTCGCTGGTTGCTGCCATGGCTACAGGGTTCGTCGGCCGACTGGGCGACCAGTTCGGGCGCCGCAAGGTCCTGGTGGTCATCCTGTTGCTGTCGGCCATAGGTTCAGTCATCAGTGCCTTGGCCCCGTCGTTCGCGGTACTTGTTGCCGGACGGGCACTGCAGGGTGTCTCCGGTGCGGTGCTGCCGCTGGCCATCGGCGTCGTGCGCGCCACCTTCCCGCAGGCCAAGATCAGTATGGGGATCGCCGTTGTCAGTACCTCGGCCCTGCTGGCCGGAGCGGCCGGCATGCTGGGCGGCGGCCTGTTCCTGGACTACGCAACCTGGCACTACATCTTCTGGACCGCAGCAGTGGCAGCGACAGTTGCCGCCGCCCTGGTGCACTTTGGGGTGGCCAGGGAACCGCGCGATACCCTGGCCGCCGCGGGACGGATCGATTACTTCGGTGGTCTGCTCTTTGGCGCCGCCATCGCCTCCGTGCTCTACGGGCTAACCCTCAGCAAGGATCGTGGCTGGACTGACGTTGCCGTCCTCGCCTTTGTGGTGGGCGGCCTGGCCATCCTGGCGCTCTGGATTAAGTGGGAGCTGCGCACGGAGGAACCCATGGTCAATGTCAGGATGTTCCGGGAACGGAAGTTCGCCCTGGGCATGCTGGCAACTGCGCTGATCGCCATCGGCCCCATCGGCACCATGAATATCCTGACGGTGACGATTTACCGCAATCCCAGCAGCTACCTCACAGCCGACGGCACCGTGATGGCTTTGCCGGTCGGGCTGGGGCTGAGCGCAACCATGACCGGCCTGCTGGGGTTCATTACCGCCGCAGCCGCGTTCTGCATTTCTCCGTTGATCGGCAGGATTTCCGCCCGCTTCGGCGCCCGCGTAGGACTGATGATCGGTTCACTGCTGACCATTGCCGGGCTGCTGATCGTCTGTATTGCACCCGGAGATCTCGCCACCGTCATCACGGGCCTCGTGGTGGTGGTCCTGGGGACCGGGTTCCTCTACTCCGGGATGCCGACAGTCATCGTCGAGTGTGTGCTTCCCGAACAGACCAGCACCGCCACCGCCATCAATGCCGTGGTCCGCACCGCCTTCCAGGCGGTCTCCGCCTCGATAGTCGGGCTGATGCTCGCGTTCTCGCCTGTTGTCGCAGGCGAGAACGCTTTCGTCTCGGAGTCGGGATTCTATCTCTCAGTGGGTGCGCTCATCGTCACCTGCATCTTGACCATCATCGTTGTCTTCTTCATTCCACCGACGAGGGTCCCGAATACGCAGGGATCCAAAGCCCAGGCCGCCAGCCTCACCCTCAAGGATTGATTATGAATACCACCACCGAAACGACAAGACTACAAACTACCAGAGACCTGCTGGACCTCCGAGCCGATGACCACCGTCCCGGCCTGCTCTTCGAAGGCCGTATCTGGACGTGGGCCGAGGTTGTGGCTGAATGCCGGATCCGTGCGAACCTCTTGCTCGCCCTTCATGAAGAGGGCCGCCCCTTCCACGTAGGCGTCATGCTGGAAAACGACCCGGAGTACATTTTCGCGATCGGCGCTGCCGCCTACGCCGGAGCAGCCGTGGTAGGGATTAACCTCACCCGGCGCGGGGAAGAGCTGGCCCGGGACATCAGGTACACGGACTGCGAAATCCTGATCACCAACGCAGAGCTGGAGGCCTATTTCAATGGAGTGCCCTCAGGCGTAGAAGAATGCAAGACCCTGCGCATCGCCACGCCCCAGTACGCCGAACAGCTGGCGGAATACCGCAGGTTCCCGGCACCCGACGTCGAAGCCGCCGGGGATCCCCGCACGATCCTGCTTCTGCTCTTCACCTCCGGTTCCACCGGAGATCCGAAAGCTGTTATATGCACCACCGGCCGGCTGTACCGCACAGCAGCCTTCCGCCATATGGGGTTGGGAAGCGACGACGTCAGCTACAACTCGATGCCCCTGTTTCACGGCAACGGGATCTTTGCCTGCTGGGCGAATCCCCTGTACACCGGCGGAGCCTTCGCCTTGGCCCGCAAGTTCTCGGCTTCCGGCTTCCTGCCGGATGTGATGCGGTACAAGGCAACGTACTTCAACTATGTCGGGCGCTCCCTGTCCTATCTCCTGGCCCAGCCCGAAAAACCCCAGGAACGGCAGACCAAGCTGGAGTCCTGTTTCGGTACCGAAGCCTCGGAACTCGACATGGTCGAGTTCGCACGCCGGTTCGGCATCTGGCCTACCGAAAACTACGGGGCCAGCGAGGGCGGACTGACGCTGCGGCGCACACCGGAAACGCCGGCGGGATCCCTTGGCCTGCCGCCCGAAGGAATGGACGCTGCGGTAGTGGATCCGCAGACCATGACGGAATGCCCTCGAGCTGTCCTGTCCGATACCGGACGGATACTGAACGCAGAGGAAGCAATCGGCGAACTGGTGAACCTCACCGGCGCCCCGCTGTTTGAGGGCTACTACAAGAATCCGGAAGCGGTCGCCGAGCGAATCCGCGGGAACGCGTTCCTGACCGGCGATTTGGCGTACCGCGATGAGAAGGGGTTCTTCTATTTTGCCGGCCGCACCTCCGACAAACTGCGCGTGGATAGTGAAAACTTCTCTGCCGCCCCGGTGGAACGGGTGCTCTCCCGCTACCCGGGAGTCATGCTCGCCGCGGTCTACCCGGTTCCCGATGCGCGCACCGGGGACCAGGTCATGGCCACACTCCAGATGGAGGACCCCGACGGCTTCGATCCGGCCTCCTTTGCAGCCTTCCTCGAAGCGCAGCCGGACCTTGGCACCAAGTGGGCACCGCGTTTCCTCAGCGTCGTCAAGGAAGTACCCGTGACCGCCACACAGAAGATCAGCAAGCCGACCCTGCGCAAGAGCGCCTGGTTGGTAAATGAGACGGTTTACCACCGTCCCGGGCGCGGCATCACTTTCGAGCGCCTGGACCAACAAGCCATGGAGGAGCTGGAGGCGTTGTTTGAACAAAACGGCCGCGCCCACCTCCTGCCTCTGCGACCAGCCAGCAGCAACACCAAGGAGAAGGAGACGGTATGAGTATCGACCCGGCCACAAGCATCGGTGAGATTATCACCGATGCCCGCGAGAGAGTGTCCGTCGCGCGGGACGAGGTCAACCGGCCGATGATCCATCATTTGTGTGACGCCGTCGGCGAGCGGAACCCAGCCTATCTGGACCCCGAGGCGGCCCGTGCCGCCGGCCACCCCGGAGTGGTGGCTCCGCCGTCTGCACTGCAGGTGTGGAACATGATCAACCCCTCGGACCCGGTCATCGAAAGCGACGTGGACCGGGCCTACGCAGAACTGGCTGAGGCGGGTTACCCGAAGGTCGTCGCTGTGAACTGCGACCAGGAATACGACCGTTACCTGGTTCCGGGGGACATCCTCACGGCTGCCGAGAAGGTGGAGTCACTCGTTGGTCCCAAGCAAACGGGCCTGGGCGAGGGCTACTTCATCACCACTCTCACTACCTACACCGACCAGAAGGGTGAACGGGTGGGCACCATGCGATTCCGCACCCTTTGGTACAACCCAGCAAAGAGGAGCTCCAATGACTGAAACCCTTCCAGAGGCGCAAACACCTGTGAAGCAGGCGCTGCGCCCCCGCCCGGCCATCAACCTGGACAACGCTTTCTTCTTCGAATCCCTTACCGAACGCGGTGAGCTTTCCATCCAGCAGTGCTCGGACTGCGAGGAGCTGCGTCATCCGCCCGTGCCCATGTGCCCGCAGTGCCACTCACTGCATTGGGCACCAAAGGCCATGTCCGGGCGCGGGAGCGTTCACAGCTACGTGGTCCTGCACCATCCAATCGTGCCGCCGTTCGAGGCAGGCTATATAGTCGCGGTCATCCAACTTGAAGAGGGCCCGCGCGTAGTCATGAACTTGGAGGGCGTCGAACGTGAAACGGTGCAGATCGGTATGCCTGTCACCGTTTCTGCCGAGCGTATGGACGAAGGCCTTGTCCTGCCGGTAGCGCACGCAGGGGGCCGGGCATGAAATCCCAGGAAACCTTACTGCCCCGGACCCCGCACGGCAGCTGGCCGGAGACCATCGCCGTCGGGGACGCCCTGCCTGAACTCAGGATTCCCATCACGGCTACCCTCATCGTCACGGGAGCCATCGCCACCCGCGACTTCCAGAAGGTCCACCATGACAAGGACGTTGCGGTGGCTGCCGGCACCAAGGACGTTTTCATGAACATCCTCACCACCAATGCCCTGGTTAACCGCTATGTCGGGGAATGGGCCCCCGCGGCGCACGTCAAGCGCATCAACATCCGCCTCGGTGCCACCAACTTTCCCGGTGACGAAATGGTTTTCTCGGGTTCTGTCGAATCGGTACTCGACGGACAGATCCGGGTCTTGGCTACCGGCACCAACTCACTGGGTACGCACGTCACCGCCAGCATCGACCTGGCCTTCCCCACCCGAAAGGAAACGGCATGAGCAACCTGCTGGACAAGGCCGTCATCGTAGGCATCGGCGCCACCGAATTCTCCAAGAACTCCGGACGCTCCGAGCTCCAGCTCGCCCAGGAGGCGGCGCTCGCCGCGTGCCGGGACGCCGGGGTCAACCCGCACGACGTCGACGGCATGGTGACCTATTCCATGGACACCAATCCGGCCATCGAAGTCGCCCGCGGCCTCGGATGCAAGGAACTGAACTTCTTCAGCCATGTGGACTACGGCGGCGGTGCTGCCGCCGGAACCATACTCCATGCAGCCATGGCGGTTGCCACCGGCGTGGCCAAGACAGTGGTTTGCTACCGGGCTTTCAACGAGCGTTCCGGTGCCCGGTTCGGGACGGCGATGAACGTGGACGGGTGGGCTCCCGATGCCCGCGCCGCAGCCTACTCCTGGACACTTCCTTTCGGCCTGATGACTCCGGCTTCCTGGGTGGGTATGTTCGCCCAGCGCTACATGCACCTCAGCGGTGCCACCAGTGAAGACTTCGGCCGGGTGGCGGTAGCTGACCGCAAACATGCCGCGACCAACCCCAAAGCCTGGTTCTACGGCAAGCCGATCACCTTGGCGGAGCACCAGGCTTCACGCTGGATCGCCGAACCGCTGCACCTGCTTGATTGCTGCCAGGAATCAGACGGCGGCCAGGCCTTTGTCATTACCACCCCGGAGCGGGCACGGGACCTCCCGGGAGCGGCCGTGACGATTCGGTCCGCAGCCCAGGGCGCGGCCTACGACCAGCACAGCATGGTCAGCTATTACCGGGCCGACGGAGACCGCGCACTTCCGGAAATGGGCAATGTGGCCCGCCAGCTCTGGAACGACACCGGCCTGCGTCCGGAGGACATCGATACCGCTGTCCTCTACGATCATTTCACTCCGTTCGTCCTGGCCCAACTGGAAGAGTTCGGATTCTGCGGGCGTGGTGAGGCAAAGGAATTCATCAAGGACGGTGCCATTGAGCTAGGCGGGCGCCTGCCGATCAACCCCCACGGCGGCCAGCTGGGCGAAGCCTACATTCACGGCATGAACGGTATCGCTGAGGGGGTTCGGCAGGTTCGTGGAACGGCCGTGAACCAGGTTCCGGACGCCCGGAATGTCCTCGTTACCGCCGGCACCGGTGTTCCGACGAGTGCGCTCATCCTCGGAAATGACCAGTAAGGCGGCGTGGCCCGCTGCAGAAGCCGGCCACGCGGATCCCACTCAGAGCAGGCAAAACCTGCTCTCCGCCGTCGAGCACACCCGTTCGCTGCTGGACGCCATGGTGCGGCTCAAGGAGGACACATCTGCCGCAGCGGAGCTGGCCAAGCGGCTCGAGTCGGTGCTGGAGCTGCTGGCAGAGCATGTCCAGCCAGTCGAGGTGATGGTCAGGGAAGACCCGCCGGGCCGGACGGCCGAGGGCAGGGAGAACTACCGGGACCGTTCTCCGGTTTCCGGAATCCTGAACCCGATTGCGCCCCCGGTCCAGCTCACCATGGGCGCGGACAACAGTGCTCGCACGACGACGACTCTCGGGCTGCCCTATCAGGGCCCGCCGGGACGCGTCCACGGCGGGTTCGTGGCCACATTGCTCGACCACATTATGGGCTACGCGGCCGGAACCCTCGGTATCTGGGTCTTCACCCGCTCCCTAACCGTCGAATACGACCATGCAGTTCCACTCTTCGAACCCCTGGATGTCAGGGCACGGATTGAGGAGGTCGATGGCCGCAAGGTCTGGGTGACCGGCGACATCCGTGTTGACGGATCCGTCGTGGCACGCGCCCGGGGATTGTGGCTGCCCCCGCGCGCCGCCGAACCCGGTTAGGGCGGATCGACCTCGCGAGCTGGCCCGCCTTGCGGTTTACCTACGAGCACCACAAGAAAGAAAAGAGCCAAAAATGAGAATCGCAGTACTGATCAAGCAGGTGCCGGACACCGAAACGGAACGCCACCTGACTGCGGACGGAAGAGCTGACCGGGACGCTGCAGACCGGGTGACTGATGAAATCACCGAACGCGCTTTGGAGACGGCGCTGAAGGAGAAGGACGCCGACAAGGGGGTTGAAATCACGGTCGTCACGATGGGTCCGGGCACAGCCGCAGAAGCGCTGCGCAAAGCCCTGTCCATGGGCGCGGACCACGCCGTGCACGTGCGGGACGATTTGTTGGCGGGGGCTGACGCACTGGCCACGGCACGTGTCCTGGCTGCCGCCGTTCAGAAGACCGGTGCAGACCTGGTGATTGCCGGGAACGAATCCACCGACGGGCGCGGCGGCGTGGTGCCCGCTATGATCGCGGAAATTCTGGACCTTCCCTTCCTGGGTTCCCTCGACTCCGTGGAACTCACGGGGACTGACGTACGCGGGGTGCGCTCGGACGCTGAGGGCACCACCGTACTTCGGGGTTCCCTCCCTGCGGTGGTCTCGGTGACCGAAGCCGTCGGCGAGGCACGCTTCCCGAAGTTCAAGTCCATCCTGGCTGCGAAGCGCAAGACAATTGCCGTGCATGATGCGTCGAACCTGGGATTTGCCGGCGTGGACCACCCGGCCGGGAACCGCGTCCTGGCGGTCTCCAAGCGACCGGCCCGGAGCGCCGGAACCAAGACTATTGACGACGGCCACGCGGTGGCAGAGCTTGCCGCATACCTTGCCGCCGAAAAACTGATCTAAGGAAGTCAGGACATGACCAACATTCTGGTGAATATCGAGCTTAACGACGACGGCGCACCGCATCAGCGGTGTGCCCACCTGCTGGCAGCGGCGGCGAACCTGGGGACCTGTGTGGCAGTCGTTGCGGCAGCCCCTGGCCAAGCCGGGGCTCTTGCCTCCCGGCTCGGTGACCTGGGAGCTGCGAAGGTCTTCGTTGCCGAAACCGCGGACGCCGCAGCCCATGTGGCAGCCGGTTCAGTGGCTGCGCTCGCTGCGGCCATGCAGGACTACGCCCCGGCTGCGGTCCTTGCCTCCAACAGCGCGGTGGCCCGCGAAGTCATTGGGCGGCTGGCCGTGCGAACGAACAGCGCAGTCGTCCTCGAAGCGCAGGAGCTTTTCCTGCGTTCGGGACAACTCGTCGCTTCCCATTCGGTTTTCGGCGGAACGTACGTCACTGAGTCAACGGTCGGCACCGGCACAGCCCTCGTTACGGTGGGTTCCACAGGCTCGGAACCTCCGGCTGCCGTCGCGGATCCCGACTGCCAGGTCCGCGCAGTGGCAGTTCCCACCTCAGGAGCCGCCGTCGTCGAATCCCGCAGCCGGGCGGTCGCCGCGGCCGCCAGGCCGGAACTCCGTGCCGCGAGGATCGTCGTCTCCGGAGGCCGCGGCCTGGCGTCCAAGGACAACTTCGCGTTGCTGGAGGAACTGGCCGATGCCCTCGGTGCAGGCCTGGGCGCCTCGCGGGCAGCAGTTGATTCCGGTTACGTTCCGCAGAATCACCAGGTCGGCCAGACCGGGGTAAGTGTCTCACCGGACCTCTATATCGCGGTGGGCATCTCCGGCGCCATCCAGCATCTGGCCGGTATGCAGACCGCCAAGCGGATCGTGGCCATCAATAAGGACCCCGACGCGCCGATCTTCGATGTTGCCGATTTCGGGATCGTCGGAGACTTGTTCACCATCGTGCCGCAGCTCACCAACGCCATCACGGAACGCAGCAGCGTCACCGCTGGCAGCTAGGAAAGGCAGATACACATGTCGTTGTTGACCGGGGCCAAACAGGGAAGCAAACCCGGCCCATCAAAGTGGATCCGTGCCGCGCTGTGGATTGCTGTGGCAGTAGCGGCCGCGGCAGCCGTTGTACTGGTGGCCAAATGGGCCAGGAGCCTGGAGCCGGTGCAGGAGTTCCTGGCGGCCTACCCCGGTCACAGCGACCGGCCTGAGAACACTCCGGTGGGGCTGCCTGCCTGGGTCAACTGGCAGCACTTCCTGAACGCCTTCTTCATCGTGCTGATCATCCGCTCCGGCTGGCAGATTCGTGCCACCGCCCGCCCGAAGGCGTACTGGACCAGGAACAACACCGGACTGATCAGGACCAAAGCGAAGCCGGCGAAGATCAGCCTGGAACTCTGGTTTCATCTGTGCCTGGATGTGTTGTGGCTGCTCAACGGCCTGGTTTTCGTGGTGCTGCTGTTCATTAGCGGACATTGGATGCGCATCGTTCCCACGTCCTGGGACGTGTTCCCGAACGCTCTCAGTACCGCCTTGCAGTACGCCTCATTGGACTGGCCCACAGAGAACGGCTGGATCCATTACAACGCACTGCAGGTCCTGTCGTACTTCGCGGTCGTCTTCATCGCCGCGCCGCTGGCCGCCCTCACCGGGATGCGCATGAGTCCAATTTGGCCAAAGGGCAACTCCGCGCTGGAGCGTGCCTTCCCGATGGCTCTGGCCCGCAGGGTCCACTTTCCGGTGATGCTCTTCTTCGTGGCTTTCGTGGTGACACACGTGGTCCTGGTGCTCAGTACCGGTGCGTTGCGGAACCTGAACCATATGTTCGCGGCCCGGGACGACGGCGGATGGCTCGGCTTCGGCATCTTCGCCTTGTCCGTGGCGGTGACCGCGGGGGCGTGGCTGCTCGCCAAACCGGTCTTCCTGCGGCCTGTCGCCGGTTTGATGGGCAAGGTCTCCCGCTAGGCCCGGCCTGCCAAGGGTTCAGGCAGGGGACTGCAGGCGCTCGTCGGTTTTCCCGCCGTTGCGCACGGTGAAGGTCAGCAGCAGCGCCAGGGCCGCGAACACGGCCAGGAGTGTCAGTCCCACGAAGTAGCTGGCGTTCTCGGCGTCGTAGGTGGCTCCCATGACCAGCGGCGGAAAGTAGCCTCCCAGTCCCCCGGCGGCGGCGATGATGCCGCCCACCGTGCCAACGTCCTTCGGCGGCGCGGCCCGTCCCACCCAGGCGAAGACACCGCCGGTGCCCAGGCCCAGGAACAGTGCCATCAGCAGGAAGGCTGTCCCGTAGACCCGTTCCTGGCTGGGCTGGAACGCCACCACCATGGCCAGGACCACGGTCCCGGCGAAGGACGTCAGCGTGACGATCTTTGGCCCGGTCTTGTCCGCGATGGTCCCACCGATCGGCCGGGCGATCACCGCGGCCACCGCGAACCCTGCCGTGCGGGTTCCGGCCGCCGTCGCGTCATAGTCGTACACGTTCCCCAAATAGGTGGGCAGGTAGTTGGAGAAGGCGACGAACGCACCGAAGACCACGCCGTAGAGGAAGCACAGCTGCCAGGTGACCTTGAGCGTGAAGGCATGACGGATCTTGGGCAGGGTCGGTTCCGTGGGCCGGCTCCAGGCCGGTGATTCCCGCAGCACCAGCCAGCTGAGCACCGCCATGAGGGCCACGACGCCGGCGATGATGAGGTGGGCGTTGAAATACCCGACACCGCTGACCAGCCGCGGGGTGAAGAACGCCGAGACTGCGGTGCCGACCATGCCTGCACCGAAGACCCCGGTGGCAAAGCCCCTGCGGCTGCGGTCGTACCAGGCCGAGCAGAACGGGATCCCGATCGCGAACACCGTCCCGGCGATGCCGAGGAAAAACGCGACGACGACGATCAGGGCGTAGCTGCCGGTCTCGCCCGCGACGGCAGTCAGCAGGACCAGCGGCGCCGTTGTTCCCAGCACAAGCGTGAACATCCGCCGCCCGCCGTAGCGGTCGGTCCAGGCTCCGACCGGGATCCGGGCAATGGAGCCGACCAGGATGGGCATGGCCACCAAGATGGAGGCCTGGCTTGGGTTCAGGTCCATTGACTGGGTGTACCGGGCTGAAAGCGGGCCGATGATCGTCCACGCCCAAAATCCCACGGTCGAGGCGACGGTGGCCGTGATGAGATTGAGCAGCTGCCCGGATTTCAGGTCCGGCGCCGGGGGTGCAGATGGGGCGGATGCCATGGCGTTCCTCTCTGTTCAGGAAACCCTCACTGCCGGGGAACGCCGCCCCTGCGGTTCCGGTCCGGGGTGCCGACCGGGGCCCAGCCGCGGCGCGGCGGCACAGCGCTCAGGGACTTCCGCTTCCCCCGCGAGCGGTAAACGATGTAGGGGCGGAAGAAGTACTGCAGCGGTGCGGTAAAGGCATGCACCAGCCGGGTGAAGGGCCAGATCGCGAACAGCGCCAGGCCCCACAGCGTATGGATTTTGAAGGAGAGGCTCGCAGCGGTCATCGCGGCGATGTCCGGCTGGAAGATGAAAACGGACCGGAACCAGGGCGAGACCGTTTCGCGGTAGTCCGTGATGTTGGGGTCGAACACCGAGATGAGGGTTGTTGCCAGCCCGGCGAACAGTGCGGCAACCAGGACCACGTACATCAGCTTGTCGTTCCGGGTGGTGGCCATGAACACCGGCCCGGTGGTGCGGCGCCGGTAGATCAGCAGGACGACCCCCACCATGGTGCCGATTCCCGCGATGAGCCCGATCCCCAGTGCCATTGCGTGGTACAGCCCCTCGGAGATCCCCACGTCCTTTGTCCAGTCCTGCGGAATCACCAGCCCGATGAAGTGCCCGGCGATTACTGCCAGGATCCCGAAGTGGAAAAGCGGCGAGGCGATCCGCAGGATCCGCGCCTCGTAGAGCTGGGAGGACCGGGTGGTCCAGCCGAACTGGTCATACCGGTAGCGCCAGATGGATCCCAAAACCAGAACCGCTATCACAACATACGGAAGCACTCCCCAGAGCATGACGTCGCCCAGAGTGACGGTCACGTTTTCAGGTGGCAGCACATCAGCGGGAAAACGGGAGGCTGGGGTGCTCATGTCCGGTTCCTCTCCGACAGCGGCAGCAGCCGCGAACTGTAGGGCTCCAGGCCCACGGTTTCCGTAGGCGGCCCGTACCCGGCTGTGCGCATCACCGTCTGTGCGTCCTCCGGTGAGACACCGGGAAGCGTGGTGCACACCAGCGCCAGCACGTGGTGGTACGGAAGCCCGGCGTCCCGAAGCGCCAGGCGCAGCAGTTCCAGTGAAGGACGGTAGCGCTGCAGGAGTTCATAGCCGTCTTCCGGGGAAACCTTCGCTGCGAACTCCAGCACCAGCGGCAGGTAGTCGGGCAGTTCCGTGCCCTCCGGCAGCATCCCGTGTTCCCGGTAGACCTCTTTGAACGCTGCGAGCGCTTCACCCCGCCGCCTGGTGTCCCCGTCTGTCCAGTAGGTCAGGTGCAGGCTGTGGCGTTTGGAGAGGTCGAACTCCTGGACGTAGACCGACTGCACGCCGGGCAGCGGACGGGCGGCCAGCCAGTCGAAGAGCTCCTGCACCCCCGGCTCCAGCGCACCTGATTCTTCCAGCGCGCTGCGCAGGACCGGCAGGGAGGCAATGAGGTCCTCCTCCGGATACTGCAGCAGCAAAGAGGCCACCTGGCGGACGACGGCGCTGCGCCGCGGATTGCGGTCCGCGTACCTTTCCGGCGCCATGGTTCCCTTGCCGGGTTTCCCCAGCAGCTTCTCCAGCAGGCTCATGTCCGTTCACCGCCGTCAGTCTGGCCGGGCGGGAAAAGTCCCCGGGGTGAGCCCCGCCCGTCCCAGTTCAGGAGGTTGACCCGGCCCGTCATGTCCCGGTTCCCTGCCGGGTCGTCGCCGCGCTGCCGTGCCTCCAGGGCGGCGAAGTTCTCCGCCGCCACGGGCATGGGGCGCCCGGATGCCTCACCGAACACCCCGGTCTGGCCCATCCCTGGTCCGCCGTCGGTGTCCAGGGAACAGCCGATTTCCTCCAGGTTGTGGGCGTCTTCCAGATGCGCGCTGGGGATGACATACCGCTCTTCGTACTTGGCCACCGCCATAAGCCGGTACATCCGCACGATTTCCTCGCCGGTCATGCCCACGTCGGAGGCGATGGTTTCATCCGGCGCATCGCCCAGGGTGATGTCCCGCATGTAGGCGCGCATGGCGGCCAGCTTCCGCAGCACTGAGGTCACCAGATCGGTGTCCCCGGCGGTGAAGAGCTCGGCCAGGTATTCCACCGGGATGCGCAGCGCTTCAATCGCCCCGAAGAGGTTCTCGGCCTTCTCGCCGTCGTGTCCCTGTTCCTTTAGTACATCCACGATCGGAGACAGCGGCGGGACGTACCAGACCATGGGCATGGTGCGGTATTCCGGATGCAGCGGCAGAGCCACCCGCAGTTCCTTGGCCAGCGCGTAGACCGGTGAGCGGCGGGCTGCATCCAGCCAGTCCTCCGGGATTCCCTCCGCGCGGGCGGCCGCGATGATCTCGGGGTCGTTCGGGTCCATCATGAGGTCCAGCTGGGCCTCGTAAAGATCCTGTTCATTCGGTGTTGCTGCCGCTTCGGTGACCCGGTCGGCGTCGTACAGGAAAATTCCGATGTACCGCAGCCTGCCTACGCACGTCTCCGCGCACACGGTGGGCAGCCCCACCTCTATCCGCGGGTAGCAGAACGTACATTTCTCCGCCTTGCCGGAGCGGTGGTTGAAATAGATCTTCTTGTAAGGGCAGCCGGTGACGCACTGCCGCCAGCCGCGGCAGCGGTCCTGGTCCACCAGGACAATGCCGTCCTCCTCACGCTTGTAGATCGCGCCGGAAGGACAGGATGCCATGCAGGAGGGGTTCAGGCAGTGCTCGCAGATCCGCGGGAGGTAGAACATGAAGGTCTGGTCGAATTCGAACTTGACCTTGTCCTCAGCGTCCTGCCGGAGCTTTTCCACCACCGGGTCCTGCTGCGCCGTTTCCGGTGCACCCCCGAGGTCGTCATCCCAGTTCGCCGACCATTCGATCTTCATGTTCTCGCCGGTGATCAGGGACTTGGGCCGGGCGACCGGGAAATCGTTGCCGGCAGGTGCCTGGATCAGGTTCTCGTAGTCGTACGTCCACGGTTCGTAGTAGTCGCTGAGCTCCGGCTGGACCGGGCTCGCGAAGATCCCGAAGAGCTTGGCCATCCGGCCGCCGGCCTTCAGTTTCAGGTTCCCGCGCCGGTTCAATTCCCATCCGCCGCGCCATTTCTCCTGGTCCTCATAGCGGCGCGGATACCCCTGCCCGGGGCGGGTCTCCACGTTGTTGAACCAGACGTACTCAGTACCGGCCCGGTTGGTCCAGGCCTGTTTGCAGGTCACCGAACACGTGTGGCAGCCAATGCACTTGTCCAGCGCCATGACCATTGCAACCTGCGCCATGATCCTCATCAGTAGCTCACCTCCTGCGAGCGCCGGCGGACCACGGAGACAATGTCCCGCTGGTTGCCGGTGGGGCCCAGGTAGTTGAAGGCCCAGGACAGCTGGGCGTATCCGCCGATCATGTGGCTGGGCTTCACCAGGATCCGCGTTACCGAGTTGTGGATGCCGCCGCGCCGGCCGGTGGCTTCGGACTTCGGCGTATCGATGATCCTTTCCTGCGCGTGGTAGACGTACACGACGCCGGCAGGCATCCGGCTGCTGACGATCGCCCGGCCCACCAGCACCCCGTTGGTGTTGACGCATTCAACCCAGTCGTTGTCCCGGACCTGGATCAGCTCCGCGTCCTGCGGGCTCATCCAGACGGCTGTGCCGCCCCGGGAGAGGGAGAGCATAAACAGGTTGTCCTGGTACTCGGAGTGGATGGACCACTTGTTGTGCGGGGTCAGGTAACGCACCGCTACGGAAAGCTCACCCCGGGTGCCCAGCTGCGGTTCGCCGAACAGCCGTGCCATATCCAGCGGGGGCCGGAAGACGGGCAGCGCCTCCCCCATGTCCCGGATCCAGTCATGGTCCAGGAAGAAGTGCATCCTCCCGGTTAGCGTGTGGAAGGGTTTCAGCCGTTCGATGTTGATGGTGAACGGGGCGTACCGGCGCCCGCCCGTCTCGGAGCCGGACCATTCCGGTGAGGTGATCACCGGCGTCGGGCGGTCCTGGGTGTCCCGGAAGGTGATCAGCTTGTCCTCGGCGCCGATCGCCAGGTCAGCCAGCGGCGTTCCGGTGCGTTTCTCCAGGGTTTCGAAGCCCTGGACAGCCAGTTCACCGTTGGTGGTTCCGGAGAAGAGCAGGATTGCCTCTGCCATCCGGGCGTCGGTATCCACGGCAGGCCGCCCGCGGGCCGCGCCGGAGTCGAAGACGCCGTGCTTGGCTGCCAGCTGGCGCACCTGCTTGGAGACCTCATAGGTGATGTATTTGGTGGTGAACCCGGCTTTCTCCGCCAGCGGTCCCATGGCCACGAACTTGTCCGCGATCGCGGTGTAGTCGCGTTCCACCACTGCGAGGTTGGGCAGGTTCTTCCCGGGCACCGCCGGTATATCCGTGTTCTTCCAGTCGGGGGCGTGCCCGCCGGGCTGGGCGATTTCCCCCGGGGTGTCGTGGGTCAGCGCCGTGGCGACCATGTCCCTGCGCACCCCCAGGTGCTTTTGTGCCTGACGGGAGAATTCCACGGAAAGCAGGCGGAAAAGCTCGAAGTCCGACTTCGCCTCCCACGGCGGCGCGATAGCGGGGGTGAACGCATGCACGTACGGGTGCATGTCTGTGGAGGAGAGGTCGTACTTTTCGTACCAGGTCGCCGCCGGGAACACGACGTCGGAGAGCAGGGTGGAGCTCGTCATCCGGAAGTCCGCGGAAACCAGCAGGTCCAGCTTTCCCTGCGGTGCATCCTCTCTCCACACCACGTCCTTGGGGCGGGCATCGCCGTGGTCTTTGCCCATCACGTTGTTCAGCGTGCCCAGCAGGTGCTTCTGGAAGTATTCCTCTCCCTTGGCGGAGGAACCGAGGAGGTTCGACCGCCACAGGATCAGGGTGCGCGGCCAGTTCTCCGGCGCATCGACGTCCTCCACGGCAAAGCGCAGGCTGCCCTCCTTGAGCCGGTCCGCCACCCACCGAGCCTCGTTGGGCGCTTCACCGCGGGCGACGCCGTCTGCGGCCTCGTCGGCGACGTCCAGTGAATTTTTGGCGTCGAACTGCGGGAAGAACGGCATCCAGCCCATGCGGGTGGACTTGGCAATAACATCCGCCGAATGCATGCCCCGCAGGTGGCCTTCCGCCAGCGGCGACTGCACGGCGTCGGTGGAGTACCCGTCGGAACGGAACTGGTCCGTGTGCATGTACCAGAAGGCCGTACCGATCATGAACCGCGGCGGCCGGTTCCAGTCCCCCGCCGAGGCCATCGCGGCCCATCCGGTGATCGGACGGCACTTTTCCTGCCCCACATAGTGCGCCCACCCGCCGCCGTTGCGCCCCTCGCAGCCGCAGAGCATCAGCATGGCCAGGATCGCCCGGTACGTAACGTCACCGTGGTACCACTGGCAGATGCCCGCACCGAGGATAATCATGGACCGGCCCTTGGACTTCTCAGCGTTGGCCGCGAAATCCCGGGCTGTGCGGATGACCGCCGAGGGCTTGATGGACGTCAGTTCTTCCTGCCATGCCGGGGTGTAGGCGGTGGCGGCGTCGTCGTATCCGGAGGCCCAGTCTCCGGGCAGCCCGTCCCTGCCCACGCCGTACTGCGCCAGCATCAGGTCAAAGACCGTGGTGACCTTCCTGCCCGCCACCGTTGTTACCGGAACCCCGCGGTGCACCACGGATCCTGCGCCGGAGGGGTCGGAGAACACCGGCAGGTCAACCCCGCTGGTCTCCCCGAGCCAGCCGGCACCGTCAGCCAGGGACAGTGCCGGATAGACACCCTGCAGATCCAGGTTCCATTTCCCGGCGTCGTCATCGTTGTAGCGGAACCCCATGGAACCGTTGGGCACGGTGGGGGCACCCGTTTCCCGGTTCAGCAGGACGGTCTTGAACGCGGCATCGGCAGCCTGCGCCTCCTCTCCGCCCAGGTCCTGTGCGGTAAGGAACTTTCCCGGAACAGTGGTTCCGCCCGGGCCATCCACCAGGGTGACCAGGAACGGCAGGTCCGTGTACTGCACCACGTAGTCCTCGAAGAACGGCACCCGCCGGTCCACGAAGTTCTCCTTGAGGATCACGTGGCCCATGGCCATGGCGAGCGCTGCATCGGACCCGGCCTGGGCGGGCAGCCATTCGTCGGCGAACTTGGTGTTGTCCGCGTAATCCGGGCTGACCGACACCACCTTCGTGCCCCGGTACCGTCCTTCAACCATCCAGTGCGCGTCCGGGGTCCGGGTCACCGGAATGTTCGAGCCCCACATCATCAGGTAGGTGGCGTCCCACCAGTCCCCTGACTCAGGGACGTCTGTCTGGTCGCCGAATACCTGCGGTGAGGCGACCGGCAGGTCCGCATACCAGTCATAGAAGCTGTTCATCACCCCGCCAATCAGGTTGATGAACCGTGCACCGGCTGCGTGGGAGACCATGGACATGGCGGGAATCGGGGAGAAGCCGGTGCACCGGTCCGGACCGTACTTCCTGATCGTGGCAACGTGGGCTGCCGCGGTCATTTCCAGGGCTTCCTGCCAGCTTGAACGGACCAGGCCGCCCTTGCCGCGGGCCTGCTGCCACGTCCGGCGCTTCCCCTGATCGGCAATGAGGGATTCCCAGGCCAGCACCGGATCCCCTCCGGTGGACCGCTTGGCCTCCCGGTACATTTCAAGCAGCACGCCGCGGATGTAGGGATAGCGCACCCGTGTGGGTGAATAGGTGTACCAGGAGAACGCTGCGCCGCGCGGGCAGCCCCGGGGTTCGTATTCGGGCCGGTCCGGGCCAACGGTGGGATAGTCAGTTTCCTGGGCTTCCCAGGTGATGATCCCGTCCTTGACATAGACCTTCCACGAGCAGGAGCCCGTGCAGTTCACGCCGTGGGTTGAGCGGACCACTTTGTCGTGGCTCCACCTGTTCCGGTAGAAGGCATCGCCCTTGCGCCCACCTTCGCGGAAGACAGCGCGGCCGTCGGCCGTTTCGTCCCAGCGGGTGAAGAACCTGCCAAGTTTTAGGAGTGCATCGGAGGCGGGGCCGTCGGTCCCCGTAACGGAGCTGCTAGCCATTCACTCAAGCTACGCCGGTGCTGCGGAGGCTAGAAGGCAGTAGGCGGAAACCGGTCCGGAGCCGGCCAAGATGCTGCCGCGATAAACTCGAGACCGTGACTACACAACTTCCCGCGCAGGTCTCTGACATCTTCGATCCCCGGCAGTGGAGGGTGGTTGGCGGTTTTGAAGATTTCCAGGACATGACTTACCACCGCCAGGTGGAGCGCGACGCCGACGGCGCCGTCGTGCGCGACCTGCCCACGGTGCGGATCGCCTTCAACCGGCCGGAGGTCCGCAACGCGTTTCGTCCCGGTACCGTTGACGAGCTCTACCGCGCCATGGACCATGCACGGATGACTCCCGATGTTGCCACCGTGCTCCTCACCGGCAACGGCCCCTCTCCCAAGGACGGCGGCCATTCCTTCTGTTCCGGCGGTGACCAGCGCATCCGCGGGCGTGACGGGTACCGGTATGCAGAGGGCGAGACCCAGGAAACGATTGATCCGGCCCGCGCTGGCCGGCTGCACATCCTGGAAGTCCAGCGCCTGATGCGGACCATGCCCAAGGTGGTCATCGCCGTCGTCAACGGCTGGGCCGCCGGCGGCGGACACAGCCTGCACGTAGTTGCCGACCTGACCATCGCTTCCCGCCAGCACGGCAAGTTCAAGCAGACCGACGCGACGGTGGGAAGCTTCGACGCCGGTTACGGCTCAGCGCTGCTGGCACGCCAGATCGGCCAGAAGCGTGCCCGGGAAATTTTCTTCCTGGCCCGTGAGTATTCGGCTGAGGACATGGTTGCCATGGGAGCCGTCAACGAAGCGGTGGACCACGAGAACCTGGAGAAGGTTGCCCTCGAATACGCCGCGGACATTGCCCGGCAGTCCCCGCAGGCGATCCGCATGCTGAAGTTCGCCTTCAACCTGGCCGATGATGGCCTGGCCGGCCAGCAGGTCTTCGCCGGCGAAGCCACCCGCCTGGCTTACATGACCGACGAAGCGGTGGAGGGCAAGGAAGCGTTCCTGTCCAAACGGGACCCGGACTGGTCCAACTTCCCCTACTACTTCTAGGACGTCATGGAACTGCTTCCCGTCCACACACCTGCCGGATACAACGCCGGGGACCTGCTGCCGCCCCTGGCTGCCGCGCTGGCCGGCGAAGGTCCTGCCGTCGCCCCGCACTCCGACCCGGCGCAGACGTTCACCGGGGAACTGCCCAACGACGACGTCGCCCTGGTCATCAGCACTTCCGGCTCCACCGGAGTGCCGAAGCAGACCATGCTCAGCACGGATGCGCTGGCGGCCTCCTCAATGGCGACGGCGATGCACCTGGGCAGGGACGGCCAGTGGCTGCTGGCCCTGCCGGTGCATTACATTGCCGGCGTGCAGGTGCTGGTGCGTTCCCTGTATGCGGGAACCGAACCTGTGCTCATGGACACCGGAGCACCGTTCAGCCCGGAAGCTTTCACCACCGCGGCTCAGGCGATGACGGACCGCACCCGGCTGACGTCCCTGGTCCCCACCCAGCTGCACCGGCTGCTCACCGATCCGGCACCGGACACGCTGGCCGTGCTGAAGCGCTTCGACGGGATCCTCCTGGGCGGGGCAGCCGCCAGCCCGGCCCTCCTGGCACAGGCCCAGGCCCAGGGCCTGAACGTGGTCCGCACCTACGGCATGAGCGAGACGGCGGGCGGCTGCGTGTACGACGGCGTGCCTCTGCCCGGCGTCGAGGTCCAGGAGTCCGAGGGCCGGCTCTGGATTGCCGGAGACATGCTGGCTGAGGGTTACCTCGGCGCGCCGGAGCTCACCGCTGAACGGTTCGCCTTCCATTCGGGCAAGCGCTGGTTCCGCACCGATGACACGGGCTCGGTGACAGCGGACGGACTGGTTTCCGTGTCCGGACGGCTCGACGACGTGATCGTCACCGGCGGCGTGAAGGTCTCCGGCGCTGCTGTGGCAGCCGCCGCCGAACAGCTTCCCGAAGTGCACCAGGCGGTGGCCATGGGACTTGAGGACCCGGAGTGGGGCGCCGTGGTGGGACTCGTCGTCGTCGGCTCGGTGGACACCGACCTGCTGCGGGGCGCGGTCCGCTCCGCGCTGGGTGCACCGGCCGTACCCAAGATTGTGGTGGAGCTGGAACGGCTTCCCCTGCTGCCCGGCGGCAAGACTGACAGGCTGGCCGTCCGCCAGCTGCTCGCCGCCGCCCGCGGCTAGGACCCGTTTCGCCCTCCCGCAGGTGGTGCGGGAGAATGAAGCTGCCCGGCAGCCTTTTCCTGCCGGAGCACACCAGCACGAGCTAACGAAGGAATTGACTGTGGCCACAGCGGCGCAATGGTTCGAGGGGGCACGCCCCAGGACACTTCCCATGGCAGTTGCTCCGGTGATTATCGGTTCCGCGGCTGCGTTCGATCTGGGCTCCTTCCACTGGTTCAACGCCCTGCTCGCCGCACTGGTGGCAATCCTGCTCCAGGTGGGCGTGAACTACGCGAACGACTATTCCGACGGCGTGCGCGGCACCGACGACAACCGGGTGGGGCCCCTGCGGCTCACGGGCTCCGGTGCCGCTGCCGCCAAACACGTGAAGTACGCGGCATTCCTGTGCTTCGGCCTGGCCATGGCGGCCGGCCTTGCGCTGGTAATCCTTTCCCAGGCCTGGTTCCTCCTGCTGGTGGGCGTGGGCTGCATCGCTGCCGCCTGGGGCTACACCGGAGGCCGGAATCCGTACGGGTACCTTGGCCTGGGCGATGTGTTCGTTTTCGTCTTCTTCGGCCTGGTTGCCACACTGGGCACCACCTACACGCAGGCCGGGCAGGTCAACGCTGCGGCCTGGATCGGTGCCATCTCCACCGGGCTGATTGCCACGGCCCTGCTGATGGCCAACAACGTGCGGGACATCCCCACGGACCGGGAATCCGGGAAGCGGACCCTTGCGGTTCGCCTGGGAGACGACGCCGCCCGCATCAGTTACGTGATGATGCTCGCGCTGGCGCTTCTCCTGCCGCTGCTGCTGGTGGGCGACTACCCGTGGGTGCTGCTGGTCCTGCTGCTGCTGCCGGCCTGCCTGATGCCCAGCTGGCTCATGCTCAAGGGCAAGAAGCGCCGCAGCCTGATCCCGGTGCTGAAGCAGACGGGCCTGATCAACCTGGGCTTCAGCGTCGTCTACGGGCTGGCGCTGGTGCTGACGCGGGTGCTGGCCTAGCGCGAAGCCGCTCTGCGGCTGACTCGCCGCCTTTGCCGGTCCCGAGGACACCGAGCACTGTCCCAAGGATCAGCACCGCTGAAGCCAGGAGTGCCAGAAGCGTAACCAGCCATGCGGCGTCCCCGCCTGCGGACCCTGCATTGAGTCCGGAAATCCCGGGAGCTGCCAGGATGCCGACCATGCACCAGGACAAGGCGTGGACCGCGGCGGCCACTATCCCCAGGTGACCGGCAGCGTGCAGCCCCCTGGGTTTCCCGCGCCCGGTCCTTGTCACGGGTTGTCTGCGTACCGGCATCCCGGTCAGCTGCCCAGCAGCCGGCGCTCGTGGGCGAAGGACACCAGCTGGATCCGGGTGCGCAGCTGCAGCTTGTCCAGGACGCTGCGCAGATGGGTCTTCACCGTGGCTTCCGAGACGAAGAGGCTTTGTGCCATTTCACCGTTGCTCAGGCCCTTTGCCGCCAGCAGGAACACGTCGCGTTCCCGTGCGGAGAGGACTTCAAGGACGGCAAGATCCGGTTCCCGTGCCGGTGCGTTGCGGGCCGCGTGGTCGAAGAGGGAATGGATTGACCCCGGAGCAATCACTGAATAGCCCGAATGGACGGTCCGGATGGCGGCCAGGAGGAACTCCGGCTCAGCACTCTTGAGCAGGTATCCGCTGGCCCCGGCCTGAACAGCCTGGACCACCGCCTGGTCGCGGTTGAAGGTCGTCAGGGCGACGATGCGGGGCGGTTCCGTGCCGGCGCTGTCTGCCTCCGCCACGATCCGGCGGGTCGCCTCAACACCGTCAAGGACCGGCATCCGCAGGTCCATCAGGATCACGTCAGGGCGCTTTTCGGCCGCCAGCCGGGCCGCCTGCAGCCCTTCCCCGGCGTCCCAGGCGAAGACCATGTCCTCTTGGCTCTCGACCAGCATGCGGATTCCGGCCAGGAACAGCGGCTGGTCGTCCACCAGCGCAACTGAGATCCGTGTATCTGTTTCAGACATCGCCGGGAACCTTCCCTCCGCTGCTCAGTGCGAGCTGTGGGGTCTCCCCCGGTTCCTGGCCGGCTGCAGGATCAGCTGCAGCAGGACGGCCCTCGGCTGGGCCGTAAGGCAGGAACAGCGTCACCCGGAACTGATCGCCGTCCGGACCCGCCGTAAGCCAGCCGCCGGCCAGGCTGGCCCGCTCCCGCATTCCGGGAATCCCCCGGCCCGTCCGCTGCCCGGCCGTGCCTTCCGTCGCATTCGGATGCCGCGCACTGGATGCGTGCAGGGTCAGTCCCGGGCCGCTCCAGTCGAAGTTGAGCCGAACGGTTGTGCGGCGCCCTCCGTGCTTCAGGGCGTTGGTCAGGCATTCCTGCACAATCCGGAACACCGCCAGCTGCTGGCCGCTGGAGAGTTTGACCGGCTCTCCGGAAATCCCCTCCTGGATGTCCAGGCTGCTCCTCATGCCCTCGATCAGCCCGGCAATATCGTCCATCTGCGGCTGCGGAGCGCTCATCCCGTCATCCTGCACTCCCTCGATGACCCGCTGGGCATCCACCAGCGCGCTCCGGGCTGATGACGAAATGGCTTCAAGGGCCTTCAGCACCGGTTCGGGCTGGTCCTTCGCGCTGTAGCGTGCCCCGTCTGCCTGTGCTGCGATAACTGCCAGCGAATGTGCCAGGACGTCATGGAGGTCCCTGGAGATCCGGGTTCGTTCCTGCTCTACCACCAGGTCGATTTCCCGGTCCTTCAACGTGGACTGCGCCAGTTCCCGTGCCCGGAACAACCGACCGCGCTCCTGGACCAGCGCCAGCAGCAGGCCGAGGGCGAAGCAGGCCGCGGCAATGAGCAGCAGCATAAAGAACAGCTGGGGCCCGAAAGCCGTCAGGGCCGCCCTGTCCCCCAGATACAGCGGCGGGAGCCAGCCGACTCCATAGCCGTAGCGCCAGGAGAGCATCAGGAACGTCATTACGGCGGCGAACACGGTGTTGGCCGCGAAGGCAATAATCCTGGTGCGGCGCTTACTGGTCCAGGCGATCAGTCCCAGCGAGAGGAAGGCACCAAGATAAATCGCCCAGTTTGTATC
Source organism: Arthrobacter sp. BL-252-APC-1A (assembly GCF_009696625.1). Lineage (NCBI taxonomy): Bacteria > Bacillati > Actinomycetota > Actinomycetes > Micrococcales > Micrococcaceae > Arthrobacter > Arthrobacter sp. BL-252-APC-1A. The sequence continues at coordinate 57,522 of NZ_VULS01000002.1, read as the reverse complement.
GAGGGGCTGCACGACTTTCAGCAGCTGTGCGGTCAGCAGGAGCGCCGTCAGGGAAAGGGACAGGACGGGCCAGCGCACAGCAACACCGATGGCTGCCGTCAGCACAAGCAGGGGTATGGTTCCGTTCCAGAACATGGGAAGGGTGGCGGCCATCGGACTCATGCGGCCCACTTCCACGACGCACCACCCGCTGAAGAAGACAGCGGCCGCTGAAGGAGCCGCCCAGCGCCGCGCAGCGGTAAGAAGGGATCTCATAGCAGTCACCCTAGCGACGCTTAGGGGCCCGAAACGGACCAAACCACCCGCCGGGAGGTAATTCAAACCGCAGGAGCAGCGGATTCATCCCCGGAGCCAGTCCGGTAGGCGCTCACCAGTGCGCAGGCGCGGGCGGCGGTCTCGGCGTCGGGCATCGAAAATACAAAGCGCTGCTTGAATCCGGCAGTCAGGACCAGGGCAGGGCCGCTGCGCATAATGAAGCCGACGCTTCCTCCGGTCAGCCGGTAACCCCAGCCGCCAAAGTCCATGGCAATGATGTCCTCAACGGATTCGCCCCGAATCTCTTCGTAGGAGAGCGGCATGAGTTTCCAGAACCCGCCGGCCAGGACACGGACGCCGTCAGGGTCAATAACGATCTTTCCCTGGCAAAAGGCCAGCATCAGGGCCGCGGCCGGAATGCCGAGCAAACCCAGCTGCGGAAGGATGAAGACCAGGCTCAGGGTAACCAGCGCACCGACGCCCAGGCTGAGCAGCCACTTGACCGGACCCATGGAAACGTTGACGGCAAGACTCTGCTGTGCGGCAGCGGCAGCGCGGGCTGTGGCAGAGAGCAGCGGGCCGGAAGCAGCGTTCGACTGTTCCCGGGTCTCGGGACTTTGCAGCCGCTCAACCTCTCCTGGACGGTAAAGCCAGCCCATGACTGCTCCTGTCAGGGCCGCAACCAGTACCGATGTCCAGATGACCGGAGCAGAGGCTGAAGCCTGTGATGCGTCATCCAGCCCTATCTGGCCGGCAACAACGGCTACAGCCAGCCCTGTCATGGCAATGCCCATGGCCAGCCCGAAGCCCACGCCGATCCGGGCAACGGCCCGTGAGGCGGCACGCGCCGCGATGGCGAGCCCTGCCACAAGGGCTCCGCTCCCGCCGCAAACAAAGACAGCGATTGCCGCGTTGCCCGGGAGGGACATGTAGCCGTCGACGCCGTCCGGACCCCAGTGGCTGGCCAGCGGGTCAGGCAGGTTCCCGGCGACTGAGAACATCCATGCCCCGGCGAGCAGGCCCGCAGCAAGCGGACCGGCAGTGACACCGATGAGCCAGCGCTTGTTGTATTCCTGTTCCGCCCGGGAGCTGCGCACTGCAGCGTCCGTTCCTGTCTCCATGCCTATCCCCCGTTTGCCGTGCGCCGGGAAGATTCCCCGGGCAAAAACCCGACCCTAGCAGAATCCGCCGGGCCGGCAGGGGCAGCGGTCTAGGAGTCGCGGGGCTTGGGTTCCCGAAGCTTGCGGTCGGAATCGATCGTCACATCCGGGTTGGCGTCAAGCATGGAATCCTCTGCCGCGGAATCGTCCAGTTCAGCGCGGTTGCGTGAGGGAGGTGTCTTTTCACTGAACCGGCTCTGCAGGCCTTTGGCAGCGGCGTCGCGCATGTCGCGGAAGAACAGGTACGTCACGCACCAGGCCAGCACTGCGGCCACGATTGCGGACAGCACCAGGCCCAGCTGCAGGTACAGGCCTGCAACAAAGAAGACGGCCACCAGACCAAGGCGGAGAGCGGTAAATTTCCAGAAAGCCACGTGCCCATTCTACGGGCTGCCCCTGAACCAGTCTCCCAGCCTGCCGAACGGGCTGAAACTGCCTGATTGAGTGCCTTTGGAAACTATTCAGGCCGCCTCCAGCTGCCTCCACTACACTGGGGGCATGCCCCGCTTCGTACTCCTCGGCGTCATCGTCGTCGCAGCCGTAATCATCTACGCAGTCATCGACTGCCTTATGTCCCGTGCACACGAAGTCCGGAGCATTTCCAAACCCGCCTGGATCGCTGTGATTGTTCTGCTGCCGGTTCTGGGTGCCATTCTGTGGTTCCTTTTTGGCCGTCCGGCCAGCGGTCCCGAGCCCAAGCCCCGCGCACCGCGCCACCCCACTGCTCCGGACGATGACCCCGAGTTCCTCCGCAACCTGGAGATCCGCCGCCGTCAGAAGCAGAAGGAAGAAGAGCTCAAGCGCCGGGAGCAGGAAATCGCCGACCGCGAGAAGCGTTCAAAGCAGAACGACGACGAGAAGCCCAGCAGCAACTAGCCACCTTTAACGGGAAGGCCCGTCCGGGGTCGTGATGGTGGGGGTGCGGATCGGCTTGGCGCGGCTTCCCAGGGAGGGGACGTTGAGGGCGGAGACCGCGACGCCGCAGACTACCAGCGCCGCCCAGCCCCACCCGCCTACATCGCGGTAGGCGGGCGCGAAGTCCGGCGAGGCCGCGGACAGGATTGTGCCCACCGCCGCGATGCCGAAGAGCTGACCGGTCTGCTTCGACGTCGAGAACAGCGACGAAGCCAGGCCCGCCTCCGAGCCGGGAAGCGATGCGAGCTCCTCCACGCTGAGCGGATCGTTGAGCAGTCCGTAGCCGAATCCGAAGACGATGAACGCCGCCGCGACCACCCACAGCGAGCCGTCCGACCACAGCAGCATCATCACCGAACCGACTGCCATGACCACTCCGCCCGCCACCAGGTCCTGGCCCGCCCGCCCGGCCGCGACGATCCGCCCGGACAGCTGGGCGGAAGCCAGAGCGGCGAGCGCGAGCGGCAGGAGGAAGATGCCCGCCTCCAGCGCGCTCTCCCCGCGGATCGAGCGCAGATACTGCGGGGCGATATAGAAGAAGCCTGCGGCGGCGGCGAAGCCGATGATCGAGGTGAGCGAGGCCCGGACGAAGGGGCGGTCGGCGAAGAGCCGGAGCGGGATCAGGGGATCCGGCCGGCGCCGGGCACGCAGCAGCCCGACGGTGAGGAGCACAGCCGCGGCCCCGAGCGCGATCAGGATCGGCGCGGAAGTCCAGCCAAGCTGCGTGCCCTCGATCATCGCGAAGGCCAGCGCAGCGAGGAACCCCGACAGCAGGATCTGCCCGACGGCATCGAACGGCAACGGCGAGGGGTTGCGTGACTCCTTGACTGAGATCGGCACCAGGATCAGGCCGATGAGGGCGACCGGGACGCTCATCCAGAACACGCCGCGCCATCCGAAGTACTCGCTGAGGACGCCACCGATGAAGGGTCCGGCGGCCAGGGCGACACCGCCAATCGCGGCCCACCACGCGATCGCGCGGACCCGCACCGCGGTGACGGTTGACTCGGCCGAGACAGCGGCGAGCCCCGACGAAGCGAGCATGGCTGCGCCGACGGCCTGCACGACGCGCCCGGCGATTAGCACGGCAACATCGGGACTCAGCGCGCAGACCAGGGAGCCGATCAGGATTACGGCGAGTCCGGCGATCAGGATGCGGCGGCGGCCGAGCCGGTCGGCCGTGTTGCCCGCCGCTGTCAGGAGGCACGCGAAAGCGAGGACGTAGACTCCTACCGTCCACTGCAGCAACGTCATCGAGGAGCCGAACTCCCTCGCAATGTCGGGAAGGACGATGCTCACGATCGAGCCGTTGACCGTCAGGACGAACTGCGCGATGCAGCACGCGAGCAGCGCGACGACGGCTTTGCCCCCCGGCTTCATGAAGGACCAGACGTGTCGACCCGGACGAGTGCTGCGCGCCGGCTGTACCCTGCGCGGTGACTCATTGGCCCAGTCTGGCACCGTTCAGAGCGCTTGCGGAATGGGTCCGGCGCAAAAGCCCGCGTGCCTCAACCACGTGCCGCAGCCTCACGACACCGGCCGCGAGATCCGCCCCAAGCCGCACCCCACCCGAAACAGCAAAGGCCCCGCCCCGGCAGGAGCCGGAGCGGGGCCTTGAAACGGCAGGGACTAGACGCCGGAGTAGCTGTGCAGGCCGGCGAAGTAGACGTTGACGATGGTGAAGTTGAAGACCACGCAGAGGTAGCCGACGATCGAGAGCCAGGCGGCGCGGGTGCCGGTCCAGCCACGGGTTGCGCGGGCGTGCAGGTAGCCGGCGTAGACAACCCAGATCACGAAGGTCCAGACTTCCTTGGTGTCCCAGCCCCAGTAACGGCCCCAGGCCTGCTCGGCCCAGACTGCGCCGGCCATCAGGGTGAAGGTCCAGAGCACAAAGGCAACGGCGTTGATGCGGTAGGAGAAGTTCTCCAGGGACTGTGCCGAGGGAACGATCTTCAGGAACCCGAAGCGTTCCTTCGCGCCGGCACGGGCCTTGGCCTCGCGGTCAGCCTGCAGCAGCTGCAGCACCGACATGGCAAAGGTCAGGGTGAACAGGGCCGAGGCAATAACCGCAACGGAAACGTGGATGATCAGCCAGTAGCTCTGCAGCGCGGGGATCAGGTGGCCTACCGGGGTGGGGAAGCCGATGGTCGCAGCCATCATCATGATCAGCACCAGGCCCACCACGAAGGTGCCTAGGAACCGCAGGTCGCGGCGCAGCAGCACCAGCAGGAAGATCACGGACACCACGAGGGCGCCGGTGGTGCAGAATTCGTACATGTTGCCCCACGGCACACGGTGGGCAGCCAGGCCCCGGGCCACGACGGCAGCGGCATGGATCAGCGTAGCCAGCGCGGTGAGCGCAACCGCGACCCGGGCCGCATTGCGGCGTGGTCCGGTGTAGCCCATGGCGTCGTCAGCGGTGACTGCTTCGCTGCTGTCCCACTGGCGGTTGGAGTCTGCCGGTCCCGTGGGAGCGCCCGCGGTGGCCATGACCTTCTTCGCCGGGGCCGCCTGGGCTGCGGCCTTACGGTCAACGGCCTGCAGCGTCTTGCTGCTCTTGGCCAGGTCCCAGGCGAAGGCGAGCAGCGCGACCGTGTAGGTGAACGCCGCCAGCAGCATAAATAGGTCGCTGTATTCCGCGAGCTGGTAGTCGATGGAGGGCATTAGGAGTCCTTACCTGTTTCTTCCGTGCGTCCGGTGCTGCCGGCCACTGATGCGTCGGCCAGGGTATCCGGGCCTTCCGCAGGGTTTGCGGCGGGAGCTCCCGCCAGCCACTTCTTTTCGAGCAGGTTCCGCAGGGCTTCAGCCTCGGTTTCCAGCCGCGCGTCTTCACCGCGGGCCAGCAGACCGTACTCGACCATTATGCGTCCATCTTCGGCCGTTCCGGTACGGACCCAGACTCGGCGGCGGGCCAGGAACAGGGAGGCGGACAGCCCCGCAAGGCTGAGTACGGAGAATATGAGCACCCCGGTTTTGGCCGGATCGTAGTGGACGTCCAGTGCTGCATAGCGCAGCAGGCCGTCGAAGCTGATCGAGCCCTTGCCCTCGGGCAGGTCGTACGTCTGGTTCATGCCCAGCACAATGCCGCCCGAGTCCAGGTCCCGGTTATTCAGGGGCGTGAGGTCCTCGGTATCAAGGACGAACACGTTGGTGGGAACACCGTCGTCGAGCCCCAGGTCCCCGTAGTAGGAGTTCAGGTTGAGCTGCGGGTTCACCGGATCGGGGTCACCGGAGAAGGAAACCCCCTGCGAATCCAGCATGGCGGTGGGAAGGAAGAATCCTACGAAACCGAGCTGGTCCGGCTTGGCATCCGGAGCCTTGATCACCATGAGGGACGTGTACACACCGTCAGTGGGTACACCGACCACCGGGCCCTGGTACGCAATCTCGCCTTCGCCGTCGCGCACTGTCACCACGGGTGCGTATCCGTTGCCGACCAGGTAAACCTTGGTTCCGCCGATGTTCAGCGGTTCATTGACCTTCAGCGTTTCCTTGCGCGGTTCCTCGTCCGGGTCCTCCTGCACCGTAACGTCCGCGTGGAAGTCCAGCGGCTGGACGTTGCCGTTTGGCTGGCGGTCGAAAGTGACTTCGAATTCATCCAGGGTCAGCGAATACGGAGAAAGCTGGGACTCGGTGAAGTTGGTGCCGGGAGTGAAGGTGTCGTAACCCACCAGGGTGTTCACGAAAGTATCGCCTTCCACCACAACCCGCTGGCCGTTGTAGCCCAGCAGCCCGCCCACGGCCACGGAGGCCAGGACGCCGATCAGGGACACGTGGAAAACCAGGTTTCCGGTTTCCTTCAGGAAGCCGCGCTCGGCGCCCACGGACGGGCGGTCCCCGTCCAGGTCCCGGGCCTCGACGCGGTAGCCGCGCTTGCTAAGAATTGCCTCAGCGTCGCGGGCGGCCTGTGAAGCAGTGAGTCCGGTGCCGGCCGGCACCGCAAGGGTGCCGTACTCCGGCAGGCGGGAGAGCTTGGTGGGAGTCCGCGGCGGCTTGGAGCGCAGCGCCTTCCAGTGCACCTTGGCGCGCGGAATCACGCACCCGATCAGGGAGATGAACAGCAGCAGGTAGATCGCGGAGAACCAGACGGAGGAGTACACGTCGAAAAGCTGGAAACGGTCCAGCCAAGGCCCTGAACCCGGGTTGTCCTGAATGTACTGCGTGACCGCGGCGGGGTTGGCCGGCCGCTGGGGGAAGAGCGACCCCGGAACGGCAGCCACGGCCAGCAGGAGCAGCAGGAACAGTGCAGTGCGCATGCTGGTGAGCTGTGTCCAGGCCCAGCGGAGGGTGCCAAGCAGCCCAAGGCTGGGAAGCGCGACGTCGCTGGCCGCCTTTTTGCCCTTGCCTCCCGCCGCAGCGGTCTTGGTTCCCGCATCAGGTGCCGGCGGAGTGGGCGTCTTTTCGCTGTCCGGTTCAGGTTTCAACTGGTTCTCATTGTTCTCTGGGGACGGGTTCGAAGGAGTGTTCATCAGATTGGCAGCGTCACACTATCCAACCAGCCCTGGAGCTGGTTGATCCAAATGTTCCAGACACCGGTGACCATCAGGAGGCCAAGGGCGATCAGCATGCCGCCGCCGAAGCGCTGCATGGCGACGCGGTGCCGGCGGAAGAAACCGAGTGCTCCCATTCCGCGCCTGAAGCCCAGGGCAATCAGCAGGAACGGCAGCCCCAGGCCCAGGCAGTACACGAAGGTGAGCAGCGCGCCCTTCGCCGCGGACGCGTCGTCGCCGGAGAAGGAGAGCAGCTGCACGGCTGAGAGGGTCGGGCCCAGGCACGGTGCCCAGCCCAGCCCGAAGGTCACGCCGAGCAGTGGGGCGCCCCAGAGTCCGGCCGGGGGGCGCGCCTCGATCTTGCGGTCGCGCTGGAACCAGGACAGGCCACCCATGAAGATGATGCCCAGAAGGATGATCAGTGCGCCCAGGACCTGCTGGATCCAAGCCTGTTCGGCGCCGCGCAGCCAGGAGCCGAGCTGCCCGATTCCCGCGCCGATGGCCACAAAAACCACCGAGAACCCGAGCACGAACAGTGCGATTCCGGTGAACATCCGTCCGCGCCGCTGTTTCTGCAGGTCAATGCCCGTCAGGCCGGTGACGTAGCCGAGGTAGCCGGGCACCAGCGGCAGCACGCACGGGGACAGGAATGAAACCAGCCCGGCAAGGACGGCAACCGGGATCGCCAGCAGCATCGATCCGTTAAGGATCGTCTCTGCGAATACGTTGGCGGCCGGCACTGCGGCGGCTGGGATCACGGGCGGCACAGCGGCTACGCGGCCAGCGCGTCGCTGATGAGCGTCTTCAGGGTTCCCTTGTCCGCAAGGCCCAGGATGCGCGCAGCGACCCGGCCTTCGCGGTCAAGGACGAGCGTGGTGGGCACAGCCTGCGGCGGCACGAAGCTGGTCATGGCCAGCAGGACTTCACCGTTGCGGTCCTCGAAGCTCGGGTAGGGAATGGCGAAATTGCGTTCGAAGGCCTCGGCAGTCTTGGCCTCGTCGCGGATATTCACACCGTAGAAGCGTGCGCCCTCGGGAGCGTAAGTGTCATGCAGCTCCACGAGGTCGGGGGCTTCCTTGCGGCAGGGAGCACACGCTGCGTACCAGAAATTGAGGACGACGACGTCGCCGGCCCAGTCAGCAGCGCTGACTTCCGTGCCGTCAAACAGGGTTCCGCTCAAGCGAACCGGTTCACCTCGTTCGGACGGCGCGTATTCAGTGACGGACCCGTCTCCGGCGATGTAGTTCTTGTTGTCTCCTGCTTTGGCCTGTTCGGCCAGCGGATCATCCGTTGAGCAGCCTGCGAGCGCAGCCGCCAGCGGCACGCCAACGGCAAGCCCGGCACCAAGCCGCAGGAAGGACCTGCGGTGCATGGCGGCAGGCGGTGTTTCGCTTTCGGGTTTCTTCACGGAGATCCAGCTTTCATCGCGGCAGGGGGCGGCCACTTCTACAACGCGTAGTAATTGTATTATGCGCCAGGCAGATTCGCTGCCCCGGGCAAAAGATCAGCGGACGGCTCCGCATAGCGGACGCCGGTGAGTTCCATGTCATTGAATTCCAGGGTGGTGACCGAGGTGAGGGTGCACTCCCGGCTGCGGGGATCGTGCCAGAGCCTGCGGCCCTCAGCAGCCAGGCGGGTCACCCAAATCGGCAGCTGGTGGCTGACAAGGACTGCTTCAGCACCGGAGCCGCCCAGTTCCAGAGCCCGGATGCGCGCGTCGTGAACCGCTGCCATGACCCGCTCCACCTGCTGGGCATACGGCTCTCCCCAGGAGGGTTTCATCGGGTTGCGAAGAAGCGGCCAGTACCGGGGATTGCGGAGCTGGCGCTTGACGCCGGGAAGGCCTTCGAAGCGGTTTTCCGCTTCCAGGATCCGTTCGTCGGTCATGGTTTCGAGGCCCAGGGCGCTTGCGATCGGGGCTGCGGTCTCCTGGGCACGCGTCAGGGGCGAGGCAACCAGATGAACCAGCTTTGCGCCGTCGTTCCTGCGCTGCTCGAAGTGGCCGGCTACACGGTCTGCCATTTCGCGGCCCAGTTCGGAGAGGTGGAACTCCGGCAACCGGCCGTACAGGATGCCGTCGGGATTAAAGACTTCACCATGGCGGACGAGGTGGATAGAGGCACGGGACATGCTTTCAAGTCTCGCAGAGTCGCCGGGATAGATTAAATCTTCACGAACACTTGAACCTTTGACCAATGTATGCAATAGTAAATGCAAATGCATCTACTGGCGGTGGTGCAGACAGCACACCGCCGCATCCCAGAAGGAGAACCCCATGATCCCCACCGGTCTGACTGCAGGCACCTGGAACCTCGATTCCTCCCACAGCGAGGTTGGCTTCACCGTCCGCCACGCCGGCATCAGCAAGGTCCGCGGCAACTTCGACAAGGTGACTGCTGTCCTCGAGGTTGGTCAGGACCTGAATGATTCCAAGATCAGCGCCACGATCGACGCCGCGTCGTTCAATTCGAACGAGCCGAACCGTGACGGACACGTCAAGGGTGCCGACTTCTTCGACGTCGAGCAGTACCCGGAACTGACTTTCACGGCAACCAGCGTCGAAGGCTCCGGTGAAACCTACAAGCTCACCGGCGACCTGACCATCAAGGACACCACCCGCCCGGTCACCCTGGACGTCGAATTCAACGGCGTAGCGGTCGATCCGTTCGGCGCCACCCGCGCCGGGTTCTCCGGTTCCACCGTCATCAGCCGCAAGGAATTCGGCCTGACCTGGAACGCCGCACTTGAAACCGGCGGCGTCCTGGTTGGCGACAAGGTCACCATCAACGTGGACGTTGCCTTCGTCAAGGCATAAGCACACGCATTCATCCAGCAGGTCCGGTACGCTCTCCCGCGTCCCGGACCTGCTGTTTTTGTACCCCGCGCACCGTCGATTCGCGCGCCAAACCGTGTTGCCGCGTGCCAGGACAGCTAGACTGAACCCCGACTTCGCAGATGGGTTATCTGCCCTGCCGGAGGCTCTTTCGGCAGGCCATCCACTCGGCAGGCGGGCACCAATGAGCACTCCCAGCGATCCCCACGAAAACCAGGACCTCCCGGGCCGGCAGCCGGAACCCGGTGAAGGCCAGGACCAGCGTCCGGAGCCGAAATACGGACAGTACAGCCCTCCTCTCCAGCCGAATCAGCCGAATCAGCCGGCACAGACCCACATCCCGCCGGAACCCGGCCAGCACCCGGGACATGCCGCAGGGCCGGGCCCATATCAGCAGCCGGGGCAGCCCTACGGGCAGTATGGCCAGGGACAGTACGGGCAGTCATACGGCTACCAGCCCGCGCAGCCCTCCGGCTACAGCTATCCCGGAGCCGCGCAGGGACCGTCGACCCAGCCCAAGGGTCCTGCACCCCGTGAAGTCGTGACGGGGTTCTGGCTGATCATCGCCGCGGGAGTCCTCTCCCTGATCAACAACATCGTGACCGCAGTCCGTCTGCCGGATGTCCTGACCCTTTCCCAAACCGACGCCCTGCGGGACGCCAACATAGATGTCCAGGACGCCGGCGGGTTCCTGATCTGGTTTTCGGTGGTGCTGAGCATCATCGGACTGGGCATCTACGTCCTGATTGCCTGGTTCGTCCTGAAGGGGCACAACTGGGCCCGGATTGTCGGCACAGTGTTCGCAGCCTTCTCGGCCTTCGGGCTGCTGTTATCCCTTCCCGCCTATGTGACCTCGCTGATCGGCTGGATCTCCCTGCTCTCCTCGCTGGCCGGGATCGCAGGAATTGTGATGCTCTACCTGCGGCCCAGCAACCCATACTTCCAGCGCCATAATTTCAACCCCTACCGCCCTTACTGAGACCTCCCGGGCCCACCCGGATAATTTTCGGGAAAGCGCATGCAGGTTTGGGCCGGCTGAGGTCACAGCCGCCGCCGCGGCACGTAGCGTGGAGTCCCCGCCGAGGTCCCCGGACCCCTGGCGGGCAATGATTTCCCGGTCTTGTGAAGGCGGCGACGACTATGGCAACTACTCCCGCAGCGCCCAGCTCATCCGGAGCCGGGTCCAAATCCCTCCCCCGGCGAATCCTGCACACCGGCCTCCGCCGGCACGGCCGCGAGCCGCTTCCTCCCACGGGACGCACCCGGGAACTTCCCGCGGACGGTTCTGCCGGCCGGCAGCCAAAAACCGGGGTCGGGGATCGGCTGTTTGGCTGGGCCCGTTTTCCAGATGCAGTCATTAAGCTGGCGCTCACTTCCCCGGCATCCGTTCACGCGCCGGAGGCTGAGCCCGTTCAGGCCCAGGCTGACACCGCTTCTGAGGCAACCACGACGGCGCCTGCACCGGCGGGAAGGAAGTCCCCCGCCCGGCCGCGGCCGGCAGCAAAAACCCCGCCGCGTCCGGACCACCGCCCGTCCCCGGTTGCAGCACCCGCCCCCGCGCCGCGGATCACCGACCGCAGGTCCCGCCGTCGGGCGCCCCTTCCGGTGAACCTGGCGGCCCTCCTCATCACCGGGGGCGGCGTGCTGACCCTGCTGATCGGGCTCCGGGAGGCAATGGACCCCCAGCGGGCGGCACCCGCCGCAGCATCTCAGCTGGAGGCGCTGGGCGTCCCGGTGGAGACTGTCCTGTCAATGGCCCGGGTAGCGGACGCGGCCGTGGCTGCTGTGGCTTTCGGGTTCTACGTTCTCCTGGCATCGCTTATCCGCGACGGCCGGAGCTGGGCCCGGGCCGGCTGTGTCGTGCTGGTAGCCGCGGCCCTGTTCTTCGGATTCAAGGACCTGGCGTACCAGCACGTCACAGCTGGAGTACTGGCAGGGCTGGGAACCGGTCTGCTGTTTATCCCGCAGAGCGCCCGCTACTTTGCTTCACGGGGAAACCGGCTAGTTCCAGCCTGAACAGAGCTCAGCGCATCAGGCGTGCCTGGGCGTCCGTCGCCAGGGCGGCCACCTGGGCACGCTGTGCGTGATAGGCAAGGATCTGCAGCTCCGTGGCCATATCGACCTTCCGGATCTGTACCTCCGGCGGGGCCTGGAGAACAACCGGGGCAAAGCTGAGGATGCTGGTGATTCCGGCCTTCACCAGACGGTCACACATTTCCTGTGCTGCCTCCGCCGGGACGGCAAGGACCGCCATATTGGCCCTGGTAGTCTCCAGTACCCGTTCAAGGGAGTTCACCGGGCTGATCCGCAGCCAGCCGATTTCCTGTCCAACCGTCATTGGATCCGCGTCGAAAAGTGCCACTACTTCGAACCCGCGGGTCCCGAACCCCGGATAACCGGCCAGGGCACGGCCCAGATGCCCGGCGCCCACGATCGCGACCCGCCAGTCGAGGGTCAGGCCAAGCGCCGCAGAAATCTGGCCGCTGAGGTACGGAACGTCATACCCAACACCGCGGGTCCCGTAGGAACCCAGATAGGAGAGGTCCTTGCGGAGTTTGGGCGAGTTGACGCCGGCTGCCTCCGCGAGTTCCTCTGAGGAGACCCGTTCCACGCCCTCGGTCAGCATGGTGCCAAGCACCCTCAGGTACACGGTCAGGCGGGCGAGGGAAGCCGGCGGGATATGCCGTCCATGCGCGGACGCACCAACGGCCGTTACATCCTGCTCATCCGGCATACTCACTTCTGCAACTCCGTTAGCTACTGGGCAACTGGACGGTCCTGCGGACCGCCAGGCCCGGTAAGCACCCACTCTAGGACCGCATCCGCTTCCGCACCAAGTGTGTTTGGCCCCCGGTTACGCGGACAGGAGCCGGCGCAGGCGCGATTCGTCGATCTGCCAGAAGTCACGCTGCACACCGTCAATCATCAGGACGGGAATCTCCTCGGCGAACCGTTCGAGCAGCTCCGGGTCATCTGCAATCGAACGTTCCTGCCAGGGAACTCCGAGATCCGCGGAGACCCGGTCCAGAACTTCCCGGGCAGCCTGGCACAAGTGGCATCCCGGACGGGTCAGCAGAAGCAATTCGGGCACCGCGGCGTCGGGAAGGACATCATTCATGACTTCCAATTTAGTCTCCAAGCCGCATATCCGAGGCCGGGAGCTCTTTTTCAGTAGACTTCTTCCATGCCCCGATCCATGTTTGTCCGTGCCGACGATTCTCCGGCCGCGGCAGGCAACCCGGGAGAGGCCGCATTCTTCGACGTAGACAACACACTTATGCGCGGCGCCAGCCTCTTCCACGTGGCCCGGAAGATGTACCAGAAGAGGGTCTTCACTCTCCGTGAGGCCGCCGGGTTTGCAGCCAAGCAGCTGCGCTTTATGCTCCAGGGCGAAAACCTGAAGGACGTGCACAGCGTCCGGGACGCCGCGCTTGCATTCGCCACGGGCCTGGCCGCGGAAGACGTCCGGATCCTGGGCGAGGAAGTCTATGACGAGATGATCGTCTCCAAGATCTGGCCTGGAACCCGTGCGCTGACAGAACAGCACATGAGGGCGGGACGTCCGGTCTGGCTGGTTACCGGCACGCCGATTGAAGTGGCTTCAGTAATCGCCAGCAGGCTCTCCCTGACGGGGGCCCTGGGGACCGTTAGCGAAGTCAGTGACGGACTCTATACCGGCCGGCTGGTTGGCGAATTCCTGCACGGACCCGCGAAGGCCGACGGCGTCAGGGTACTTGCGCAGCAGGAGGGCCTGGACCTGGACCGGTGCTGGGCATACAGCGATTCCTACAATGACGTGCCGCTGCTCAGCATGGTGGGCCACCCAGTGGCCATCAACCCGGATGCACGGCTCCGCCGTCATGCCAGGGAGAAGAACTGGCCCGTCTACGATTTCCGTTCCGGCCGCCGTGCGGCCACCCTTGGGCTCAAGACGGCATCCCTCGCAGGGGCAGCCTACGGCCTGTGGCGGGGTTTCTCCTGGGTCCGGTCCCGCTAGCAGTCCCGGTCGAAAGGGACGCTTAAAAGCGGAAGCCCGCCAAGTCCTGACGGACGGCGGGCTTCAACGGCAGATAAGAAGAATCTACTTCTTATTGCGGCGCTGGTGGCGGGTCTTACGAAGCAGCTTACGGTGCTTCTTCTTGGCCATACGCTTGCGGCGCTTCTTGATTACTGAACCCACAGAGTCCTCACAAACTTGAATTAGGAGCCATGCCGGTCCCCGCTTCCGCCAGGCCACATGGCCCGCCAGCATCGGTTCCGGCAGTTACTAGCCAGAATGAAAACGTTCCTTAACAGGGTACCGCCTCCGCACAGCCTTTACGGACAGCGCAGACAGCACCCCAAATCAGGTTACGGCCGGAACGGATTTAGGCCGTACCGGACTGCCTGTCAATGACGGCGTTGCGCAGAACCTGCTGCACAGCAGACTCCGGAACGCGGTACGACCGCCCAAAACGGACCGCCGGAAGTTCGCCGGAATGCACGAGCCGGTAAACGGTCATCTTGGACACGCGCATGACATCCGCGACCTCTGACACCGTCAGAAACCGCACGTCCGAGAAATTGCTCTCGTCTGCCATTTATCTCTTGTTCCTTCGCTCGGAAGCAACCTGCGCCCTACACAACTGCGGCGGCGTGTCGCCTTGATGACCATCTCGTGACCGTCTAGCACTCTACTCTAGTGGCTGGAGTAACCATAGTGGAAGTTTTCCACTCCAATAGGCCGCGCTTATGACGCATTTCTACGGGTCCGTGCTGCCTGTGCGAGCACCGAAAGCACCCCGGCGGACGTCTCCCAGTCCATGCACTTGTCCGTGATGCTCTGGCCGTACACCAGCGGGCCCGGATTGGCGGCGTCGTGGGCCTGGGCACCTCCCACCAGGAAGCTCTCCAGCATTACCCCGGCAAGCTGGTGGGCACCCGCAGTTCCGGACTCAAGCTGGGCCGCCAGCTCCAGAGCGACTTCCGCCTGCCGGTGGTGGTCCTTGTTGGAGTTGGCATGGGACGCGTCGACAATCAGGCGGGGGTTCAGTCCCCGTGCGGCCAGTGCCTCCGAGGCGGCAGCAACGTGCGCTGCAGAGTAGTTGGGGCCCGAATTGCCGCCGCGCAGGATCAGGTGTGCATCCGCGTTCCCCGCGGTGCGGACCATGGAGGCGCGGCCGGAACCGTCGATTCCAAGGAACGACTGCGGAGCCGAAGCCGCGGTGCACGCGTCCAGGGCGATCTGGAGGGACCCGTCAGTGCCGTTCTTGAATCCCACCGGCATGGACAGGCCGGAGACGAGCTGGCGGTGGATCTGGCTTTCTGTGGTCCGGGCTCCAATTGCGCCCCAGCTGACCAGGTCGGCCACGTACTGGGGGCTGATGGGTTCCAGGAATTCGGTGGCCACAGGAAGTCCCAGTTCTCCCGCAGCGATCAGGAACCTCCGGGCTGCGAAGAGGCCGCTCTCAATGTCATGGCTGCCGTCCAGGTGCGGATCGTTGATCAGGCCCTTCCAGCCCACCGTGGTCCGGGGCTTCTCGAAGTAGGCGCGCAGCACTATCAGCAGGTCCGAACTGTGCTCCTGCGCTGCTTCGGCAAGGCGGCGGGCGTAGTCCAGGCCGGCATCAGGGTCGTGGATGGAGCAGGGTCCGACGACGACGAGCAGGCGGTCATCAACGCCGTCGAGCACTGCACGGACGGCTTCGCGGCCCTGGCTCACTGTCTGCGCCAGCTCCGCAGAGAGCGGCAGTTCGGCCAGCAGCTCTTCCGGTGCGGGCAGCGGGCGGAATTCGCTGACGCGAAGGTCGGTTGTGGCTTGGGAGTGCTGTGCGGTGGTGAGGTTCATGGTCCCGTATCCGTTGTGAGAATGGACCGGCGGGACTTTGCTTCAGAACCCGCCGGATATGGCGAAGGGCAAGGGAATGATCCCCTGCCCTGTTGGCTCTGAAGGTTGGCGTCAGCGTACTATCGCGCGGGCTCCTCCAGAGCCAACGAAAAATACGCATACCAACGGTTAGTCATGCCCACGACGTTAACCCTCTGGAGTGCACATGGCAATTCTCTGCGGTCACAAACCGCGTTTGTGACGGAACGCCCCAGCCGCACCCCGTAGGCTCGTGGGCACGAACAGGCTGTACTGAAAGCGAGTTTTTCCGTGACTTCCAAACCCCCGGCCCTTACGCGCAGGATTCCCCGGGTCCAGGACCTTGCACCCCTGATGCAGTTCAAGAAACCGCAGCTCGGAGCGGCGGCCAGACTGCAGAAGGCAAGCACCATCTGGGATTTGCGTGACCTGTCCAAACGGCGCACCCCGAAGGCGCCGTTCGACTACACGGACGGGGCCGCGGAAGGGGAAATCACCCTGCGCCGGGCCCGGGCAGCGTTCGAGGACCTGCAGTTCCGTCCCGGTGTGCTCCGCAACGTAGCCTCGGTGGATCTGTCCACCTCGATACTGGGGCGGGAGTCTGCCCTTCCCTTTGGCATCGCTCCCACCGGGTTTACCCGGATGATGCAGTCGGAGGGTGAATACGCCGGTTCGCAGGCTGCCGCAGCCGCCGGCATCCCGTACACGCTTTCCACCATGGGCACCGCTTCAATCGAGGACGTTGCGGCGGCAGCCCCGGACGGCCGGAACTGGTTCCAGCTCTACCTCTGGACAGACCGGGACAAGTCGCTGGAGCTAATCAACCGGGCCGCGGCAGCGGGTTTTGACACCCTGATGGTCACCGTGGATACCGCCGTTGCCGGGGAGCGGCTGCGGGATGTCCGCAACGGGATGACCATTCCGCCGGCCCTGACACTGAAGACCGTCCTGGATGCCTCCTACCGGCCGGCCTGGTGGTTCAACTTCCTTACCCACGAGCCGCTCTCCTTCGCGTCACTGAACAGGTATTCGGGAACGGTCGCTGAGCTCATCAACTCGATGTTCGATCCCACCCTGACGCTCAAGGACCTGGACTGGCTGAGGTCGGTGTGGAAGGGAAACCTGGTGGTCAAGGGCATCCAGACCCTCGACGACGCCCGGCAGGCGGTGGACCACGGGGCTGACGGAATTGTGCTGTCCAACCATGGCGGACGCCAGCTGGACCGCGCGCCGATTCCGCTGCAGCTGCTGCCGGAGACTGCGGCTGCACTGAAGGGCAAGACCAGCATCATCCTGGACACCGGAATCATGAGTGGAGGGGACATCGTGGCGGCGCTGGCGCTGGGTGCGGACTTCGCCCTTATCGGCCGGGCGTATCTCTACGGCCTGATGGCCGGCGGCCGGGCCGGAGTGGACCGGAGCATCCAGATCCTCTCGGCCCAGGCCGCGCGGACAATGGCCCTGATGGGCGTGGCCAGCGTCAGCGAACTGACGCCGGACCACGTCCGGCTGGGCAGCGGAGCCTAGATGACGCCGAGCGCCAGCATCGCGTCGGCGACCTTCACGAAGCCGCCGATGTTGGCACCCACCACATAGTTGCCCGGAGAGCCGTACTCATCGGCAGTGGCTGCGCAGCGGTCGTGGATGTTCACCATGATCTGGCTCAGCCGCTGCTCGGTGTGCTCGAAGGACCAGGCGTCCCGGCTGGCGTTCTGCTGCATCTCGAGGGCAGAGGTGGCAACGCCGCCGGCGTTCGCTGCCTTGCCCGGGCCGAAGAGCACGCCGGCTTCCTGGAAGACCTCAATGGCCTTGGGGGTGCACGGCATGTTGGCGCCCTCTGCCACGGCGACGGCACCGGACTTCACCAGCGACACGGCGTCGTCTTCGCTAAGCTCGTTCTGCGTTGCACAGGGCAGCGCCACATTGGCGCCCGCGTCCCACACCGAACCGCCGGCGACGAAGGAAACATTTCCGCCGCGGCGCTGGGCGTACTCGGATATGCGTCCGCGCTCGTGTTCCTTGATCTGCCGGAGCAGTTCAACGTCGATCCCCGCTTCATCGACCACGTAGCCGGAGGAATCGGAGCAGGCCACAACCTTGCCGCCGAATGCCTGGGCCTTGGCGATCGCGTTGATTGCCACGTTGCCGGATCCGGAGACGATGACCCGCTGCCCGTCGAGGCTCAGCCCCCGGGTCTTCAGCATCTCCTCGACGAACATCACGACGCCGTAGCCGGTTGCCTCGGGGCGGACCAGGGAACCGCCCCAGCTGACGCCTTTGCCGGTGAGGACACCTGACTCGTATCGGTTGGTGATCCGCTTGTACTGGCCGAACAGGTAGCCGATTTCACGGCCGCCGACGCCGATGTCACCGGCGGGCACGTCGGTGTATTCGCCGATGTGGCGGTAGAGCTCGGTCATAAAGGACTGGCAGAAGCGCATCACTTCGGCGTCGGACTTGCCGCGCGGATCGAAGTCGGATCCGCCCTTGCCGCCGCCAATCGGCATGCCGGTCAGGGCATTCTTGAAGATCTGCTCGAAGCCAAGGAACTTGACGATTCCCAGATAAACGCTGGGATGGAAACGCAGTCCGCCCTTGTACGGGCCAAGCGCAGAGTTGAACTCAACACGGAAGCCGCGGTTGATGCGCACGTGGCCCTGGTCATCGACCCAGGGAACACGGAAAATAATCTGGCGTTCCGGCTCGCAGATCCGCTGGAGGATCGCTGCCTCACCAAACTGCGGATGCTTGCGGAGAACCGGCTCAAGGGTGTCGAAGACTTCGACGACCGCCTGGTGGAATTCTGTTTCGCCTGGGTTGCGGCGAAAAACCTCGTCGCGCACGCGTGTGAGTGTTGCGTCCATGTGTTGCTCCTTATCGATTCCCCCTCCCGTTACTACGCTAGACCGGTCAGTGTCCGTAAGCGATGCAGGACCGGGGAAGGGGTGCCGCCTACGGGCGGCGGCGGCGGAACTTGGGCAGTGCTCCCAGCAGATCGGCAGCGCGTTCCGCGGCGCGGCCTACAGTTCGGCCCAGCTGCTGCTGGACGCTGGCGTCAACTGCCGCCGTTGGGTTCTCGGCAGTGCCGGAGGGCATCTTGGCCGCCGCTGCTGCGGCAGCGGTTTGCCGTGCTGCGCCGGGAATCCCGGCAAACAGGGAACGGCCGCGTGCTTCGCCGCTGGTTCCGGCGGCGACGCTCGCCAGGGTCGGTGTGGTGGCCTGGGCGGCGGTAATGGATGGCAGATCAAATGCGCTTAGCCATAGTACTACTTCGTCCAGGGGTGCGGTCTTCAGGGAGTAGTAGCGGCGCTGTCCTTCGGCCCGCATATCAACCAGGCCGGCTTCACGCAGGACCTTCAAATGCTTGGACACGGTGGGCTGGCTGACCTCCAGCTCCTCTACCAGTGCGCCAACGGATTTGTCGCCGCCGCGCAGCACTCCGAGAATCTCGCGCCGCGTTCCTTCAGCTATGACAGCGAAAACATCGTCAATGACCATATGCATTACCTTAGCCGGTAGAGACACTGGCTAATCGGCCATCGGGCCCGGGGGCCCTGGTCAGTCAAACCACGGGTCAAGCCCGTGCAGCGGGAAGACTTCCTTCCGGGTTGCCATGACAGTGCGGTCAATGTCGTCGTTGGGGTCGTAGCCCACCTCCCACGAACGCCACCACATGTCCACCCCGTCGCCCATCGCGGCAGGGGTATCGATCCCGTGCCGTTCCCGAACGTATTCGCGCCAGGCCGGGGGCACCGGGGTGGTCAGCGGCATGCGGGTGTTTGCAGCGACGGCGAGGAGAAGTGCCCAGGAACGCGGCACCACGCTGGCCACGTTGTAACCGCCTCCCCCGGTTGCGATCCACCGGCCTTCAGCGAACTGGTCCGCCAGCCCGGAAATTGAAAGGGCGGCCTGCCGCTGGGTATCCACCGAAAGCCGCAGGTTGGACAACGGATCGTCCCGGTGCCCGTCGCAGCCGTGCTGGCTGATGATCACCTGGGGTTCGAAGGCACCGGCCAGCTGGGGCACAACGGCGTGGAAGGCACGCAGCCAGCCGGCGTCCCTGGTACCAGGCGGCAGCGCCACGTTCACAGCCGTTCCGGGTGCGTCCGGCCCGCCTGATTCGTTGGCGAAGCCCGTCCCCGGAAAGAGCGAAATCCCCGTCTCATGGATTGAGATGGTCATGACCCTCGGATCGTTCCAGAAGATCGCCTGGGTGCCGTCGCCGTGGTGTGCGTCCACGTCGATGTACAGGACCCGGGTGTAACCGGCGTCCAGGAAGCGCGCGACGGCGGCAGCGGCGTCGTTGTAGATGCAGAAACCCGAGGCTTTGCCCGCGGCGGCGTGGTGCATGCCGCCGGCAAAGTTCACGGCATGCCGCACCTTGCCGGAGAGGACTGCCTCGGCCGCAGCCAGGGATCCGCCGAACAGCCGGGCACTTGCCTCATGCATGCCTTCGAAGGCCGGATCGTCTTCTGTGCCCAGGCCGAGCGGAGCGTTTGGACGCTCCGGATTACGGCTGATTTCCCGTACCGCGGCCACATAGGCGGGATCGTGCACCCGGGCAAGCTGGGCGTCATCAGCGACGAACGGGGCGCCCAGGCTGACCTGCGGCAGGTCGAAGATCCCCAGCTCCTTCGCCAGGCGTGCCGTGAGATCCAGCCGCAGCGGGCTCATGGGATGTCCGGGGCCAAAGTTGTATGCCAGCAACGATTCGTCCCACACAATGTGTGTGGGCACGGCGGGAAGGCTCAGCCCGGTACTCGTCATGCTCACAGGCTACGCGATCGCACCACACGGTCCCGCACCGCCGGCGGCAGGGTTAAGTGGTTTACTACTTTGCAGGACCCCGCGCACAGAACTGGACTTCACTACCCATGGCATCCCAACCGCAGCAACCGCTGCAGACGCGGCAGCGCCGTCCCCTTGGCTTCATCGTTGCGGGCAGGGACTTCATTGACGCCGTCGCCAACTCCTCACCGGCCAGGCTTGCCCTGATCGTCTTTTCCCTGGTCATTCTGCTCTTCACGGCCCTGCTGGCGCTTCCGCTGGCCTCAGCGTCCGGGCAGGCCACCGCGCTGCATGACGCACTGTTTACGGCCGTCTCAGCGGTGTGCGTTACCGGACTGACGGTGGTCTCCACTGCTGCGCACTGGTCCGGGTTCGGGCAGGTGCTCATTCTGGTGGCGATCCAGGTGGGCGGCCTGGGCATCCTGACCATGGCATCGCTGCTGGCCCTGGCCGTGAACCGCAGGCTGGGAGTCCGCGGCAAGCTGATCGCCCAGGAAGGCATGAATACCGGCCGTCTGGGCGAGGTGGGCAACCTGCTGCGGATCGTCGTCAGCACCACTGTCCTGATCGAACTGGTGCTGGCAGCCATCCTGGCTCCGCGGTTCATGGTCCTGGGCGAATCCCCGGCCCAGGCCATCTGGCACGCCGTTTTTTACGCCGTCTCTTCCTTTAACAACGCCGGGTTCACACCGCACTCGGACGGTCTGGTGCCCTACGAAAATGACTTGTGGGTGCTGGTGCCGATCATGGCCGGCGTCTTCATCGGCAGCCTTGGGTTCCCGGTGATCATGGTGCTGCTCCAGAGCCGGATGAAGACCCGGCGATGGAACCTGCACACCAAGCTCACCGTGCTGGTGTCCCTCATCCTGCTGTTCGCCGGCACGCTGCTGTGGGCTGCACTGGAATGGTTCAACCAGCGCACCATCGCCGGGATGGGGGTGGGCGAGAAGATCCTGCATGCCCTCTTCGCCTCAGTCATGATGCGCTCGGGCGGTTTCAGCCTGGTGGAGATGGCAGACCAGGATGCCTCCACCCTGGTCATCACGGACATGCTCATGTTCGCGGGCGGCGGCTCGGCGTCCACCGCCGGCGGCATCAAGGTCACCACGATTGCCGTGATTTTCCTGGCGATCGTTGCCGAGGCCCGCGGCGACACCGACGTTCGGGCCTTCGGCCGCAACATTCCCGCCGGCGCCCTTCGGGTGGCCATTTCCGTGGTCATCCTTGGAGCCACCATGGTGGCTGTCGCCACGATCGGACTGCTAATCGTCACGGAGGAAACGCTGCAGCCGGTACTGTTCGAAGTGATCTCCGCTTTCGCGACTGTGGGACTAAGCATCGGGCTGAGTCCCGAGTTGCCGCCGTCGGGCAAATACATCCTGGCCGGCCTGATGTTCGCAGGGCGCGTTGGCACGATCACCCTGGCGGCTGCGCTGGCCCTCAGGCAGCGCAAACCGCTGTACCACTACCCGGAAGAAAGGCCGATCATTGGCTGAAAGACCGCCGCACAATGCCCCCGTCCTGGTCATCGGACTGGGCCGGTTCGGCTCGGCCACCGCCGAGCAGCTGGTGAAGCAGGGCCGCGAGGTCCTGGCGATTGAGCGCGATCCGGACCTCGTGCAGAAAGCCTCCGGCAAGCTCACTCACGTGGTCCAGGCCGACGCCACCAACATTGACGCCCTCAAGCAGCTTGGTGCGCAGGACTTCTCCGCCGCCGTCGTGGGTGTTGGCACCTCCATTGAGTCCAGCGTCCTGATCACGGTGAACCTGGTGGATCTGGGTATCGAGCACCTGTGGGTCAAGGCAATTACGCCGGCGCATGGAAAGATCCTTACCCGCATTGGCGCCAACCACGTGATCTATCCGGAAGCTGCCGCCGGGCAGCGCGCCGCCCACCTCGTGGGCGGCCGGATGCTGGACTTCATCGAGTTCGACGACGACTTCGCGATCGTGAAAATGTACCCGCCCAAGGAGACCCAGGGCTTCACGCTTCGCGAGTCGAATGTGCGCTCCAAGTACGGCGTGACCGTGGTGGGGGTGAAGTCCCCGGGTGAGGACTTCACCTATGCACAGGCTGATACCAAGGTTTCCAGCCGGGACATGCTGATTGTCTCCGGGCACGTGGACCTGCTGGAACGCTTCGCGTCCCGGCCGTAGCCTCCGGCTAGCGGGAGGCGCTGAGCTCGGCCGTGATCTCCGCTGAGCGACGCTCCGCGGCGGTCATCCCGGCGCCGATGATGGCTGGCAGGTCCCGGTCGTCAAAGACGCGGATTGCCGCTTCCGTGGTGCCGTTGGGGCTGGTCACGGCCTTGCGCAGGGCTGCTGCGTCCGCGCCGGGCTCTGCAAGCATGGCTCCGGCTCCGGCTAGGGTTTCGGCTGCCAGCAGCGCGGCCAGCTCGGGGTCCAGACCCAGCTCGGCTCCGGCTTTTGCCATGGCTTCGGCCAGGTAGAAGGCGTAGGCAGGGCCCGAGCCGCTGACGGACCCGACGGCGTTGATCTGGTCCTCACGTACCTCGACTACGCGCCCGGTCCCGGAGAGCAGGGAGCGCACCAGCTTCACGGAGTCCGGGGTGGCAGCCGATCCCGGTGCCAGGGCGGTGACGCCGCGGCCCAGCTTCGCGGGGGTATTGGGCATGGTCCGGATGACGGGGGTGCCGGCCGGAAGGGCAGCTTCCATCAGTTCCAGCGGAACGGCTGCGGCAACACTCACGACGACGGTGTCCCGGCTCAGGACTCCGGCCACCTCTTCCAGCATCGCGCGCACGCCCACCGGCTTCACTCCGACGATTGCCACGTCCGCGTTTTCGGCCGCGGTGCGGTTGGCCCCGGGATCTTCGGACCCGGCGAGCACCGTGATCCCGTGCCGTTCGCGCAGCTGTGCGGCACGTTCGGCGCGGCGGACCGTGGCGGTGATCAGTTCAGCAGGGTAGCCGCCGGCCAGGATGCCGCCGAGGATGGCTTCGTTCATTGAACCGCAGCCGAGGAAGGAAAGACGGGGAAGATTCTGCATGCCACGATTCTTTCACGGTGCCTTGCACGGACCCGAAACGGCCCGATTCCAAGCGGACGCACAGCTGTTTCTAGGCTTGTGCACAACTTCGCTTCCTACAGTATTAAGTGCCTCTTGGAGGTGCGAGTGATGAAGGGCCGGTAACGGCCCCGTGGTGCCGGCGATTCGTGGACGTTTCCCCCCAACCGTCCCGAGGCAATCGCCGGCACCCGCTCGTTTAAGCCCTATTCGTCCAGCACCTGGTTCAGGTTTACCCGGGCGAACTCGAGAGTCTGGCGCAGCATCTCTTCCCGCTCCCCCGGCTCCTTGGCTTTCCGGGTGCTCACTTCGATGGCCACGGTGCCGGTGTATCCGGTTTCGGAAAGATACTGCAGCGCCTCAGCGCAGCGCTGGGTCCCTTCCCCCGGCAGCAGGTGCTCGTCCCTGCCGTTTGGAGTGCCGTCCGTCAGGTGCACGTGGCTGAGCCGGCTGCCCAGTTTGCGGATCTCTTCATAGGAATCCATGCCTGCAATCGCCGCG
Source organism: Arthrobacter sp. BL-252-APC-1A (assembly GCF_009696625.1). Classification (NCBI taxonomy): domain Bacteria; kingdom Bacillati; phylum Actinomycetota; class Actinomycetes; order Micrococcales; family Micrococcaceae; genus Arthrobacter; species Arthrobacter sp. BL-252-APC-1A. The sequence goes on along the minus strand of NZ_VULS01000002.1, from coordinate 33,707 downwards.
TGGGAGAAGTCCCAGGTCACGTGCTCATAGGGCTCGGGCAGCGGATTCCAGTGCGGCAGGTAGGCCTTCGCTTCCCGTCCCCTTACCCGCCAGGGATACATGTTTTCAACGGCTATCGTGACGCCGTACTCGTCAGCGATCCTGCGGACCCCTTCGGCAAAGTTCTCTGCGTAGCCTGACTGCCAGCGGAACGGTGGATGCGCCACAACCGTGCTGGCACCCACCTCCGCAGCCATGGCAGCCGAGAGCTCGATCTTGGTCCAGGCCTTCCCCCATACCTGCTGCGTCAGCAGCAGCGTCGGCGCGTGGATGGCCAGCACCGGCATGTGGTACCGCTCGCTCAGGCCCCGGATGGTCTCGGGGTTACGGCTGATCTGGCTGCCGGTCACCATCACCTCCACGCCGTCGTAGCCCAGGTCATGGGCAACGGCGAACGTGTCGTGGACGGAAAGCGGGTAGACCGAGGAACTGGAAAGTGCCACCGGAATCTGCGGCAGGTGGGTTCCGGTGGGCACATTGCGGGGGGAGGTCAGTGTCATAGTGGTGCACTTCCGTTCGGTTCGCCGGCGGCAGCCAGGACCAGTGCCCCGGCCGGTTCCGGCGTGAGGCTCTGGTGCCCGGCCGGAAGCCGGCCCGGTGGGTCAAGATGCAGGGTGTCAAAGCGCAGCGCGTCGAAACGCTGCAGGATCAGTCCCTCGCGCAGTGCCCAGGGGCAAATGCTCAGGGACTTTAGGTTGAAGGCTTCCATGGCGGCCTCCGCCACAAGCGCCCCGGCGAGCACCTGCGGGGCACGAAGCACGGAGACGCCGTCGAGCTCTGAACGCTGCGCCGCAGTTCTTCCCGCCAACCGCGGGATGAGCCCCGTGAGGTCAGCGCGGCGCAGCTTGCGGCGGGCATACGGACCGGCGGCAGAAGGCGCGGCCCCGGTGAGCCGGGCGAGGGAGCGGAAGGTCTTGGAAGTTCCAGCGGCGAGGTCAGGTGCACCGTATTCGGCGAATTCGGACGAGGCTTCCTGCACGACGCCGCGAATATAGCCGCGCAGCGCGTCCAGGGACGCTGCTGAGGGCGGATCGTCCCGCAGCCAGTCCCTGGTCAGCCTGCCCGCCCCCAGCGGGACCGAGACCGCGACGTCGGGCAGTTCGTCCAGTCCCTGCGCCATTTCGAAGGAGCCGCCGCCAATATCCAGGTCCAGCAGTGAACCGGCACCCCAGCCAAACCAGCGGCGGGCCGCCAAATAGGTCATGGAGGCTTCCTGCCGGCCGCTGAGTTCTGTCAGGGCAACACCGGTTTGCAGTTCCACGTACTCCAGCACGTCCGGCCCGTTGGCGGACTCGCGGATGGCGGAAGTGCTGAAGGCGAGGAGATCCTGGGCGTGGTGACGGACGGCGAAGTCACGGGCCTGCACCACAAACTCCACCAGAAGTCGCTGGCCTGCCCCGGTGATTGCACCCTGGTCATCCAGGTGGGAGACCAGCTGCAGGGGACGTTTGTGGGAGGCGAACGGAACGGGGCGCGCGCCGGGATGGGCATCCACCAAGAGCAGATGCACAGTGTTGGACCCGACGTCCAGGACTCCTAGCCGCATGATCCCATTATGCGTCGGCAGCTGCCGTGCACCTGTCCACGGTCCCGCGCAGGGAACCGGACCAGATGCACGGCAGGCGGCACCGCCTACTTCTTCGCTGCGGCGCGCTTGCGGACCGGCTTCTTGGCCGGACCCTTCTCACGCTTCTCGGCCAGGAGTTCCAGAGCCCGTTCCCGGGTCAGCTCCTCGATGGCCATGGACCGCGGAACAGTGATGTTGGTGATGCCGTCGGTGATGTACGGACCGAACCGGCCGTCCTTGACCACCACAGGCTTCTCCGAGACGGGGTCGGTGCCGAACTCTGCCAGCGGCGCCGCTGCCTGGCGTCCCCCGCGCTGCTTGGGCTGCGAGTAGATCTCCAGGGCCTGCTCGAGGGTGATCGTGAAGATCTCCTCCTCGGAGCCGATCGACCGGGAATCCGTGCCCTTCTTCAGGTAGGGACCGAACCGGCCGTTCTGCACCGTGATCTCGTTGCCTTCAGCGTCGGTGCCCAGCACGCGGGGCAGCCTCATCAGCTTCAGCGCCTCTTCCAGGGTGACCGTTTCCACGCTCATGGACTTGAACAGCGAACCCGTGCGCGGCTTCACCTTGGCAGGCTTCTTCGGGGGCTTGGGCTTGCCGTTCTTGTAATACTCAACCGGCTGGTTGGCCAGTTCCTCAGCCGTGGGCTCGGGAATGAGTTCAATGACGTACGGACCGTAGCGGCCGTTGCGGGCCACAATGGTTCGGCCCGTTTCCGGATCCTCGCCCAGGACACGTTCCTCGGGTCCGGCGGTGTTCATCAGCTCAATCGCCTTCTCGGCGGTCAGCTCATCCGGGGCCAGGTCCTCGGGAACGTTGGCGCGCTCGGGCTCGGTACCTTCCGGGGCATCCGCCGGCAGCGGCCGCTCCAGGTACGGGCCGAACTTTCCTACGCGCAGCACAATGCCGTCCGCGATTTCGATGGAGTTCACCGCGCGGGCGTCGATCTCACCGAGGTCGTTGACGATCGTGTGCAGGCCCGTGTCCACGCGGTCGCCGTAGTAGAACTGGTTCAGCCACTCAACCCGGCCGGCTTCGCCGCGGGCAATGCGGTCCAGGTCCTCTTCCATTTCGGCAGTGAAGTCGTAGTCCACGTAGTCCGTGAAGTGCTCCTCCAGCAGCCGGACTACGGAGAACGCGATCCAGCTGGGCACCAGTGCCTGGCCCCGCTGGGTCACGTAACCGCGGTCCATGATCGTGGAGATGGTGGCCGCGTACGTTGACGGACGCCCAATTCCCAGCTCTTCCAGCGTCTTCACCAGCGAAGCTTCGGTGAAGCGCGGCGGCGGGGAGGTCTCGTGGCCGATTGCGCCCAGCTCGGCAGCGGTCAGCGGATCATCCTTTTTCAGGATGGGCAGGCGGCCGCCCTCGGAACCTTCGTCTTCATCCCGGGTGGCGTCGTGGCCTTCCTCGTAAGCGGCCATAAAGCCGCGGAACGTGATGACGGTGCCGGAAGCGGAGAACTCGGCGTCCCGCCCGTCGGCGGAGACTGCGCCGAGCTTGACGGACGCCGTCGAGCCCTTGGCGTCTGCCATCTGGGAGGCGACGGTGCGCTTCCAGATCAGCTCGTACAGCTTGAACTCGTCGCCGCGCAGCGAGGACGCAACCTGGGCCGGTGTGCGGAAGGAGTCACCGGCGGGGCGGATGGCCTCGTGGGCTTCCTGCGCATTCTTGGACTTGCCCTTGTAGACGCGCCGGGCTTCCGGAACGTATTCGGGTCCGTACAGTTCCGAAGCCTGGCGGCGCGCCGCGTTAATGGCCTGGTCCGAAAGCGCCGAGGAGTCGGTACGCATATAGGTGATGTAGCCGTTTTCATACAGGCGCTGTGCCACCTGCATGGTCACGCGCGAAGAGAAGCGCAGCTTGCGGCTGGCTTCCTGCTGCAGCGTGGAGGTGGTGAAGGGCGCTGCCGGGCGGCGGGTGTACGGCTTGGTTTCAAGTGAGCGGACAGTGAACGACGCCGACTGCAGGCCCTCGGCCAGCGAGAGAGCTGCCGCTTCATCCAGGTGGGTGACGTTCTTGGACTTGAGTTCACCGCGGTCGGTGAAGTCCTTGCCGGAAGCGATCCGGGCGCCGTCGACCGAGGTCAGCCGGGCTTTGAAGGACTCGGAAGAGGCAGTGGCGAAGGTGCCGAGCAGGTCCCAGTAGGAGGCGGAGCGGAACGCCATGCGCTCCCGTTCGCGCTCTACGACGAGGCGGGTTGCCACGGACTGAACCCGGCCGGCGGAAAGGCCTCGGGCCACCTTGCGCCAGAGAACAGGGGAAATCTCGTAGCCGTAGAGGCGGTCCAGGATGCGGCGGGTTTCCTGGGCATCGACCATTGAAATGTCGATGTCACGCATTTCCTGCAGCGCCCGCTGGATCGCTTCCTTGGTGATTTCCGGGAAGGTCAGGCGATGGACGGGAACCTTGGGCTTGAGCACCTGCAGCAGGTGCCACGCGATGGCTTCGCCTTCGCGGTCACCGTCAGTTGCGAGATAGAGTTCGTCGGCGTCCTTGAGCGCGGCCTTGAGTTCCGCGACTTTCTTCTTCTTGTCCGAGGAGACGACGTAGTAGGGCTCGAAGTCCTTGTCCAGGTCAACGGCGAACTTACCCACGGAGGTCTTCTTCAACTCTGCGGGAAGGTCCGAGGGCTGGGGCAGGTCACGGATATGACCCATCGATGCCGTGACCTCGAAGCCGTCGCCGAGATAGCCGGCGATCGTCTTGCCTTTGGCCGGTGACTCGACAATTACCAGCTTCTTCTTCTTGCCGGTCGACTTGTCCGTTGCCTTAACTGGCACTGTTCTCCTACGTACGGGGGTGGATCAAAAAGCGGATGAGGGATGGCACGGGCAGGGCTCCGCAGGCTCGCTCATCCTTAGACAGTATGGGGAATCCCCAAGCACAAGGGTAACCATAACTGCACAGCCGGGCAGACGCAGACCAATTTCGGTGTGCGCTGCCTTACTGCTCCGCCGGCAGAAGGAACCCGTCCAGGACCAGGTTGCGTACCTCTTCTTCCAGCGCGGGGCCGAACTCCGGGTCCTCACGGCCCAGCAGCGCTGCCAGGGCGGCGATGATCGCTCCGGCGGGCAGCTCACCGTCGCACGCTGACACAAATCCGGTCAGTTCGGTACTCATCAGGTTGGTCCGCCGCAGCCCGGCTCCCTGGCGGAGCAGGATCACACCGGGGTGCTCTGCGCCGGGGCGGGCGTGGCGTTCCTCGGTGACGTCATCCGCCACTACCAGATGCTCGGCTGCCAGGTCAGGGTGCTCCCGGGTCCAGTCGAAGCGTTCGACGGAGGCAGCGAGGTGCGGGGCAAGGGGCGACTCAAGGGGGTGGGTGATTTCCTCGAAGCGGCGCAGCGGGGCCGACTTCGGGTCCATCCTCCGGCGCATCCACACCGTGCCGAAGCCGATGCCTGTGGTCCCGCGCGAGGCGAAATCCTGCAGGTACGCGGCGTAGGAGGCCGCATACTCAGCCCGGTCACGGTTCTCGGCCGCGTCCCTGAGCCACATTTCGGCATATTCAGCGGGGCTGAGGACTTCACGCTGGATAACCCAGGCGTCCATTGTGTCCGGCAGCCAGGAACGAAGCCGTGCGTTCCAGGCGTCCTTGCTGTCCTCCGGGCCCTGGATCTCCCAGTTGCCGAGCATCTGGACAGTGCCTCCAGGCGCAAGGACGGATTCGAGGTCCCGGAAGAGACCGGAGACGATCCCGTCTCCCGGCAGCCCACCGTCCCGGTACGTAAAGCGGTCTTCGGCTTCCTCACCCGGCACCCGCGGAGTAATTACGAACGGCGGGTTGGATACCACCTGGTCAAACTGTTCCCCTGCTACGGGCTCCAGCATGCTGCCAAGCCGCAGGTCCACCCGCTCCTGGAGATGTTCAGGATCCAGGCCCAGCGAGGGGGCATTGAGCACCAGGTTGAACCTGGTGAAGCCCAGTGCCCGTTCGGAGATGTCCGTAGCCGTGACGTGCCGGGCGTGCCCGAGCAGGTGGAAGACCTGGATTCCGCAGCCGGTGCCCAGGTCCAGTGCCCGGTCCGCCGGAGCGCGCAGGCTCAGCTGGTTTCGAATTCATAGGGGCGCAGGTCCACGGCGGCGCGCAGGAGCTCCGGGGCTGCCGGATCCTTTTCGGCCAGTCCGAGTTCCCTCAGGCCTGCGGCACCGGTCCGGGGGAAGGCCTCGTCCGCCTGCTCTACAGGCACGGACTCCCCCACCAGCCACAGCGCCACCGCCGCGGCTACCGCGGTTGCGGTGCCGGCGGCGGCTGCTTCACGGCAAGCGAGCATGGCCGGGACCAGCTGGTCCCGGCCAAGCGCAGCGTTTGCCTCTTCGCCGAGGAAGGCGGCGACGCCGTCGACCGTGTAGCCGGCGTCCTGGAGGTCAGCGGCGAGCGCAGCCAGCAGGGGGAGGTTTGAGCTTTGCGGGGTGCCCGGAACACAGGAGAAGTCAGTCACTCCTCCAGTCTAGGTTCCGTGCCCGCTCCTCCCCTCCGCTTTAGGCCCGGCGGGGAATCTTGATGAACGGGGCCAGGACGACGGCGGCGGTGGCCAGCAGAGCGCCGATGATGAAGGCCGTGTGGCCGCCGGAGAACAGCGAGTCCGCCAGTTCAGAGCCTGCGTCGAGTTTCGCCGCGGAGAGCATGGACAGTACCGTCACGAAGATGGTGGTGCCGATTGCGCCGCCGAGCTGCTGGCCGGTGTTGAAGATGGCCGATCCGTGCCCGTAGAGCCGGGGCTCCACTGTGGCCAGGGCGGCGGAAAGCAGCCCGGTCATCAGCATGGCCAGGCCAATGCTGAACACGATGTGGGAGACGGTGAAGACCCAGAGCGGGGACTCCGGTGTAACACCGACGTACAGCCATTGGCCCAGCGCCAGCATCGCGGCACCGGGAATGAGCACCGGGCGGGGGCCGAAGCGGTCAAAAACGCGGCCAAAAACGGGCCCGACGGCGGCCTGGACCAGTCCGCCGGGGAGGAGCATCATGCCGATGGTCAGGGTATCCAGGCCACGGCCGGTCTGGAGCATGATCGGCACGATCACGACGGTGCCGAGAAGGGTTCCCATTGCGACCATGATGAGGACGACGCTGATGGTGAAGTTCCGGTTCCGGAAGGGTGCCAGGTTCAGCAGTTCACGGCCGGACCGGGTCAGGACGATCTGCCGTTTGATGAACAGCGCCAGGGAGCCGGCGCCGACCACAACGCTGGCGCCGAGCAGGACGAGGTTCTCTGATGCATGTTCCAGGCTGGAGATCGCGTAGACCAGGAATCCGAATGCCAGTGCGGAGAGAATCACCGAGGGCACATCCACCGGCAGCTTGCGGGTGGATGAGGGGATCTTGATGAAGATAATCCCGAGCAGCAGGATGATTACCGCCAGTGGTGTCATCAGCACGAAGATCCAGTGCCAGCTGAACGCGTTCACAATTGCGCCGGAGACGGTGGGGCCAACTGCGGGACCAACGGAGATGACGATCGAGTTCAGGCCCATGATGGCTCCGCGCTTGTGCATGGGGACGAGCGTGAGCGTGGTGGTCATCAGCAGCGGCAGCACAATGGCCGTGCCGACGGCCTGGATAATCCGGGCCACCAGCAGCACTGCGAAGGTGGGCGCGAAGATGGCCAGCAGCGTGCCGACCAGGAAGCTCGAGAGTGCAAAGATGAACAGGCTCCGGGTGGTGAAGCGCTGCAGGAGGAACCCGGTCGTGGGAATCACTACAGACACGGTCAGCAGGAACCCGGTGGTCAGCCACTGCCCCGCTGCGGCGGTGACCTGCAGGTCCGCCATGATCGAGGGCAGTGCCACGGTCAGGACTGTCTCGTTCAGGATCATCAGGAACGCGGCCAGCGCCAGCGCCCCGATGATTCCGGTCAGCTGTTTTGTGGAAAGTGCCGGACGGGGCGGAGCGGCTGGCTTTCCGTCCAGTTCAGCGGTGGTGCTTTCGTGACTCAAGGATTCCCTCGGTTTCTGTTGGACTTGAACCGGAAAATACTGTCACACTCTGCCATCTTTTCTATAATCGAAGTGGCATACTGTGACAGAACACAAGCACTCGTGCACTGCGAAGAAAGCTGGGACGGCGTGGGAAAACGCGAAGACCGTAAGGCCGCCACAAGGCGTGACATCCAGCTGGCAACCCTGGACCTGCTGGAGACAGCCGGGATGGATGCCACCACGGTTGCCCGTATCGCGGAGCAGGCCGGCATTTCCGAGCGGACATTCTTCCGTTACTACGATTCCAAGGAAGCGGCCGCCGTACCCGGGCAGGGGGAACTGCTCGGGTCACTTCTGGCCCGTGAGCTGCAGTCTTCCTGGTCCCCGGCGCGGATCCTCCGCGAGCTGATGGATGCGTCCAGGCAGCAGTTCGCCTACGAGGTTGAGCAGTCCGAATTCAAACGCATCTCCCGGCTGCTGCTGCGTGAGCCGAGGCTGCTGCAGGCAGTGTCCCGCCAGGAGATGCATCTGGTGACCGTGCTCAGTAAGTCGCTGCAGGAACGGGGCCTGCTGGAAACGATGCAGGCACAGGTCCTGGCGGAACTCGTTGCCTGTACGTGGCGCATCGCCTGGCAGTGCTTTGCCCGTGAGGAAAGCGCCGGCAGGGCCTCAGATCCTGCAGCGCTTTTCGAGCAGGCTGTGGCGAGCCTCGCCGAAGCTACTGCTCCGGCTGCCTTCGGGAAATAGCTGCACGGACGTAGCTGCACTGCACGTCGGTGCACTGCCGGAGTGTCCCAGCTGCCGGTGCCACAATGCCTCCGGGTCCGGAAGGCCGCGGGCCTGAAATTAGGCTTCGCAGCCGTCCGGGCAGCGCAGTGTTGAGGGATCCGCGGCGCACTCGGCGCAGTAAAGGGTCAGCTTGCGGCAGGAGGGGTTGGAGCAGTTTTCGAACTTGCTCGTGGGCGCGTGGCACCGCACGCACTCACCGATGGTGACGGCGTCGTCCGTGAACTCCATGTGCATCCGCTTGTCGAAGACATAAAGCGAACCCTCCCAGAGGCCTTTGTCCCCATAGGTTTCTCCGTAGCGGACGATTCCGCCCTGCATCTGGTAGACCTCGGAGAACCCCCGGTTCACCATTAGCGCGGAAAGCACTTCGCAGCGCACGCCGCCGGTGCAGTACGTGACCACGGGCTTGTCCTTCAGGTCGTCGTACTTGCCCGACTCAAGTTCCTTGATGAAGTCGTGGGTGGTCGAAACATCCGGGACAACAGCGCCCTTGAACTTGCCGATCTGGGCTTCAAAGGCGTTGCGGCCGTCGAAGAAAACAACGTCTTCTCCATCTGCACGCTTCTTCTCCACCAGCTCATGCAGTTCTTCCGGGCGCAGGTGCGTCCCGCCGCCTACCACGCCGTTCTCATCCACCTTCAATTCGCCGGGGGCGCCGAAGCTCACGATCTCGGGGCGGACCTTCACGCTCAGGCGCGGGAAGTCCTCGGCCGAGCCTTCGGAGTACTTGATGTCCATTTTCTTGAACGCAGGGTACTCGCGGGTTGCTTTGACATAGGCCTTGACGGCGCTGAGTTCACCGCCGACGGTTCCGTTGATGCCGTCCTTGGAGACGAGGATCCGGCCGCGCAGGCCGAGCTTTTCACACAGCGCACGCTGCCAGAGCCGGATCGCTTCCGGATCGGCAAGAGGGGTGAAGGCGTAATAGAGAGCAATTCGATTCAGGGCCACGTATTAAGGGTAGACCGGCGGGCGAAATCCGGTTTTACCGGTCTGCCCTCCCGCGCGTGGCAGGCGGGGGCTAGGGTTTCTCCATGAACGGACTAACCGATGATCTCCTGGAGACCTGGGTAACCGGGTGGGCCAAAGCCCGTGGCTACCAGACCCGCCATGAGGGTCGGTTTCCGGCCGCTTTCCTGCACGATAAAACCAATGACTGGGAGTATTTCGCCCTTGAGCCGTCCCATGACGAGTTCGCGGCGCTGGCGTCATCGGCCAGGCAGGGGGCCGGGCGGCTGTTCACCATCGTGACGTCCCGGGTGGCCGATCTGTACGGTGCCGCCAACGTCTACGGATTGTCTGTCCGGTCCACGGATGAGGTCTTTATGGTCCTGCCCATGGAAGGACAGGACATTGAGGATCCAATTCCGCCGGACAGCTACACGGCCCAGACCTTCCGCAGCGGCACCGGCGGACGGGTGGAGGTCAGCTTCGGGGAGATCCCGGCGGCCCGCGGACATGTGGCAGTGGTTGACGGGTTTGCCGTCTATGACCAGATTGCCACCGAGCCGGACTTCCGCCGCCAGGGGCTGGGCAGTTACGTGATGCGGGCCCTGACCGCACTGGCCCTGGAACATGATGCCGAGACAGGGCTGCTGATCTCTCCCGCAACAGGCCTGGAGCTGTACCGCTATCTGGGCTGGGAGTCCCTTGCAAGCGTCATGATGTTTGAGCCGCGGCTGTAGATTTCGCCCGCCGCGGACCGGCCGGTATCCGTGTCCCGAACGCACGGGTACCGGTGGGACAATGGCCGCGTGGCCATTCACGATTCCCTCATCCCGCTGCTTGGCGGCGGTGCCGACCCCGAGCAGCTGGTCCATCTGCACGAGATTCCGGCGCGTGAGGCCCAAACCGTTCCCTGGCCGGAATGGGTGCATCCCGACCTCGTTGAAGCGTACGGGCGCCTGGGCGTCCATACTCCGTGGCGGCACCAGGCGGAAGCCGCTGAGGCAGCGCATTCCGGCCGGCACACGATCATCTCCACCGGCACCGCTTCCGGAAAGTCGCTGGCCTACCAGCTGCCGGTCCTGGACGAAATCTACCGCACCGCCTTGGACGACCGGATTTCCCTGGAACCGACGGGGTCCGTGGCCCTGTACCTCTCCCCTACCAAGGCCCTCGCCGCAGACCAGCTGGCGGCCCTGAATTCCCTGCATCTTCCGACGCTCCGAGCCGAAACCTACGACGGCGACACTGATCCGGGTGCCCGGCGCTGGATCCGCGACCACGCGAACATGGTCCTGGCCAACCCGGACATGCTCCACTTCGGGGTGCTCCCCAACCACGCCTGGTGGGCCCGGTTCTTCCGCCGGCTGAAGTACGTGGTCATTGACGAGGCCCACAGCTACCGGGGCGTGTTCGGCTCGAACGTCGCCAACCTGATGCGGCGGCTTCGCCGGATCTGCCGTTATTACGGGGCGGACCCCATCTTTATTGGCGCGTCCGCCACGTCCGCGGATCCTGCCCAGTCCTTTGGCCGGCTGATCGGCAGCGCGGTTGATGCCGTCACCCGGGACTATTCCCCTCACGGGGCGACCACCGTGGCTTTGTGGGAGCCGCAGCTCACTGATGGCAAGGGTGAAAACGGTGCCCGCGAGCGCCGCACGGTGATCGCGGAAACCTCTGACCTGCTGGCCAACCTCGTGGCCGCCCAGGTGCGGACCATTGCCTTTATCAAGTCCCGCCGGGGCGCTGAAACCATCGCCACCATAACCCGGCGGTTGCTGGATGAAGTCCATCCGTCCCTCCCCGGCCGGGTCGCTGCGTACCGGTCCGGATATCTGCCAGAGGAACGCCGGGAGTTGGAGAACCAGCTGCGCAGCGGCCAGCTGCTGGGAATCGCGAGCACCTCGGCGCTGGAACTCGGAATCGACATTTCCGGGCTCGACGCCGTGCTGGTGGCAGGCTGGCCGGGAACCCGGGCATCCCTGTTCCAGCAGATCGGCCGGGCCGGCCGGTCCGGACAGGACGCCCTGGCGGCATTTGTGGCCAGCGATGATCCGCTGGACACGTACCTGGTGCACCACCCGGAGGCGATCTTCGATATTTCCGTAGAAGCGACCGTCTTCGACCCGTCCAATCCGTACGTGCTGGGACCGCACCTGTGCGCGGCTGCGGCCGAGCTTCCGTTGACGCCGGATGAGCGTGAGCTGTTCGGGCCGGCTGCCGCCGGCCTGCTGGATCAGCTGGTGGCCCAGGGTTACCTGCGGCGCCGTCCTGCCGGCTGGTTCTGGACCCATGCGGAGAGCGCTGCTTCGATGGTGAACCTGCGGGCAGCCGGGGGTGGCCCGATCAACATTGTGGAAGCGGAGACTGGCACCCTGCTGGGCACCATGGACGGGGCCCAGAGCCAGTACCAGGCGCACACGGGGGCCGTGTATGTACATCAGGGGCAGACCTTCCTGGTTGAAGAGCTGAACGAAGCGGACCATTGTGCGGTGGTGACCCGGGCCAATCCGGAGTTCTACACCCAGGCCCGGGACGTCACCCAGATCGAAGTCATGGAGACTGAGCGGACCGAGCAGTGGGGCGAGGTCCAGATGTGCTTCGGCACGGTGAAGGTGACCACGCAGGTTGTCTCCTTCCAGCGCAAGGCCCTGGTTTCCAACGAGATTCTGGGAGAGGAACCGCTGGAGCTCGAGGCCAAGGAGCTGTTCACCAAGGCCGTGTGGTTCATCATTGACGAGAAGCTGCTGCTGGGGGCAGGTCTGGCCGCGGCTGACTTCCCCGGTTCGCTGCACGCTGCCGAGCATGCCTCGATCGGAATGCTGCCCCTCGTGGCAACATCGGACCGCTGGGACATTGGCGGCGTTTCCACCGCCCTGCACGCTGACACCGGCAAGCCGACGATCTTTGTGTACGACGGCCACCCGGGCGGGGCCGGCTTCGCGGAGCGCGCCTACGAGGCTGCCACCATCTGGCTCACCGCCACCCGGGATGCCATCCGGGCCTGCGAGTGCGAGGGCGGCTGCCCGTCCTGCGTGCAGTCCCCCAAGTGCGGGAACAAGAACAACCCCCTGGACAAAAAGGGCGCCGTGACTCTGATCGAGGTGCTGCTGGCGGATGCACCCGGCCGCACCGAAGCAGGCAACCGGGTATCGGCTGGCACCGGCGCCCGGGACTGACTCCCTGTGGCAGTGCAGCCCCCAGCGGATGTGAGGGCGATAACTTCCTTCGCCTCTATCCTCCCGGCCGCACCCCATGACTGGATCCTCGCCGCTCCCCTCACCCCGCCCCTCGCTGCTCCCCTCATCCCACCCCCTCGCTGCTCCTGGGCGGTCCCGGCGGCCCGGCCCGTGCCTGTGCAGTGGCCGGCCAAGGCAGCAGTGATGCCGCCGAGGCCTGAACCCAGACCACGACAGTGCGGGCACCGGGGTCGGGAACGCATGCCGAGAGTTCCGCAGCGTTCCGGGCCGCTACTTCGGCCGCGACGTCGCAGGGGTCCCCTGGGCGCAGGCCCCTTATGGTGTCGGCTCCGGCCAATGCCGCCAGGTCCGCAGCCGCCCCCGCACGGGCTGCTCCAATGGTCGCCTGGACGAGGAGCAGAACCCCCAGAAACAGGACTATCGCCCCCAGCACCGTCCCGAGCGCCATGACAGTTCCAGAGCCAGAGTCGTTCCCGTCTCCGTACCCTGCGGGAATGCTGCCCCAGCGCACCTGCCTGCTCACGGCAGCTGATCCGGCAGGACGGAGGCCCTGGCCTGCAGGGTGACCGGCAGATGCTCCAGGAGCGGAGCGTCCAACGGTGAAGAAACCCGCACCTGCACCCACTCCCCCTCCACAGCCAATTCAAGCGACGCCCGCTGCCCGGCCAGGCGGGTGACTGATGCGCCCGCCGCGGCCGCATCTCCGCGCATTACCGCCCGGCCTGCCGCCCGTGCCGCTTCCTCCAGGCGAAGCTGGGTAATTCCAGCCGCAGCCCCGGTCAGCAGCCCGGCCAGGAGGACCGCCACGGCAGGCATTGCAACAGCCAGCTCTGCCGTGACGGTGCCTGCCTCACCACCGAGCCGGCGTTCGACGGGTCTCACCCGAAACTCAGGGCCGCCCTGATGAGCGACATGAGCATTTCGCGGACGTCACCGGAACTCAGCACGGCTACCAGAAGTGCAGCAAAAGCCACGGCGGCTACCGTGATCACAGTAAAGCGTACTTTGGGCTGCCATCGGTCTACGTGGCCTCTCGGAGGCGGAGACCGCCCGGCAGTCGCGCACTGAGCATGGCCTGAGCCAGGGGAGCGCGCACATTCTCTGGGCGTTCAGCTGACAACCCTGAACCGCTACTTGCAACAGAAATGTCATTGTATGTGTCGATGAATCCCAGGGTTCTCGGCTTATTCCGGGGAGGGAGCCTCCACAAACGCCGGAGTTGGCCTCATCGGGTTGGAAGGCCGGATGGTGGAAGTCGAAGCAGACATCAGGCAGCCGATGTCCACTAGATGACACCTCTTATTCCACACGATTTCCCGAAGGTGGCCCAGAAGTGTCCAGATCCACCAACAGCCGGAGAGTGGCCAAACAAGTCCAGAACACCCAGTCTAGGAACTCCTCTCCATACTCTGTCTGCTGGGATTGTCCTCGGTGTCTCAGGTTAAACTTGTTCGCGATCCTGAAGAGGTCGCTTGCGTCAGACGAAGAAAGCGTGCTCTCGATCCTTTTCCGTTTCGGCTCCATCTCGCCGTAGAGCATCACGATTGCAGAGCGCTTCTCCACGACTGACGCGTCGCGTGCTCGATACTTTCTCACGGCATGAGCGACCTCGTCCTCTGGTTCCTCGGCGCGCCTGTCGACTTCTGACTCTGCGAGGTCATCCAAGGGGGAGCCGAAGTGTCGGATAAGACGTCCTTGCTCTTCACCTGTGGGACCTATGCGAAGCGGCACGCCATGGTTCTCTAGGAGTGCATTGAGGCGCCAGCGGTAGACGCTTTGCCCCGTCTGGCTGTTCCAATTCTGGAAGTGAAGGCCACAGTCGCCATAGCTATGAAGAGTGGCAGTCCGTGGCCGCTGAGCCTGATCGTGGAAATACTCCACCAGTGAGTACACGGCGTCATCTGAGAGTGACAATATATCGCCGGGGGTCATGGGCCACTTGATGTCCAATCTAGTGGCCCGCCGGATTGTCTTTCGCACGTCATCCAAGTCAATAGGATCGTCGACGCAATCCTTCTTGAGGACCTTGGGGAAGTAACCCGCCTCCTGCAATTCGTCTATGAGCTCAAAGAAGTCCTCGGCGAAGCTCTCGTACGGTTTATCGGCCGCTATTGTCCCACTTGCACCCGTTCGCTCAGCCCAGTAGACAGGTGCCTTGTAGGGCTGCAGTCGAGACTCGTCTCTTAGCAATTCAGTAAACCAGGCCCTGGCTGCGGCGATACTTTTGCTGGGTACTACAGGGCTCAAGAAGATGTCGTCGGTCGGCATTGCAGATTGAAATGCAGACGCAACCTCGTCGTCTTCGTAGGCCTCAAGTAAGAGGTGAGTAACCATGGAGGTCCAATCCTTGGTTTCCCAGGGAAGATCTAAGATTCGGCGGGCCTCCCACTCAAATAGGGGCCGTGGCCAAAGTAGCGCGAAGGCGGGATCAGTCATAGGTAGAACGATAGGGGCTAACGACTCTTTTTTCTCTGAGGGAGCACTTGGCGGCGGACTGAGACGGCACCGATCCAGCTGACCCGTCCGTCGAGGTGTCCCGGTTATTAGCTGTTCAGGTCCAGGTTCAGGTCCAGGTCGACGTGTTCGATCCGAACGGCGTTCGAGGTGCCCTGCCCCGCACGACGCTGATCACTGCGCCGGTTGAGGATCCAGAAGGGTGCCACTCGTTACAACACAGCTACTGGTTCCGGGTTTAAACCCGATGTAGTCCAGGTCGCGCGGCAAGATGTGGTTCCGGGTGCCACACCCGTTCCGGTCTATGTCCCCTCCAGCCGGACCCAAATAAGTCCTGATCCCCGCTGGCCTGCGGCACCCGGCCCTTGATCGGAATTGTGTCGAGCTGGGTCAGTGCAGTGCCCACGAGCGCCGGTACGCAACGACAGACTTCATTGATCATCTAGCAGTACTGGGCATATTCTTCCCTCAGGTTGGCTGTCACCGGGCTTTCTCCCATTAAATGCTTTGCGAAATGGTCACCCCACGGGGTGCCATCTGACTCGAACTGCGGCCGGTGCTGGTCGATTTCTGAACGTTGATCGATGGCCAAGGAAAGGTACTCACACGCCCGTGACTCAGCCTCGCTGGCCGCACGTTCCACAGCCAGCTTTTCCGAGCGCTCTGCCTCCACCACGGACTCGCTCCACATGTAAAAATTCAGGTTAGCGAGCATAAAACCCAGCACTCCTGCCGCCATCGCCCAAGGCCAGATCCATTTGCGCCACTGGCTCCAGCTACGGCATGTCACCCCCATGACGATTGTCGCGGTTAATGGCAGCAGCCCCACCGTGAGTGGCCTGAACTCAACCTCGTTCAAGACGCCGAGAGCGGCGTAGGCCCCGTAATGGGCGGCAGTTGCAGCTAGGCATACGACGAAGAAGGTAGCCCCCGCGAATTGTCCTCGAACGGGTTTCTGATGCTTAATTTCTTTATTCTCAGCGCCGGTCACAGCTATGGACCTTCCTTGTCGCCCTAAAAGTTGTAAAAAAGAAACCCGCAGAGCGGGGGCCTGGGTGCGTAACCTAGAAACGTGCAGGAATTTCTCAGTCAAAAGAATATCAGCAGGCGTACGCAGCTTTCACCAGCTAATGAATTGTGACGCTGCATGTCTGCATTCTGTTCGCTTCCAAGCAGGCGTTCCACACATATCGAGACTCCCGCCCCCTTCCACCAGCTAGAAAAGCTGGTGGAAGTGCATGCAAAAGGCAAACCGCTCGGTCCCTGCGACCCGGCCTTCGAGGTGTTCCGGTTATCGGCTGTTCAGGTAAAGGTCAGCGAGATGATGACCCTCTTGTGATCCTTCCACGACCAGACATGCCGGGCCTCCGGCAGGCAGGACGCGATGCTCCAAACGCACCGCCGAAGATGTGTCGTAGCCGGATTGAGGACGTCCTTCGCCGCAAGGAGTCCAGCCAGACTGATTTCCGACGCGGTCCGGCTGATCGCTTGAGTAACACCGCTGGCTTCGCCTATGTAAGGACGTGTTTCACCCAGTGGCAAGTAGGCGGCCCAGTTCAATCCTGCGCTGTTCGCTAAGCCGCGGCCAGGAGGCGACCATTCGGGATGCAAGCGCGGTGAGGTCAGTCAGATCGGCTTCGGAAGGAGACTGACACTCAAACGGGGTGCCAGCGGCGCTAACCTGTGGCATCAGCCGGGTGAGATCAGATTCCTTGACCAGGAACTGTTTACCTGCCCGAACAGCAGGAAGCCGGCCGGCATGGACGTACTTGCGAAGTGTGTGCGGTTTCGGCCAGCCGCGCTCATGAGCGGCGCGTAGCGGGAGAAGCGGGTCGTTTCCGCTGGACAGGGCCTCCGGGAGGCATGCGGTCGAAGTGGACATTTAGGACCTCTGACTGGGGTCCCATGCGTCCTTCGTTCCGGGAATCGGTGGTCACCGCCACCCAAGAGAACTGGTGTGTGGACTGTAGCGTTATCGCGACCTTTCGTACCTCCAGCATAGCGATACGATGTGAATATCGCAATATCAGTAAATCATCATGTATTGATCACAAGCTTTGAGCGGAGAACGGACACGCCATGACGATCGCAACAGAGACATTTGCCCGGAGGCTCACCGTGGAGCGGCAGCGGGCTGGTTTGTCACAGGCAGCGCTTGCTGCGCTCATCACCGACCGGATCGGACGCAGCATAGATCCCAGCGCTGTTGCCAGGGCAGAGAAGCACGAACGGGCAGTCCGGCTTGACGAGGCCGTCGCGATCGCAGACGTGCTCCAGGTGCCGCTCACTTCACTGTTGCAAGACAGGGGCGCCATCGATGAAGAAATTGATGAACTTAGGCGAGAACTCAGCCTGCTTCAATGGCGGCTGGGCAAGGCTGAGGAGGAAGCTCACCATGCACAAGACTCTATCTCCGCGACGCGTCGACGCATGGAAGAACTTGAGGCAGCGCGCGGGGAATGAGGTCCCACGGAAGTCTTTGGACGCGAGGGCGTGATCTAGCCCGCCCGTCTGCAGGAGGAGTGGGCTGCGATGAACTGGTGCCCTCCCCGGCGCTCTTCGCACTTTTTTCTGTCGCAGCACTCCGGAGGAGACGCTGGGAGAGCAGGAGAGCAAATCGATGAGCCCCAGCGGGGATATCTATATGCATTGTTGAACACAGTAAGACAGCCCCCTGAAGACCTTCGATCTGGTGCCGCTCTGCAGCAGATATTGCCGTGACTTAGGGACGGGATCTGGGCCAGGCGAGGCCCGTAGAGCCAGCGGAGCCAAGACACTGTGCCACTTCCGGGTAGAAGTGGCACAGTGCCCCGATCCCAGTAAAGAAAAGGCGTTCCGGCCCCTCTGAGGCCCGCCCTCCGACCACCCGTGCCATTTCTCCTCCCAGAAATGGCACGGTGTTTTCTGTTGGTATATCAACGAAAACAGGCCATAAAACGCCTCTGTGCCATTTGTGCCACTTTTCTCCGAGGTTAGAAGTTGCGCGTGTGCGCGTGCGCGCGTCTAAGAAGAAAGTTCAAAAAAAGTGGCACAAGTGGCACACGGCCTCTTTTGGGGGACAAAAACCCCGGAATCGCAGGCATGTAGGGGTGTGCCATTTTTTCTCGAAAGATAACTAAAAATAGAGCTCCAACCCCGCCGTGAGTTCCCTCTAACCCCCGCCAATCCAGGCCTGAGCTCCCTTTCGAGGCCTGTGCCACTTTTGTTTTGGCAGAAATGGCACAAGTGGCACAGGAACAGCAGAGCCCCCACCAGGGAACCTAACCCCACAGTACGGATGCTCGGCGCTGACGCCCCTTCCGGTGGCGAGTGCGGCGCTGATGAAGCGACCGCACACCTCGAAGGACTGATGCGCGCCGACGAACCGGTGGCTGTCACCTACGAAGCCGAGCTGAAGGACCCCGTCGGCGAGGACGGGGACACGCTGGCCTACGTCATCACCGGCGCGGGGTGTCACCCAGGACCTGGGCCTGCGGATGGTCCACGAGGGCTACGCGACCGCGGAGTACCCCGAAGACGGCGCCGTTCCTATGATGTTCGAGCAGTACCTCACGTACTCGGACTTCGCCGTAGTCCAGGGCCGGGGCTCTGGACCACCTGCGACGCGCCCTAACGCCGCTCGATCTGACCGGGTCAGTGCGCCATTTTCCCAAAAAGTGGCGCAACACGGATCCCCCCCGTTACCTAATGGGAGGTGAGGGAGTCAGATGAGGTCTTCCCGTTACCGTGGCCATGAGCCGTCGAAAAAGATTGTCCCTCTGGCTCCCTCACCCCCACGGAACGTAGGTTGACCCCGGGGGCTTGCTGCCGGCCAAAGTCTCGACCAGAAACCCGAAACCCAGAGTTCTCACATTAAGACCCGACCCCGGCAGCATCCGACAGGGATAAGAATGCCAATCAGATGTCGAGCCATCGAGCTCTACCATTAGGTCGCATCCGTCCCAGGTCACAACGGTCCTCTGCAGCTACCACCACAGGGGAAGGAACAACCACATGACGGAAGTGTTCTGCGGGATCGACTGGGCAGAGGGACACCACGACATCGCACTCGTTGATTCACAGGGCCGTTTGCTGTCCTCGCAGCGAGTCGCAGAATCGGCAGCGGGACTAGCGGAACTGCTAGACCTGCTTTCCACGCACGGAGACCGGATTGAGGACCGCATTCCGGTGGCCATCGAAACAACACGCGGGCTCCTTGTCGCGGCGCTGCGCTCCAGCGGCCGGGACGTCTACGCCATCAACCCAATGGCCGTGGCTCGATACCGCGAACGACACACGGTCTCCCGGAAGAAATCCGACACCCAAGACGCCGCGGCACTGGCCAATATCCTGCGCACGGACCGCCACGCCCACCGTCCTCTGCCTCAAGACTCGGAACTGGTCCAGTCCATTGCAGTGCTCGCACGAGCGCAACAGGACGCGGTCTGGGATCGGCAGCAGCACGCCAACCGTATCCGTTCCGTCCTGCGCGAGTACTATCCCTCGGCACTGAAGGCCTTCCCCCACACATCCGATCTAAGCAGCCCGACCGCCAGGCTCCTGCTCCGAACCGTCCCCACCCCGTCACAGGCCGCCGTCCTGACCGGGTCCCAGTTGCGGCGGATCCTGCTCAAGTCCGGCCGGACCCGGAACATCGAGGCCACCGTGACCCGTCTCCTCCCGATTCTCCGCGAAGCCGCGATGCATCAATTACCAGGCGTTGAAGCAGCCTTCGGCACTCAGCTCACCGCCCTGCTCGGCCAGCTCGACGCAGCCTGCGCCGGCCTCGATGCCCTGACCCTGGCCGTCGAGGAAATCCGCTAGATCACAGGCCTGTAGGGTGCGCCACTTTTATTTTCTAAAATATTTAAAATACAGAGCTCCAACCACCTGTGCTCCCCCTCAGATCCCCGCCAATTCAGGCCTGGGCTGCGCTTGGATGCCTGCGCCACTTTTTGTTCGGCAGAAATGGCGCAAGTGGCGCAGGTCAGGTGTCTCCGTGAGCTGGGTGGCCGGTCATCGCACTGAGCCGCCTCCATTCGTGTTCGGACACAACTGCTCGCCTTGGATTAGGCGGCGAGCGGTACAACGGACTCGGTTCGCACATGTAGTCCGCGAACACCGGCGATGGACACGTTTCTTGCCTCAACGCCTATCGATTCGTCCACCTCCGGCAGTGCGGACGTCCCGGCGGAACCAGGGGTACATGGCTGTATTCGTTCCCGGTACTGATCTTCAAGACGAGATCGATGCGGTTGTCTCCGGCGAGCGAGAGTATCTACGACCATCCGGCCGGCCACCGCCCCCGGAGGCCGACGCAAGACGATTGGGCAAGGAACGTCTTCTGGGATGAGCGCGAGCGGTCTGGCCACCTGCCCGGGGATTTCAGTTTGATGAGGCACAGCGTGGGTTCAAATCCCACCGTCACCGCCAGATGAGAAAGACCCCAGTTCCCTTGTAAACAAAGGGAACCGGGGTCTTTTGCTTTGCCCTACAGGAGGCACTTGGCAAGGAATTGGCAAAGCTTGCTCGACGCACCCTTCCCCGGCTGCCTGCGGAGGTGCAAGCCGGCGCGATCCTGACCAGCTCCAGACGGCAAATATCCACCCCGGCGCTCTGGGTTCGAATCCCACCGTCACCGCCGGACGCCAAGCTTTGGCTGCCTCTAGTCAGGCCTACTTCTTGCTGCCACTAGTTATCGTGTGCTGTCACCGAATCTGGGGAATAGATGCGGGTTTCGTTTCGGCGGCAGTCCAAGGGTGAGTAGTTGCATGACCTGAGCTGCAGTCCAAGGGCTGAGGATCAGCCGCCGCAACTCTGTCTACAGTTGTGGGCAGATCCTGCCCTCAGCCTCGTCGCCACAGGGATCGTGGCTGGGGTGTTTATCTCCAAGACTTGGTCACGGGCATGTAAGACGCGTACGACACTCGCGATACCTAGCTATTGCGTCGTGCGTCGATCTCTGCGGCTTGGCCGCGGGCGTCCTTTGTTTCCTGTCGTGTTGCAGAACCTTCGACGACTGTCTGCACCCGCCAGAACGGCACGAAGGTATCGGTGTAGAGCTTGTGGAGACGCCGTATCGAAAGCAGAAAGTAGAGCACGACCAATGAACTAAGCCCCACGGTGACGGCCGTCGCAAACTCGGACACGACGTATCCCTCGGCTGGGATCGAGGCGGAAACTCCCGCGAGCCAGATCGCATCGATTCCAGACAGAAGGCCAGCTGCGAGCAATGTCAGCGCACTCTCATCAATCAGACGCGCTGTTCTCCGCTCCAGGACTTTGCTGGGCTTCGCTGAGAGATTGATGCGGATGGAGAACACCAAGGCAAACGCGGAGATGAACACGCCAGCAAGAAGCCCCAGGGCGCCGACAAGGTCCCCAACTGTTTGCATCTGAACATGGAAGACAAGCGAAAGGGTGAAAGCGGCGGGGGCAAGCAAAACGACGAGTCCACGGATGATCCACTCAGGCCGATTTGTAGACAGGTCAGTCAGGTAACGGAACTGGTCTCCGAGAAGAGCGAATACGTTCAGCCGGGAAAAAACTCTCAGCCAGCGAGGTTTGTGCATGCCTGCCCCTTCTTTAGCCACCGATCGGCGCCGACCAATCACTTTCGAGATCGATCTGATTCGTGGCCGCTAAGTCGTTCACCACATCTGCCACACTTGCAACGAAAGTATCGTTGTTGGGTCTGACATCACCAAGATCGTAGGTGAACCCTGATGCCATATCTAGAGGTTTGAGCCGCTTCCTCTGGATACCATCGACGACTACCTCAGCAGTTTCAAACGCAGCACTCTCAGCAAGCTTCGGCCACAAATAGCTTGCGAGAGCCTTCGCCTCGTCCGCCGCGACGGGCTTGTCCTTCTTCGCTTTGTTCTCTTTGGTGGGGAGCCAGTGCGTCAGTCGCTTTTTGAGTGAGGTCTCCTCTGTTGAGCCCGCCCCGATGGTGAACGTGATCTTCGCCGGAATTGTCGTGCTCTGGCTGGAGTCCGAACTCGGCAACGTCTGGAACAAGTTGACCTCACGGATCCGACCGTCCTTCATCAGGTTACGGACAGACTCGTCGTCAGCGATCGCACCGAACGTTCGCACCTTGAAATTGTGTCCTTTTGCGCCGGCATGCAGGCGGCTGGGAAGGCGTCCTCCTGCGTGTGATCGTGAGACCACCTCTACGGCCAGCAGTCCATTCTTACCGCTGGTGGGGGCGATAACGAGTGCCCGGTAATGCCGGGTGGTGGCGAGGCTGGTGAGGTCCGTGTCGTCCTTTTTACCTTCGGGATCAACAGCCAGAGCGTGATCACCAACAATTCCGTAAACCGTGTCCAGAAGCACCGCACCCTGATACCTCACGGCGGACTTAACCCGGACTACTGCAAGCTGTTTGCGCCCCTCTTCCTCCGGTATTCCAGAATCGGGGTCTTCTCCCACGACGTCATCCGATCCCATCGCTACGGTTTCGACCGTCTCCTCATTGGCCTGTGCGTCGTCCTCCGAACTCTTTTCGTCGGTCGATGCATCGCCCATCGAGGTACCCTCTTCGGACTCCGGTGCCTCAGTCTCATCGACCGGCGCGAAGTCTTTCAGGAGGAGGTCCAGGTAAGGAAGCGTGATCTGTGCGGTCTCCGGATTCTTCGTGTCGCCGTCGGGCGCCCCAAAGTCCAACGGTTTCTGTCCCCGGCCCCGAAATAGTTGAATTTCGAGTAGTTTGAATCCGTAGCTTGGCACCGCGCAGCCTCTCCCCTGTTGACGTCCGTTAGGACGATGATTATTCATTGTGGCAGAGGAGCTCCAGAAAACGCGTCGATTCCAGCTAAGCCGACGGCGCATTTCGACCTCGGTATCGCGTTACACGACGTCCCCGTGGAATGTGCCGCCCGGCAACCATACAGACGCCCCGGAGGCCGAGCCAGTGACGAGTCCGTTCTCCGTACGGGCCCCACAGTGCAGCCAGTCGCCACGGAAAGAGGGTTGAATAGAGGCTAAGCATGTCGGACCAGAACAGTGATGGGCCGGCGGTAACACGAAGAGGGACTGGGACGACTTGAGCAACCACGCATCATTCATATGGGGTATCGCCGACCTTCTACGGGGTAATTTCAAGGCACACCAGTACGGTGACTTCATCCTCCCCTTCACTGTCCTGCGGCGCCTGGACTCCGTGTTAGCGGACACTAAGCCCAAGGTGCTCGAAGTCGTCGCCGACGCCGAGGCCAAGGGCATCCCGATCCGGCCAGTGCTGCTGAAAAGCAGAGCAGGCCACCAGCACTCGTTCTTCAACACCAGCCGCTACGATCTCGCCACCTTGGTGGGAGACGCCGAGAACCTGCGTGAGAACCTTCTCGCCTATATCAACGCGTTCTCAGAGAACGTGCGCGACATCTTCGTGAAGTACAAGATCGAGGACCGCATCGAGGAACTTGAAGATAACAACCTCCTGCTGCTGGTGGTGCAGCGTTTCGCGGAGGTCGACTTGCATCCCCAGAAGGTCTCCAACGCCCAAATGGGGCACGTCTTTGAGGAACTCATCCGCAAGTTCGCTGAGGCCTCCAACGAAACCGCCGGTGAACACTTCACCCCCCGCGAAGTCATCGAACTCATGGTGGACCTGCTGTTTGAAAACGACGACGAAGCCCTGCGCGACGGTGACATCGTCCGCTCCGTCTACGACCCGACCGCCGGCACCGGCGGCATGCTCTCGGTCGCCGAAGACCATCTCACCAGCATGAACCCGAAGGCACGGCTCACCCTCGCCGGCCAGGAACTCAACGCCCAGTCGTACGCGATCTGCAAGGCCGACATGGTCATCAAGGGCCAGTCCGTGGACGCCATCGTCAATGACGACACCCTGCTCTACGACGGGCACGCCGGCACCACGTTCAACTACTGCCTCTCCAACCCGCCCTTCGGCGTGGACTGGAAGAAACAGGAAAAAACCGTCCGCGAGGAACACTCCGAACGGGGCTTCGCGGGCCGCTTCGGCCCCGGCCTGCCGCGGGTATCCGACGGCTCCATGCTCTTCCTGCTGCACCTGATATCCAAAATGCGGGAACCCGGACAATACTCAGCCGGAGGCCGCGCCGCGATTGTCCTGAACGGTTCCCCGCTGTTCACCGGCGGCGCCGGGTCCGGCGAATCGAACATCCGCAAGTGGGTGCTGGAACGCGACTACCTCGAGGCAATCATCGCCCTGCCGACCGACATGTTCTACAACACCGGCATCAGCACCTACGTCTGGGTTTTGTCCAAGGAAAAAGCGCCTGAGCGACGAAACAAGGTGCAACTGGTCGATGGATCCAAGCTGTTCCGCAAAATGCGCAAGGGTCTGGGATCCAAGCGCAATGAGCTCGGCCCCAAGGACGTCCAAGCCATTGTGAAGCTCTACGGAGACTTCATGGCCAGCGACCAGTCGAAGATTTTCGACACCACAGATTTCCTTTACCGCACCATCACTGTAGAACGTCCGCTGAAGCTAAATTTCGCCACCACTCCCGACCGTATCGAGGCGGCCCTGGCGGTGAAGGCCTTCAGCAAGCTCACGGCCGAGGCCATGGCCAACGTGCGGACTGCGCTGGAGACCATGGACACGGGCGTGGTGTGGAAGAACCGGGACGAGTTCACCAAAGCCTTGAAGAAGCAGCTCCGGGCCACGGGAGCCGACCTGAGCGGACCCCATTTGAAAGCACTCGTCGCCGGGCTTTCCGAGCGGGACGACACCGCCGACGTCTGTACAGGCGCGAAGGGCAAGGCCGAACCGGATCCTGATCTGCGCGACACTGAAAACGTTCCCTGGAACGAGGACATCCACGCGTACGTAGAGCGCGAAGTGAAACCGTTCATTGACGATGCCTGGATTGACGAAGACAAAACCAAAGACGGGTGTGAAATCCCCTTCACCCGTCACTTCTACGAGTACATACCGCCTCGCCCGTTGGAGGTGATCGATGCCGATCTAGATGCAGTTCTGGGTCGCATCCGTTCACGCCTGGAGCAGGTCAAGGCATGAGCTTGAAGCTGTATCCGGCGTATAAAGACAGCGGGGTTAAATCTCTAGGCCACATTCCGGCGCATTGGGACGTGGTTCGTTTATCCCGATTTGTAAACTTTGGCAATGGTTCGGATTATAAACATGTGATGGTCGAAAACGGCGGCTATCCGGTCATCGGCTCAGGGGGTGAGTTCCGCCGATCTTCGGAATACTTATTCGATGGCGAGTCGGTGCTTTTCGGTCGCAAGGGAACCGTTGACAAGCCGTTGTATGTCAACGGTAAGTTTTGGACTGTTGACACGATGTATTACACCCGAATCGATACTCACAGATTGCTACCGAAGTTTCTCTACTACTGGGCCACGCGCATCCCGTTCGACTTCTACGTAACGAGCACTGCGCTGCCAAGCATGACCCAAACAGATCTGGGCTCAGCAAAAATTGGTGTCCCGGCTCTCCACGAACAAGAAGCCATTTCTAACTATCTCGACTGTGAGACGGACGAGATTGATGCCTTCATCTCGGATCAGGAGGACTTGATCGCCCTTCTGGAAGAGCGCCGCACAGCAATCACCGCTCAAGCAGTCACCAAAGGCCTGAACTCAAGCGTTCCTATGAAGGACAGCGGGGTGACATGGATTGGTGAGGTTCCGGCGCACTGGCTGCTCTCAACACTAGGGCACCACTTTGAGGTCGTGCTTGGAAAGATGCTCGATGGCGCCAAGGAAACACCTGTCGGGGCACGAGTGCTCCCCTATGTTCGCGCCGGCAACATTCAAGATGCGGGTCTTGATCTATCCGACGTCAATGAAATGGCCTTTACCTCCTATGAAGCCGAACGCTTGAACCTGATGGCCAAAGATCTCTTGGTAGTAGAGGGCGGTTCTGTCGGAACGGTGCATTACTTGGACTCCGCCATGGACGGCTGGAGCTTCCAAAAGACCGTAAACCGCGTTAGGTCCCTTGGGTCAGCAGATACCAAGTACTTGGGCTATTTGATCCGCGTGTTTAGGGATTCCGGGGTATTCGAAGTCATCTGCAACGGTTCAACGATTATGCACCTCACCGCTGAGAAACTGCGCGCACTCCTGATCCCGGTCCCACCTATTGACGAACAGCGTTCCATTGCTGAATTCGTCGACCATGAGACCGCCGAAATTGACGCTGCTATCGCCGATGCACGTCAAGCTATCAAGCTGTCGAAAGAGCGACGGGCGGCCGTAATCAGTGCGGCGGTCACGGGGAAGATTGATGTCCGCGACCGCATGGCGCGGGCTTCAACTAACAAGGTGGGGGCCGAGTCTGTTGGCGTTGCATAACGAGATTGAGTTCGAGAACAGCATCTGCAGCCACTTGGCTGCCCATGGCTGGCTTTATTCCGCCACCGATGAGGGCTACGACCGCGAACGGGCGCTCTTCCCCGAGGACGTGTTCGGCTGGCTGCAGGACACCGTACCGGAGGAGCTTGCAAAGGTCCTGAAGCCGGACCTGAACCCAACGATGCTGGCCAAGGCCAAGCTCCGGGTACTGGACCGGTTGTCGTCCGTAATGGGCGCGGACCCATTCAATGGCGGCGGTACGCTGAACGCCCTGAAGAAGCCGATCGGCGTGACACCGGCGACGCTGCGGATGTTCCAGCCCAAGCCTGCCGATGGGTTGAACCCTTCCACTGTGGAACGCTACGGGCGCAACAGGTTACGGGTGATGCGCCAGGTCCATTATTCCCAGGCGAACAACAAGTCCCTGGATCTGGTGCTCTTCCTTAATGGAATCCCTGTCGCCACCGTCGAACTGAAAACGGACCTGACGCAGGACGCCGAGGCGGCACTGAAGCAGTACCGGCAGGACCGCAATCCCAAGGGCGAACCGCTGCTGTGTCACGGGCGCGGGGCACTGGTGCACTTTGTCGTGTCCAACCAGGAAGTGCACATGACAACGAAGCTGGAGGGACCTTCAACGCGGTTCCTGCCCTTCAACGCGGGCAGGAACAACGGGGCCGGCAACGCCGAGCGCGAAGGCACCTCCCCAACCGCCTACTTCTGGGAAGATCTTCTGGAGCCTGAAGCGTGGCTGACGGTGCTCGGAAAATTCATTCATTACCGCTTCGAGGAAGACACCCACCCCATCACCGGGAAGAAGTCCTTCAAGGCTTCCACCCGCTTCCCGCGGTACCACCAGTGGCGCGCCGTCAACGCCTTGACCAGCGCCGCTCTGGCCGAAGGACCCGGGCACAATTATCTGATCCAGCACTCGGCCGGCTCCGGGAAGACCGACTCAATCGCATGGACCGCCTACCGGCTCGCTTCCCTGCACCGCGAGAACGGGTCCAAGGTCTTCGACGGCGTCATCGTCATCAGCGACCGCACTGTTTTGGACGGCCAGCTGCAAAAGGCCATCGAGCAGCTGGAAACCGTGGCCGGCGTCTTCGCTCCGATCACCCGCGGCTCCGAAGGCTCCAAATCCAAGCAACTCGCCGAGGCTTTAATCAAAGGCCGGCAGATCATCGGCGTGACCCTGCAGACCTTCCCCCATGCCATGGAAGAGATTCGCAAGAACAAGGGCCTGGCCGGGCGCAACTACGCGATCATCGCTGACGAGGCCCATTCGTCGCAGTCCGGGGACGCCGCCAAGTCTTTGAAGAATGTCCTCACCTCCATGGGGTTGGAGGAGGGCGAGGACATCACCACCGAGGACGTTCTGGCCGCCGAAATGGCAGCCAGGGCCGGCGCCACCATGAACCTCTCCTTCTTCGCCTTCACGGCCACACCGAAAGCGAAGACGATCGATCTCTTCGGACGTCCGGACGAGAACGGGACAATGGAGGTCTTCGACCTGTATTCAATGAAGCAGGCCATCGAGGAGGGTTTCATCCTCGACGTACTCCAGAACTACACCACCTACGAGATGGCAGCCCGAATCGCTCAGTCCGACCAGGACGCTGCCACCCAGGAGGTGGATCGCGACCAGGGCACCAAAGCACTGATGCAATGGGTGAGGCTGCACCCGCACAACATCGCCCAGAAAGTCGCAATCATCGTGGAGCACTTCCGCGAAAATGTAGCCCACCACCTGGCCGGCCGTGCCAAAGCCATGGTGGTGACCTCCTCACGCAAGGAAGCGGTCCGCTACAAACTCGCCATCGACAACTACCTTCAGCTCAAGGGCTATGAAACGGAGCTGGCTGCCTTGGTTGCTTTTTCCGGCGAGGTAACCGACCCCGAATCCGGACCCAACGGCTTTACCGAATACACCATGAACCCCGGGCTCAAGGGCCGAAGCCTGACCAAGGCCTTCGGCAGCGACGACTACCAAGTCATGCTTGTGGCCAACAAGTTCCAAACCGGGTTCGACCAACCCCTGCTGGTGGGCATGTACGTGGACAAGAAACTCTCGGGCATCGCCGCCGTGCAGACCCTCTCCCGCCTCAACAGGGTGATCCCGGGCAAGGACAAGACCTACGTACTGGATTTCGCCAACGATCCGGACACCATCCTCGACGCCTTCCAAACCTATTTTGAGGAAGCGTCCATCGTGAAGGCATCCAATCCGGACGTCATTCACGACATGATCATGAAGCTGGACGCCGCAGGTATCTACAATGACCGGGAAGTGGAGCTGGTCGCCGCGAAATGGGTGGCCCAGCGCAACCACAACGGTCTGGTGTCACACCTCCAGCCAGCCATTGACGTGTTCCACGACCGCCACAAGAAAGCGGTGTTCACAAACAACACGCTGGAGCTGGAGCAGCTGGAGGAGTTCCGTAAAACGGCTGGAGCCTTCAACAAGTCCTATGATTTCTTCTCGCAGATCATCGACTACGGGAGCACCCGGATCGAAAAACTTGCGATCTACCTCAAGCTGCTCTCCAAGGCACTGCAGACCAGCGCCACCGGCAACAACCTGGATCTTTCCGACGTGGTGCTCACCCACTACGCCCTGAAAAAGCAGGAAGCCCGGGACCTGAAGCTGGTCGACGGGGAGGGCAAGGGGCTCAAGGGGATCACAGCTGTGGGCTCCGGGGTCGTCAGAGAAAAAACCCTGGGCACCTTCGGCGGCCTGATCGAGCAGATCAACAAGCTCTTCGAGGGCACGGGGATCAGAGATGAAGACCAGCTCAACGTGTTTGAATCCGTCTCGCGCCATGTTGAATCGAACGAGCAGCTTCAGCGCGAGGCCATAGCCAACGGTCCCCTTGACTTCCGTTCTTCACCCACCCTGAACGAGACAGTCGAGGAGAGTATCTACACCGCGGGCGACGGGCATCAGAAAGCCACCAACGTGCTGTTGGAGCTGGGCGGTCCGGAGAAAATCGTCGAAATTCTCCTCGCCGCCGGCTTGCAAGACCGGCTACGGGCGCGGGCACAATTGGATGCCATGGGCAACGACTAGGACGTTAGCGGATAACGCCACCTATTGCGGATATTACCGGCCCTCCGCTGTCACCGTTCCCAGCAGCTGGAACGCCGTTGCTCTGTTCGGTTACGGTTAAGCCCCCGTAGCACTGAGCAGGAATGTACGAATAGCAAATGTACTGATTAACCCGCGTAACAGTGTTGCTGCACACCTGCCCGGATTGTGTACCGGTGTAGCAAACTGAGTTTCCGACCTGGGGTGTTCCAGTGTATCCAGCAATCGGAGCAATCGCATTCCCGTTGTACACCCCTACATAAACGTAAGGAGCTTTGGACACACCTCGCTCGTCTCTGACGCGGCAGCCCCGCTGATGCCGCTGGCGATGACAGCAGACAAAGCGGCTCTTCGCGGTTGATGGTGAAACAGGTTCCGTGTCTTGAAAGCTAAAGGGCTCGTAGCCCTGCTGTGATGGATGTTCTCTACGCATTCATCAAGAGTCAGGAGCTACGAGCCTTGATCGAGCCTACTTCCCCGCGCCCCGATGCTGCCACCACCATCTTTCGACCCCTCAGCAGCGTTCCGAAAAGCCCTGCGGATGTGGCTGCCGCGCACCGCGGTCTCCGTCGACGCCCGCGTCTCAACGACTGAACAGAGCCTGGAATCCCAGCAGCAGCAGCTGCGCCAGGCAGGGTGCTACGAAATTTACTCCGACCACGGCCGCTCCGGAGCCACCATGGCCAGACCAGAACTGGAAGCCTGCCTGAGGGCACTCCAGCCCGGAAACACACTCGTCGTTACCAAGCTCGACCGTCTCGGCAGGACCGTGCGCGGACTGGTAGAACTGCTGGATTCGCTGCACGAACGGGGAGTTGCCTTCCGGTCCCTTACAGAAGGGATCGATACGACCACCCCATCCGGCCGGCTGATGTTCAACATCATCGCCTCCGTGGCGGAAATGGAACGCGAACTAATCAGAGAACGAACCAGGGCTGGCCTGGCCCAACCCAGCGAAACTGGTCCCGAAACTACTCGCACGTTCCAGCGATATACAGGTAGAAAACCCCTAGATTTAGGGCCAAAACCCCTTATTATTCAGATGAATAAATGGGAAAATAGAAGCATCACCAACAGCACGGACTCTGACTAAAACGACTACGAAACCTGAGGAATGAGTGCCATGACTATCACCGTCTACACGAAGCCCGGTTGTGGACCCTGCAAGCTCACCATCGGAAGGTTCAAGAACGCCGGGCTTGATCCCCAGGTAGTCGATATCACCGCCACCCCCGCAGCACTGGAATACATCACCGAAGAACTCGGGTACGTCCAGGCACCCGTCGTCGTCTACGAACGGGACGGATCCGAAGATCACTGGTCAGGACTGAACCCGGACAAGATCAACCAGGTCATCGCCCTGGAAACCCCCAGCACCTAACCCATAAAAAGCAGCACTCCCATCTATCACCCACGAAGGAAGCTGATCACCATGGCAGGCGAACCCACCACCACCATCACCGGAAACCTCACCTCGGATCCCGAACTGCGCTTCACCCCCAGCGGCGTCCCGGTCGCCAACTTCACCATCGCTTCAACACCGAGGATCCTGGACCGCCAAAGCAATGAATGGAAGGACGGAGAAACACTCTTCATCCGCTGCACCGTATGGCGCGAAACAGCCGAATACATCGCGGAATCCCTCACCAAGGGAAGCAGGGTCATAGCCGAAGGAACACTGAAATCCCGGCGGTTCGAAACCAAGGACGGCGAGAACCGAACCACCATCGAACTCGACGTCGAAGAAATCGGAGCGTCCCTCAAATACGGCCCCGTGCAGCCGGCCAAACGCCCCTCACAGCCCGAACAACAGAGCGGAAACCCCTACCTCACACCCGTGGAGTAGAGAGAAAAATGCCAGGCAAGAAACTAGAGCTCGGTGGAGAGCATGACGTGTTCGTACTCTCCACCGCACTCGAACGCATCAGGGACGAATTCCTGTACCGCAGCGAGGACCCCACAGAACGAACGGGAGCCCCTTTCCTGGAGTGGGCTGCTGCGGCCGAGAACCTCAGGATCCAGGTGCTGGAATGAAGACCATGGACCAGGGAACCCGATGAGCCAAAGAAAACCTGCGTCATTCACCCCGTATTTCACAGAACAAGACGCGGATCAGGTCAGAGCCGCTTTCCTGGCAGCCGGCGGAGCGGAAGGCTACCGGTCAGTCTCAGAGCTCATTGAGGGCGCGGTGTTGCGGGAAGTGCGCCGGCTGCAGCGAAAGCACAACAACGGCAGGAAGTGGGTCCCGGTGAAAGCCGGTGCGCTGCGTCCCGGGCGCCGGACCCGTCAAGAAGAAGGACGGGCGTGAACAGAAATTTCCTTCGTTGGTTGCGGAGGACAGAAAGAGGAGCGGGGACCGTGTGGTGCGGTTCCCGCTCCTGCCATTTCACCCCCAGCTCCGGAAAGGAGCTGCGCATCGCTCGGGGACTCATTGTGCAGGTCCTGGCGGTCATCACCCTGGCAGGATGTGCCAGCGATGCTGCGCCGTAGGCAGCAACCGTCACCGTGGGGGAGGAGCGGGAGTTTCAGGTTGAAGTCGCAGTCACACCCGAGCAGCAAAGCGCAGGGCTCAGTGGCCGGCAAAACCTTCCACCCGGCACAGGAATGCTCATTACCTTCGAGCCGGGCAAAGAACGAGAGGTGTGGATGGCCGGAATGGAAATCCCCATCGACATAGCTTGGATAGCCGACGGACAGGTTCTGCAGATCAGTACGCTGGACCCCTGCACGGAAAACCGCCAGAGTCTCTGCCCCCGATGGAAATCACCGGGAGCAGTCGACGCCCTTCTGGAAGTACCGGCAGACGCACTGAAAGGCATCACCCCAGGAACACCCGTCAGCATCCGAGAGGAACAGCAATGACCCCAACCCTGCTGGAGAAGAATGCCCCTGAACCCGACCCGGTAGACGAAGCCATCACCGCACTCACCGCAGCTGCCCGCGGCCAGCGCATCATTGGCGCCGGCACCGCCAACGAACACTCAGTGCCGACAAATTTCGCTGGCACTCTTTCCCGGATCCTCGCTTCCGTCGCGGCCAACGTTGGCGGGATAGAAGCACTCCTGCAAGGCCGGCCAGAATCCTGGGAAGCGGATTACGTGTGCCAGCTGCTGCGCAGCACCGTCGGAGAGAACGAGGAATACGGGACTGCTGAAGGTTTCGTTGACAGCTGGGGTTGATAATTTTTTACGCGGCTGAGGCCGCGTTTTTTATTGTCTCAAATTCGATGGGTGTCAGCCGTCCGAGGGCACGTTGGCGGCGTTTTCGGTGGTAGCTGCGCTCGATCCAGGTTGTGATGGCGAGCCTGAGTTCGGCCCGGGTTTCCCATCGTTTCCGGTTCAGGACGTTCTTTTGAAGCAGGGAGAAGAACGATTCCATCGCAGCATTGTCACCGCATGCCCCTACCCGGCCCATCGATCCGCTCAGGCCGTAGGTGTTCAGGGCTAGGACGAACTTGCGGGATCTGAACTGGGACCCGCGATCGCTATGGACCACAGTGCCCGCCGGTTTCCTCAACGCCACGGCATGGTCCAGTGCGGCAACGGCCAGGGAAGCTTTCATCCGCCCGTCCATCGAATACCCGACGATGCGGTTTGAATGAAGGTCCTTAATGGCGCACAGGTAGAGCTTTCCCTCCCCGGTGTGGTGCTCGGTGATGTCCGTGAGCCATTTCCGGTTCGGTGCCGTGGCGCTGAAGTCCCGCTCGATGAGGTCATCGTGGACCGGAGGGCCGGCCTTGAGGCCTGACCGGCGCCGGCGATGAATCACGGAGAGGATGCCGTTCTCGGAGCACAGCCGCCAGATCCTGCGTTCGCTGACCGTAGGGCCGGGGCCGGCGTTGATCTCATCGGCGATGAACCGGTACCCGAAGGCAGGATCATCGCGGTGGTGATCAATGGCGGCGTTGATCAGGTGCGCTTCTTCCCAGTCCCGGGACGGGACAGGATTGGCGACCCACTGGTAGTAGGCCTGTCTGGAGAAATTCAATACCCGGCAGGACACTGCCACGGGAACCCTGATCGAGGCATCCCTGGCAGCCAGCTCACGGACCAGCGGGTACATCATTTTTTTGGATTGATATCCCGGGACAGATAGGCCACGGCACGGCGCATTACTTCGGCTTCCTGCTCCAGGAGCCGGATGCGCCTGTTGGCCTCCCGCAGCTTCGCGGAGTCATCGGACACGACGCCGGATTTCACGCCGTCCTCTTTGTCGGCGATCTTCATCCAGCGGTGAAGGGCTGCCGGTGAGACACCGAAGTCCTTAGCGATCTGGGTAATGGGTGCTTCGCCCTTGCGGGCGACCGCGACGACATCGCGTCGGAACTCTTCGGGAAAGGCTTTGGGCATGATGAACATCCTTCCACCCGCAAGGATCAAATCCTCACAGGCAAAGTGTCAATCAAACCTTC